>NZ_SRUS01000020.1:0-40637 GCF_004794715.1 Mesorhizobium sp. M8A.F.Ca.ET.207.01.1.1 | reverse complement strand
GCATGGCGCTGGCGCGAAAACTCCTCGTCATTCTCAATGCAAAAGCACGCGATGCGCGCATCGAGTTCGCCAATGCAACTTGACACCACAGATAGTCGCTCATTGCCCTGCCGGGCATTTCTCCCCGTATAGTGACGGGGAGAAAGACGCGGTCGCTGATGATTTCGCCAATCACCAGCGTTGCAGAAGGAGCGCCGACGATCGCGACAGCCCCTTCTCCCCGTCACTATACGGGGAGAAGGTGCCGGCAGGCGGATGAGGGGCAGTGTCAACGTCGGCAATTGGCGTCGAGAATTGGGAGGGAGACATGATCACCGACAGTCTGTTGAAAACCTATGCTGACTCCGACGCGCTTGACCTGGCCGCGCTGGTGCGCAGCGGCCAGGTTTCGCCGGCGGAGCTGGTCGAGGCGGCGATCACGCTGGTCGAGCGGTTGAATCCGTCGCTCAACGCGGTCATCCACCGCCTCTACGACATGGCGCGCGCGCAGGCGCGCACAGTCGACAAATCGGCTCCCTTTGCCGGCGTACCATTCCTGCTCAAGGAACTGGCCTCGTCCTGGACAGGCGCGCCGAACACCAATTCCTGCCTCTATCTGAAAGACGTCGTCGCCGACTTCGACACCGAAGTCGTTCGCCGCATGAAGGCGGCGGGACTGGTGCTGGTCGGCAAGTCGAACGCGCCCGAAAACGGCTGGTCGATCACGACGGAGCCAAAACTCTACGGCACGACGAAGAACCCGTGGAAGGAAGGCATCACGCCCGGTGGATCGAGCGGCGGTGCGGCGGCGGCCATTGCCTCGCGCATGGTGCCGATCGCGGAAGCAAGCGACGGCGCCGGCTCGATCCGCATTCCCGCCTCCTGTTGTGGCATTGTGGGCCTGAAGCCGTCGCGTGGCCGCGTCAGCCTCGCGCCATTCGGCGACTATTGGTATGGCGGCGCCTATTTTCTCTGCTGCTCGCGCACGGTGCGCGACACGGCGGCCTATCTCGACGCCGTCGCCGGCGCGCTGCCCGGCGACCCCTACACGCCGCCGGTGCCAGATGCGTCCTGGCTCAGCCTGTCGGCGAGCGCGCCGAAAAGATTGCGCATCGGCTTCACCGTCACGCCGCCCAACGGCACGGCCATCGATCCGGAGGTGAAGGCTGCGGTGCTGGCGACCGTGGCGACGCTCGAGCGGCTTGGCCATGACGTCGAGGAGCACGACATGCCGCTCGATGCCAACGGCGTGTGGACGACCTACACCAACATGACCTGCGTGCAGACGGCGGCGACCTTCGACTATCTCGAAACGGTGATCGGCCGGCCGGTAACGCCTGGCGATGTCGAGGCGGTGACCTGGGCGATCATCGAGCGCGGCTGCGCCACCAGCGGCATCAGGCACATCTGCGATGTCGAGCAGCTCAGGCAGGTCGGCCGCGACATTGTCGGCGACCTCAATGGCTATGATCTTTTCGTCACGCCCACCTTGACGCAATTGCCGCGCCCGTTCGGCTATTACGACATGTCGGAGACGGACATCGACCGCTACAACGCCAAATGGACGGACGCCGTCTTTGCCTTCCCGTTCAACATTTCAGGCCAGCCGGCGATCTCGCTGCCGCTCGGCTGGTCGAAAGGCGGCGTGCCGATCGGCGTGCAGCTGGTCGGCCGCTACGGCGACGAGGCGACAGTGCTGGCGGCGTCGGCGCAGCTCGAGCAAGCGATGCCTTGGAGGGATCGCAGGCCGCCGGTGAGTGCTTAGCAGCCAAGGGCCTAAGCATCGGCGTTCGCGCTCTACGGCGCCCCCCTCTGGCCTGCCGGGCATCTCCCCCACGGGTGGGGAGATTGGCGGCTTCGGCGCCGGCTCCTCTTCTTGCCATGTTGAAGATTGGCGACGGCGGCTACGACAGTCGATCTCCCCCCTCGTGGGGGAGATGCCCGGCAGGGCAGAGGGGGGCGCCGTAGAGTGCCAACGGCGATAGGGACCGCTACCCAATCACCTCCAGCCGCCTCGGCAGCCGGTTCATGGCGACCGGTCCATCCGGGGTGATCAGGAACTGGTCCTCGAGATTGAAGCTGGCGAGGCCGTCGATGTAGAGCGGGATCTCGAAGGCCAGCACCATGCCGGGCTCGATCACGGTATCGCTGCTGGCCGCGATGAACGGCCATTGTTCGGAAAAAACCGACTGGCCGACGCCGTGGCCGAAATGGCCGCGGCGGTAGGAGCGCAGGCCTTGCCGTGCCAGGCTGTCGGTGGCGACGCGATGCACATGGGCGAGCGTGTTTCCGGGGACAAGCTCGGCCAGGCCATCCTCGAAGGCGCGCTCGGCGATAGCGTGCAGTTCTGCCTGATCGGCGGAAGGCGGGCCGAAGGTGAAGTTGCGCGACATGTCGGAGGCGTAGCCACCGACCGTGCAGACCATGTCGCATTTCAGCGGATCGCCAGCCACGGCCCTCGCGTCCGCGCCCTTGGCCCGGGCACCCAGCGTCACATATTCGGCCGTGATGACCGGATGCGAAAGCCCGGCCGCCGCCGTGGCGACGCCTTGCCGGTAGAGCGCGACGAGGTCGCCCTGGCGCATGCCGGCCATGGCATCGACCTGCAGCCGCTCCAGGCCGGCCTCGGACAGGAGGATGCCTTGCCGCAGGAGGTCGATCTCGCGCTGCGACTTGACGGCGCGCAGCCGGTCCAGCACGGGCGAGCCGTCGACGACGGGGCAATCCGGCAGCAGCGCCTGGATGGCGGCAAAATCGGCGGCGGCAATGAAGTCGAGGTCGAGGCCGAGCGTGGCGCGCTCCAGCCCGAAATCGAGAAGCATGGCTTGCAGCTGGCGCACCGCGCCGGCGAGGTCGAAAGTGGCGGGACGCGAGAAATCCGCCGCGCGGCCGAGCGAAGCCAGGCCAGCCTCGATACGCTCCGCCAGAGGAAGGCTGTGAGGCCCGGTCTCGACCGGCGCGGATTCGATCCAGATCGGGTGCGAACGTACAAACATTTCGGGCGCCGAGGTCCGCAGCTGCGCCGCGTTGAAGTCCGCGACCACGACGCCGATCGGCAGGTCCTGACGGGCGGGGATGACGACGAAGCCGGCGCCGGCGCGCCGGAACAGTCCGGCCGGGCCGATCGACGCGCCGGTCGCATAATGGAAGGCCTCGGGCGCGCAGAGCACCAGCGCCGCGATGCCGGCGCGTTGCATCAAATGCGTGGCGCGCTGGCGGTCGACAAAGCCCGTCATGACATTTCTCCATATGCCCGAACCGGCAACGGAGCATTAAGGGTACGGACAATCAAGCGGCCGACAAGGGCTACTTGATCGATTCCAGCTTGGTAAGCGCGGCGGTGAAGCCGGCCAGCGACACCGGGATGGTGACCGGCTTGCGGGTGACGGATTCCATGCCGACGTTCAGATTGGTTCCCGATTTCATCGCCTTGACCAGTTCCGGCGGCAGCGGCGTGGCGGCATAGGCGCCGTTCTGGTCGCTGGTCTGGATGGCGATGGTCGTCTTCTGCCCCTGGTCGACCTGATAACTGGCGCCGGACGGCAGGAACAGGCCGTGCGGCAAAGCAAGCAGCATGGCAAGGCTGCCATTGGCATTGTCGCGGCGCACCGTCACGGTGAGCACGCGCTGTCCTGTCTTGGCTTCGGTCAGGTTCTGCGACAGCTGGCATTGAAGCTCGGCGTTCGCCGAGCCGCTGGAGCAGTTCACCGCCCAGGGATTGGCGTCGGCCGGCTTGGGCGGGGCCGATTGGGGCTGGGCCGGTTGGGGCTGGGCCGGCTTGGCCGCGTCCTCGGCAAGTGCGGGTCCAGCGACCGACAGGATGAGCCACAGAGTGACAATACCTACGGCCAAGCCTGAAATATTAGCTCGCGCTAAAGCAACTGTCATATTCCTTGTGCCCCGGCTGGTATTCCCGCAGTACGGCTTGATACAACACTCCAACCCGGCCTGGAAGCCGCGAGTCTAGCCAAGCAAGCCGGCAAATTTACTGTGTCCATATTGCCACAGGGAAGAACTTTGGCGGACGACCACAGCAGCCGGATCTTTAGGGACTCGCTATACAATAGAATTCCAGTAAATATCGGCACGCGGGACGTGTAGTCCCAGAAGGGCTCGCCAGGGGATGGGAACTACCGAGAAGTCTCGGCAAGTTGGTGGGATGGCGGCGCGTGGGGAGGGTTTCCACGTGCGCGCCGGCTATCGCCGTTCGAGCATTGCCAGGCATCTCTGGAAGACGACGGCGCTTACGTCGCTGGCACTGGCGCTCTCGGGCGCGGCTGCCTATGGCGACGATGCCGGTCTCTGGCAGCCGCAGATCCGGGCCATTATCGGCGCCGACAACAATGGCGGCAACGCTGCGCTCGAAGGCTTCATCCCGATCAAGCAGACCGCCGAATCGGTGCTGTTCCTGGATGTCCGGGCCAAGCACGATTTCAAGGACGCCTTCGGCCAGGATATCGGCCTCGGCATCCGCCGCATCATCAACCCCGACCTTATGCTCGGCGGCTACGCCTATTTCAATGCCGAGAGCTACGGCGGCACTCAGTTCACCGGCGGCACGCTGGGCGTCGAGGCGATCACGCCGAATTTCGACGCGCATGTGAACGTCTTCGTGCCGATCAAGGGCGACTCGACCGACCAGTCGACCAGCTCGACCCTGTCGATGGTCTCCAACCAGCTGATCGAGCAGATCTCGGTGCTCGACCATCGCGATTACGCGGCCTGGGGCATCGAGGGCGAGGTCGGGGCAAAGGTGCCGCTCAACCTGCCCGACAAGCATTCGCTGCGGCTGGATATTGGCGGTTATCATTTCGAGGATCCGCACGGCGATGACGGCAGCGTCACCGGCGCCAAGGCCGGCATCGAATATGAGATCGGCGATGTCTTCGGCACCGGAACGTCGCTGACCTTCACCGGCGAGGTGCGCAACGACAACCGCGACGACACCCAATTCGCCGGCAGCGTGCGGCTGAACATCCCGTTCAACCCCGGCCATGGCTCGGACACTACCGGGGCCATCGGCACGGACCCGGTCTATCCGGTCAGCGAAGGCCTGCGCAAGCGCGTCAACGAGCGGGTGCGCGGCGATATCGGCGTCAGGGTCCAGTCGCAGGACAAGATCGGCGGCTCGACGACGCGCGTCGCCATCAACGCCGCCACCAATGCCGCCTTCGGCAAGTTCTATTTCGCCGATGGCGGTTTGGCCGGCGCCGGCACGCAGGCCGACCCGACGACACTGGACGACGCGGTCACCAAGGCCGGCAATGGCGGTTTTGTCGTTGCCCTGGGTGGCAGTGGCAATCTGACGACTGCCGGCGTGACACTTGCCACTGGCCAGACCGTGATCGGCGGTGGCCAAAGCGTCACCGCGAAACTGTCCGGCGGCGGCACCGCCACCTTCAATCTGGGCGGCAGCGACGGCACGATCCAGGGCACCAACGTCGCCAACAACGTCATCACGCTCGGCACCGGCAACACGCTGAACGGCATCACCATCACCGGCGGCGCCGACGGCATCTTCGGCAACAACGTCACCGGCACGACGCTGACCAAGGTCACGGTGACGGGCGCCGGCGGCAACGGCGCCGAGTTCACCGGCAATTCGACCAACGTCAAGGCGTCCGATTTCACGTCCACGAATAACGGTCTCGACGGCCTGCACATCGAGGACAACGGCACCTACAATTTCACCGGCACGACGCTGCTGTCGGGCAATCTCGACGACGGCCTCGATATCACCGGCCAGGGCACCTACACCTTCGCGACGGTCAATGCGCTTGATAATACCGACCGCGGCATCACCGTGCAGGGCACGTCGAGCGGCGGCAGCTTCACCACCACCGGCGGCACTATCTCCGGCAATGGCGGCGTCGGCGTCTACATCGACCCGATCACCGCGCATGTGGTGCTGGATTCGATCAGCCAGACCGGCGGCACGTCGGGCGTGGTGCTCGACCACGTCTCGGGCAGCTTCACCGTCAACGGTTCGACGACGATTTCCAACACGACCGGAGCGGCGATCCAGATCACGGATTCGCCGGCGACAATCCGCTTCGGCGACATCAAAATCACCAATCCCGGCGCCGGCGGCATGTCGTTCAGCGGCGTCAACGCCGCCGTAGTGGCCGGCAACATCGTCATTTCCGGGCTGGGCGTCGGCTCTGGTCTCGACTTCTCCGGCAGCCAGACCAATTTCACCGCGCAGTCGCTCAACATCACCGGCCCGGGCGCCGCCGGCACCATCGGCATCGACCTCGCCGACACCACCGGCGGCGCCTCGATCATCATCACCAATGGCGGTTCCATTTCGGGTGTCGACACCGGTGTGCGCTTCGGCATAGCGGGCTCGCTGGCCCATTCGGCCAATGCCGAATTCAGCTTTGGCGGCGGTTCGATTGCCGGCAGCACCGCTTCGCTCGACGCGCGCGGCCTCAACCAGACGCTCGGCCACTACGCGTTCGGCTCGACCACTTTCAGCGGCGATCAGCTGTTCGACCAGCAGAATGTGATCTTCGTCGGCGGCGTCGGCTCGTTGGGTGACGGTTCTTCGACATCGAGCCTGCTCGCGATAAACCTGGCCGACTCCAACACCCAGAACAATGCGATCTTCGTGCTGGTCAACGAAGGATCTCCCATCGATACCGTCAACGGCTTCTCGCTCAGCGACGGCCAGACGCTGGCCTCGTTCGGCAATGGCCGCTCCTTCTCGCTCGGCGGCATTCCGGTCAACATCACCGGCAACAATGTCCAGCACGACCAGGTCGTTTCGGATCCGGGCGGCGGCGCGGCGACGCTGACCAATTCCGGCTCCGGCGGTGTCGTGACAGTGGCCAACGGCAATTCGCTGCTCGACTTCAACATTTCGGGCGGCAGCGACGCGGGCATCAACGCAACCTTGATCAACGCCCTGACGATCCAGGGCGTGACCCTCAGCAATGTCGACACAGGTCTTTTCCTCGGCAGCGTGACCGGCACGGTTTCGGTCCACGATCTCAATGTCCAGAATGCGAGCCAAACCGGCATCGAGCTTGTCGCCTCGAGCGCGACCGTCAATTTCACCGGCAACACGACGATCGGCAATGCCACCAATGTCGGGCTGTCCGCCAAGAATTTCGATGGCACCGCCACTTTCGACGACCTCGATATTACCGGCGGCGGCATAGGCGTCTCTATCGTCAACGACTCGAGTGGAACCCTGACTTTCGGGGCCGGCAGTTCCATCACCGGCACGAGCAGCAACGCCTTCTCGATCAGCAGCTCCACGCCCAACGTCACCTTCAACGGCACCATCAATCAGACCGCTGCCGCAAGCGCGGTGACAATCTCCAACATGACCGGCGGCAGCGCCACCTTCGGCGGCACGATCACCGCCAGCACCGGCGCGGCCAATGCGATCGACCTGACCGGCAACACCGGCGGCACGATCAACTTCACCGGCGGGCTCGACCTGACCGCGGATGGCGGCTTCGCCTTCAGCGCCGTCAATGGCGGTACGCTGACGGTAACTGGCTCCGGCAACACGGTAGCGACCGGTCTCGGACCGGACGAGAAGGGCATCCAGATCGCCGGCATGACGATCGGGACTGCCGGGGTGAACTTCTCCAGCGTCACCGTGGATGGTTCCGGCGGCGGCGTTTCGACCGGTATCGCCATCAGCAACACCAGCGGCGGCAACGTCACCTTCGGTGGCGTCGACCTGTACCGTATCAGCGGCGTCGCCATCAGCCTCAACAATGTCGCCAGCGGCGTCTACACCTTCAACGGCACGACGAAGATCGACACGGTGGTCGGCGGAGGCCCCGGCTTGCTGGTTCAAAACAGCGCCGCGACCGTCAGCGTCAGCAATCTCGTCACCACGAATATCGCCGGCGCCGATGTCAGCTTGACCAACAACACCGGCACGATCGGCATCGGCGGCACGATCACCAACTCCGGTACCGGCAACGGCGTCGTCGTCTCCGGCGGCAGCGCTGCGATCACGGTCTCGGCCGATATCTCCAGCTCAGCCACAGCACCGGGTACGGCGGTCAAGGTCGATGGCATCACCGGCGGCTCGGTGACCTTCAGCGGCGCGATCAGTTCGACCAGCACCGGTAGGCTTTTCGAGATCGGCTCGGCGGCTTTCCTGAGCGGCGGCACGATCAGCTTCACAGGCCCGTCACTGTCGGCGACAGGCGGCGGTGGAGCGTCTGCCATCGACCTCATCGGCACGGCCAAGTTGAACGTTACCGCTCCGCTGTCGATCACCAATGCCGCGAGCACCGGCCTGGTTGTCGGCAGTGTCGACAGCACCGCATCGGCAACCTTCGGAGCGGTCACGGTGACGGGCGCCGGCCCCGGCATCGCCATCGCCAACACTGCCGGTTCAGTCACCTTCGGCACGACCCAGGTCACGCTGGGCTCTGCCGCCAACGTGGCCGGCATCAACTTCTCATTCACCAATGCCGATGTCAGCTTCGGCACGACCACCGTGACGATGGGCGCCGGCGCCAACCAGAGCGGCATCAGCTTCGCAACTGCCAGTGCCGATGCCAGCTTCGGCGCAACCACCGTGACAATGGGCGCTGGCGCCAACCAGACCGGCATCAACTTCAGCGGCGCCTTTGCCACGGCCGATTTCGGCGTGACTCATATCACCGGCACCGGTGACCTGACCTCGCGCGGCATCGACCTGTCGTCGACGCAAGCCGACAAGACCATCACCTTCCAGGCCGGCTCCAGCATTTCCAATGTCGGCGTCGGCGTCGAACTGTCGTCGGGCGGCACCACGGCGACATCGGCCAATGCCAACTTCACCTTCGGCGACGGCAATGCGGGCAATGGCCTGCAGTCCTCCATCAGTGCGGCAGCCGGCGGCTACACGGTCAACACCATCGGGCTCAATCCGGCGCTCGGCAATTACAATTTCAACGATGTCGCCTTCACCGGCAGCGCGCATCTGGCCAGCGCGGTTGGTGGGACCATCATGGTCTCGCAGAACGGCGGCGTCATCGCCGCCGGCACGGACGGGCTGAGCGCGGATGTGAGCACCATTTCGGTGACCGCCGCCGACGCCATGAGCGGCAGCGGTGTGGTCTTCGCCTTTGTCGGCACGGTCGATCTCAGCGGCACGCCGTTCACGCTCGATTCGGGCCAGTCGATCACCGGCTTCGGCAACGGCAACTCGATCCTCACCTCCGGCACGGTCCAGCCGATCAACGTCCAGGGCAATCTCGGGGCAACCGGCGGCAACGTCACCGGCGACGAGGGCGTGGTCAAGAGCACGGGCAGCGATACCCTGCACCTGCTCGGCAGCAATCAGGTGGAGAACACCGCTTTCGACTTCAGCGGCGGCAGCGGCTCGGTCTTCCTCATCGACGAGAGCGCGGTCGGCTTCGGCAATGCCGGCGGCATCGTCGTTGACGGCGTCACGGTCAGCAATGTCGCCGTTGGCCAGACCGCCTTCAAGGTCGACGGCCTCACCACCAACGTGTCGATCACCAACAACAACATCAACGTCGCCGGCACGCTGCTCGCCGCCGATGGCGGCAATGGCAACATCACGCTCACGCGCGGCAATTTGCCCAACAGCGGCCCGGCCGGCACGCTGACCGGCGGCGGTGTCACGATCTCCAACCGCACCGGCGGCCTGGTCGATTTCACCGACAAGGCGACCATCGGCGGCAACGGCGTTTCGCTGACCAACAATACCGGCGCTGGGATTACCTTCGCGGATGTGGACATCACCACCAACGGGTCGACGGCCTTTACCGCCAGCGGCGGCGGCACGGTCAATGTCACGACGGGCACGATCAACGCCACGGGCGCGCAAGCGGCGGCGCTCGACGGCATCACCGCAGGTATAAACTTCGCCTCGACCAACGCCACGTTCGGCTCGGGCAACGGCATCGACCTGCGGAATCTCAGCGGCACAGCCGCTTTCGGCACCGGCACGCTGACCAACACCGGCGCGAGCACGTCGTTCAATGTCGGCTCGGCGACCGATCAGAGCGGCGGCAACGCCGTTATCTCCTATGGCGGCACCATCGCCAGCAACGGCACGGGCGCGGCGGTTTCGATCCAGGAACTGACCGGCGGCTCGGTGACGCTGTCGGGCAATTTGACGGATGGCCTCACGGGCGCCGGCGGCAATATCGTCGTTGCCGGCATCGACAACGGCACGGCGGCGACGGTCACCTTCTTCGGCACGACCAAGCAGATCGACTCGGGCGCGACCGACGGCGTCAGCCTGACCGGCAATCCGAACGGCACGGTCGACTTCAGCAATGGCGGCCTTGCCATTAAGACAACGACCGCAACGGGCTTCCATGTAGCCTCCGCCGGCACGGTCAGCGTCAGCGGCAGCGGCAACACCATCACCACGACGACCGGCACCGCGCTCGACCTCGGCAACGCGACAGTCGGCGCCGGCGGCGTCACCTTCGATTCCATCACGGTCGCCGGGGCGGCGACCGGCATTGCGCTGAACAATGTCAGCGGCGGCGCCGTGAGCCTCGGCGTGGTCGACCTGCAAGGCATCACGTCGCGCGGCGTCGACATTTCCGGCACGCTCGCCTCAACGCTTGATTTCACCAGCCTCAACATCGGGCTCGGCGCCACCAACGCGATCGGCCTCGACCTCAGCGGCGCCGCGCTCGGCGCCAGCAACATCACGGCTGGCGATCTCGACGTCGATGGCGGCAGCTTCGCCGGCACGATCGGCATCGACATGGCCGGCACGACCGGCACCGGCACGATCCAGCTCGGCGACCTCGTCAACAACAACCCCGGTCCGAGTGGCCAGACCTCGACCATCGCCAATGTCGGCTATGGCGTGCAGTTCTCCAGCACCACCAACGCCAAGCTGGTCTTCGGCGATGGCCAGGGTCCGGCCGAATCGTCGATCGCCACCACCGGCGGCCAGGTCATCCACGCCACCGACACGCTGCCGACCAATGGCAACTACAATTTCAACGACGTCAATTTCACCGGCGACATTTCGAACCTGTCGACGATCAGCGTCTACTACGTCGTTGAAGGCGGCACCGGCGACGGCAGCCTTGCCAATCCGGGTAGCTATATCGGCGCCCAGGCGTCCACCGCCAACGTCGTGGTGCTGATCGACAAGAACGTCAACGGCAGCCAGGAAACCATCGATCTCAGCGGGACGTCGTTCCAGCTCGACGACGGACAGGTGCTGCTCGCCTTCAAGAGCGGCGATGCCGCCGTCGATGTCTCGCAGCTTGGCGTCGACACCAGCGGCGGCGCCGGCGCAGCGTTCCATTTCACCACCGTGCAGAACTCGCCGATCGTCTCGGCGCCGGGCGGCATCGATTCGCTGCGGCCGATCCTGCAGAGCAACAACGCCACCTCGGTGATCAACCTGGCGACATCAGGCTCGGGCATCTTTAGCGGCGGCGTCGACAATCTCATCATCCGCAACACCAGCACCGGCGCAGGCATTTCGGTCAACGCGACAGCAGCCTCCAGCTTCTTCATCTGGAACAACGACATCGCCGCAGGCGGCCGGGCGCTCGACTTCGCGACCACTGGCGCGCCGGCCAACACTCTGCTGGCGTCGATCGACGGAAACACGCTGCAATCGACCGGAACCGCGCTGGCCGCATCCTTTGCCGGCCAGAACATCAGCGCCACGCAGAATTCGATCGCTGTCAGATCTTTTGCCGGCAACACGGTGGTCGGCGGTACCGGCGGCGGCATCGCCTTCAGCAATGTCACCTTCGATTCGACCGGCGCCGGCGGCACCGTCTCGGTGGGTACGCTCGACATCGGCACGACAGCCGCGAGGGTGCAGGGCAACGGCCTCAGCCTGACCGGCACCAGCGGTACGCTTGATCTCGGCACGTTCACTGTCTTCAACAACAACGGCACCGGCCTGCTGGTCGATGCCAAGGGTCCGCCAGCCACCACTTTTGCGCTCAACAGCAGCGGCGGCTCGGTCGACACCACCAGTGGCACCGCCATCGATCTCGACCCGTTGACGGTTGGCATGACGATCGGCAGCGTCACCGCGACCGGCGGCGCGAGCGGCATCATCTTCGACGGCGTCGCCGGGACCTTCACCGTCACCGGCGCCACCAACATCTCCGGCACGGCGGACGCCGGCATCAGCGCGATAAACACCAATGCCGGCACCTTCAACTTCAACACGGTGACGGTGAACAACGTACTGTCGACCGGCGGCGGCATCGGTTGGGCCAGTGGTACGCTCAACGTCACCGGCCTCGCCGACATCGACACGACGAGCGGCGCGGGCCTTACGCAGACCGGCGGCACGACCAGCTTCACCGGCGGCGTAACGATCGATACCACGACCGGCGTCGGCATTTCCGGAGGGGGTGGCGCCACGATGGGCATCACCGCCACTGGCGGCACCGAAAGCGTGAATTCAACCAGCGGCACGGCGATCGCCTTGTCCAACGTCTCTGCAACCATCGCCCTGGATTCGACCTCGTCCGCCGGCGGCAGCACCAATGTGAACCTTGTCAACACCAGCGGCACGGTTAACCTTGGTTCGGGCGCGCTGACCGGCGCCGCGGCTGTCTCGTTCATCGTGAGCGGCGGCACGGCGGCAGTCAGCTATTCGGGCAGCGCCACCATGTCGGCCGCCGCCGGCACAGCCCTTGAAGTCCAGAACCGATTGGCCGGGGCCGGGCTCGTCTCGTTGAGCGGCAACCTGACGTCCAATGGCAACGGTATCTACCTGAACAACAATACCGGGGGTACAGTGACCGCCTCGGGGGCATCCAACAATTTCACCGGTGCGGGTTCCGGCGTTACGATAGTCAACAACACCGGCGGCACCTTCAACATCAACGGCGCAAGCTATACCATCGCTATGAGCTCGACCGGCGCGGGCGTCGCGATCAGCGGCAACAGCGCCCCTGTGGCGATCAATTTCGGCGGCGGTGGGCTGGCGATCACCACGGCGGCGGGCACGGGGTTCAGCGCCACGGGCGCCGGCACTGTTACCGCCGGCGGAAGCGGCAACACGATCGCCACCACCAGCGGCGGCACCGCACTGAACCTCAGCGGCATCACGATCGGCGCGGCGGGGCTCAACTTCTCCTCGGTATCCACCACCAGCGCCACGACCGGCATTTCGCTGGCCAATGTCGCCTCCTCGGGCGGCGGCGCCATAGCGCTCGGCACGGTCAGTCTGCAGGGCATCACCTCTCGCGGCGTCGACGTCACCGGCACGCAGGGTGCGGCGCTTTCCTTCAACGGTCTCGACATCGGCCTGAACGATAACGCGGCCGTGGCTTTCGACCTCAACGGTTCGACGATCAACGCGGCGATCACGGCCAACGATTTCGACGTCACCAATGCCGCCGCCGCCGGCACCTCGATCGGCGTCGACCTGCGAGGCGCCACCGGCGGCCAGACGGTGCGGCTCGGCGATGCGAACCTCGCCGGCAACAGTTCGAGCATCGCGGGCGTCAACACCGGCGTGTTCCTGAACGGCACGACGAACGTCGCCTTCACCTTTGGCGACGGCGATACCGCCGACCAGTTGTCGACCATCAGTGCCAGTGTCGGCATCGACGCTTCCGTCGCGCCGGCCGCGGGCACCTACAATTTCAAGGATGTGAACTTCCAGGCCACGCCTGGCCTCGGCTTCGGTGTCGGCAAGGTTTATTTCGTCGGCGCGGCGTCGACCGGCGACGGCAGCGGCCGCGACCAGAATAATCTGGCGACGCTGGCCGACGCCGAATTCAACGCGGCCGCAACGGACATCATCGTCCTCGTCAACGATGGCGGCACCATCACCGCACAGGGCACCAATGGCAACGACACGCTGAACCTGCTGACCGGCCAGCAGGTGCGCGGCTTCGACAATGGCAACATCAACCTGGCGCTGACGGTGCCGTCGACGATCCAGCTGGCCAGCAACACCATCTCCATCGCCGATCAGACGCCGGGCGGCACCACCACGCTGACAAGCGCCGATGGCAGCAGCGTCATCACGCTTTCGGCCAGCGGCAACATCATCGACGGCTTTACCATCAACGGCGACGACGGCGCGGGAGTGAATGCCGCGATCGGCATCAGCGGCGCGACGGCGAATGCCACGATCAGCAACATGACGATCAGGAACGTCACGGCCGCCGACATCGACTTCGGCGCCGGCGCAACCGGCACGACGACGCTGACCAATGTCTCCCTCATCGCGGCCTCGGCCGCGACCGGCATCAAATTCGGCGCGGCCTCCGGAACGGTCACCGCCACCAATGTCGATACCACCGGCGGCAGCGGCCTGTCCGTGATCGGCGGCAATGCGGCGTTCGGCTTCGACAGCACGAGCTCGGTCACCAGCGTTATCGGCACCGCGGTCAGCATCACCAACCGCACCGGCGGCAGCTTCGGCTTTGCCGGCGCGGTGACGTCGAACATCGGCGCCAGCGGCGTCGTCATCTCCGGCGCGACGGCAGCCAACACAGTCAGCTTCACCGGCGCCGTCACCCACAATAATGCCACCGGCGCCGCCGTCTCGATCAACAATGGCGGCCAGGCCTCGACCGTTAGCTTCGCCAACCTCGTGGTCACAACGGGCGGGTCCAACACGGCCTTCACCGCGACCAATGGCGGGACGGTCAATGTCACCACCGGCTCGATCAGCGCGAGTGCCGCCCAAGCGATCAACCTCAACGGCATCGCGGCCGGCATCAATTTCACCTCGACCACTTCGGGCGGCGGCGTCAACAATGTCGCCCTGACCAACGTCACGGGCACGGTAAACCTGGGCACCGGTGCGCTGAGCGGCGCCTCGGGCACCGCGTTCGATGTCAGCGGCGGCACCGCGGCCATCACCTATGGCGGGTCGATCGCCAAGACGAGCGCCGTCGGCAACGTCATCAGCATCGCAGGCCGCACCGGCGGCACGGCCACCTTCAGCGGCACGGTGTCGGCAACCGGCTCCAGCGCCGGCATAGCGCTTTCCAGCAACGGCGGATCGACGATCAATTTCACCAACACGCTGACGCTGACCGGCTCGAACGTCGCCGGCTTCAGCGCGACGGGCGGCGGCACGATCAGCGCCACCGGCACCGGCAGCGTGATCAGCTCGGGCACGGCCACAGCACTCAACGTCGCCAACACGACGATCGGTGCGAGCGATCTGACGTTCCAGCGCATCAGTTCCAGCGGCGGCAGTGCCACCGGCATTATCCTCGACACCACGGGTGCCCTGGGTGGCCTGCATGTGACCGGCAATGGTGCAACGGTCGGCGCCTCCGGCGGCGGCGTCATCTCCAGCAAGACAGGCGCGGATGGCAGCACCGCGCAAGGCGTCGGCATCTACCTGAACGGCACGACGGATGTGCAGCTCAACGGCCTGCAGATGAACGACTTCCAGAATTACGGCATTCTGGGCAACAACGTCACCGGCTTCACGCTGGACCATACGATCATCAACGGCAGCAATGGCACCAGCGTTGCCGGAGTCGGCGAAGGCAATGCCTATTTCACCGGCCTCAAGGGCACCGCTACGGTTTCGAATTCCACCTTCACCGGCGCGGCGCTGGACGCATTCCACGTCTTTAACAACAATGGCGAGACTCTCAACCGGATCACCATCACCGGTTCGACCTTCGCGACCGACGCCGCCGCAGGAAACTCGTCAGGCGACGCGCTGGTGTTCCAGGCGACGAACGGCGTCTTCAACGCGACCGTCCAGAGCTCGACATTCACCTCCGCGCGCGGCGACCTGTTCCAGCTTGATCTGCACGGCAACGTCCAGTCGGATCTGGTGTTCGGCGGCGCCACTGGAGCGCTCGGCAACACGCTGTCGAACAACAACCAGAACATCGTCTCGGGCGGCGGCGGCATCACGATCAGTTCGGGCGGCGCCGGCGACGTGGCGAACCTGACCTTCAACATCGCCCACAATACGATGCGCGATGCGCTGGGCACGGCTCTGGGCATCAGCACCGGCTCCGGCGCCAGCTCGTTCAACGGCACGATCGATTCGAACACGATCGGCGTCGCCGGCGTGGCGAACAGCGGATCGGCCCAGGGCAGCGATATCGGCTTCGTCACGTTGGGCGGCGCCGATTCCAGCGTGACGATCACCAACAACCTGCTCTATCAGTACAACAATGATGGCATTCTGCTGCAGACGGGTGATGCGGTCGACGGCGGCAACCACAAGCTGACGGCCGTGGTACAAGGCAACACCGCCAGCAATCCAGGCACATTCGGCAACCACGGTTTCGAACTGAACGCCGGCACGGTTGCTGGAGACGCCCAGACGGTCTCGCTGACCCTCGGCGGTGCTGGCGGCCTGGCCAACAATTTCACAGGTTCGGGTGCCAATGGTGGCACAGACATCCGTCTCCGCACGCGGTTCGATGTCCATGTTGGCTTGCATGGCGGCGCCGCGGCTTACGCGGGCGCGGCAACCGATGCCGCGGCTGTCATGAGCTATGTGCAAGCCATCAACAGCGGCACTGTCAGTGTCACGATCGGCACCGGTGGTACGGCGGGCTTCTATTCGACGCCATAGTCTGAACGGGCGACGAACTCGCCAGGCGATTCTTACATACGCCTCAATCGAGGCTTGTAAAGTATATAGTTAACAATATACTTGAAGTTGCCAGTAAGCGATCCGGTGGATATTTATGAAAATTTATCCGGAATAAGTATTGCCAGTAGACTTATAATTCGTGACGTGTATAGTCCGAAGCGGCAGTGGGAGGGTATCGCATGTCAGAGCCGTTTCTGTCCGAAATCCGCATCATGTCCTTCGGTTTCCCGCCCAAGGGGTGGGCGTTCTGCGACGGCCAACTGCTTCCCATAAATCAGAACCAGGCTCTGTTTTCACTGCTCGGCACGACCTTTGGCGGCGACGGCCGGGTAAATTTCGGCTTGCCGGATTTCCGGGGCAGGGTCCCGATCCATGTCGGCAACGGGCATGACCTCGGCGGGCGGGGCGGCGAGCAATCCCACACGCTGTCGATTGCGGAATTGCCGACCCATGTTCACCAGGCGAGAGCGACGAACGCCAACGGCACGGTGCCCCTGAACTCCGGGAATTTCCTGGGGGCTTTCAACAATGGCTATGCGCAGGCTACGAACCTGACCTCGTTGCACCCCGCCAGCATCGCCAATGTTGGCGGTTCGCAGGCGCACCTCAATATGCAGCCTTTCCTGACATTGAACTTCTGCATCGCCCTGCAGGGCATTTTCCCGTCGCAGACCTGAGGAAACGCGATCATGGCACAACCCTATGTTGGCGAAGTTCGCATGTTTGCCGGCAATTTCGCGCCGGCTGGGTGGATGTTCTGCGAAGGACAACTGTTGCCTATCTCGGAAAACGAGACGCTGTTCCAACTGATCGGCACCACCTATGGCGGCGACGGCGAAAGCACTTTCGCGCTGCCCGACCTGCGTGGCCGGCTACCGCTCCACCAGGGCAACGGCTTCACCCTGGCCGAGACCGGCGGCGCGGAGGAAATCACGCTGTCGATCCAGCAGATCCCGGCTCACTCGCATCCCATGCTGGCATCGGGCCAAACCGGCACCGGGACCAATCCGGGCGGGAATGTCCTCGACCAGACGACGGGGACGATCTTCATGTACATCGATGGCCAGGCGCCCGATGGCCCGATGGCCGCGACCATGGTGTCACCCGTCGGCGGCAGCCAGCCGCATAGCAATTTCCAGCCGTATCTGTGCATCAACTTCATCATCTCGCTGTTCGGCATTTTCCCGTCGCAGACCTGAGAGGACCGTCATGGCCGATCCGTTCGTTGCGGAAATCCGCATCTTCCCGTTCAATTTCGCGCCCAAGGGCTGGGCGCTGTGCGACGGGCAGATTTTGCCGCTGTCGCAGAACACGGCGTTGTTCTCGTTGCTCGGCACGACTTATGGCGGCGACGGCAAGTCGAACTTCGCGCTGCCCAATCTCCAGGGCAGCGCGCCAATGCACCCCGGTCAGGGACCTGGCCTGTCACTGCACGATCTCGGAGAGAGTAGCGGCTCGGAGACGGTGACGCTGCTCCAAAGCGAAATACCGATCCATGCGCACAACGTTATGGTCGGAACCCAGGACGTCGCCGACGTCCAGGTGCCCAGCCCGTCGAGAATTCTCGGCAAGTCGGGTGGCGCTTTCGCCTATGTTCCAGGGACGCCGATACCCGCGCTGACGCCAATGAACGACAACATGCTCGCGCCTGCCGGCGGTGACCAGCCGCACAACAATCTGCAGCCTTATCTCACCTGCAATTTCTGCATCGCCCTGCAGGGCGTGTTCCCACCGAGAACCTGATTTTCGAGCCAACAAGGCGGGGCCGTTACCATGGCTAACGAAGACGCTCACTTACCCTCCCATGCGGCGCCAACCGGGCACGTGCCAGGCGTGTCGTTCTTCGAACTGTCGCGGCTGATGGTGATCGGCATCGATTCCGCGGCGGGACGGCTGATCCAGAAGGCCCAAGTCGCGCCCAACGGGGCGTGGCCTGCCGCATGGTCTCCCATCGCCGCCGGCGCCTGGGTGATCATGACCGCAGGCCTGACCAAGGACGGGCGCGTCGCGGTGGTCGCCCAACCGACCGGCACCACCAACCTGTCTTTCATCACGGAGGACGCCAACCAGGTCGGCCCTGTCGAAAAATGGAACCCGCCGGTCGGCATTAGCGCGCCGCCCGGCGCAACAAGCTACCAGAAACTCTCGATGGCGCGCGACGTTGACGGCCGCGTCGAAATCTTCCTCACCGACAATCAGGGCCGCATCTGGTGGATCTACCAGAACCCGGACGTGATCGTTCAGGTGCAGAAAACCATCACGCCGCCCGGCACATCCACCCCGATCGTCGTCACCGTCGACGAGCTCAGGCCGCCCGCACAGCCCTGGAGCGCCTGGATACAACTGACCGGCCAGCTCGTGGCGGTCACGGCCCTCCGCCAGGCGGACGGCCGTATTGCGCTCTTCGGCATCAACTCCGCCCTTCATCTCTATCGCTGCCAGCAGGCCAGGGCCCAAGCGCTGACGGTGGCCGACTGGACGCCATGGGTGCAGATCGACGCCGGCTATCCTTTCACGGAAATGGCGCCAATCGTCGGCCCGCTCGGCGCCACCAATCTTTTTGCCATGACGCAGTCAGGTCAGGTCCTGCACACCAAGCAACAGCCGGCGGGCTCCGACACCTGGACGAACTGGGCGACGCCTGGATACAGCAGGGTTCCGAGATACACGCTCTGCGCCGGCGTCCAGGGCGACGGCGACATCATGCTGGTGGCCTCCGACCAGCAGCATGTCCACTCGTTCAACGCCCAATACGACGCGGCCACCCAAAACTGGTCGGGATGGCGTGATTTCAGCGCCTCCGGCGCCAACACACGGCTGTCGCTCGACTACAATGCCGATGGTCGGCTTGCCTTGTTCAGCATGATGATCACGAACGATGGCACCAATGGCCTGTGGACGATCAACCAGATGGCCATGGACAGTTCCGAATGGGAGTGGAGCTGGACGGCTCTGGCCACCGGCAACCTCAAGCAGATCGCGGTGGTGCGCGACCTGACGCCGCCGGTCTGACGTTGACCGCAAGCGGCGTGGCTTTGGTCTATCCCGCTCCGGCGTGGTCCCGGTCGCGGCAGGCCGGGCTCAGCTTCCGGTCCGCCGCGCAGGCCGACCTGACTTTCCTGTCGCGGCTTTACGCCTCGACCCGCATGGAAGAGCTCGCCGTTACGGACTGGAGCGAGGCACAGAAAGCAGCGTTCCTCGACATGCAGTTCCAGGCGCAGCACGCGCACTATCGCAAGCATTATCCGCAGGCCGACTGGCTGGTGGTGGAGCGCGCCGGCCAGGCCATTGGCCGCCTCTATATCGAGCGCTGGCCGGGCGAGCACCGCATCATCGACATCGCCTTCTTGCCTGCGCACCGCCGCAAGGGCTATGGTGGCGCCCTGTTGCGCGACCTGATAGGCGAGGCATGGTTAGCCGGCAAATCAGCGTCGATCCATGTCGAGAAGAACAACCCAGCAAGGCGGCTCTATGTCGATCTCGGCTTTGTCGTCGTCGAGGACAAGGGCGTCTACGATTTGATGGCTTGCGCGCCGGCGGATCCATGATCGTTGGTTGGCGTTGCCCCCTCACCTGCCTGCCGGCATCCTCTCCCGTATAGGGACGGGGAGAGGGACGCCTCGTTGATGATTTCGCCAGTCTGCCGCCGCAACAAGGGCAAGGGCATTGCCGCCAGCCACCTCGCCCCGTTTACGGGGAGATGTGCGATAGTGAGTGGCGGCGCCGACGGCTAAGATTGTCGCTTTTCGGCCCTGCAGCTCAAAACCGGCGTTAATTGAACACCGCTTCGTAGAGCCGCCCCGTCGCGTCGGCTGCAACCGGCACGATGAAGATGTCGTGGACCCCGCTGGTGCCGGCAAGGCTGTAGGTCGCCTGCGGCAGCGCGATCCCGCGCGGTCCCCGGAACAGCAGGGAAAAACCGCCGCCCGGGCGCGGGCTGGCCGCGATGCGGTTGACGGCGCTCAGTTCGAGCGAGATGCGCCCGCCTGTGGTCTCGATGATGAACGCCTGCCCGATCGCCTGTTCGAAATCCGCCGCCGCCGCCATTGCGCTCGCCTCAAAGCCGTTTGCGCGGCACTGTCGCCGCTTCGCCGCTAGCTGTCCAGAACTGTTTAATTCCCGTCGTTCAGAACGGAAAATCGTCGAACACTTTCCTGGGGTTGTGCGCCATCGCGCGGAGCGCCCGGCACCCAAGACAATTCACCGCCGCAAACCGCAAAATACAGCAGCCCATGTCCTTTTGCGCGTGCCGGCGACGCTGTAGTACTTTGTTTCGATACGCGCCTGGCGCGACAAGACAGGGCTTCGGCAGCGACGCCGGACGCTGATTGGCCGGCTTGACCGGCTTGCGGGAGAAAAGGACGGACGATGGCTGAGAGTGGTGCGAAAACAGGGACGGCGCCGGCAAATGGGGGTGACGCCATGCCGTTGTTCTATACGAGGCCAGAAGCGCTCAACCCGATCCGGCACGGCTCGCTGGGGCTGACCGCGCGCAGCGATTTTTCCTTCGCGCGCTCGGCGCACGCCATTCCGGTGGTGGCGTCGGAGATGCCGGCGGCGATGCGCTCCTACCCGATCGTGTTCATCGGCGCCGCCAAGGCGCCTGTCATCATCACCGGCGTGCGCCAGGACGAAAACCTGTTCGTCGATGCCGACGGCATGTGGAACGCGCCGCATTACATCCCGGCCTATGTCCGCCGCTATCCCTTCATCCTGGCCGAGGACCCGACGTCGGCCGGCCGGCTGACGCTGTGCGTCGACCGCGCGAGCGAGCGCGTCGTCGACCAGCTCGTGGCACCGTTCCGTGACGACAAGGTGCTGCCGTTCTTCAGCGGCAACGAACCGACCGAGGCGACCAAGCAGGCGCTCGCCTTCTGCAACCAGTTCCAGATCGACTTCAGGGCCACCCGCGAGATGGTCGACAAGATCGACGCCCACGGCCTGTTTTCGCCGCGCCAGAGCAAGGTGACGCTGGAAGGTGGCGAGGTGCTCAACCTCACCGATTTCCAGGTGATCGACGAGGCCGCCTTCAACAAACTGAGCGACGAGGCTTTCCTCGACCTCAGAAAATCAGGCGCGCTCGGCCTGCTCTATTGCCACCTCGCCTCGACCAACAGCTGGACCTCGCTGGTGCACCAGGCGTCGGTGCGCAAGGCGGAGGGGGCGAAGGGCTGATTTCTCGCGCTCGTGGTTGGGGCTCTCAAGAACGCCCAAAGTCGAACGGCCTTCCGGGAGCCGAGGTTCGTTCGTAACAAGGAGCGAGCTGAAAGACTTGGGGGAGGCGGCCGCGGAAGCCGCATGATCAAGCAGATGCTTGGCCCGCGGACATCATGAACCCCGGCAAGATTTTGCCGGCGTGAGGGCAGAGCCGCTGATGCCGATGCGACTTGTGACTTTACGGCTAGTCACAGCTTTTTTGCTTGGAAGTGACCAGCTTCAGGGACACAGTGATGGTTCCATCCTCAGAGCCGCTTACGATGGTTTCCTCGAAAGTTTCATTCTTGATGCGAACATAGTATTCCCCGGGTGAAGCCCCGTCTTGTGCTTTAACTTTAAAGGTAATTGTCGTCGTATCTTCGATGGTTACGTCGTTGTCGAATACCACTAGATATGGCTCGCTCTTTAAAGTGCCAGCATCGATAAAGTCAATTACCAGGTATTCTGTGTCGTTAAACCAACCACGGTCTGGGGCTACCGTCACACTGACCGTAACCGGATCTCCGCCTCTTACAGCATTCCCTTCAGGTGTATCGACACGTACTATATCTACTCTCGCCATGGCCCATCTCCCTTCGGCCTTCTCAATTAACGATCGAAAACGCTAGTCCATATCGCCGCGCCCGCCGCGGTTCATGGCGCCACCGGACCGTCCCATCGCACCGCCAGACCTGCCCATGGCGCCGCCGGATCGCCCCATCGCACCGCCGGATCTGCCCATTGCTCCACCCGATCGACCAAACGAACGCGGGTCCAGCTCCGCACTCAGCAGGACATCCTCGAGCGTTCCGGTGTCGAGTTCCAGCCGCATTGTCAGGTCACTCTTGTCGTAGACCCAGACCTGCATTCCGCGCGCGAACGAGCCTATCTGCGATGACAGTCCGGTATAGGCAGGGTCGCTTGGACCGCGGCTCATGACCTTGAGATCGGTGTCCCCCGGGGCCGGATAATCAACGACAGTGCCAGGCCCATGGACAAGAAGTATGGTCGGTCGGGCCAGCTCGTAGAACTGCGCTTCAAAGGTGAACGCATAGATCCTTGCCAGCAGGCTACCGGAAGCGTCGATCTGGTTCTGCAGGAATCTATTGTTGCCAAGCCTTGGAGGCCGTCCCCCATCGATCCTCTTCTTGAGCTTCAAATCTTCAAGAACTCTACCGAACAAATGTATGGCTGAGGTACTTAGAATGGTTTCAGTGGTCATGGATCACCCCCATCATCTGTATGTCGATCAAAGATCGGCGCCACTTCTGGACATCCAATATTTCTCGAAATAGCTCATGTCCGGCAGGCGCGCCTGGTCCAGTGGACGGGCGGTTCGGCCCTCATGAACATGGCTCTTTCGGTTTGGCTTCGTCAGGCGAGGCCCGGCACGGTAGCGAAAAATCCCTCTTCGGTCGAAATCCCGGAAGATGATCCTCGATAGTTCTCCTCCGGTCATGCTGTCGTCGACCGCGAGCATCGTTCTCGCCACGTCACCGTAGTCCAGGAAATCCGGGGCGAGAGCCCAAAGCGTCTCGGCGAGATAGGTACCCACGATATCCCGCGCGTCGAGCAGGGCTTCGACGAAACCTTCCGGATTGCGAGCGAAATCGCGGTCAAAGACTTCCTGCATCGGCAGCTCGGCGGCCGGATCGATCTCGGCGAGGTCGGCAAGATTTTCGGCCTCCGGCGAGATCAGTCCTCGAGCCACCAAGCTCTCGTGAAAGACATCGACCAGAATGTCGAAGACGGCGCCAGTGAGAGGTTGTGACAGTGCATGCTCGTCGGTCCAGCCGTCGGCAAAGTCGGCCATCGTCCGCTTGTTGTTGGCCTCGCGTATCTGGCGGTGCGGCGAGAATTCCGAGAATCGAGAGAGCTGGTTGGCGAGGTAGAGGTTCCCATGCGTCACCGTCAGGACATTATCGATCACGGAGGGAAAATGCATGGCCGCGATCAACGAAACGCAGTCCGAAAAGGCCTCCTGAAAGCCCAGATATTCGGGGAACTCAGCGCCCGGGTCCGGTATGCCAAGAACGCTGTAGACGAATGCATGGCCAACCTCGTGCGCGATAATATCGAAGTCGAGGCTGAACGGGAGCGTGCGTCCGTCCTTCACGAATTGGCTGCCGAGCTCAAGGAAGCCATAGCCGTATTGGGCGTTGTCCCAACCTGGCAGGATCGAAATTTCCAGACGGTCGTAGTGATCGTGGAAATGCCAGGTGATCGGCTGGCCGATGTAACGCTCCCAAACGTCGAGGGTGAAGCGCGCGCACCCGAACGCGTGGGCTGCTTCGAAGCCGGGCGTCGAGGGCTGATAATGATCGAAATTGCCTTCCTCGTCGGGAACAGCCGGATCGAGGATCGCTCGCGTCCAGGGCGGCAGGGAGATAACGGGCGTACCCAACGGGCCGTGGTTGACGCCATAGGGCCGCGTCTTGCCGACCGGCTCGACGACATACATACGATCGTCGGACGGGCCAGGTCCGACGCTGCCTCGCGGGGAAGAAACCGCAATGATCTCAGGGCTTGACGTAGGGTCTTCGAACGGAGGCTGAACAAACAGCCTGAACCGGGTACCCATTCCCCACCTCTCGGTTATATTAGTAACATACCATAATAACCGTGAGGTGGCGAGGGCGTTGGTTTGTCGGGTTAATTCTTCGTGACGGACGGTTCGATTGTCGGCAATAAAATTGCCTCAAGAACAATGCGCTACTGCAGGAGCTCGAGCAACTTCTGGTAGCGGGGATGACTGCGAACAGAGGCGAAATCGGAATCGTTCTTGAACCAGAGTCTCATCTCGGCGCCAGCCTGCGGTAGCCAGACTTCCAAAAGGTCGATCGAGCGTTCGAATTCCCCCAGCAACGCATAGGTACAAGCGGCGTTGTATTGGACGTTGATATCGATAGGGTCGATTTCCAGAGACCGGCCAAGCCACTTCGCGGCCCTGTCGCGTTCACCGAGGAAGGCCAGCACGATCGCCCCCAGGCAGGCACAATTGGCGTTCTCCGGATGCAGACGGAGTTCCTCTTCGGCTCTCTCCAATGCGATCCGCGCATAAAGCTCCGCGTCGTTCTGTTGGCCGAGAGTGCGGAAGACGTTCACCAGCATGACCGGTGCGCCGTAGTCGGTCGGTTTAATCTCCATCGCGCGCAGGAAGTACGTCGCGGCGAGCTCGAACTGGCCGCCGGTCACGCAGAACTCGGCATAGTAGCGGTTGGCCTCGTGGCAGTTGGGGTCGAGCGTGAGGGCCTGTTCGAACGCCGCCGCGGCCTCGGAGCGGCGGTCGGCGAGGGACAGGGCAAAGCCCCTGGCTGAATGCGCCTCGGCCAGATTCGGGTCCAGAGCCAGGGTCTTGTCGGCGGTCGCGAGAATGTCGTCCACCTGGATCGAAGAGCCGTAGATCGACTGAAGGCGTACGTCGCAGACCGCCAAGCCTGCATAAGCGCGGGCATATCCCGGATCAAGCTCGATGGCCCTGATGTAGCTTTGTCTGGCCATCAGGTGGTTCGCTCTGGTCGCGATGTGGCTGTAATCGCGGCCTCGAAGATAATGCGTATAGGCTTCGACACTGTCCGTCGGCGCCAGCTCGATAGCCTTCTTCTCTTCGGGCAGGAGCCTGACCCTGAGCTGCGCCACGACCGCCTTGGCGATCTCGTCCTGCACGGCGAAGATGTCGGTGAGGTCGCGGTCGAAGCGGGCAGCCCAGACGTGTCCGTCCGTGGCGCCCTCGATCAGCTCGGCATTGATCCTGACCCGGTTTCCCGCCTTGCGGACGCTGCCCTCGACAATGTAGCCGACGCCAAGTTCCCTGGCGATGCGTTCCATCTTGTCGGTCCTGCCCTTGAAGGCGAACACCGTATTGCGGCTGAGCACGAACAGGCCGGAGACGTTCGAGAGGTCGGTTATGATATCTTCAGTGATGCCGTCGCTGAAATACTGCTGGTCGGGATCATTGCTCAGATTGGCGAAGGGCAGGATCGCCACCGACGGCTTGTCGGACCGCACCAGTGTCTGGACGCTCCTGGCTGCAATATGCGTCTCGACTTGCGAAACGCCCTGGTCCCAGTTGGCGAAATAGACGTGCACCGGCTGAGCAATGTTCTTGACGGTCCTGGCGCCCTGATCGGCGAAGTCGACGCCCAGCTTGTTGCCGACCTCATGGCGCACCACTTCCGAGCAGGCGATGCCGCCGGGTATTGCGAGCCCCTGCAGCCGCACCGCAAGATTGACGCCGTCGCCATGGAAATCATCACCGTCGACGATGATGTCGCCAAGGTTGATGCCAATGCGGAACTTGAAATGCCGGGCCTCGGGGATGCCGACATTCCGCTCGGACATGCCGCGTTGGATCTCGACCGCGCAGCGCGCCGCATTGATTACGCTGCCGAACTCCACCAGGAAGCCGTCACCCATCACTTTAAAGATGCGCCCACCGTGCTTGGTGACGGTCGGATCGAAGAACTCCCGTCGATGCTGCCGAAGGAGATTGAGCGTGTGCTCCTCGTCGGCCTCCATAAGACGGCTATAGCCGACCACATCAGCCGCCAGGATCGCCGCCAGCCGACGCTCAACATGCTCCTCGGACATGTCGTCTCCTGAAATCGCGGACAATAATTCCGCCTGATTTAGTTTTAACTGATTTACCTCCTCGGCGCCAACGTCGCTGAAACGGTCGCTCGCGGTCGCCGACCGGGTGGCGCGGCGCCAGTCGCAATCCAAGCGGTCCGGCCGTACGGTCGACGTCGTTCACGGGATAGCAACGAACGGGGAGTGACCCAGAACATCGTTCCCCGACCTGCGCAAAACCGGCGCGCTCGGCCTGCTCCATCGCCATCTTGCCTCAAGGTTCTGATTTGTCCATGTCGTGGTTCCGGAACGAGGACACTTCCGGGCGACATGCATCAACTGGTTGTTTTCGCCGCAATTCCCCCTACATGCGGCGGCTTTCATGCCTTCAGGTCAGTGTGACTGTCGAAACGTCGTCGTGATCCAGTTCTTGCTGCAGCATGATCTTGTCCGAAAGCAGTTCCATCGCCGCGACGGTCTTGCGGGCCGCCCTTGGGCGTGGCGCAGCAACGCCAAAACTGCTATTTAGGGCAGCGAACCGCAAGCTGGCGACCAGGCACCGCCATGCGGATCGCAATGAAGGAGCGGGTGGCATCGGTGGGTACGCCGGTGCAAGGGTCGTGGAGGCTGGGGGCAATGTCAACTTCATTGCGCGTGGATCGCGCCGGTTGGCGGGCTGGCGTTTCTTTGTTCCGTGGCAAATGGCCGATCGCTTCCAATGAGCATGCCTCAATGGAGAACACATGTTCCTGGCCGAGTTTCCGCCACCTGGCTCGACTTGGCCAAGATGCGGGCTTTTGTCGTGCACAAGAAAACTCGAATACCATACTCCAGCAACAGTTGGCTCAGGATGACGTTCGATCCATGATCTGATGGCTCGGCGAAGCAGAGGGGTGAACCGGGATGATAATGGCCGACTTGATACTCGATACTTTTCAGTTCTTCCTTCTGGTGACAAGGCGAAACAGCCGTGGCGCGGCTTTGATCTTCCGGAGGGCCGTAGCGCGCATCGTGCCGGCCCTCATCGTGCTTGCCCTGGCCTCGCTGCTTTTCCCCAATCTCTCACAGTCCAAAGAGGCCGCTTTGCGCCCCGGATTTGACGCCTGGACCGGCGACTACGGCGGAATGGAAAAGAGACGTCTTATCCGAATCCTGGTCCCTTACAGCAAGACGATCTACTTCATCGACCGTGGTGAGCAACTTGGCACGGCGGTCGAGTTTGGCCAGGCGCTTGAGCGGCAGATCAACAAGAACAAGAAAAAGGAAATCGAAAAAATTCGTGTGGCCTTCGTGCCGGTGGCCCGGGACCGGCTGCTTCCCGCGCTCATCGAAGGGCGCGGAGACATTGTCGCGGCAAATCTGACGATTACCCCATCACGGCAGCAGATCGTCGACTTCACGGATCCCCTGGCGAGCGGCGTGAAAGAAATCCTGGTCACCGGCCCGGCCGCGCCGAAAATCGCCGCCATCGACGATCTCGGCGGCAAGGAAATCCGCGTTCGCGCGAGCAGCAGCTATTTCGAGCATCTGCAAAAGCTCAACAGCGACCGGCGCGCGGCGGGCCAAGCCGAGATCGGCATCGCGCCGATCGACGAAAATCTCGAGGATGAGGATCTTTTGGAGATGGTCAATGCCGGCCTGCTGCCCTGGTGCGTGGTCGACGGCCACAAGGCGCGGATCTGGTTCAGGGTCTTCGATAACATCGAACTGCACGATGACATTGCGATAGCGCAGGACGGGGAAATCGCCTGGGCGGTCCGCAAGAACAGCCCGGAACTGATGAAAAGGCTCAACGCTTTCGTCAAGCAATACAAGGTCGGGACGACCTTCGGCAACATTTTGAAGAAGCGCTACTACCAGGATGACAAGATGGTGCGTTCCGCCTACGAGCAGTCCGAGGTCGATAAATTCCAGGCTCTGCGCGACGCCTTCGAGAAATATAGCGCTGCCTACAAACTCAATGCGTTGCTGCTGGCCGCGCAGGGATACCAGGAATCGCGTCTCGACCAGAGCGAACGCAGCTCTCGGGGCGCCGTCGGCATCATGCAAATGTTGCCGTCGACTGCTGCCGATAAGGCGATAGGCATCAGCGGCATAGCGGAAAGCTCGGATCGCAATATAGAAGCGGGCGCAAAATACATGCGTTATTTGTCGGCAACCTATGTGAACGATGCCGAACTCGACCCAGTCAACAGGGCGCTGTTGACGCTTGCCGCCTACAATGCCGGGCCCGGCAACTTGCGCAAATTTCGCAATGCCGCGAAGACGATGGGCCTCAACCCCGATCTATGGTTCGGCAATGTGGAGAACGGCGCCGCGAAGGTGGTTGGGCGCGAAACGGTTCAGTATGTCGGAAATATCTACAAATATTTTGTGGCTTATACGCTGCTCGAGGAGCAGAAAGCGCGGCGTGGCGTGAACAAGGCGCAGTCAGAGTAAATCAGCTCGTATTTCGGCATGGCTGGCTCAATGATATGGATATGCAAGAGCTGACCGACCGTTCCTACCGGCATCTGCAGGCCATGAACTGACTGGGGCGACGAGGCCGCGACTTGCGCCGCCACCGATGAATAGTTTGACGGCCTGTCACCGGTCGGTCATTTTTGAAGAGAGCGACGCTCACGGCAGCGATAGCCAATACCAACGCGATCCATTGCCGCGTGAGCTCGTCTGGCCGCCACGTTGATCAGCTCGACCATGACCCGGCCTCCCGGGACGGCAGGCTCCTGATGCTGGATGGAGCTCCGCGACATGGACGCCCTGCCGCTGCATCGGCTCATGCGGGCGGAAGCCCAGGCCCATCCGATTTGCCGGCGCCACCGCCCTTCGCAGGCTTGAGGTGGCTGCGCTTCAACCGCCACAGAAAACGAAAAAGCCGCGGCGAACCGCGGCTTTTCGATGCTTGATTCCCTTGAGGAAACTGGAGCGGGTGAAGCGATTCGAACGCTCGACCCCAACCTTGGCAAGGTTGTGCTCTACCCCTGAGCTACACCCGCTCACACGGCGTCTTGGCCGCAAGCCGGGCCTATATGGCTGAAGAGCGCGGCGATTGCAACAGGGAAATAACAGGCTTTTTGCTGCCCGGCGCCATGATGCAGGCAAGCCGCCCGTGACAAGGCTTCTCGCCGGATCTGGGGGCCGTGTTGGGCGGCGGCCCGACCATTGCCGCCTCGTCGCGGCGCGCACCATCGCCGCGTGCATGGGAATAACCGGCGTTCGCGGCGGCGCGCACCAGGCTTGCGCAAAAATGATTCCGATTCCGTGGCCGATGCGATAAACGGCATGGCCGCAAACCAGCCGAAGAAGAAATCCAATGCCGAAGACCGAAGCCGAGCTTTTCGCCTTTCTCGCCGAACTGGGCATCGCCGTTTCGACGAAACGCCACCCGCCGCTCTATACGGTGGCCGATTCGCAGGCGCTGCGCGGCGAAATCGCCGGCGGACACACCAAGAACCTGTTCCTGAAGGACAAGAAGGACAATTTCTTCCTGGTCACCGTCGGCGAGGACGCGGTCGTCGATCTCAAGCAGATCCATCAGTCGATCGGCGCCGCCAGCCGGGTTTCCTTCGGCAAGCCGGAAATGCTGATGGAGCTTTTGGGCGTCACGCCGGGCGCCGTCACCGTCTTCGGCGTCATCAATGACAGGGAAAACAGGGTCAAGCTGGTGCTCGACAAGGATTTGATGGCGCATGCCGTCATCAACGCGCATCCGCTGACCAACGAGGCGACGACGTCGATCGCGGCGGCCGATCTCATCAGATTCGTCGAGGCAACCGGGCACGATGCTGCTATCTTGAAAGTCTCGGCATGATCGCCACATGGATGGCGAAGCCGATTTCCAATTGAGACATGGCGCCGAGCCGCGGGCCGGCAGCGCGACCGAAAGGGTGACGAGATGAGCGACAACAATCCGTTTGGCGGATCATTCGGAAACAATGGCGGCCAGTATGCCACCACGGTGCAGTATGGCGGAACGGCCACGGCGCCGGCGAAGGCAGCGCTTGGCGATGCGCCCGCGGGCGCCCCCGCCGGCGATGTCATCAAGGACACGACGACCGCCGCCTTCGCCGCCGACGTCATCCAGGAATCGCGCCGCCAGCCGGTGCTGGTCGATTTCTGGGCGCCGTGGTGCGGCCCTTGCAAGCAGCTCACGCCGCAGCTGGAAAAGGCGGTCAAGGCCGCCGGCGGCAAGGTCAAGCTGGTCAAGATGAACATAGACGACCATCCCTCGATCGCCGGCCAGCTCGGCATCCAGTCGATTCCGGCGGTCATCGCCTTCAAGGACGGCCAACCGGTCGACGGCTTCATGGGCGCCATTCCCGAGAGCCAGATCAACGAATTCATCACCAAGGTCGGCGGCCAGGGCAATGGCGCGCCGCCGGTGGCCGAGGCCCTGGCGGCGGCCGTGGAAGCGCGCGACGCCGGCGACATGCAGGCCGCCGCCGACATTTATGACGCCATCCTGGCGCAGGCGCCGGAGACGGTCGAGGCGATTGGCGGGCTGGGCGAGCTGCTGTTCGAAGCCGGCGACACGGAAGGCGCCGAGGCGTTGCTGGCAACGGCGCCCGAGGCCAAGAAGGACGCGCCGGCGCTCGCCGCCCTGCGCGCCAAGATGGCGCTTGCCGCGCAGGCGGCCGAACTCGGCAACCCGGCCGAATTCGAACGCCGGCTTGCAGAAAATCCCAAGGACCATCAGGCGCGTTTCGATCTGGCCATGATCCAGAACGCCAGGGGCGATCGTATCGCGGCCGCCGACAATCTGCTGGCCATCATCAAGGCCGACCGCGCCTGGAACGAGGACGGCGCCAGGACCCAGTTGCTGCAACTGTTCGAGGCCTGGGGCATGACCGACGAGGCGACGCTTGCCGCGCGCCGCAAATTGTCGGCGTTGCTGTTTTCCTGAGCCGGTTATCGGTTGTTTTGTCGCACAGGCTTGCGGCGTCGGGCCTGAGCGCCAGATAGGACAGGGCAGGGTTGACGCTTCGCCATGGAAGCGATCGGAGGAATGAGGTGCAAGCGGGAAACGCGCATTACCGGCTCGCCAAGGATTTGCCGTTGACGATCCCGATCTTTCCGCTCGAGGGCGCGCTCCTTTTGCCGGGCGGCCGCATGCCGCTCAACATCTTCGAGCCGCGCTACCTGCAGATGGTGGACGAGGCGGTCGCCGGCTCGCGTCTCATCGGCATCATCCAGCCCGGTCTCAATGGCGCATTGCGCGAGGATGGCGAGCCGGAGCTTTGCAATGTCGGCTGCATAGGTCGCATCATCGCCTTTTCAGAGACCGGCGACGGTCGCTACCTGATTTCGCTGCAGGGCGTGTGCCGGTTCCGCATCGCCCACGAGCTGACGGTCAAGACGCCGTTCCGCCAGTGCAAACCGGCACCCTTCCTGGCCGATCTCGACGAGGAGCAGGCGGCTGATGAAATCGACCGGCCGGCGTTGCTGCGGGCCTTTCGCGCCTATCTGCAGGCCAACGATCTGGAAGCCGACTGGGAAAGCGTCAGCCGGGCCGAAAACGCCATGCTGGTCAACGCGCTGTCGATGATGGCGCCCTATGGACCGGCCGAGAAGCAGGCGTTGCTGGAAGCCGCGGACCTGAAGACGCGTGCCGAGACGCTGATCGCCATCACCGAGATGACGCTGGCGCGCGAGAATGAGGATTTTGGCTCGAGCCTGCAGTAGGATGTGCCGATATTCAGGTGATGCGGGCCTGCAAATGGCGGCTTTCTGCGCTTCCGGGGCTCACGTGCGAAAAGTGCGCTCCGCTCCGGTTCTCGGAAGCCGCCATTTTCGACTTGGCCTGACCTGAATCTCAACACATCTTCCGATAGTTGGTCAGGAGGCGACACGATGGCGGCGGATGGGCGTGACGGAAAGAATTTCAATGTCGACCCCAAGTTGCTGGAACTCCTGGCCTGCCCGCTGACCAAGGGGCCGCTAGCCTGGGATCCGGAGCGGGGCGAACTGATCTCGCGGGTCGCCAAGCTTGCCTATCCGGTACGCGACGGCATACCGATCATGCTGCCCTCCGAGGCGCGAACCATCTCGGCCGAGGATGTGCTGGCGCCGCCGAGGCTGGGTGGGCCGAGTTAGAGTTCTTAGCTGATAGTAGAGTTGCGAGAGGCTGGCGGGCCAGCGCCCCCCTCTGCCCTGCCGGGCATCTCCCCCACAAGGAGGGAGATTGGCTGTTACCTCGGCTTTCGCCAACCTTCAACTTTGTCAGAGGAGGCGGGGCGGCGACGCTGCTAATCTCCCCCCATGTGGGGGAGATGCCCGGCAGGGCAGAGGGGGGCGCCGTAGAGCGTCCACGCGGCTTGTTCCCACGTGCTTACTGAAAATTCCGTCCCTTGGGCATGACGCGTTCCGCCTCTTCCGACAGCGTTGCGAGATCCTGTCCGGCCGGCGCATTGCGTGGCGCGGGTCTGCTATCTCGATCAGGAGCCTCTGCCTTCGCGGCCGCAGAGGAGGCACCCGGCGCCCCGGCCCCGCTCACTTTTTCCAGCAGCACGGTCAGCCAGGGCGTCAGATCCTCGATCTTCTCGGCGACGATATGGACGACACCTGATTCCGACTGCAGTTTTCCGCTGACCTTGACGAAGCGCGCACCCATGACGATGGGCCGGAAGCGGGTGAAGGTCCTTTCCCAGAAGATGATATTGGCGACGGCCTTGTCGTCTTCCAGCGTGAGAAAGATCGCGTTGCCCTTGCCGGGGCGCTGGCGCACCAGCACCAGGCCGGCAACGGAGACCCGCCTGCCGTCGCGCACGGAAGGCAGGTTGGCATTGGGGGTGACGCCGGCGCGGTCGAGCCGCTCGCGCAGGAAGGCGACCGGATGCGCCTTCAGCGACAGGCCGAGCGAGCGGTAATCGTGGATGACATGCTCGCCAAGCGGCATTTTCGGCAGTCTCGTCTCGGGCTCCAGCTCGCGTAGGCTGAGTGCCGGCTGGTCGAACAGCGGCAGCTTCTCGGCGGCGCTCTTGCCGTCGAGCGCGCGGACCTCCCACAGTGCCGCGCGGCGGTCGAGGCCGATGGACCGAAAGGCGTCGGCCTGCGCCAGCTTCTCGATCTCGTCGACATTGAGGCCGGAGCGCAGCCAGACATCCCGGACGGTCGAGTAGCCGGCGCCGCGCCGGGCGACGAAAGCCTCCATGCGTCCCTTGGAAAGTCCCTTGATTTGCCTGAAGCCGAGCCGCAGCGCATGGCTTGTCTCGATGACGCCGCGCATCCCGGCATGACGCGGCAGGATGCGGGCCGGGTCGAAAGGCGCCTTTTCCAAAGTGCAGTCCCAGACGGAGAAATTGACATCGACCTCGCGGATGTCGACGCCATGGTCGCGGGCGTCGCGCACCAGCTGCGCCGGCTGGTAGAACCCCATCGGCTGCGAGTTCAGGATCGCGGCGCAGAACACGTCGGGATAGAAGGTCTTGAACCAGCAGGAGGCATAGACGAGCAGCGCGAAGGAGGCGGCGTGGCTTTCGGGAAAGCCATATTCGCCGAAACCCTCGATCTGCTTGAAGCAGCGCTCGGCGAAGTCCTTTTCGTAGCCTCGGTCCGTCATGCCGTCGATCATGCGCTGGCGGTAATTGCCGATGGTGCCGGTGCGCTTGAAGGTGGCCATGGCGCGGCGCAGTTCATCGGCCTCGCCCGGCCTGAAGCCGCCGGCGACGATGGCGATCTTCATCGCCTGCTCCTGGAACAGCGGCACGCCCAGCGTCTTGCCGAGTATTTTTTCCAGCTCCGGCTTGGGATATTCGGCTTTTTCCTTGCCTTGGCGGCGGCGCAGATAGGGATGCACCATATCGCCCTGGATCGGGCCTGGCCGCACGATCGCCACCTCGATGACCAGATCGTAGAATTCGCGCGGCTTCAGCCGTGGCAGCATCGACATCTGGGCGCGCGATTCGATCTGGAAGACGCCGAGCGTATCGGCGCGGCAGATCATGTCGTAGACACGAGGGTCCTCCTTGGCGATCGTATCCAGGGTCAATGGCCTGCCATAGTCGTCTCTCACGCCGTATTGGGTTTCGAGCAAGATGAAAGCGCGCTGGAGGCAGGTCAGCATGCCGAGCGCCAGTATATCCACCTTGAGGATCTTCACCGCGTCGAGATCGTCCTTGTCCCATTCGACCATCTTGCGCTCGTCCATCGCCGTCTTGACGATGGGGACGATTTCGTCGAGCCGGTCCCTGGTGATGACGAAGCCGCCGACATGCTGGGAGAGATGGCGGGGGAAGCCCATGATCTCGTTGGCGCGTTCCATCACATGCCGCGATATGGGATCGCTGCGGTCGAGGCCGCCGGCCCTGGCTTCCTTCTCGCCGAGCTCCGAGGTCGACCAGCCCCAGATCGAGCCGGAAAGCGACGCCCGGACATCCTCCGACAGGCCCATCGCCTTCGACACTTCGCGCAGCGCCGAACGGCCGCGATAGCTGATGACGGCGGCGGCGAGCGCCGTGCGCTTGGAGCTGTATTTCGTATAGATGTACTGCATCACCTCTTCGCGCCGCTCATGCTCGAAATCGACATCGATATCCGGTGGCTCGTTGCGTTCCTCCGAGATGAAGCGCTCGAAGAGCGTGTCGATCTTGTCCGGTCCCACCTCGGTGATGCCGATGCAAAAGCAGATGATCGAATTGGCGGCGGAACCACGGCCCTGGCAGAGAATGCCTTCGCCGCGGGCGAATTTGATGATGTCATGGACGGTCAGGAAATAGCGGGCGTAATTCAACCGCTCGATCAGGGCGAGTTCTTCCTGAATGCGTTTTATGACGCTGGAGGGGACACCAGCGGGAAAGCGCCGGGCCGCTCCCTCCCGGGCCAGGCGCTCCAGCTCCGCCTGCGGGCCGAGGCCCGATTCCGTCGGCTCGTCGGGATAATTGTACTGAAGGTCGCCGAGCGAGAAGGTCAGCTCTTCGCCGAAACGCAGCGTCTCCGCCAGCGCCCGCGGATGCCTGCGGAACAGGCGCGCCATCTCCAGCGGCGGCTTCAGATGGCGTTCGGCATTGGCGGTCAGCTCCAGCCCTACCTCGGCGACCGGAACATTGAGGCGGATCGCGGTCAGCACATCCTGTAAGGGGCGGCGTTCGGCCGTGTGGTAGAGCACGTCGTTGGTCGCCATCAGCGGAATGCCGGTGCTTTCGGCAAACGCCGCCGCCTGCTCGATCCTGAAGCGGTCATGGCCGGCATAACAGGGCGAGACGCCGAGCCGCAGGGCGCTGCCGAACCGGCCCTCGAGTTCCCGCAGCAAGGCCAGACTGTCCTGCGCGTCCCGCGCCGGATCGGGCAAGACCGCCAGCGACATCCGGTCCCCCCATTCGAGCAAGTCGCCGCGCTGGAGCAAGGTGGCGCCCTTTTCGGTCTCGTCGCGCAGATTGGCCTGGGTGAGCATGCGGCACAGATGCCCCCAGCCCGTGCGGTCCCTGGGATAGGCGAGAATGTCCGGCGTGCCGTCGCCAAAAACCAGCCGGCAGCCAGGATGATAGGCAAGCTTTTCGACCTTGGCCTGCTGCCAGGCGCGCACCACGCCGGCCACGCTGTTGCGGTCGGCGAGCCCGATCGCGGAGAAACCCATGAGCTTGGCCGCGACCACCAGTTCCTCCGGCTTGGAAGCGCCGCGCAGGAAGGAGAAATTCGACTGGATGCCGAACTCGGCATAGGGAATGACGGTCAGCGCGTTCATGCGAAGACCCCGTGCATGAACCAGCGCGGCGGGATCTGCGAGGCGCCGCCGTAAAGGCCTTGCCGGTAGAGCCAGTAGCGGCGGCCATCGGCATCCTCGATGCGGAAATAGTCGCGTGTCGATGCCGCCGGATCGCCCGGCGCCTCGCGCCACCATTCGGCGGCGATGCGTTCCGGACCCTCGGCACGGGTGACGCGGTAGAGCGCGCGGCGCCAACGAAAATGCAGCGGCGGTCCCTCCGGCATTTCGGTGGCCGGCACATCGATGGGCTCGGGCGCGCGGAACAGCCGGATTGGGCGTTCCGGCGGGAAGATGGTCATCGGCGCCGGCATCCTGTCCGGCTTCTTCGGCGGCGTGGTCCGGCGCGGCGCCTCGCTGAAGGGGACGATGGCGACGGCGCGTTCGGGCAGATGGCTTTCCACAGGGACAGGCTGGAGAACCGCGCTCTCGCCGAGGCGGGCGCGGATGCGGTCGGCGAACAGGGCTATGTCGGCACCGTCGTCGGCCGCTTCACCGGTCAGATCGGTCTGCTGCGTGTCGAAAGCGGCGACAGCCAGCACCGAGAGGCGCACCAGGTCGAAGCCATAGCCGGCATCGATATGCTGCTCGAGTGCTGCCAGTCTTTCATGGAACAATTTCCGGATCAGCAAGGGTTCGCGCATCGGCCGCGAGGTGCCGAGCGCGATGCGGCTGACGGCGCCGTCGACGCGAAAGAGCAGCAGCGCCAGCGTCCGGGCGCCTTCGCCGCGGCGTTCGAGGTCGGTCTTCAAGGTCGTCGCCAGCATGCCCACCAGCCGCTCTATCTCCTCCGTCAGCGTGACGGGTTCGGCGAGATGGCGTTCGACTGAAAGCGGCGCGACGGGAAGGCGCGGCGAGATCGCTTCGTCGAGACGGCCAAGCGCCTGGTCGAGGCGCTGGAGCAGCAAGGCGCCGAAGCGGCGGGCAAGCGGCGCGCGCGGCGCGGCCATGACGGCGCCCGCCGTGCGCAGCCCGACGCTTTCCAGGCTGGCACGGGTTTCCGGCGCTATGCGAAGGGCGGCCAGCGGCAAGGGAGCAAGCAAGGCTTCCTCCTCGCCCGATAGAACGATGCGGTCGCCGCAAAAGCGTGCCGCCGCCCAGGCCGCCCCGGGCGTGCCGGCAAGCCCGGGGCGGACGTCGAAACCCTGATGCAAGAAGCGCGACAGGATTTCGTCGAGCATGGCGCGTTCGCCGCCGAACAGATGGGTGCAGCCGGTGACGTCGAGGAACAGGCCGTCGATGCTGTCCAGCGCCACCAGCGGCGTGTAGCGGTCGCACCAGTCGGCAAGGCCCTCGAGCAGGCGCCGGTCGGCCTCCGGATCGGCTTCGACGATGTCGATCGACGGATGCATGGCGCGCGCATCGGCAATCCCCATGTCGCGCTTCAGGTGCAGCGCCTCAGCCCGCTCGTCGAGGGCTGAGATGCGCTGCGCGTTGCCCTGGCGGTGGCTGATCACGAGCGGTGGGTGAGATGGCGACGGATGATCCGAGGGTCGGGAACGCCAGGATTTCCCCAGACGCTGCCGCAGGATCCTTTCGGCCGCCAGATAGGGAAACCACAGGGACAGGATTCTCTGCCCGCTCTTCCTCGCCCCTTCTTTCGTCGAATACGCGTTCATCGGGGTTCCACTCCAGTATGAATTGTCCAGGCAAGGCCGTGCGGCTCTTGCCGATGCTGATGGTGAAGGCAGGGTGGCCGATCGAACCGGCGAGCGGCCCGGCGACCGTGGCGCGCGGCACGGCCGGCGCCGACGCGGCGATGAGGCGGATAGGCGCCGCCGTCGGTTCCGGCTCGGCCGCCTGCCGCAGCAGGAACACCGGCCGGCCGGCACCTTGCGCCCGCGCATGCAGGCGGCGTGTCGCGGTCAGGTCCAGCCGCTGCGGATTGCCGCGGATTTCCAGAATGACGGCGGCAAGCGCCGTCATGCGTGCCGCCTCCTCGGCGATCCACAGCGCATCGACAAGCCTGGGCGCCTCGGAAAACAGCAATTGCCCGGGCTCGATGCCGAAGGCGGCATGCAGCCCCCTGGCGTAGGGAAAGCCGGCCTCGTGGAAAATTTCCGATGTCCCGATCCATAAGATGGGCAGCCCCTGCGCCTGGTTGAGGATCAGGCTGACGAGCGACAGGGCGAAGCCGGCCACGGCTCCCGCATCGCGGGTTTCCAGGCCATGGATTTCGGTCAGGGCGGCTTTCGGCAGGCCGCCGCCGAGCGCGGCATCGAGCCGCTCGACGCCGATGGGCAGGAAGGCATCCGGCAAGGCCGCGGCAAGCCCGCGCCGGACAATCGTCAGATCGTTGCCAGTGCCGGTGCCGGCATCAAGGGGCGCCGCCGCCGGCGCCTGCAGGCGCTCGGGCAGCGTTCCCTCGATCTTCGCGATCTGGCGGCGCAGGGCAAAAACAGTCTCCCGCGCCACGGCGGTCATCGCCATGACGGTCAGCTTCCACTCACAATTGTTCCTGTTATGTTCCTATTGATTCCAGAGGGCGCTGGAAGAGTCAAGCAGAGTCATAAGGAATTTATTCCTCTCCCGGCGCGACGCCGGCGTATAGGCGTCATTTGCCTCGACCGGTGCGAACACCTATATGCCGGGATTAAAGGACAAAGCATGGCCCGCATCTACAAGACCCGCACCTGGCATGGCGAACTTGCGCCCTCGATGGAAGAATTGGAGTTCCTGGCCCTGGAGGCCTACGCCCATCTGCCGGAGGATTTTCGCAAGCTGACCGGCGAGATCGTCATCCAGATCGCCGAATTCCCGACCGACGAGATCATGGACGATTTGTCGTTGGAGACGCCGTTCGACCTGCTCGGCCTGTTCGAGGGGCGCGGCATCGCCGAACGCTGGAACCCGCAAACCGGGGAAGGCCCCAACCGCATCACGCTCTATCGCCGCGCCATGCTCGACTACTGGGCCGAGAACGAGGAATCGCTGGGCGACATCGTCACCCACGTGCTGATCCACGAGATCGGCCACCATTTCGGCCTGTCGGACGATGATATGGAGAAAATCGAAGAGGCTGCTGAATAGGCTGTGCCTTCGTCATCCTAGGGTCTGCGCCGCGTCGCTTCGCTCCTTGCTTCGCCCTAGGATGACGAAGAGAGAGGGCCGCGGCGCTTTCCCCTACCAGTCGCTGAGCTTGGTATCCGGCCCGTATTCCTGGCCGTCGACATCCTTCACCACGGCCTGGCCGCAGCGCATGGTCTTGGCTTTCTTGTCATAGGCATAGGTCGGCGAGCCGAACAGGTGCCAGCCCTTGTTCAGCGCCGCCGTCACCTTGTGGCAGAAGCTGGCGTCGTCCGGGGCAGTGAGAAAGCGGTAGAGTTTCATCGTCCAATTCCTGTCATGTATCCCAAGTCGGCGAATATCATGCGCCGATGGCGGCCGCCTTCGCCAGCAGTTTTTCGGCCTGCGCCAGGTGCAGCCGCTCGACCATCCTGCCATTCAGCGCGATGACGCCCTTGCCGCTGTTTTGCGCCTCCCCGAAGGCATCCTTCACCGCGCGCGCCTCGGCCAGCGCCTGCGCCGACGGGGCGAAGGCGCGGTTGGCGGCTTCGATCTGCGATGGATGGATCAGCGTCTTGCCGTCAAAGCCCATGGCGGCGGCCTGCGTGCATTCTCGGGCAAACGCGTCCGGGTCGCGAAAATCGTTGAACACTCCATCGAGCATGTCGAGGCCGCCGGCGCGCGCCGCCAGCAGCATCTGCATCAGCCATGGCAGGAGATAGGCGCGGTCGGGCGTCGCCTGGACGCCGGTATCCTTGATCAGATCATTCGTTCCGGCAATGAAACAATCCAGCCGCGAGGCGGGGTCGCGGCCGAGTTCGGCGATGGCGCCGATGTTGAGCATGGCCTTGGGCGTCTCGATCATCGCCCATAGCTTCACGCTGTCGGGGGCAAAATTGTCGTCCAGCACATCGCCGACCTCGAGCACGTCGCGCGGCGTGTCGACCTTGGGCAGCAGGATGCCGTCCGGTTCCGCCTTGGCCACGGCGGCAAGGTCGTCGGCGCCCCATTCGCTGGACAACGCATTGACACGCACCACCATCTCGCAGCGCCGGCCATTGTGGTCGGCACCAGGGCGATTGGCGAAAATGCCGGCCAGTTTTTCGCGCGCGGCGATCTTGTCGGCGGGGGCGACGGCGTCCTCGAGGTCGATGATGACGGCGTCGCAGGCAAGCTGCGCGATCTTGGCCAACGCCTTGTCGTTGGAGGCCGGGATATAGAGCACTGAGCGGCGCGGACGGTAGGTTTCCATGTCCGATCTATGCCGGTTGCGGTCGGGCGAGGCAAGCGTCCGACCGATACCTGATACGAGCCAACCGCGAAAGCTTGCGCCGTCCCTTGCCTGTCCTCCGCAGCCGTTGCCGAAGGGCGCCTTTCCTCTCCCCCGTCGATCGGGGGAGAGGTGTCGAGCGAAGCTCGACGGAGTGGGGGTCGACCTTTGGGCGCAAGGCGATGCGATGCTTGCGCCCGGTGCCCTTTCCTATGTCCGTTTGCGGCGGTTGCCAGGTGGTTCCCCCACTCCGTCTCGGCTTCGCCGAGCCACCTTGTATCTACACGAGAGAGATTTCGTGGGATTGAAGCGATTGAGCCAAGGTCCGGGCGGCCGCCCGGACCTTGGCTTGGCGAAGTCGCCCGTACCACCTGAGGTTACAGCCGCGGGAGAGC
>NZ_SRUS01000209.1:0-373 GCF_004794715.1 Mesorhizobium sp. M8A.F.Ca.ET.207.01.1.1 | reverse complement strand
CTGCAGCATTTCCAGCACTTCGGCGCCACGCACTTCGCCGACCACGATGCGGTCAGGGCGCATGCGCAGGCTGTTGCGCACCAGATCGCGGATGCTGACCGCGCCCTGGCCCTCGGCGCCGCCGATGCGGCTTTCCAGGCGCACCACGTGCGGGTGGTTCAGCGAAAGCTCGGCCGTGTCCTCCACGGTGATGACGCGCTCGCTGGGTGGTACGTAGCTGGCCAGGGCATTGAGCAGCGAGGTCTTGCCCGAACTGGTGCCGCCGGAGACCAGGATGTTGCAGCGGCCCAGCACCATCGCCTTCAGCAGGGCCTGCATCGGCGCGTCGAAGGTGCCCTTGGCGAGCAGTTCGTCGGGGGTGAACGGGTCCTTG
>NZ_SRUS01000208.1:0-374 GCF_004794715.1 Mesorhizobium sp. M8A.F.Ca.ET.207.01.1.1 | reverse complement strand
GCCGCGAACAGGGTGTGCGCCAGGCAGCCCCCAGCGGCGAGAATGGCAAGGCCAGCGCCTGCCAGGATCCTGCGGTTGCGAGTGTTCATGGGTTCCCCACCCTTACAGCTTGAATACGGTATCGATCGCCGCACGCGACGTCGCATCACTGGTGGTATCACCGGCATAGGTCGTGATCTGGTAGACCGGCGTCGGCTTTTCCACCGTCTTGCCCATGTCCAGTGCACCTTCGCCCTGGATGCACCCCTGGATCTCACGGACATAGATCGCCGGCTTGCTGCTCAGCTTGGTTTTCGCGGCCCAGGCCGACGGGTCGAAGCCGTCGTCGCACTGCTGGTTGATGTCGGAGGAAACCACGGCCGGATTGGCACCGG
>NZ_SRUS01000207.1:0-375 GCF_004794715.1 Mesorhizobium sp. M8A.F.Ca.ET.207.01.1.1 | reverse complement strand
GCGGCCTGTACCGCTGGCGCAATGGCAGGCTGGCACGGGTTGGCCTGGAGCAGGGCATGCCGGTGGATGCGGTGTTCCAGCTGGTGCCCGATCGCCTTGGCAATGTGTGGATCAGCAGCAATCGCGGTGTGCTGCGCACCGACATGGCTACCCTCAACGCGGTCGCCGACGGCCGTACGCCGCGGGTGGTGGTGGAGCGCTACAACGAGATCGACGGCATGGCCAATGCACAGGCCAACGGCAGTTCCGGTCCATCGGCGATCCTGCGCCAGGATGGCACGTTCTGGGTGGTCACCGCCGGCGGCCTGAGCACGGTCGACCCGCAGCGCCTGCAGCGCTTGCGCGAGCGCCCGTCACCGCCTGCGGCGATCGAAA
>NZ_SRUS01000206.1:0-375 GCF_004794715.1 Mesorhizobium sp. M8A.F.Ca.ET.207.01.1.1 | reverse complement strand
GACCCGGGTGACGGCCTCGATCGAGGCCGAGCGGGGGCGGCTCACCACCGCCGTCACCGAGCAGACGGCGGAAAAGAAGCGGCTCACCATGCTGCTCGAGGCCAAGAAGAGGCTGCAGGCCGATACTGAGGCGGCGCTGACCGCCGAGCAGCAGCACTCGCAGCAGCTTGCGGCCAAGGCCAGCAGCCTCAAGGACCTCATCGCCTCGCTCGAGGCCGACAAGGCGCGCAAGGCGCAGGACCAGGCCAAGGCCGGCGAACGGAAATCGACCGACAGCGACACGACGGCCTCGACGACCGAGCTCGCCGCGTTGCCGGTGCCGGAGGCCAACCGCCTCACGGGGTCGGCGCCGTTTTCGGCACTGCAAGGCCAGAT
>NZ_SRUS01000205.1:0-375 GCF_004794715.1 Mesorhizobium sp. M8A.F.Ca.ET.207.01.1.1 | reverse complement strand
CTGAAGGAGTAGCTGCGCAGCAGGCGCAGTGTGGCGTCATCGCCGTGGTAGTAGGACTGCCAGTACTTCGGCTGCGCCACCATCACCGCGTCCAGCACCTGCGGCAGGCGCGAGCATTGTGCAGCCGGCAGCAGTTCGGCCTCGATCGCAGCCAGCGCGAACAGCGCTTCGCGATAGGCGAAGGTGGCCGCCGGGCCGACCTTGAGGATGGCGAAGTGGTCGCGCACCAGGGCGTGCAGGCCGCTTTCGCGCTGGTAGTCGGTGGAGTGCGCTTCGAACACGATGCGCGGCTGCCGCTCGAGGAAGTTGGCCAGCGCATGGGCGGCCTCCGGGTTGTACTCGTGCACGCTGCTGTGGTCGAAGTCCACGCCCGGC
>NZ_SRUS01000204.1:0-376 GCF_004794715.1 Mesorhizobium sp. M8A.F.Ca.ET.207.01.1.1 | reverse complement strand
GGCGGGTCGAAGCGCGCCGCGGTGCCGGCCCTGATCGCAAAGTCTCGGCTGCCTCGAGCTATTTTTGAAATCACAGAAATATTCATCTACTATCCATTCCATGGATACCAAGCGCCTGGATCTCAATCTGTTGGTCCCCCTGGAGACGCTGCTGATCGAGCGGAACGTCACGAAGGCGGCTGCTCGACTGCATCTGAGCCAGCCGGCGGTAAGCGCCCAGCTGAACCGTCTCAGGCACGAGTTCGACGACCAACTGCTAATTCCCGCCCAGCGCGGTATGACGCCGACGGCCAAGGCAATGGAGCTGCTCGATCCGTTGCGCCAAGCCCTCGATCAAGTTCGCGCCACGCTGACCTCGCATAGGAATTTCGATCCG
>NZ_SRUS01000203.1:0-376 GCF_004794715.1 Mesorhizobium sp. M8A.F.Ca.ET.207.01.1.1 | reverse complement strand
CCTGGATGTCGCCACCCTGCTCCACGGTCTCCGGCCAGTAGGGCAGCGAGTCGAACTCGACCACCGGATGGCGCCCGGCATCGAAGAACTCCTCGCCGCGCATCCAGCCGGTATAGCGCGCCTTGCCGGGGATCTCCACCGAGCGGGTGAACATCTTCAGGTGCACCTGGTGGCGGCCGTCGGACAGGATCTCGATGCGTCCCTCGAAGTGCGGGAACACGCCTTCGATGCGCTGGCCGAAGCGGGTCCGCACTTCGAAACCGATCCGCGAGCGCTGGGTATCCAGGCGCAATGGCCGGGGCGCTTCGGACGACACCGCCGGCAACGGAGTCGGCGGGGGCGCCGCGGCCCAGGCCGGGCCGAGCGCCAGCAACGC
>NZ_SRUS01000202.1:0-376 GCF_004794715.1 Mesorhizobium sp. M8A.F.Ca.ET.207.01.1.1 | reverse complement strand
CGCTGGAATACGCGCAGGTGCGCGGCCCGCTGTCGTGGCAGGGCGAGTTCAGCGGCGCCACCTTCGATGACGGCGCCCAGCGCGGCGACGTGATGGCTGCCTACGGCATGCTCAGCTGGTTCGTCACCGGCGAAAGCCGCGCCTACGACCGCAAGACCGGCCGCTTCGCGCGGGTGAAGGACATCCGCCACAAGGCCGGGGCCTTCGAAGTGGCGCTGCGCTACGACCAGATGTGGGGCGCACAGCACCTCGACGGCGCGCCGGACCTGCGCCGTGGCAGCACTGAGGCGTGGACGCTGGGTGGCAACTGGTACCTGCGCGACAACCTGCGCTTCATGCTCAACGTGATCGAAAGCCGCAACCGCGACCGCCTGGC
>NZ_SRUS01000201.1:0-377 GCF_004794715.1 Mesorhizobium sp. M8A.F.Ca.ET.207.01.1.1 | reverse complement strand
CCGAACACATTGGCGGCAATCTCCGGATCAATATGCGGCAGTACAAACGCTCCGTTTACCAAAGCGTTGGCCCATGGAGTTATCCAGTCTTCGACCGCCGCTATTTCGGTAGGGGACCGAGGGCCTCCCATCGTCAGCACGAGACGTCGCATTCGCGACGTTATCGTAGCGTCGATCGTCAACACGAACTGGAGCTTAATGCGACGCGCCGGGTAAACCGGGCGACCGTCAACCTCGTCGGGATACGGCAATTCGTAGCGGTTGCCGTTCGCAGCGGCCAGTAATTCCAGAGCGATATACGCATCGGTTTTTCCGGACGCCACCAAGCTCGAACGCAGGCACTCCAGGAACCGACCGTCGATGGCGGCCATTTCGAG
>NZ_SRUS01000200.1:0-378 GCF_004794715.1 Mesorhizobium sp. M8A.F.Ca.ET.207.01.1.1 | reverse complement strand
GCACCGAGCCCTTCGGCATGCGCTTGCCACCCTCGGCGCCGGCGCCTTCACCCAACCCCTTGGCGCTGGCCGGGATGTTCCAGGCCAGCCAGTGCCAGAAACCCTTGCCGCCATTGGCATCGGGGTCGAACATGGTCAGCGCATAGCTTTTGGTGCCGGCCGGCGGATCCTTCCAGGCAAGCGCGATCGAGACGCTCTTGCCGCCGCAGCCGGCCTTGTCGCCGAGATATTTCGCATCCCACTTGCCGTTGGAAACCGACCGGCTGGAGATCTCGAAGGCCGATGCCTGGGTGGCCAAGGCAGCGACGGCAAGCATGGTGAAGCCAAGGCGTAAGATCATGGCACTCCTCCCGTTCTGCCAAGAGGTGAAGAAACTAG
>NZ_SRUS01000001.1:870064-935921 GCF_004794715.1 Mesorhizobium sp. M8A.F.Ca.ET.207.01.1.1 | reverse complement strand
GCGTGCGCAGCGAAAGCAGCGCGTCGAGCTCGCAGTCGAGCGTCAGGTAGAAATGCGGGATGGTGGTCTTGGCCTCGACCAGGCGCCGCGCGATGGTCTTGCGCATATTGTCGTGCGGGACGAGTTCGTAAGAGCCTTGCTCGAACAGCTTCAGCACCTGATCGTCCGACATTGCCTTTACAGCCGGAGCAGCGGAAGGCGCACCAGCCGGAGCCTTGGCTGCCGGTGCTGCCTTGGCGCCGCCACCGGCGATCGCGGCGTCGACATCGGCCTTCACCACCCGGCCATGCGGACCGGTGCCGGTCACGGCCGACACATCGACCCCCGCCTCCTTGGCGATGCGGCGCGCGAGCGGCGACGCAAAGGTGCGCTCGGCCGATTGGCTGATCTCCCCCCTTGTGGGGGAGATGGCCGGCAGGCCAGAGGGGGGCGCCTCGCTCTTGGCTGCTGGAGGAACAGCGCCCCCCTCTGTCGACTTCGTCGACATCTCCCCCACGGGTGGGGAGATTGGCGCCCTGTCCTGCTTGGCCTCGGCTTTCGCCGGTGCGCCACCGCTTTTCGCGGCAGCGCCCGCATCTTCGCCTTCGGCGGCAAGCACGGCGATCAGCGCGTTGACCTTGACCCCTTCGGTTCCGGCCGGCACGACCAGCTTGGCGACAGTGCCCTCATCGACGGCTTCAACTTCCATCGTCGCCTTGTCGGTCTCGATCTCGGCAATGACATCGCCCGGCGAAACCTTGTCACCTTCCTTGACCAGCCATTTTGACAGATTGCCTTCTTCCATCGTGGGCGACAGGGCCGGCATGGTGATGTTGATAGGCATCGCTCACTCCTGGATGAATTTGAAAAGGCCGCGCATGACGGTCAGCGTGGCGACGATGAACACAGGTGGCAAGACACCGAAATGGTAGCTACCCTTGCCCATCTCGAGCGTCATCATGCTGCCGGTCTGGTCGACCTTTGCGGAAGCAGTTGCCACAATAGCAAGAACCAGCGACGCGGCACCGCTGAGCATCAACAGAACCGCATCGAACTTCCCCGTCATCGATCGCACGAGAAAGGCGACCACGACAGTGGGAACAATGATGGCTGCCAACGTCCAGAAAGACAGCATCCGCATTGCTCCCTAGCGATATGCGACGGCTTTGACGGCCTCGATGACCTCGCCGACATTCGGCAATGCCAGCCTTTCGAGGTTGGCCGCATAGGGCATCGGCACGTCCTTGCCGGCAATGGTGATGACCGGCGCGTCGAGGAAATCGAAGGCGCGTTGCGACACCTGGTTGGCGATATGGTCGCCGACCGAATTCTGCGGGTAGCCTTCTTCGACCACGACCAGCCGGTTGGTCTTCTTGACCGAGGCGATGACGGTGTCGAGATCGAGCGGACGGATGGTCCTGAGGTCGATGATCTCGGCGTCGATGCCCATGCCGCGCAGCTCGGCTTCCGCCTTGACCGCATAGGTCATGCCGATGCCGAAGGAGACGATGGTGACATCCTTGCCCGTCTTGTGGATGCGCGCCTTGCCGATCGGCAGCACGAAGTCGTCCAGCTTCGGCACGTCGAAGGACTGGCCGTAGAGGATTTCGTTCTCGAGGAAGATGATCGGGTTCGGATCGCGGATCGCCGCCTTGAGCAAGCCCTTGGCGTCGGCGGCCGTATACGGCATCACGACTTTCAGGCCTGGAATGTGGCTGTACCAGGCGGCATAGCACTGCGAGTGCTGTGCGGCGACACGGGCGGCCGCGCCGTTCGGCCCACGGAACACGATTGGCGCGCCCATCTGGCCGCCGGACATATAGAGCGTCTTGGCGGCCGAGTTGATGATCTGGTCGATCGCCTGCATGGCGAAGTTGAAGGTCATGAACTCGACGATCGGCTTGAGGCCCGCCATCGCAGCACCGACGCCGACGCCGGCAAAACCATGTTCGGTGATCGGCGTGTCGACGACGCGACGCGGCCCAAATTCCTGCAGCAGGCCTTGCGTGATCTTGTAGGCGCCCTGGTATTCGGCAACTTCCTCGCCCATGACGAAGACATCGCCGTCGCGGCGCATTTCCTCGGCCATGGCGTCGCGTAACGCTTCGCGCACCGTGGTTGAGACCATTTCGGTACCGGCGGGAATATCCGGATCGGCGGCGATTTCCGTTTTCGGTGCGGCCGCGACTGGTGCAGCGGCCGGCTTTGCCACCTCCGCCTTGTCCTCGGCCGGCGCTTCCGCCTTTGCCGGTGCTTCCGCCTTGGCGGGAGCCGCCGCGGACTTGCCGACGTCGGCGGCGCTCTCGCCGTCCTGGAGCAGAACGGCGATCGGCGTGTTGACCTTGACGCCTTCGGTGCCGGCGGCGATCAGGATCTTGCCCAGCGTACCTTCGTCGACGGCTTCGACTTCCATCGTCGCCTTGTCGGTCTCGATCTCGGCGATGACGTCACCGGCGACGACCTTGTCGCCCTCGTTCTTCAACCACTTGGAAAGATTGCCCTCTTCCATGGTCGGCGAGAGAGCGGGCATGAGAATTTCGATCGGCATGTCCTGGCCCTCCCTTACAATACGATATCGGTCCAGAGCTCGGACGGATCCGGCTCGGCATCGTTCTGGGCAAATTCGGCGGCGTCGGCGACGATGTCGCGAACCTCCTTGTCGATGGTCTTGAGCTCGTCCTCGGTCGCCCACTTCTTCTCGATCAGCCGCGCCTTGACCTGCTCGATCGGGTCATGCTCGGAGCGCATCTTCTGCACTTCTTCCTTCGACCGGTATTTCGCAGGATCGGACATTGAGTGGCCGCGATAACGGTAGGTCTGCATTTCGAGGATCAGCGGGCCATTGCCGGCGCGGCACCATTCGGTGGCGAGATCGCCGGCGGCCTTGACCGCGCGCACATCCATGCCGTCGACCTGGATGCCGGGAATCTTGAAGGAAGCGCCACGGTGCGAGAAGTCAGTCTCCGCTGAAGAGCGCGACACCGAGGTGCCCATGGCGTAGCGGTTGTTCTCGATGATGTAGATCACCGGCAGCTTCCACAGCGAGGCCATGTTGAAGCTCTCATAGACCTGGCCCTGGTTGGCTGCGCCGTCGCCGAAATAGGTCAGCGAGACATTGTTGTTGTCGCGGTAGCGGTTGGCGAAGGCCAGACCGGTGCCGAGCGACACCTGCGCGCCGACTATGCCGTGACCGCCATAGAAATGCTTCTCCTTGGAGAACATGTGCATGGAGCCGCCCTTGCCCCTGGACAAGCCGCCGCGGCGTCCGGTCAGCTCAGCCATCACGCCACGCGGCGAAAGCTCCATCGCCAGCATGTGGCCGTGATCGCGATAGGCCGTGATCATCTGGTCGCCGTCGATCAGCGCCATCTTCATGCCGGTGACGACCGCCTCCTGGCCAATGTAGAGGTGGCAGAAGCCGCCGATGAAGCCCATGCCATAGAGCTGGCCGGCCTTTTCCTCAAACCGGCGGATGAGCAGCATGTGCCGGTAGGCGGCAAGCTCTTCGTCCTTGGTGAAGTCAGCAGGCTTGGGTGCTGACAGGCCGGATTTGCCGTCGGATTTCGATTTGGCAGGCGCTTTTCTGGCTGCGGTGGCCATGCATCACTCCCTGTTGGCGTCTCTTTGCGGACACTGGAGCAAGATCAACCTGCTCCGGGGAGATCGCCCTCCCCTTCGATTTATGGGAGGCTAACACGTAGAAAGGCGTTCCGCCATGTCGAAATTGCATAGCTGGCATGCGCCTAAGCGATTAAAATCATTGAAAATATTGCTGATTAACCGAAAATCGGTTACTTCTCCGAAACCGGCAGCATGATGGTGATCTCGTCGGCCTGGGACAGATTAAGCGCTTTACGCGCCTGCTCATCGAGCATGTCCCTCTCCAGCGTGCCATCATGCATGAGCTTGACCCGCCGTTCGAGTTCCATTCTGCGCGCCCTGATCGCCTCGAGCTGACCCTGCAGCGCGACCGTTTCGGCCTCCAGCTTGTATTTGGAATTGATACCGAATTCGCCGTGATAAGCGTGAAAGCCGAAATAGGCCAGGAACACCACGCACAGCGAAGGAATGATCAGCCGCCCGGTATTTCTCTGCTTGTGCTGACGCGTCCACATGACCGATTCCCCGTGGCCGCGAACTCAAACGGCTCGACGCCTTTTTCGCCTGATTGTGCTTAACGGACGGTTACGGGCGGCGGCCCAGCCCAGCCTGAAATGAAAAAGGGCGGGATGTCCCGCCCTTTCGATACCAAAGATGCGCGGCCGGATCAGCTCTTGATCACCGACTTGCCGGCGTAGCGCGCTTGCTTGCCGAGTTCTTCCTCGATGCGGATCAGTTGGTTGTATTTGGCCATGCGGTCGGAGCGCGACAGCGAGCCGGTCTTGATCTGCCCGCAATTTGTGGCGACGGCGAGATCGGCGATGGTCGAATCCTCGGTCTCGCCCGAACGGTGCGACATGACGGCGGTGTAGGCTGCCTTGTGCGCGGTCTCGACCGCGTCGAGCGTCTCGGTCAGCGAGCCGATCTGGTTGACCTTGACCAGGATCGAATTGGCAACGCCCATGCGGATGCCGTCGCGCAACCGCGCCGTGTTGGTGACGAAAAGATCGTCGCCGACAAGCTGCGTCTTCTTGCCGATCAGGTCGGTCAGGTATTTCCAGCCTTCCCAGTCATCTTCGGCAAGGCCGTCCTCGATCGAGATGATCGGGTAATCGGCGGCGAGCTTGGCGAGGTACTTGGCCTGCGCCTTGGGATCGCGTGTCTTCTTCTCACCCTCATAGACGTAGTTGCCGTCCTTGAAGAATTCGGTCGCGGCGCAATCGAGGCCGAGCGCGATCTCTTCGCCCGGCTTGAAACCGGCCTTCTCGATCGATTCCATGATGAAATCGAGCGCCACCGGCGCGCTCTTCAGGTTCGGCGCGAAGCCGCCCTCGTCGCCGACATTGGTGTTGTGGCCAGCATCCTTCAGCTTCTTGCGCAGCGTGTGGAAGACTTCCGAACCCCAGCGCACGCCTTCACGCAGCGTCGGCGCGCCGACCGGCAGGATCATGAATTCCTGGAAGTCGATCGGATTGTCGGCATGCGCGCCACCATTGATGATGTTCATCATCGGCACGGGCAGGATATGCGCCTTTGTGCCGCCGACATAGCGATAGAGCGGCAGGCCGGCGGCATCGGCCGCGGCTTTCGCCACCGCCAGCGAAACGCCCAGAATGGCGTTGGCGCCGAGCCGGCTCTTGTTAGGCGTGCCGTCAAGCTCGATCATGATCTGATCGATATGGATCTGGTTTTCGGCTTCCATGCCGCCGATCGCCTCGAACAGTTCGCCGTTGACCGCTTCGACGGCCTTGAGCACGCCCTTACCGAGGTAGCGGGCGCCGCCGTCGCGCAGTTCGACGGCCTCATGGGCGCCGGTCGAGGCGCCCGACGGTACCGCGGCGCGGCCCATTGAACCGTCTTCGAGAACGACATCGACCTCGACGGTCGGGTTTCCGCGGCTGTCCAGGATTTCACGCCCGACAATATCGATGATGGCGGTCATTGCGATGTCCTCGATTTGATCTGGAGAAAACGTCGCGCCCGTCTTAGCCAAAGCGACGCAAAAGGCAATCGGGCCCTGGCCGAATATTGCCGCCCGCGCGATTCACGAAGCGCAAGTTTCTGTCATCATAAGTCATGCCACAAGGGGCGCATTCCGGGTTAAGGCTGTTGTCGCGCGGGGCGAAACAGGAGGAGTTTCGCCATGTCCGAGTTGAGCGGTATCGTCAGTCTGTTCCTGATCGCGGCGGCGTTCCTGACGTCGTGCGACAATCAGCAGCCACCGCCAAAGGCCATTGCGCCTTTGCCGGCCTTGCACATTAGCGAGTAGCGTTGCCTCGAATCGAAAAGGGGGCCGTCGAAACGGCCCCCTTTTCGGTTGTGGCGTCAGTGCCAGTAGGGCGTAACCTTATAATATTCGTAGGACTCGTCGCGCACGCTCTCGCCATCGGCGCCGGCCAACTCGTTGATCGAATGGGCGGGCGCTGCCTTCAGCTGTTCCTTGGTGAAGGGTACGACATAGCCGCCCTTGTCCTCGTCGTAGTCGAGGCTCGCCCAGGGAATGGCATGGTACTTCTCGGCAATACCGAGAAAGCCGCCAAATCCGATCACCGCGAACATGATGCCGTTCGACGTCTTATCGAGCATGACGTCCTCGATGCTGCCGATGCCGTCGCCTTGGGTATTGTAGACGGTAGTGCCGATCACTCGCGAAGCGGCAATGGCTTCGGTGTGGCCTGTTTGCGTTGTCATTGTTTGCTCCTCGTTGTCGTTAATCTGCACTTTGACAATGAGGCGCGCGGGCGAAAGTTCCCGACTTTTTGGCGGCTGCCCGATCACTCCGCGAGGATGAAAGTCACCTTCATGTTGACGCGATAGGCCGCGATCTTGCCGTCCACGACAACGATCTTCTGATCCTGGATCCAGGCCCCTTCGACATTCTTCAGGGTTTTGGCGGCGCGGGCGATTCCTTGCTCGATGGCGTCCTGAAAGCTCTTCTTCGACGATGAGGTGATTTCGGTGACGCGGGCGACGGACATGGCTTCCTCCTGCCAAAACGCTCATTTGCCTGCCGAGCGTACAACTGGCCCCTGGCAACCACAAGCACGGGCAGAAAGCCTAGGATTAGTGGCCCTTCGCTACCCGGTCCAACGCCATCAGCTTTTCGAGCAGCGCCGGCATATCTTTCAGCGGCACCATGTTCGGACCGTCGGAGGAGGTCGAATTGTCGGGGTCCTGATGAGTCTCGATAAAGACGCCGGCAACGCCGACGGCAACGGCCGCGCGGGCCAGCGTCTCGACAAAGCGGCGCTCCCCGCCAGACGACCCGCCCTGCCCGCCCGGCTGCTGCACCGAATGGGTGGCGTCGAAGATCACCGGCGCGCCGATCTCGGCCATGATAGGCAGAGCGCGCATATCCGACACCAGTGTGTTGTAGCCGAAAGAAGCACCGCGCTCGGTGGTCAGCACATTGGCATTGCCGGAACCGGTGATCTTGGCGACCACGTTCTTCATGTCCCAGGGGGCGAGGAACTGTCCTTTCTTCACATTGATGACCTTGCCCGTCCTCGCGGCGGCGACCAGCATGTCGGTCTGGCGCGACAGGAAGGCCGGTATCTGCAGCACATCGACATGCGGTGCAACGATGGCGCACTGCTCCTCCGTGTGAACGTCGGTCAGCACCGGCAGCGAGAATTCCTTTCGCAACTCGTCGAACACGGGAAGTGCGGCGTCCATGCCGGCACCGCGCGTCGCCGACAGCGAGGTGCGGTTGGCCTTGTCGTAGCTGGTCTTGTAGACGAGGCCGATGCCGAGCCTGCCGGTCAGCTCCTTCAGCGCACCGGCCATGTCGAAGGCGTGTTGGCGCGATTCGAACTGGCACGGGCCAGCGATCAGCGCCAAGGGTGCCGCATTGTCGAAGATGACATTGCCGACCGTTACCGAAGAATTGGGCGCCGTCGAATTTGGTGCTTGGGACTTGCTCATTTGGTCTCCCGGAAGATGAAAGCCGCGCCTTGGCCGGCTGCCGGCGGCACGACAATGTCGGTGCCCGCTATATCGTGCTGGATTGAGTTGGCTGCAAGCAGCCTCGCAGCGGCATCGGCGCTTCGGATCGCAAATACCACGGCGGCGAAACGAAGCTCCGTCGCCGGGCCGGTCGGGATGCCAAAGCGCGCGGCGTAAGACGCGGGATCGAGCACACGCAATGTTGCGTTCGGCAAGGCGAACGCGCCGTCCGGACCGCCGGCGGACGGTTCATTGACCGCCACCGCGATCAGCCTGTGCTGTTCGGAGGGCGCACTGCTGATTGCAATCACCTCGACGACCCCATCGACGCCGTTGGGATGAGCCTGCAAGGCCGCGCGGTCCACTTTCGGCGCGTTGATGCGCTGGCAGGCAAAAAGAAAAGCGTCCCTGGCATGATTGGCCGAAGCAAAAGCGAGCTTGAACGAGGCGGTATCGCTTTTGCCAGCCGTGTCGGTGAAGGCTCGCGAGAAGCTCAGCGTGTCTCCCGCCGACAGGCCGGCTACGACATAGCGTTCATGGTCGTCATCGGCATTGTCAGTGCCAAGAACCACCGCGGAAAATCCCTCGTTACCAAGGCTTTCGCGATAGAGGCGATCGCGCGCAACGAAGACGTTGCCCTCGGCGGCAGCCTCCGTCGCAGCCTGTTCGCTGCCAATCGCGAGCGGCTCCAGATAGGTGCCGTCGGCAAGGAACACGCAGCAGTTTTCCGTGCCAAAGGGATGGATGCCGGTCGGAGCGACGACGAAGCCCAGCGCGGTGAGCCGGATCCGCGCGGTGTCGACGGTCTGCGTCGGCAGAACCAGATGATCGAGCGGATGAATGGCTGATGTGGTTGGGGTCATGCAGGCGCGATGTGCATCATTCCGAAGGTCGGTTCAAGACTTGATCGCAATGCCGCCGGCGGCGGCGCATGGTTCGCACAGCACGCTCTATCGGGAAAGTCGCCGCTGCAAACGGCACCTTCTGGAGCAGGCGCCGGATCAGCGTCCGGCCACGACATCGGCCGAATAACGCAGCTCGCGCAATGGTTTGACCTTGCTGGTGGTCCGCGCATAGAGCGGGTGCGCCTTGTAGGCTGCCAGCGCCGCGTCATCGGCGAATTCCGCGTAAACGACGACATCGACTTCATCCGACAGCGGGTCGACCTTGGTGTTCAGCGTGACCTCGAAGAGGCTGCAATGAGGAATGTCGCCGAGCGCCAGCAGCCCGGTACGAACAGCTTCCACATCTTCCTTGCGCCGCGCGCTGAAGAAAACGATATGCCGGATCAATCCCGCCTCCTCGATCTGAATGTCGGGGTCTTTTGTGACGGCGGTCCCTTTGCGTCAACCGGTCATGGCGCCACGCGTCCTTGCGACGCGCCTCGATCGGTGCTGGACCTCGGTTCGCGCGGATCAGGGATGAAGCGCCGGCCTGCCCAGGGACGTCTAGGCCTTGCCGGTGACGTAGCGCACCGCATGGGAAACTTCCCTGACCGCGACGTCGAGATACCGGCCTTGATTGTAGAGACCGTCCCAGATCAGGAAGAACGCGATGGCGGCAATCACGATTACATAACGCATGGCTAAAGCTATCGCACAAGCGATGCGGCTGCCATAGGCGTTTTTGATTTCGGGCCGCAGCGGCCTGACGCAGGGCGGCAGATGCCGGGCGCCGCGTGGCACAGTCCAGCTCTCGGCATGCCTCTTGAAGTTCCCCCTCATGGCGTGGAAGATTGTGGCAGGCATTCACTGGGAAGCGCTGAAGCTCTGCTAAGGGGCGCGCGCTTTCGTTCGAGCCCGCCTGCCGTCGAACCCGCAAGCTGCCGGGACCAGGCAACGGTGTTTGAACCCGGCGGATGATCCAAGAGAACCGTGGCTTGGCAATTGCGCCGACAGCACGGAGATCCAGGGGCATGGAATGGCACACGGGGAACATCATGGCATAGCGCCGGGCGACGCGGTCAGGCTCGACGAATTCAATTTCGCCGAGATCGTCAAGGGCCTGCCGGCCAAGGCGCGCATGGTGCTGTCGGCGGCCATGAACCTGCCGCGTGGTTCGCTGAAAGTCAGGATGCCGGACGGCCGTGCCGTCCTCGTCGGCGGCAAGGCGCCAGGCCCCGACGCCGAACTTGTGCTCAAGAACTGGCGTCTGCCGGGCCGCGCCTTTTCCGGCGGCACGATCGGCGTTGCCGAATCCTATATGGACGGCGATTGGGAAAGCCCTGACGTCACCAGCTTCCTCGAACTGTTCGTGGTCAATTCGGCGATCGGCGAACGCGTCGCGGGCGGCGCCAGTTGGCTCATCAACACGGCCCAGCGCATCCGCCACTGGTTCAACGAGAACACACGCAATGGGTCAAAGCGCAATATCTCGGCGCATTACGATCTCGGCAACGCCTTCTACAAGGAATGGCTCGACCCGAGCATGACCTATTCCTCGGCGCTTTACGCCAATGGCGCCAATGATCTCGAGAGCGCCCAGGCCGCCAAATACCGGGCGCTGGCCAGGGATACGGGCATCGGCGGAAAGGATCACGTGCTGGAGATAGGTTGCGGCTGGGGCGGCTTTGCCGAGTTCGCGGCACGCGAAATCGGCTGCCGGGTTACCGGATTGACCATCAGCCGCGAGCAGCACGATTTCGCCAAGGAGCGCATCGCCAAGGCCGGGCTTGCCGACAAGGTCGACATCAAGTTGCAGGATTACCGTGATGAAACCGGGACCTACGATCGCATCGCCTCGATCGAGATGTTCGAGGCGGTCGGCGAGAAATACTGGCCGGTATTCTTCTCCAAGATGAAGGCCTGCCTGAAGCCCGGCGGCACCGCGGGCCTGCAGATCATCACCATCAACGAAGCCGCCTACGACACCTATCGCGCCAGGCCGGATTTCATCCAGCGCTACGTCTTCCCGGGCGGCATGCTGCCGACGCCGTCCATCCTGAAGTCGCTTGGCGCCGCGCACGGCCTTGCCCATTTACGCGAACACGTTTTCCCCGAGGACTATGCCCGCACGCTTGCCGAATGGCGCCAGCGTTTCCGGGGGTCGTGGGAGAAGATCGTGCCGCTCGGCTTCGACGACCGTTTCAAGAAGCTCTGGGAATTCTACCTGCATTATTGCGAGGCCGGTTTCCGCACCAGCTATATCGACGTGCGCCAGGTGGTCTACAAGGCGTAGGCTGGGGACAGCGATCTCATCGACAACACCCGGACATCGACCATCCACGAGGTCCATGCACCCGCGGGATGAGGCTCTTGACCGTGCCGAGCGATCCGACTGCTCCTCCCTCGCTATGGCGAGGTCATCTCCAAGACCGGCCGCATCCAGCCCTGATAGTCGATCAGAGAAGGATGCGGTATCGGGCAAAACCAGCTTCGCCCTCGCCCACCGGCTCGATCTTGAGCGACTTCACATCGGCGATGAAGTCCTTTGCCTTGACGCCTGTCTCGAAGACGACGCTGGTTCCCGGCAGCGGCGCGAACGACCAGTTGCCATCCGCCGACGGGTTGATGGTGCCTTGGCTGACGACGTAGCGGACGATGACGTCGCGGTTGGTGTCCGGCGCTTCGTAGATGACCTTCGAGGCATTGATGTCGGGAAAGTTGCCACCGCCGCCGGCACGGTAGTTGTTGGTCGCAACGACGAATTTCGCTGCTGGATCAATCGGTTTGCCGTCGAATTTCAGGTCGATAATGCGATTGGAACCGGCATTGGCGACGGCGCCCTTGGCATCGTATTTCGGTGGCTGCGACAAATCTATTTTGTAGGTTACGCCATCTATGACGTCGAAATTATAGGATGGGAATTCGGTGTCGATCAGCGGCTGGTCGGCTTTTCCTGCCTCGATTTTCTTGAAGATGCCGGCCGACATCTCCAACCATTCCTTGACCTGGGCACCCGTGATCTCAACCGCGCGAACCGTGTTCGGATAGAGATAGAGGTCGGCGACGTTCTTGATTGCGACATCGCCCACCGGCACGTCGGTGTAGTAGTCGGCGCCGTTGCGCCCGCCGGCCTTGAAGGGCGCCGCCGCCGATAACATCGGCACGTCCTTCCACTGGGTGCTCTTCAGGATATCCTTGAGATACCAGCTCTGCGCCTGGTTGACGATTTGCACCGAAGGATCATCGGCCACCAGCGCGAAATAGGAATAGAGCGGCGCCGAGGTCTTGCCGACAGGGCGGCGCACATAGGCGAGCGTCGCCTGGTGGTCCTGCTCGAGAGCAGCGATGATGCGCTTGTCGTCGGCGACAGTCGGCTTGTTCTTGTTGTCGACACGCTCGAAGATCGGCCGCGCCTCCGAGGTCGCCGAGACCACTTTCCACTTCGACCCATCGCGTTCCAGCATCAGGTCGATCAGGCCCATATGCGAGCCCCAGAAACCGCCCATGACGGCGGGCTTGCCCTGCAGCGTACCCTTCTGTGTATCAACGCCCTCGAGCCCCTGGAAATCCTTCTTGCCGGGGAAGACCAGGTGCTGGTGGCCGGTGAAGACCGCGTCGATGCCTTCGACGCCGGCGACGAAGATCGAGGCGTTCTCCATCATGTCACCCTGCTTGACGTCGATGCCGGAATGCGAGAGCGCGATGACGATGTCGGCGCCCTCCTCCTTCATCTGCGGCACCCAGGCCTTCGCCGCTTCGACGATGTCGCGCGTCTTGACGTTGCCTTCGAGATTCTTGAGATCCCAGACCATGACCTGCGGCGGCACGAAGCCGATGATGCCGATTTTGATCGGTTGCTCGGTGCCTGAACCGTCCTTGATCTTCTTGTCCAGGATTATGTAGGGCTTGAGGTAGAGCTTGTCGTCGCGCGGATTGGCGGCAAGCTCGGTGCCCCGGATCAGATTGGCGCAGACGAACGGGAAATTGGCGCCGGCCAGTACCTTGTCCAGGAAGGACAGGCCGTAGTTGAACTCGTGGTTGCCAAGTGTCGAACACTCGTAACCGAGCAGGTTCATGCCTTTCATGATCGGATGGAGATCGCCCTCCTTCAGGCCCTTCTCATAGGCGATGTAGTCGCCCATCGGGTTGCCCTGCAAAAGGTCGCCATTGTCGATCAGCATCGAATTGGCGGCTTCCTTGCGCACCGCCTCGATGAGGGAGGCCGTGCGCGACAGGCCCATCGTGTCATTGGCTTTGTCGGCGTAATAATCATAGGGCAGCACGTTCACATGGATATCGGTGGTCTCCATGATCCTCAGATGCGCCTGGTTGGCCTGCGCACGGGCGGAGAAGGGATGAAGCATGATCAGCGCCCCTGTGGCGGCGACCCCCGCAAGGAGACCACGGCGAGAGACGGGATGGAGCAGTTGCGACATGTTTTCTCCTTCTTCGACGACCTGACATGCCCCTGCCCTCAGCGAACTTCGCGCCGAAATCGGCTCAAGTCCACTCAAGAAGTCGCGCGCATCGGCACGCCAATCCATCAGCAACAGATGACGGCCGGATGAAAAGCGTGGTGAAGAAAGTCAGGTCTTGTCGTCGTCGCCCTGGGTAATCAGCCGGGCGCTGCGCTGGCCCGTGACATAGATCCATAGCCAGCTCAGCGAAACGGCAAGCCGGTTGCGGAAACCGATCAGGAAATAGATATGCGCAATGCCCCACAGCCACCAGGCGAGCCAGCCGGTCAGCTTGATCCAGCCGAAATCGATCGCGGCGGCGCGCTTGCCGATCGTCGCCAGATCACCGGCATGCTTGTAGTGGAAAGGCCGCGGGCTCGTGTCGCCGGCAAGCCTGGCCCTGACGGTCGCGGCAACATGGCGGCCCTCCTGCTTGGCGGAAGGCGCCACGCCGGGCACCGGCCGTCCGTCGGGCCGCAGCACAAGGGCGGCGTCGCCGATGACAAAGATTTCCGGGCTGCCGGGCACGCTGAGATCAGGCTCGACCAACACCCTGCCGGCCCGATCGGCCTTCGCTCCCAGCCATTCGGCAGCGGGCGAAGCAGCAACGCCGGCTGCCCACAGGATCGTGCGGGCCGGCAGAACGGTATCGCCAAAAACCACGCCTTCGGCATCGCAGCGCGTAACGGCCCGGCCAAGCTCGACCACAACACCAAGCCGCTCCAGCGCCTTCTCGGCATAATTGGAGAGCTTCGGCGCGAAATTGGCCAGGATGCGGTCGCCGGCCTCGATCAGCACCACGCGCGTCTGGCGCGTGTCGATGTTGCGGAATTCGCCGCGCAGCGTGTCATGCGCCAGTTCGGCAATGGTTCCGGCAAGTTCGACGCCGGTCGGCCCGCCGCCGACGATAGCAATGGTCAGCAGCGCCTGGCGCCTGGCAGGGTCGGGTTCCCGTTCCGCCTGCTCGAAGGCCAGAAGGATGCGGCGCCGAATGGTGGTGGCGTCCTCCAGCGTCTTCAGGCCCGGCGCGAAAGGCTCCCATTCGTCATGGCCGAAATAGGCGTGCCGCGCGCCGGTGGCGAGCACCAGCGTGTCGTAGGCGACGGCGCTGCCATCATCGAGCACAACACGTTTGCCGGTCCGGTCTACTCCTGTGACATTGGCCAGCAGCGTGGTCACATCCTTGCGCTTGCGCAGGAGATGTCGGATCGGCCAGGCCACCTCCGAGGTCGCCAGCGCCGTGGTTGCCACCTGATAGAGCAGCGGCTGGAACAGATGATGGTTGCGCTTGTCGATCATGGTGATGCGCACCGGCGCGCCAGCCAGCGCGCGGGTGAATTCGAGGCCGCCGAACCCGGCGCCGACGACGACGACATGATGTCTGGCATCGCTCATTTCATCACCCCTGATGGGCAAGATTGCCTGCCCTGATGTAAGTGTTTTTGTGCAATGCAACAATGGCAGGACAGTGCCCGAGACTCGTCGTTCCATGTCGTGAACGCACATGTTGTATCGTATCGCGAGGTATAGCGTCATCGAACACGAGATGAGGTGAGGCATGACCAACGATCATGAGGACGAAGGACCGGCGCAGTATTCTTCACCGCCCTGCTTCATGCATGAACTCGATCCCGCGTTCCAGGCACCACTCAGCGACTGGACCGACGTGAGACGCTGGCGAAAGGCCGAGCGTGAACGCCTGATCGCAGCGCGCCTTGCCGTTTCCGCCGATGCCCGAACCGCAATGTCGCAGCGCATCGCAGAAGGCCTCGACACGATCATCGGTGACATAGCGGGCCGGATGGTCAGCCTTTACTGGCCGTTTCGGGGCGAGCCGGATTTGCGGCCATGGATGGCGTCTATCAACGAACGCGGTGGCCGCACGGCGCTGCCCATCGTCGTCGAAAAGGGTCAACCGTTGATCTTCCGCGCCTACAAACCGGGCGACCGGTTGGAAAAAGGCGTCTGGAACATCCCGATCCCCGCCGAAGGCGATCCGGTATTGCCGGACATCGTCATCTCGCCCATTGTCGGCATCGATCCGGCAAGCTATCGGCTGGGCTATGGCGGCGGCTTCTTCGACCGCACGCTGGCCGCCATGCCGTTCAAGCCGCTGGTCATCGGCGTTGGCTACGAATTGCAGCGCATCGCGACCATCTATCCGCAACCTCACGACATCCCGATGGATCGGATCGTGACGGAGGCGTAAGAGCCTGTTTGGTCCAATGAGACCGGTCGGATTTCTGGTTACCCCGCGCGGAAGCAGCGCAAATGTCACGTGACAAAAATCCGACTTGGTCGATAAATAATCTGATTTTCAAAGCACGGTGCCGCGGAGGATTGCCTAGACATGCGCCCCGGGGGAACCAACACTGTCCGGTCGCTCCTCAGAGTGGCTGCTTCACGATGGGTGACAAGATGATCGGGCGTACCATGGCGGCTGCCGTTGCAATCGCTGTTTCCTTTTCGCCCGCGCTCGCGCAACGACATCGTTTGCCGAGCGGTTACAAATGGGGCCGTTGCCTGCTTGTTGTTGACGGTCAGACCCGCATATCCGGAAAATGCTCCTATCAAATCGAGAAGGGCGGCGATTTCAATATCCAGGGACCCCGGCAAGTTTTCGCGGGTATCGACTATCCTGACACGCATAGTGGGGCTGGTGAAATGTCCGAGGATTACTGGGCCGCCGTCTACAAGGACGGCGATATTTGGGACGGCTATGGTAACTCGGACATTCGCGCGACTCACGGTGATGAACGTTGGGAAGACCTTCACCGCGAAGGCGCATGCTATATTGGGAAGGACGTCCGGGTGTGCCTTTGGCGTTAAGCCATTTCCGGCTTTAGCCCCATGGCCGTCCGGTCGACGATTTCACGTAAGGCGAAGGACGAATTGATCTTCGTTACATGCGGCATCGCCGACAGCCATTCCTTGTGGATGCGCTCGTAGTCGACGAGATCCTTGGCCGCGATCCGCAGGATATAGTCGTACTCGCCCGACATCAGGTGGCAGGACAGCACGTTCGGACAGCGTTTGATCGCCGCCTCGAAATCCGACAGCGTCTTCTCGAACTGGCCGGAGAGGGATATGTGGACGATCGCCGTCATCTGATGGCCAAGGGCCGCATTGGACAACCGGGCGTGGTAGCCGCGGATGGTTCCGGATTTTTCCAGATTATCAAGCCGGCGCGAACAGGCCGATTGCGACAGGCCGACCTTTTCGGCAAGGGCCGCATTCGGCATCCGGCCATCCTTCTGCAATGTCTCCAGAATGGCGATATCAATCCTGTCGAGCGGCATTCTTCGTGAATCCTGCGAATATACTGCTATTTCACGCAACGATTATCGAAACCCTCCTGTTCGCGCAAGCGCATTCGCAAACACTTGCGAGCCGATTCATGGTTCACTCCGACAATCAGGGAGTGAGCCCAAAAGGGCCCGGATCAGGAGAAGAAAATGCGCGTCGGCTGCCCCAAGGAAATCAAGAACCACGAATACCGTGTCGGCCTTACGCCTGGTTCGGTCCGCGAATATGTGGCCCACGGCCACGAAGTGCTGGTCGAGGCTGGTGCCGGTGCCGGTATCGGCGCCGACGACAACGCCTATCGCGCTGCAGGCGCCACCATCGCCAAGACCGCCGCCGACGTGTTCGCCAAGTCGGACATGATCGTCAAGGTCAAGGAGCCGCAGCCCAATGAGTGGGTGCAATTGCGCGAAGGCCAGATCCTGTACACCTATCTCCACCTGGCCCCGGATCCGGAGCAGACCAAGGGCCTGCTCGCTTCGGGCGTCACGGCGATCGCCTATGAAACCGTGACCGACGATCGTGGCGGGCTGCCGCTGCTGGCGCCGATGTCGGAAGTCGCGGGTCGCCTGTCGATCCAGGCTGGCGCCACGGCGCTGCAGAAGGCCAATGGCGGCCGCGGCGTGCTGCTCGGCGGCGTGCCCGGCGTGCTGCCAGGCAAGGTCACCGTGCTCGGCGGCGGCGTCGTAGGCCTGCACGCGGCCCGCATGGCCGCCGGCCTTGGCGCCGATGTCACCATCATCGACCGCTCGATCCCGCGTCTGCGCCAGCTCGACGACCTCTTCGCCGGCCGGGTCCACACCCGTTATTCGACCGTCGAGGCGCTCGAGGAAGAATGCTTCTCGGCCGACATCGTCGTCGGCGCCGTGCTCATCCCGGGCGCGGCCGCGCCTAAGCTGGTCACCCGTGAAATGCTGTCCGGCATGAAGAAGGGCTCGGTGCTGGTCGATGTCGCCATCGACCAGGGCGGCTGCTTCGAGACCTCTCATGCGACCACCCACGCCGAGCCGACTTACGAAGTCGACGGCGTTATCCACTACTGCGTCGCCAACATGCCAGGCGCTGTGCCGGTCACTTCGGCCCATGCGCTGAACAACGCAACGCTGCATTACGGCCTGCAGCTCGCCGACAAGGGCCTGAAGGCGCTGGTCGACGACCATCATCTGCGCAACGGCCTCAACGTCCACAAAGGCAAGATCACCAACCGCGCGGTCGCCGAAGCGCTCGGCTACGAACTGGTCGAGCCGAAAGCCGTGCTCGCGGCCTGATACACCCAGAAAAAGTCAACTTACACTTTTGCCCGCCGGTTCGCTCCGGCGGGCTTTTTCTTTTGGCAATGATGCTCCAAACCTGCTTCCCAGGGGATCCATCGAAGCGTGTGCCGTAAGGGCACTTAGCCTCCCGCTGTTGCATTTTTGTCATACCTGTATTGGCCGACTCCCTGCTAGGAACACCCCGGGTTTATTCATTAGGGGTACGGGCTATGTTTGTTCGCATTACTGCGAAATCTATTCTTCTCTGCGCGGTTTCTGTTGTGGCTTTGATGTCGGCGGCTCATGCGGCCGACGTCGTGCAGCCGGTAGAGGCATCCGGTTTTAACTGGAGCGGCGTTTATGTCGGCTTCGGCGTAGGCGCCGGAGCCAACGTCCATAAGTTGAGCAGCGATTTTGCTCCCTTGTCATTGAATGGCATTGGCGGTGAAGGCGTTTACGGCGAACTTACCGCTGGCTACGACTACATGGTCTCGCCCCGCTTCCTGCTCGGCGGATTGCTGGACGTCCATGCCGGCGACATCAAAACCAAGCTCGACGCCGGTGGTTTCAACGCCTCGATCCAGGAGACATACGGTTTCGACGCTGGTCTGCGCGTAGGGTATCTGCTTACCCCGAACACGCTGGGCTACGTGCTGGGCGGCTATTCCTGGCAGAAGTACAAGCTTGATTCCAACGCCGGCTTTGGTTTCGATTGGGACCAGAGCGGATATTTCGTCGGTGGTGGTCTCGAAACGGCCATTAACAGCAATTGGACGATCAAGACCGAGTATCGCTATACACGCTTCGGCACCAAGGACGATCTCCTTTCCGAGGCCGGCCTTATCGGGGCTCCGGATGGCCTTCTCAATCTCGATACGTCGCGGCACACATTCCAGGTTGCCGCCAGCTATCGCTTCGGGGCGCAGAACGGTGCCGCCACTTCGTTTGAAACGCCCGCCTATAACTGGTCCGGCTTCTATATCGGTGGCGGTTTGGGCGCGGGTGCGTCGGTGCACCAGATCGAAATCCCACCGCTTGGCGGCGCGAAGTTCAACGGCCTCGGCGGTGAAGGCGTGCTTGGCGAGCTGAATGTCGGCTATGACCACGACTTCGGCAGCTGGGTCGCTGGCATCATGGTGGACGCCCGCTATTCCGGCATGACCTCGAAGCTGGACCTCGGCGGCGGATCGATCAATGTCGATACCGACTACGGTTTCGATGTGCTTGGCCGCGCCGGCATGAAAATGAATGAATCGACCCTCGCCTACGCGCTGGCTGGCTACAGTTGGCAGCATTTCGACTTGAACGCTTCGGACCCGGTCGGCGACATCCTCGATTGGGGCTCCAGCGGTTTCTCTGTTGGTGGTGGTCTGGAAACGGCAATATCCAGCAATGTTACCTTGGGTGTTGAGTATCGCTACTCGCAATTCGCCAAGAAAGATTTCTCATCCGAGGTGGGGCTGCCTGACGACTCCATTACCTCTACGTCGTCCTTCCATACCGTGCGTATCGGCGCGAAGTACAAGTTCAACTAAGCCCTCCAGGCAAACCTAAAAAAGCCCGCCGGCGTTGCCGGCGGGCTTTTTCGTTGCTTGAGATATGACGCGGTGAAATCTGGGCAACAAAAAAGCGGAGCCAAAGCCCCGCTTCCTCGATATCGAGATTGCCGCCGGTTCATCCGCGGTCGGCCAATCGATCGACAATGGCTTTCTAGCGCATCCATGCGACAGCAGTGCGACAGAAGCTTTCTATCGCCAATCCCTGGCCCTCACGCGCGCTCGATCCGGCATTGGTAGCAATTGTTGCGCGCCGAGCGGACATGCACATAGGCAATGCCTTCACGCTCAAACAGGGTTTCCGCCCGCGCTACTATAGCGTCGGTTGGGATGACGCCGCCGCTGCCATAGACAATGCGGTCGTCCTTGCCGTAGCCGCGCACGATATAGTCGGCGCTTTCCAGTATCTCGGGAATGATCTCCGCCTCAACAGCGCGTTCGCATTCCTGCGCGTGCAGGAAGATGGGGCCCGTCTCGGCATAAGGCTGAAGCTGCGGGAACGGCCGGTAGGCCAGGACGAGGTAGTCATCGCCGGCGGCGATGTTCTTCAAACAATGCCGGCAAGGCATGCCGTCACCGTCGGAAACCTGGCGCTCGGGCGTGTTGCCATAGGCGTCTGGCCCACCCCCCTGCAGCGCTCGCACATCTTCGGTCGGCAGAGCTTTGAACTGGATGGTCATCGCATGATCTCCGGTGTGGTTGAGCGGAAATTATGCTTCCCCTTCGATGCTTCCCACCCGATTCCTGCCAAGAGTCGAGGGCCGACCTGCCGTCGGCAAATCGGGCCCGAGATCAAATGGGATAAGCGCCGATATTGCCAGCCGGGACAATATAAGCCGGCTAAACAGTTTGAATCGGCGCCTGCGTTCAGCGGATGAAATCGTCGAAGCGGCGCAATGTCACCCGGCGATTCTGCCAGTTCTCGCTCTGAGTCGGCACCAGCAGGAATTCCTCGCCGTAACCGACAGTCTCCAATGCATAACCGGGCACGCCGAATTCACGCACCAGCGTGCGCTTCAGCGAAGCGGCGCGCTGTTCGGAAGGAACCTGATTCGACTGAAACGATCCGACAGCGTCGGTATGACCCTCGATGAGCACACGCGCGCCGGGGTCGCGGCGCAGGATGCGGCGCAGCGCATCGGCGATGTTATCGACCTTGTTATACTGCGAACTGGAAATCGCCGCGGAGCCAAAGGCGAAATTGATCGACTGGATATCGATCGAGCGCGCCATGCGGCGCAGGTCCGGCCGGCGCTTGAATTCACGGATGGTGACGCGCTCGTTCGGCCGCAGCTTGACCCGGGGTGCCGCTTCGAGCTTTCGCTCGATCGTCGCGGCCGAGGGCGTCGTCGCCTGGGCAGCGGCAAGGCTCGGCATGGCAATCGCCGCAATCAGCGCGGCGGCAAGAGTACGTCGGGTCAGCATGTCTTTCTCCTTCGGCCTCGGCCGCATTGGCAATGCGGGCAACATGCCAAAGACAGGCTGAAGCGCCGATGAACGGAAGGTTCAGATTCCGGCTGGAGTTACGGCCGCATGACGCTTGCCGAGCGCTCGGCGAAAGGCAGGGGATGCACGATTTCCTTCTTCTGCGCGACCGGCTTGAAACCAAGCTTCTGGTAGAGCGGCAGGGCTGCGGGGTGGTCGAGCGTGCAGGTCTGCACCGTCACCCTTTTCGGCCCATGCGACCATGCCGCGGCAATCGCCGAGCCAAGGAACCAGCGGCCGATGCCTTGCCCGGTGGCGTGTTCCATCATGCCGAAATAGGCGAGCTCGACTTCCTCAGGCAGATGCGGCTTGAGGTCGAAGAAGCCTGCCGGCGAGCCGTCGAGATAGAGCACCCTGATGTCGCGATCCTCGCGGTGGATTCCGGCCGACAGCTCATCGTCATTCAGCCTCAGAACATTGACCCAGTGCCATTTGCGCCCCACCCGGTCCATCAGGTAGCGGTAGAAATGCAAGGGGATGTCCCTGGTCTTCAGCAGTGCGACCTGGCGGTTGTAGGGCACCGGTGGCGAGGCGGCCGGAGGTGCATGCATTTCGAGAAAAGTCACCGTGACTTCAATGTCCTGCAGCACTCCGTTTTCCATCAATTCATTCCTTGCCGGTAGTGGCTGGGCCGGTCACGACTGGCGTATCGGGCAATCCGCCCCACTCGGTCCATGAGCCGTCATAAAGCCTGTTGTCGGTGTGGCCAACCGTCTCCAGTGCCAGCGTGACCACCGCGGCCGTGACACCGGAGCCGCAGGATGTGACAACGGGCTTCGACAGGTCGATGCCGGCGTCCTCAATCGCCTTGCGCAAACGGTCCTTCGGCAGCAGCCTGCCGTTTTCGGAAAGCGCCGAATAGGGGATATTGCGTGCCCCAGGCATGTGGCCGGAGCGGATGCCAACGCGGGGCTCGGGCTCTGAACCGGTAAAGCGCCCTGCCCCACGCGCGTCGGCAATCTGGCTTGCCCCCGTATCGACGATCCGGCGCATGTCGGCTAGGCCGACGACGCGACCAGCGTCGAAATCGGCATGAAAGACGCTTGGCGCGATCTTGGTCGGTTCGGCCGTTATCGGCCGGCCGGACGCCTTCCAGCCATCGAAGCCGCCGTCCAGAATATAGGTCTGGAAGACGCCCATGACGCGGAACATCCACCATGCCCGGGGCGCGGAGAAAAAGCCTGGGCCATCATAGACGACGATGGTGTCATCGGCAGAAACGCCCATCGCGCCGACATACTGAGCAAAATGCTGCGGCGATGCGAGCGTATGCGGCAAGGCGGCGTCGGGGTCCGAAACGGCATCCTGGTCCAGGAAACGGGCGCCTGGAATATGGGCTGCATCATACTCGGCGCGCGCGTCGCGTTTTTGCGCCGGCAGATACCAGGAGGCGTCTACGATCGTCAGGCCCGGCTGGCCCAACCGCTCCTGCAGCCAGTCCGCATCGACGGTGAAAGCGCTGTCTTCGGCCATCTTTTCTCCTGCCGCTCTTTGACGGTGTCTGTCTGTTCAATTTACCGGCATCGGGCCGAAGCGGATGCGGAAGCGCCTGTTTTCCCGGCCCTTCTTCTCGATCTTGCCGATGTGGATTTCGCCGATCTCGCCGGTGCTCTTCACATGGGTACCGCCGCAGGGCTGGCTGTCCACCGAGGCGTTCTCACCGATGCAGACGAGACGGATCTTGCCCGTGCCAACAGGAGGTCGGACATTCTTGGATTTTACCAGGCCGGGATTGGCGCCCAATTCCTCGTCGCTGATCAGCCTGGTGAAGATGGGATGATCAGCCCGCACTAGGTCCATCATGCCCGCAGTCACCTCTTCCTTGGTGAAGCTGGCGTCCGGAATGTCGAAATCGACACGGCTGTCGTCCTCGGAGACCGCCGCCCCGGTGATCGGGAATGGGCAGACGACTGTCAGCAGGTGGCAGGCAGCGTGCATGCGCATCAGCAGGTGCCGGCGCTCCCAGTCAATCGCCAGCTTCACGCGCTCACCGACCTGCAGCGTGGCCAGCTCCGGCGCCGGCACATGGATGATCTCGTCCTTGGTCTCGCCGGTGATCGTGGCGGCGATCGCGATGCGGCTGCCATCGGCACGTTCGATATGACCAGTGTCGCCCGGCTGCCCGCCCGAGGTTGCGTAGAAGATCGTCCGGTCGAGAATGATACCGCCGCGCTCATTGATGGCGACGACCGTGGCGTCAGCCGTCCTGAGATAGGCATCGTCGCGAAACAGCGCTTCCGTCTTGTGCGCCATCACGCAACCTTTTCGAACGGCACCGAGATCTTGCTCTGCAGTTCCATCCAGCCCGGCACCGGCAGCTTCTTGTCGCGCAGGAAGTCAGGGTTGAACAATTTCGACTGATAGCGCGTGCCGTAGTCGCAAAGGATGGTCACGATGGTGTGGCCCGGGCCCAATTCCCTGGCCAGCCGCATCGCGCCGGCAATGTTGATGCCGGTCGAGCCGCCGACGCACAGGCCTTCCTCCTGGATCAGGTCGAAGACGATCGGCAGCGCGTCCTCGTCCTTGATCTGGTAGGAGAAGTCAGGCGTGAAGCCTTCGAGATTGGCGGTGATGCGCCCCTGCCCGATGCCCTCGGTGATCGAACTGCCTTCGGACTTCAGCTCACCGCTGGTGTAGAAACTGTAGAGCGCGGCGCCAAGAGGGTCGGCGAGCGCAATCTTGACGTTCTTGCTCTTGGCCTTCAATCCGAGCCCGACACCGGCCAGCGTTCCACCCGAACCCACCGCCGAGACAAAACCGTCGACCTTGCCGCCGGTCTGGGTCCAGATTTCATCGGCCGTGGTGCGGATATGGCCATCGCGGTTGGCGACATTGTCGAACTGGTTGGCCCAGATGGCGCCGTTCGGCTCGCTCCTCGCCATCTGCTCGGCCAGCCGTCCCGACAGTTTCACGTAATTGTTGGGGTTCTTGTAGGGCACGGCCGGCACTTCGATCAGCTCGGCGCCGAGCAGCCGGATCGTATCCTTCTTTTCCTGGCTTTGCGTATCCGGGATGACGATGACGGTGCGGTAGCCGAGCGCCTTGGCGACGAGCGTCAGCCCGATGCCGGTGTTGCCGGCTGTCCCCTCGACGATGACACCGCCCGGCTTCAACAGGCCACGTTGTTCGGCGTCGCGGATGATGAACAGGCCGGCGCGATCCTTGACCGACTGTCCCGGATTCATGAACTCGGCCTTGCCCAGGATCTCGCAGCCGGTTTCCTCGGAAGCTTTGTTGAGGCGGATCAGAGGCGTGTTGCCGATCGCGTCGATCACAGAACGGGGCATTCAGGATTCCTTGTGTACATGCGCCGAAACCCTAGAAACCCAACGCTGCGGTTTCAAGGCAAGAATTCGTCTGGTCCAGTCGCATTTCCGGCCCTGCGGGTGCCGACCTTGCCGCGACCGGGCTCGATATCACACAGTTCATTTGCACCTGTGGTGGAAAAGCACTCTTTTCATTCGATTTCTTCACCGCTAGAGCAAAGCACCAACAACTCGGCAGGGCGCAGCATGACACTCTATCGGGCCGATCCGAAACACGGCGTCGCCTGGGTCACGGGCGGCAGCAGCGGCATTGGCCGTTCGCTGGCCAGGGACCTGGCGTCACAAGGCTATGCGGTGGCGGTGACAGCGCTGGACGACGATCCGATCGACACGCTCATCGTCGAGACCGCGCAGATGCCGGGCAAGGTCGTGTCCTTTCCCTGCGACGTCACCGACGAGCCGCGCATGGCAAGAACGGTCGCCGCGATCGAGAAGGACCTCGGACCGATCGTGCTCGCCATATTCAATGCTGGAAATTACATCTCGACACCCGGCGAATCCCTCGTCGTCAAGGACTTCCGCCGCTCCTTCGAGGTCAACTATTTCGGCATCATCAATGGGCTGGTGCCTGTCGTCGAGCATATGCGGGTGCGCGCGCGCGGCCATGTCGTTCTGGTCGGCTCGGTGACCGCCTATTTTGGCTGGCCGACCACGGCCGCCTATGGCGGCACCAAGGCCGCCATCAACATCCTGGCCGAGTCGCTGAAGTATGATTTCGACAAGATGAACATCCGCGTTCAGGTGATAAATCCCGGTTTTGTCGATACGCCATTGACCGAAAAGAACATGCTGCCGATGCCGGGCCTGATGCCGGTCGGCCGCGCGACCCGCCGCATGGTGCGGGGCATCAAGTCCGGTGGCTTCGAAGTGACCTTCCCTTACCGGACGAGCTGGCCGCTGAAAATTCTTGGCATGCTGCCAAGGCCTTTATGCCGATGGGTGATCATCCTGACGACCAGCTGGAAGGCACGGCCGCTGCATTACGAGCGCAAACCGCCCAACGAATAGATGCCCACAGGATTGCTGGCATGGCTGCCTGAACGGCCGTTGCCTGTCCATGGCCACCGCCATAGGTTGAATATTGTTGCGTGGAGTCTGCGATGGGGCGACGGATCGTGCTTGCTGTGCTGGGCCTGGTCGCCATCCTTGCACTGACCTTCGTACTGGGTCCACGCGTAGCGATCGACACCACGATCCGCTTCGATCCTTCCGTCATCGGCGACGACCCACAAGCCTATGTGGCAAAAGTGGAGGCCACCGTACCCAATATCCGAGACGGGTTGGAAAAGGAGATCGTCTGGGCCAACCCGATGGTGCATGCCAAGACCCCGCTGTCGATCGTCTACATCCACGGCTTTTCCGCCTCGAAGGGCGAGGTGCGCCCGCTACCTGACGACGTGGCCGACCAGCTCGACGCCAACCTGTTCTACACCCGCCTCACCGGTCATGGCCAAGACGGCGAAGCGATGACGCAAGGCAGCGTCAATGCCTGGATCAACGACTATGAGGAGGCGATCGCCATCGGCCGGGCAATCGGCGACAAGGTGATCGTCATCTCGACGTCGACCGGCGGCTCGCTGGCGGCCTGGGCGGCGACGCAGCCCGGGGCATCCGAGGGTGTGGCGGCCATTGCATTCATCTCGCCCAATTTCGGCGTGACGGCATCCGGCGCCGAGATCCTGACCATGCCCTGGGGCAAGCAGATCGCCGAACTCGTCGCCGGCAAGGAGCGCAGCTTCGTGCCACGCAATGCGCTGCATGAGAAATTGTGGACCACCAGATATCCGATCGCAGCGACGATGCCGATGCAGGCCCTGACCGAGCTTGCCTATGGTGCGCCTGTGGAGAAGGCGACCATCCCCGCCCTGTTCATCTTCTCGGATATCGACAAGGTAGTACGGCCCGACCGCACCCGCGAAATCGCCGCGCGCTGGGGCGGCGCGCATGAGCTGGTGCCCATGGAAAGCACCGGCGATCCCGACAATCATGTCATTGCCGGCGACGCGCTGTCGCCATCCACCACGGCGTTCCTGGCGCAACGGATTGCCGTCTGGATCGAAGCGGTGGCGAAATAGGCTTCAAGAAGAAGAGGGCGGCCGAAGCATTGCCTCGGCCGCCCTCTTCTTTGTTATCCGGTCAACCAGCCAACCCCAGGGATTGGAGGCGTCCGTGAGGCCTATCAAGCAGCCCGCGCTGCCGGACGCTTGCCGCCGAAGCGGCGCTTGTTGTTGCCCTTGAAGGGCTTGGCGCCTTCGGGCTTGCGCTCGCCGGCAAAGGCCGGCTTGTCGCCGAAGCGCTTCTTGCCGAAGCCGTTGTTCTGCTTCTTCTCGCCGCCCGGCCGCCGGCCGTCGCGACGGCCGTTACGGTCGCTGCGATCGTTGGCGGGTTCGAAGCGCTCGTTCTTCTCAGCCGGATTGCGTGCCGGATCGGGGCTGCCGAGATGGTCGGCAACAACAGGCAGCTTGGTGCGGATGATCCGCTCGACCTGGCGCAGCTTGCTGTTCTCCGAAGGATCGCAAAGCGTGATCGCGATGCCATCCATGCCGTTGCGGCCGGTGCGGCCGATACGGTGGACGTAGCTTTCCGCCTCATCCGGCAGGTCGAAATTCACGACATGGCTGATGCCGGGCACGTCGATGCCGCGCGCGGCGATGTCGGTCGCGACCAGAATGCGCACCGAGCCGTCACGGAAGTCATTCAGTGCCTTCTGACGGGCATTCTGCGACTTGTTGCCATGGATGACGGCGGCCTTGAAGCCGTCGCGCTCGAGGTCCTTGGTCACCCGGTCCGCACCATGCTTGGTGCGCGAAAAGATGATGACGGACTTCATCGCCGCGTCGGCGAGCATCGTCGACAGAACCTGGCGCTTCTGCTTGGTGCGGGCGAAGACGACGCCCTGCACGATCTCGGCCGCCGCGGTGCTTTGCGGCGAAACTTCAATGCGGACCGGGTTCTTCAAGAGGCCCTTGGCGAGCTCCGCGATCTCGTCCGGCATGGTGGCCGAGAACAGGGCCGTCTGGCGGTCGGGCGCGGTCGCCTTGGCGATGCGTTTGACGTCATTGATGAAGCCCATGTCGAGCATGCGATCGCCCTCATCCAGCACCAGCCATTTGGTGTCCGAGAGGATGAGGTCGCCCTCGCGCACGAGGTCGGTCAAGCGGCCGGGCGTGGCGATGAGGATATCGACGCCGGGAGCAACCTTCTTCACCTGGCTGAAGCGCGAGACGCCACCCAGTACGAGTGCCGTCGAGACATGCGCGCCCTTGGCGAGGATCTTGATCGTGTCCTCGATCTGCACGGCGAGTTCACGGGTCGGCGCCAGGATCAGCGCACGGGTCGTCTTGGCGCGCCGCTTGGTGCCGAGCGCGATGATCTTCGACAGGATCGGCAGCGCGAAGGCCGCGGTCTTGCCGGAGCCGGTCTGCGCGATGCCGAAAATGTCACGGCCCTGCAGCTGCGGCGGGATCGCCTGCATCTGGATCGGCTTCGGTTCGGCGAAGCCGGCATTGTGGGTTGCCTTGAGCAGCGCACCCGTAATTCCCAGCGCCGCGAAACCGGAGAGTTCCGCGGTTTCATTGCCGGGCAAAGTGTTTTCGTTGGTCAAAATAATCTTCTTTCACGCGGCCTCTGGCCGCAAACATCAATGGCGGCAGGGCGCAACCTGCCGTCGGATAAACTGTCATGGAACGACAAGGCGGCGGACAGGATTGTCCGCGCGGCTGCGCTGTCGTGCCCGCAGGCATCATGCCACGGGACTTTTTCGCCACTTTGTGATGTACCGGAAAGAGGGGCCGATATACCGGAAAGAGGGAAAACAGACGCAACCAGTCTCATTCGTCGAGAAGGCCGGTGAGTCCGGCCCAAGCGCCTATGCCGCTGCATATGGCTGAGTTCGCCCCGAAATGCAAGGGCTCCATGTTGCAGCGCAACAAAACCGGACCAAAAAGCCGACGCTTGCGCTCCCCGTCGGGCATCATTACCACAAACGCAGCTTCCGTTTTCTGGGGACCGAGCGATGAAGGACGTGCTGAAGGAACTCGAGCGGCGGCGCGACATCGCCCGCATGGGTGGCGGCCAGGCCCGCATCGACGCCCAGCACAAGAAGGGCAAGCTCACCGCGCGCGAACGAATCGAGGTGTTCCTCGACGAAGGCTCGTTCGAGGAGTTCGACATGTATGTCGAGCATCGCTCGACCGATTTTGGCATGGAGAAGACCAAGATCGCAGGTGATGGCGTCGTCACGGGCTGGGGTACGGTCAATGGCCGCCCGGTCTATCTCTTCGCCAAGGATTTCACAGTGTTCGGCGGCTCGCTGTCGGAAGCCCATGCCGAAAAGGTCATCAAGGTGCAGGAGATGGCGCTGCGCAACCGTGCGCCGATCATCGGCCTCTACGATGCCGGCGGGGCGCGCATCCAGGAAGGCGTGGCGGCACTCGGCGGCTATGCCGAAATCTTCCAGCGCAACGTGCTCGCTTCGGGCGTCATACCGCAGATCTCCGTCATCATGGGCCCTTGTGCCGGCGGTGACGTCTATTCGCCGGCCATGACCGATTTCATCTTCATGGTGCGCGACACCTCCTACATGTTCGTCACCGGGCCGGACGTGGTGAAGACCGTGACCAACGAGACGGTGACAGCCGAGAGCCTCGGCGGTGCTTCCGTCCACACGACGAAATCCTCGATCGCCGATGGCGCCTATGACGATGACGTCGAAGCACTCCTGCAGATGCGCCGGCTGATCGACCTGCTACCGGCTTCCAACACATCAGAGATTCCCGAGATCGAATGCTACCAGTCGGTCACCGATCACGACATGTCGCTCGACCGGCTGATCCCCGACAACGCCAACAAGCCCTATGACATCAGGGAATTGATCCTGAAGGTCGCCGACGAGGGCGATTTCTTCGAGATCCAGCAGAGCTTTGCGAAGAATATCGTCACCGGTTTCGGCCGGGTCGAGGGCCGCACGGTCGGCTTTGTCGCCAACCAGCCAATGGTGCTGGCGGGTGTGCTCGATTCCGACGCCAGCCGCAAGGCGGCACGCTTCGTGCGCTTCTGCGACTGTTTTTCAATCCCAATCGTCACCTTCGTCGATGTTCCCGGCTTTCTGCCGGGTACCGCGCAGGAATATGGCGGCCTGATCAAGCATGGCGCCAAGCTGCTCTTCGCCTATGCCGAGGCGACCGTGCCGAAGATCACCGTCATCACCCGCAAGGCCTATGGCGGCGCCTATGACGTGATGGCGTCAAAACATCTGCGCGGCGACATGAACTATGCCTGGCCGACGGCGCAGATCGCGGTGATGGGCGCCAGAGGCGCGGTCGAGATCATCTACCGCAAGGACATCGGCGATGGCGAAAAGATCGCTGCCCATACAAAGGCTTACGAGGATCGCTTCCTGTCGCCTTTCGTGGCCGCCGAGCGCGGCTATGTCGACGAGGTGATCATGCCGCACTCGACCCGCCGCCGTATCGCCCGGGCGCTTCGCATGCTGCGCAACAAGGACATGCAGAACCCCTGGAAGAAGCACGACAACATTCCGCTGTGAACTGGTGTCGCGGGCATCGCGGTTGATCAGCGCCCGTCTCCTGCAGCCACCAGGTCGCGCAGCACCGGCACCAGCGCCAGCGGCAAGTCCTCGGCGATCAGCCCCGGCCCAAACCGACTGCCCGCCTCGGCATGGATCCAGACCGCCGCGCAGGCCGCTTCGAATGCCGGCATGCCTTGGGCAAGCAGTCCGGCCGCGATGCCGGACAACACATCGCCCGACCCCGCTGTGGCAAGCCAGGCCACGCCGTTGGAATTGATCGCCGCCCTGCCATCCGGAGCGGCGATCACCGTATCGGCGCCCTTGTAGACGATGACGGCATTGGCATTCGCGGCAGCCGAGCGTGCCTTGTCCAGCTTCGAGGAGGCATTGTCGTCGGCGATACCAGGAAACAGCCTGGCGAACTCGCCTTCATGCGGTGTCATCACCAGCGCCGGCGCGTCCGGCCCACGGGCGGCTTCGAACAAAACGTCTGGCGCCTCCCGAAAACTCGTGATCGCGTCGGCGTCGAAGACCAGGCCGTCAATTCCGGTGGAGGCGGCCGCTGGCTTGCCCGACGCGAGCAGCGCGAGCGCGAACGCCTTGGTTTTTTCACCGACGCCAAAGCCGGGTCCGAGAACAAAGGCCGATGGCCGACGTTCCCCGACAAATGCCTCAATGTCGGCAGTGTCGTCGGTCCTGCGCAACATGATCGAGGTCAGGTGCGCGGCATTGACCTGCATGGCGTTGCCCGGCGACAGAAGCGTCACCGCCCCTGCCCCGCTTCGGGCGGCGGCAAGCGCCGAGAGCCGCGCCGCGCCGGTAGCGTTGGGTCCACCGGAAAAGACACCGACATGGCCGCGCTTGTATTTGTGCGCGTCGACGGCCGGCACCGGCAAACCGCGCAACCAAAGCTCCGGTCCGTTCTCGAATGTCCGGGGCTGGAGCGTTGCGATGATCTGCGCGCCGATGCCGATATCGGCAAGCACGATCTCGCCGCATCGTTCCCGGCCGGGCAGGAGCATATGGCCGGGTTTCTTGCGCGCGAAGGTCACGGTGAGGTCGGCTGAGAACGATGTGCCGAGCACCTTGCCGCTGTCACCGGAGATACCGGAAGGCAGGTCGACCGCGACAACCGGCAGATGCAGGTCGCTCACGAGATCGACCGCCCTGGCAGCCTCGCCGGACAGCGGCTTGGACAGCCCTGCCCCGTAAAGCGCATCGACCACGATCGAGCCGGGTCCGGCATTAAAGTCCGATAGCGGCTGGGGCCTGACGGAGCATTCCGCGGCGGCGAGTGCCGCGTCGCTATCCGGCCTTGGCGGACCATGCGCCCAGACCGTGGTGGCGACGCCGCTGCCGGCAAGGACCTGGGCAACGATATAACCGTCGCCGCCATTGTTGCCCGGGCCGCACAACACATGGACGTGCGCCGCCGCGGGATAGCGCCTGAGCACTTGCGCCGCGACGGCTTGCCCGGCACGGCGCATCAATCCAATGCCGTCGGTTGGACCTGCTGCAATAGTCAGCCGATCCGCCTCGCCCATATCGGCGGAAGTAAGAAGTTCGTGGCTCATGGATTGCCGATCCGCATTCGATCAAGCATTGTCCAGTTTTCGGCTCGACGCAAACGGGGAGGAGTTGCCGCTGTCATGGCCACGTCGATCGGCGCAAGGATCGCAGGCACCAAGCTGCCCGCAAGATGAGCAATTTGCCCAGATATTGGGCAGACACGTACAGTGACGCCGGATAGGCTGTTGCCCTTCATGCCGCTTCCAATGCAGCGAATGACGCGAATTTACATCTGGGGGTGACATGGCTTTGAAATCGTATGACACCGCTTCTGTTCCCTCCGACTGGCACAGTTCGTGCTTGATGGAGGCGCAAGCGGGGGCTCACAACCCGTTTTTTTGGCAGTGGAGGCCACCTTTTACATGAAAAAGATCGAAGCGATCATCAAGCCATTCAAGCTGGACGAAGTGAAGGAAGCGCTTCAGGAGGCCGGACTGCAAGGCATTACCGTGACCGAGGCCAAGGGTTTCGGGCGCCAGAAGGGTCACACCGAACTCTACCGCGGCGCCGAATATGTCGTCGACTTCCTGCCCAAGGTGAAGATCGAGGTCGTGCTCGGCGACGATGCCGTGGAAGGCGCGATCGAGGCCATCCGCAAGGCGGCCCAGACCGGCCGTATCGGCGACGGCAAGATCTTCGTCTCCAACATCGAGGAAGTCGTGCGCATCCGCACCGGCGAAACCGGCATGGACGCGGTTTGATCCGACCCGGCCATCCTCTAAGAAACGTCATCCATCAAAAAACGTCAGCACACAGGGATACATGACATGACGACAGCCAAAGACATCATGAAGCAGATCAAGGACAACGACGTGAAATTCGTCGACCTGCGCTTCACCGACCCGAAGGGCAAGCTGCAGCACGTGACGATGGATGTCGTCGAGGTCGAGGAAGACATGTTCGCCGACGGTGTCATGTTCGACGGCTCCTCGATCGCCGGCTGGAAGGCCATCAACGAGTCCGACATGGTGTTGATGCCCGATCCGGACACGGTCCACATGGACCCGTTCTTCGCGCAGTCGACCATGGTTATCCTGTGCGACATCCTCGACCCGGTCTCGGGCGAATCCTACAACCGCGATCCGCGCGGCACGGCCAAGAAGGCCGAGGCCTACATGAAGGCGGAAGGCATCGGCGACACCATCTACGTCGGCCCGGAAGCCGAGTTCTTCGTGTTCGACGACGTCAAGTACAAGGCCGATCCCTACAACACCGGCTTCAAGCTCGATTCGACCGAACTGCCGTCGAACGACGACACCGACTACGAAACCGGCAACCTCGGTCACCGGCCGCGCATCAAGGGCGGCTATTTTCCGGTGCCGCCGATCGATTCGGCGCAGGACATGCGTTCCGAAATGCTGACGGTGCTGGCCGAAATGGGCGTGCGCGTCGAAAAGCATCACCATGAGGTGGCCGCCGCCCAGCACGAACTGGGCATCAAGTTCGACACGCTGGTCCGCAACGCCGACAAGATGCTGATCTACAAGTATGTCGTGCACCAGGTCGCCAACGCCTATGGCAAGACCGCCACCTTCATGCCGAAGCCGATCTTCGGCGACAACGGCTCGGGCATGCACGTCCACCAGTCGATTTGGAAGGGCGGCAAGCCGACCTTCGCCGGCAATGAATATGCCGGTCTGTCGGAGAGCTGCCTGTTCTACATCGGCGGCATCATCAAGCATGCCAAGGCGATCAATGCCTTCACCAACCCGCTGACCAACTCCTACAAGCGTCTGGTGCCTGGCTACGAAGCGCCGGTGCTGCTCGCCTATTCGGCGCGCAACCGCTCGGCCTCCTGCCGCATCCCATTCGGCTCGTCGCCAAAGGCCAAGCGCGTCGAGGTCCGCTTCCCGGATCCGGGCGCGAACCCCTATCTCGCTTTCGCCGCCATGCTGATGGCCGGCCTCGACGGCATCAAGAACAAGATCCATCCGGGACAGCCGATGGACAAGGATCTCTACGACCTGCCGCCGAAGGAGCTGAAGAAGATCCCGACCGTCTGCGGCTCGCTGCGTGAAGCGCTGCAAAGCCTCGACAAGGATCGCGGCTTCCTGAAGGCCGGCGGCGTCTTCGACGACGACCAGATCGATAGCTACATCGAACTGAAAATGGCGGAAGTGATGCGCTTCGAAATGACCCCGCATCCGGTCGAATACGACATGTACTATTCGGTCTAGGATTCCGTTCGGATAATGTTTCAAAGCCCTTGAAGGATTTCCCCCTTCAAGGGCTTTTTGCTGATCCAAAGGGCTCTGTCGATGGATTGTTTGCGGACAGCCACGCACGATGGTCAACTTGCTTAGGTTTTGAAGGACGGATCGCAGCTGGAGCTGCCGGGCCTCGCGGCGGCCGCCGGCGAAAGACCTCAGGTCACGGGCGGCAGGACCCAGCCAGTGCCCATTCGAGCAAGTAGCCGTAGCCTTTCGAGCGCAATCGAACGCCAGGAGCGAGCGGCGCACTGCCTCAGGCTGCAATGCCCGCTCGTCCGGCGCCCCCGCCAATGCAGTCGTTCACGAAACCCCCGCCCCGTTCGAACAGCATCGCTTGGCGTAACCCATAGCCATGAATACGCATGCCGCGGCGTCATATGTCAACGCCACGGAGGTATGGCACCAACTGGCGATTTCCTTGCATGAACAGTGGCTTATACAAGGGTTCGTTGGTGTACGGACGAGCCGGAAACAGGCAGTTTTCCGGGCTTTTTCACCAAATACAGAAACGCAAGCCATCGATGAAGGGTATGGCATGCCGGCCAAAAGCCTCCTCATTCGCTGAAGCTGACCCGACCTTTTCAGCCTGACTTTTTTTGGGTGTATTCAAGTCGCAGCCGTTCGATCGGTTTTGATGGACGTTCAGCGCCTGTGCCGCCCACTCGCTGCTAACGTGGCAATCCGGAGCGAGTCTCTCCGGAATGGACGGGCCGCCACAAAAGAGAACCCCGGCGACGGCCGGGGTTCTCGCAAGGACAGAGCGTCGGAGGGTAACGCCTATCCAGCAAGCTCGTCGGGACCGTGCAGGTTCCAGTCCGTTCGCCTGGCCAGGATCAGCAGATAGTAGATTGCCGCCACTGCCATGATCAGCAGCGTCGCGATCAGGCTCGGGCGCCCGAAAGCGGCATCGAGCAGGTTCTGGTAGGCGACATAGACCAGCGCCACAAAGGCAAGGACGGCCGGCACTGGGAACAGCGGCATGCGGTAGTGTCCGCCAGCCGTAGTGCCATTGCGGCGGCCGGCAAACACCGCCACGCACAAAAGCGCGTAGATCACCACCAGCGACGTGCCGCTGACCACCAGCAGCAGATTGAGATCGATGAAGCAGGCGAGCGAAGCCAGCACCGCCACGACGATGGTGGCGATCCAGGGCGATGCGTAGCTGCCATGGACCGAGGCGACGGCGGCGTTGATTGGGCCGAACCAGGTCTTGTCGCGGCCGGAGCTGAACAGCAGCCTGGCGGCCTGCAGGATGATTGCGATGACGGCGTTGAAGATGGCAACGACGATGGCAAGGCTGATCAGAACCGTCAGCGCATGGCCGCCGCGCGCTTCCAGAAAATACTCGATCTTCTGGGGTGCCGCGAGCAGGCCGGGAAGATCCGGAGACCCCAGCAACACCGCCGTCAGCGGAATGAGTTCGGCCGCGACGGTAATCACCAATGCCCAGAGAACCACCTTGCCGATGTTGCGCCTGGCATCCTGTGTCTCCTCGCCGAAATAGGCGGCCGCGCCATAGCCGTTATAGGCAAACAGCGAGACGGCAGTGGAGGCCAGGATGAGGCCGGCCGAGGCCGGAACAAGCGTGTTCGTGGTGGCGTCGAGCAATTGCGGCGAGGTGAACAGGCTGGAGAGCGGCCGCTCGACATGGGCAAAGCCGAGACCGGTCAGGATCAGCAGCGCCAGCATCTCGATGCCGAGGAAAATGCCGGTGACGAAGGCGTTGAGCTTGATGCGCATCGCCGCGACCGTGCCGGCCAGCCCGATCGTCACCACGCCGACCCATTGCGGACTGAGGTTGGGGATGAGCACGCCGAGATAGGTGCCGACACCAAGCGCGATGACGGCGACGATCAGCACGATCGAGACAAACACCAGCACCAGCGTGACGAAGCCCCAGAAGCGGCCGAGCGTGCGGCCGATCATGGTGTATTCGCCGCCGGCCATCGGATAGGCCGATGAGAGTTCGGCATACACGAAGGCCATGAACAGCCCGATGACCGCGGCAATGACAAAACTGAGGAATGAACCGGTGCCGGCCAGCGCGATGACGCCCGGCACGATGATGAACACCGAGGATGCCGGCGTCACTGCCGATAGCACGATCATCAGCGTGCCGAGCGCATTCAACGCCCGATCCAGTCCCTTGGCGGCGGGCGCGGCCTTGGCAGTTGACCCTGTCGTTGCTTCGTTTGTAGACATCTTCCTCCCTTTTTTTTAATAGGATAAAAATTTTCCTCCGAGGGGAGCCTAGCGATGGAGTCAGATATCGTCAATTAATATGGTGCATTGGTGCTTGCGAAATTTCATGAGGCTGTTTTAAACTGAATCAAATTCAGGAAACGAAGATGGGACGACCCAAAACCCAGGCCGATCGTCGCCTCACGCTCGTCGCGGCAGCGGAATCGATGATCGCCAAGCGCGGCCTTGCCGGCGTCACGTTGCGCGACGTCGCCAATGAGGCAGGGATGAGTTCGAGCGCCCTGCTCTATTATTATCCTGGCCTGAAGGACCTGCTGGACGATGTGCAACGCAAGGCCGTCGAGCGGTTCTGCACCATACGCGCGGCGTCGGTTGCCGAGATCGCCGATCCGCGGCTGCGGCTGAAAACGATGATCGAAAGCGGACTGCCGACGGACGCGGACGACCAGCTCTGCCGGCTGCTGCTCGAACTTGGCGCCTATTCGCGCTCGGATGCGAGCTACGCGGCCCGCCACATCACTTTGTTCGAGCGGCAAGTGTCGATCTATGTCGGCATACTGGAGGCGGGCGCCGCCACCGGCATCTTTAAACTACGGGCGACCAGCGAGACGATCGCGCGCAGCCTGGTCGTGCTCGAGGATGGCCTGGGGCTGCATCTCGTCAATATCGTGCCCGCGGTCGATCAACCTTCGGCGATGGCGATCCTGACCAGCTATGCCGAGCTTGCGACGGGCTGCAGCCTTCGCTGAGCCAGAATATCAATCAACGGAGCGGAACCCCAGCATGGACCAACTGCCGACCCATACCACCACGCCAGCCGGCAAGGCCCGCGCCCGGGCGCTCGCCATTCCCTTGCAGGGCACGCCCGGCCCCGCCAATGCCATCACCGATGTCGGAGGCGTCCTGGTCGGCTACTCCACGATCATCAAGGGCGAAGGCAAGCTCGCGCTCGGACAGGGACCGGTGCGCACCGGCGTGACGGCGATACTGCCGTTCGGCCACGACGGTGTCGGCGTGGCCTGCGCCGCCGGCTATCACTCCTTCAACGGCAATGGCGAAATGACCGGCGCCTCGTGGATAGAGGAAGCCGGTAGCATCAGCCTGCCGATCCTGATCACCAACACCCATGCGGTCGGCCCCTGTCATCGCGGCATCATCGACTGGGTCGCGCGCCACAAGCCCGACGTCGCCGATCAGTGGCTGCTGCCGGTGGTGGCCGAAACCTGGGATGGCTATCTCAACGATATCAACGGCTCGCATGTCACGGTCGACCATGCGACCGCGGCGATCGACAATGCGACAAGCGGGCACATCGAGGAAGGCTCGGTCGGCGGCGGCACGGGCATGAACTGCTACGCTTTCAAGGGCGGCTCGGGCACGGCTTCAAGGGTCGTCGACTACGGCCATCGCTCCTACACGGTCGGCGTCTTCCTGCAAGCCAATTTCGGCTCGCGCCGGGAACTCACCATTGCCGGCGCGCCGCTCGGCAACGAACTGGCCGACGACAACCCGATGGAGGCCTATTTCAGCGGCGGCCCGACGGGCGCCGGCTCCTGCATCGGCATCGTCGCCACAGATGCGCCGCTGCTGCCTGGCCAGTGCAAGGCGCTGGCCAGGCGCGTGCCGCTCGGTCTCGCACGGACAGGCACCACCGGCTCGCATTTCTCCGGCGATATCTTTCTCGCTTTCTCGACCGCCAACCGCGACGCCCTCAACGGCCGCTTCCCGCGGGGACCGGCGACCGAACACAGCTATGGGCACATGGATTTCATCCCGTGGGGTCGCATGGATGATTTCTACGCAGCCGTCGTGCAAGCAGCCGAAGAGGCGGTGCTCAACGCGCTTGTCGCCAACAGCGACATGATCGGCCGCGACGGCAATCGGACCCCCGCCCTGCCGCATGCCAAGGTGGTGACGGCGCTGAACGCGCGTGGGGTCATGGCTGATCGACAATAACGAAGGCCAATCCGGCAAACTGCTTGACAAAAAAAAGCCCGGGCGTTTTCAGCCCGGGCCTTTTCCATAATGAGCATCCGTTCGCGGCGCCGAGTTGCATGCGCCGCAAAGAGGATCAGGCGGCGGCCGAAACCTCTGCGCTGGCCGGCACCGAAGCGATCGTCTTCAGGATCTGCGAGGCGATCTGGTAGGGGTCGCCCTGCGAGTTCGGACGGCGGTCTTCCAGATAGCCCTTGTAGTCGTTCTTGACGAACGAATGCGGGACGCGGATCGACGCGCCGCGATCGGCGATGCCATAGCTGAACCTGTTCCACGGCGCGGTCTCATGCTTGCCGGTCAAACGCTTGTCGTTGTCCGGGCCGTAGACGGCGATGTGGTCCATCAGATTCTTGTCGAAAGCCGCCATCAGCGCTTCGAAATAGGCCTTGCCGCCGACTTCACGCATATAGGCGGTCGAGAAATTGGCATGCATGCCCGAGCCGTTCCAGTCGGTGTCGCCGAGCGGCTTGCAATGGTATTCGATGTCGATGCCGTACTTCTCGGTCAGGCGCTGCATCAGATAGCGGGCCATCCACATCTGGTCGGCGGCCTTTTTGGAACCCTTGCCGAAAATCTGGAATTCCCACTGGCCCTTGGCCACTTCGGCGTTGATGCCTTCGTGGTTGATGCCGGCCGCGAGGCAGAGATCAAGATGTTCCTCGACGATCTGGCGCGCAACGGAGCCGACATTCGAATAGCCGACGCCGGTATAGTACGGACCCTGCGGTGCGGGATAGCCACTCTCGGGGAAGCCGAGCGGACGGCCGTCCTTGTAGAAGAAATACTCCTGCTCGAAGCCGAACCAGGCGCCTTCGTCGTCGAGGATGGTGGCGCGCTTGTTGGAAGCGTGCGGCGTAACGCTATCGGGCATCATGACTTCGCACATGACGAGCGCGCCGTTGGTGCGGGCCGGATCCGGGTAGACCGCGACCGGCTTCAGTACGCAGTCGGAGCTATGCCCTTCGGCCTGCTGCGTCGATGACCCGTCGAAGCCCCACAGCGGCAGCTGCTCGAGCGTCGGGAACTCGGCGAATTCCTTGATCTGCGTCTTGCCGCGAAGATTGGGGACCGGGGTGTATCCATCGAGCCAGATATACTCGAGCTTGTATTTGGTCATTCTAGAGCCTCTCGTTGCTTGGACACCGCAAGCAGGCGATGTCGATGCATGGCCGAAACAGGCCGGCCTGCCGATGATTAAAAAGCAATTCGTATGCCACTCGGCCTCCGACGGGTGCGGCAAAATGGTCATGCCAAGGCTTTGTTTTTGCTGAGCCGTCCCAGCAATGCGTGCAGATCGCCCAAGCCGCAATACTGCTTAAATCATAGGCAAATCATGATCTTTTCGTAGGCATATTGCCTAAATGAATCGCAGAACCTATTTTGATGGGAACTGAATCGACGAGCTTCTGAAAAACAAGGGAGACCGGCAATGCAAGTCACGCAATGGCGTCCGTCGGCGAAAATCCTGATGTTCCCGCTGGCAGCGCGCAGGCCTGCCTTAAATTTAGGCGCCAAGGCCAAATTCGCGGCAGAGCTTGCCGCGCTTCGCGGCGAGCACGCCGATTTCGATGGCTGGTACCACGAGGCCGCCGTCGAGGAAGAAAACCCGCAACGGAAAAGCTGAAGCCGCTCCACGTCGATCTCGCATGAAAAAGCCCGGCGCGATCGCTCGCGCCGGGCTTTTCGTTCGTAAGAGCCTAGCGACTACTCCTTGGCGTGCAGGTCGGTTCCCAGCGTATCCTTGACGAAGATCATGCCGATGATCAGCGTCATCGCCGCGATGACCACCGGGTACCAAAGGCCATAGTAGATGTCGCCCTTGTAGGCGCTGAGCGCGAACACCGTCGCCGGCAGCAGGCCGCCGAACCAGCCATTGCCGATGTGGTAGGGCAATGACATGCCGGTGTAGCGGATGCGGGTCGGGAACATCTCGACAAGGATCGCCGCGATCGGCCCGTAAACCATGGTCACGAACAGCACCAGGATGAACAGGATACCGATTGTCATCGGCCAGTTCACCGCCGCCGGATCGGCGAACATGGCAAAGGCACCGCCGCCCGGTATGTTGTAGACGGTGACCTCGGGTGCGCCCGCGGCCTCATCGGCGGTCAAGAGCTTGTCCTTGACCGCCTGATCGGTCGGCACCGCTGCCTTCTCGCCGCCGCGGATCGCGGCTGCGTCGAGCTTGAGTTCAGGATTGGCTGCGATGAAGGCATCGAGTTTCTGGTCCGCAACCTTAATTGCCGCACGCTTCAGCGGATAACCGCTGTCCCGCAGGGACATGTTGACGGCCTTGACGAAGACCGCGTCCTTGGCCTTGGCCTGATCGCCGGCCGCGACCGCATCGTAGGACGGCACCGTCTCTGTACCAATCTTGACTGACGCAGCCGTCCCGGCCGCCGCCGTCGACACCACATCGTACGGAACCGAGTTCTTGGTCAGGAACGAAGTCGCGATGTCGCAGGATGTCGTGAATTTCGCCGTGCCGACCGGATTGAACTGGAACCTGCAGTCGCCGGGTGCCGCCGTCACCGTTGCCCGGGTGCTCTGCTGTGCCTTGGCGAGCGCCGGATTGGCGGCCCAGGTCAACGCCTTGAAGAGTGGGAAGGTGCAGACGATGGCCAGCGCAAGGCCAGCCATGATGATCGGCTTGCGGCCGATCTTGTCGGAGAGCCAGCCGAACACGACAAAGAAGATCGAGCCTAGCGCCAGCGCGATGGCGATCATGATGTTGACCGACTGCGCGTCAACCTTCAGCACGTTCTGCAGGAAGAACAGCGCGTAGAACTGGCCGTTGTACCAGACGACGGCCTGACCGGCGGTGAGGCCGAGCAGCGCCAGGAGCGCGATCTTGGCGTTCTTCCACTGACCAAAGGCTTCCGAGAGCGGCGCCTTGGAGCCCTTGCCTTCTTCCTTCATCTTCTGGAAGGTCGGGGACTCCGACAGAGACAACCGGATCCAGATCGAGACGGCGAGCAGCAGGAAAGAGACGATGAAAGGAATGCGCCAGCCCCAGGCGGCGTAAGTCTCCTTGCTCAGCGATCCCTGCACGATAAGGATGATGATCAGCGACAGGAACAGGCCTAGCGTCGCGGTCGTCTGGATCCATGAGGTGTAGAAGCCGCGGCGGTCATCGGGCGCGTGCTCGGCGACGTAGGTGGCCGCACCACCATATTCGCCGCCCAGCGCCAAGCCCTGCAGCATGCGCAGGGCGATCAGGATCACCGGAGCCGCGATGCCCAAGGTCGCATAGCCGGGCAGAAGGCCGACCAGGAAGGTCGAGAGACCCATGATCGTCATGGTGACCAGGAATGTGTATTTGCGGCCGACGAGGTCGCCGATGCGACCGAACAGCAGCGCGCCGAACGGGCGCACCAGGAAGCCCGCGGCAAAGGCAAGCAGCGCGAAGATGTTGCGCGTTGCCTCGGGAATGGTCGGGCTGAAAAAGGTCGAGCCGATGAAAGCCGCCAGCGAGCCGTAGAGATAGAAATCGTACCATTCGAAAACGGTGCCGAGCGAGGAAGCGAAGATGACTTTCTTCTCCTCTCGCGTCATGCCGCGGCTCGTTCCGCCGGCGGTCGATGCCATTGCCATTGAGTTATCCTCCCGTGAGACCCAGTCCTCGATGCTGTGCGCCAACGTCCGCGTTCTCCTCGGAACGCGGACTCACAAGACGCAGCCAACACAGGAAAAATGGCAGAAAGCGCCGGGGAAAGGCACCGCGACGATGGGATTATGACTTTCGTATTAGGTGCAGTGCGAAGGCGGAGCGAAGCGCTCAGGCCTGCAGCGCTTCGAGCAGGCTGACGGCGGCCATCATATCTCGTTTGCGCGCGGTGCGGCGCGCGACGGCTTCGGCGTCCTGTCCCCACTGGGCGATCTGCCAGTCTTCGTCGACATGGCCGGCGGCCCAGGCTTCCTCGCCGTCGAGCTCGCCGAAATCGACCGCCAGCGCCAGCAGTGCCGAGCCGGTCAGCGACGTCATGACATGAATGGCGGCAAGGCGCAGCGGTTGGGCGCGCTGCGCCAGATGGCTGCCCAGCACGGCAATGGTCTCGCGCGGCTGCTCGACATGGATGATGCCCTCGGCAAGGTTGAAGCGAACCCCGAGCGAAGCGCGCGCCCAGTCGATGACGGGATCCCACTGCTCGTTCTGCCGCTCGACCAGCCCTTGTGGGGCGTCGGCGCGATAGCAGAGCAGGTCCGACGAGGCGAAACGCAGAATGTCTTCCAGCACCGCCTGCGGATCGCTGGCCACGCCATCGATGGCGGTGTTGACAAGCCGCATCACCGGCATCGTCACCGGATTGATCGTCTCGCCCTGTTCGGCGAACTCGCCTGCAACCAGCGTCGCGGCCGCCTGGGTCGGCAGCGCCAGCAACGCCTTGCCCGGGGTGCGCACCGGCCTGCCGTCGAGTTGCACGGCAAAGCCAGCTTCCACCGGCACGATCGAAACCTCCTTGTAGAAGCGCTTGGGCAGCGGCGTCTTCATCTGGATCTGGGCGCGACGCACCGGATCCGGATCGGAAAGATACTTGCCCGCTTCGAGGTCGTTGAGGATATCGCGCATGAAAATCTCTTTCACACCGGCGTCAGCTTGCGCGCCGGCCGGTTGACGATGATCAGGCCCGCCGCGATGAGACCAAGTGCCAGGAAGATGCGAATGGTCAGCGGCTCATTCAAGAACATCGAGCCGCATAAAACACCGAAAACCGGCGAGAGGAAGGTGAAGCTCGACAGGCCGGAGGCCGGATAGCGGCGCAGCAGCCAGAACCACAGCACGTAGGTGAAGGCGACGATATAGATCGCCTGGAAAAGCAGCGCCAATGTCGGCAGCAAGGCTGGATCGCGAACCGGCGGGCCTGCGAGAGGCATCACCAACACGCCAACGACCGCCGCGCCGGCGAGTTGATAGAGCAGCAGCTTCTCCGCGGTTGCCTCGACCAGTTTCGATCGCTTGATGAGGATGTTGGTCAGAGCCCAGAAAAACCCGGAACCAAGGCTCAGGAGATCGCCGAACAGCATGTCTCCGCTACCGCCAAGCTTGTCGGAAAAAACGGTGGCGAGACCCGCAAAGGCCAACAGCAGGCCAAGGAACTTGCGCGTGCTGATCCGTTCGCCGAGCAGGAAGTGGCCGCCGATCAGCATCCAGAACGGCATCGAGTTGACCAGCAGCGTATTTCGGGCAACGGTCGTATGCTCCAGGCCGACATAGAGGCAAAGGAACTCGACGCCGAAAAGCACGCCGACCGCGATGCCGGCCAGCAATGTCCCATCCCTGGCGAACAGCGCGATGCCGCGCCATCGGCACCAGAGGAAAACGCAGAAACCACCAATGACCGAACGCGCGATCGACAGGAAGACCGGGTCGTAGCCGGCATAGGAGATTTTGGCGGCGACGTAGTTCAGCCCCCAGGAAAAGGTCAGGCCGACCATGATGGCGGCGGCGGCCATATCGACAGCGTCGCGCCGATCGAGCGCGTCGGTGGCGCCGCTCACGGTCAATCCTCCGCGCTGGCGTCGTCGAAGCCGATCAGGTTCCAGCTTTGGCGCATGTGCGGCGGCATCGGCGCGGTGACATCGATGACGCCCTTGTCCGGGTGCGGAATAATGATGCGGCGCGCGTGCAGGTGCAGGCGGTTTTGAATGCCGCCGGGAAAATCCCAGTTGGTGTCGGCTTCGAAGTATTTCGGGTCGCCGATGATCGGACAGCCGATATAGGCGGCGTGGACGCGGAGCTGGTGCGTGCGGCCCGTATAAGGCTCCATCTCCAGCCAGGTCATGGTCTGCGCCGCCTGCTCGATGATGCGGTAATAGGACACGGCGTGGTCGGCGCCCTTTTCGCCATGCGCGGCGATGCGCACGCGGTCGCCGTCCGGCGTCGCCTCCTTGATCAGCCAGGTCGAGATCTTGTCCTCGCGCTTGGGCGGCACGCCCTTGACCAGCGCCCAGTAGGTCTTCTTGGTTTCCCGTGCCCGGAACGCCTCGGAGAGCTTCATGGCGGCCAGCCTGGTACGGGCGACGACCAGCACGCCCGACGTATCGCGGTCGAGCCGATGCACCAGCCGCGGCTTCTCGCCCTTCTGGTTGCGCCAGGCTTCCAGCATGTCGTCGACATTGCGCGTGACGCCGGAGCCGCCCTGAACGGCGAGGCCCGCCGGCTTGTTGAAGACGAAGACCTTCGGATCCTCATGGATCAGCATCTTGGCGAGCACATCGGCGTCACCCTGGTTGCGGATCGAGTGGCCTGTGAGCGCGCTCTCGCCCTTCTTGTCCACCTCGAGCGGCGGCACACGCACCATCTGGCCCGGCTCGACGCGGGTGTCGGCCTTGACCCGACCGCCATCGACGCGGATCTGGCCGGAGCGCAACAGCTTCTGCAGATGGCCGAAGCCAAGACCCGGGAAATGGGTCTTGAACCAGCGATCGAGCCGCATGCCCGCCTCGCCGGCCTCCACCGTGATCTGTTCAACGCCTGCCATGTCTTTTTCGCTTATCCGTTTCCCGAGCAGGGCTCTTGGCCTGCGTTTGGCGCGGCAATAGCATTAATGCACGCCGCCCAAAACCATAAAGCACGCCATGGCATGCTTTATGGCAGGCTTCTTGCAAGCCAAAGTCCCAGAAACAGGGCAATGATCGCGCCAATGACGCTTGCAAGCGCGTAACCAAACGCCGGCAACGTGGCGCCCCGCTCCCACAGCGTCGCGAAATCGAGCGAAAAAGCGGAAAAGGTGGTGAAGCCGCCAAGGATGCCGGTGGCGACGAATAGCCTGAGCTCGTTCGATCCGCCGCGGCGCACCAGAACGGCGATGAACAGCCCCATAGCAAAGGAGCCGATGATGTTGATCGCCATCGTGCCCCAGGGATAGTTGGGGCCAACGAGGCGCAGCGCGCCCATACTGGTCAAATGGCGGATGCCGGCACCGATGCCGCCGCCAACGGCAACAAGAAGCAGATTGAACATAGCCGTTACTGCCCCTGAGAGGGCGCCGGCGTCAATCCCTTGGGCTCGGTCAGCGCCAGATCCGCCTGTCGCGGTTCACCAGACAGGTGTTGTCCAGTCCGGATATCTCTTCTTGAATTCGCCGTACAGCGCATTGAGTTCCTGCTGCGTGACTGGACGCATCTGCTCATAGAGATAGCCGGTAACGCCGCCGGACAATTGGTACCGCGCAATGCGCTTGTACGCGGCACCGATGCCTTGCCCGTCAAGAATATATTGGTTCGGAAGCGTGACGCAAATCTGCGCGCCCGGTTGCAGATGAGTAACCGGCGGGTCGGTCACAATCACAAATCTGGATTTCAATGCGTCCGGCTGAAACCGATCACGACTATCCACCTGGCAAATCCAGCCGATATGGGGAACGAGGTCCCGATCCATCCCGAACAACAGCGCGTCGCTCATGACTGCCCCCGAGGCAAAAACCGAAAAGCGATCCTGTGGCCCCATTCTGCCGGCCAGATCATCGATCATGCGCCTGTATTCGGGGAGATTATCGAGATGGAGCGGGAGCGTGGCCTCCCGCGCAAAAAAGAAATCGACCGGAGACAGGAGCTGACGACCTGTCGGGAAAAATGTGCCCAGGAAAGCGAGCCCAGCGGCAACCGCCATGCCTGCGGTCCACCATCGCGATTTCAGCGCCGGCACGGAAACGATCGCGACAATGGCTTGGGCGTATGCAGGGAAAAGCCAAAGGAACATCGGCAGTGAATGATGGGGTTCCGGATCCTGCGTCCGGGTGAAAATCAAAAATGTCAGCAGCGAGGCGATGGCGCAGAACAGGGAGAACCTGTTGCGGCGAGCAATGGAGATGTAAAGCCCGGCAATGATCAGCAGCCAATTCACATAGCTGAGCCGGCTCCCCATTTCACCGAGTTCAGTGCCAAAGGTCGTCTTGTATCCGCTGTAGAGGTCGCCGTAGCTCGTTCCCAGAATTCTGGCGATCAGCGGCAGCTGGAAGTTCAATGCGGTTGCGGTGACAACGAAGATCGCACACAGGCCACCCCCAGCCGCAGCGCGGAATGCCGGAAGATCCCGATCCCTTGCGATCTGCAGCAGGCCCAGGAACGCCGCGGAAAGGGTGACCCCGATAGCGGCGTAGGCGTACCAGCGCCGCAGCATGAAGGCCAACCATAGGCTGGCGCCGACCGATATTCCGCCCACCACCGGTTCGCGGGTCAGGAATTTTGACTTCCACAGGAAATAGGTTGCCGCGGTGAGAGCGAGACAGCCGGCAACATCAGGCATTCCACGCAGTGTCGGCGCCCAGAACGGCGTGTAGAGCACGGCCGCGATCCAAACGGCTGGCCAGCTGCGAGAAGGTGCCTCGGAGACCGCCTCGAGATAACTTATCCTGCCTATGAAAAGAACCGCTGGAACCAGGTAGACCGAGACTATTCCAGCGACGAAGGAAAGCCTCGAACCACCAAAGACGATGTGAAAGGGCATCAACGGCACCAGAATAGCCACACCATAGTCCTGCGTGGCAATGGAGGTACCCACCTGGCTCAGCCAGTTGAAGGGGCTCTCGACCAGGAGCGCGCCCTGCTGGTTGAACACATTGAAATAGGCAGCGTAGTCCCAATAATAGACCGGTTCTTCGAGATTTATGTACGCGGCGCTGATGGCAATGCCTAGCATCGCGGTGCATATGTAGGTTCCCGCCCAGACTCCGAAGGCTTTGTGCTTTGACACTTGGATCCGCCAAGGAAGGAAGAGACAGAACTGCCGAGGGCAGAATCGAGATACCCTGACGAAGCCGGAGCCGTGCGGGCAAATGCGAATCCTGCGACGTAGGTCATATAATGAATTGGCGACGGCCCAAAGAGGCCGAGGGCTGAACCGACGTACGCTGAAGCTGCCCGTCTTGGCAGAGCATGTCTTGTCAGAGCTGGCTTGTCAGAGCATAGCCTGGCCGTCCTCAAACCAATGCACGAGCGCCGGCAGCGGCTCATGGTTTGACGCAATTCCCGACGGAAAGCCGCCTACGTTTCCTGGATTTGCCCTAACGCATTCAAGATGCTGCCGGCCGAGCCGGCAGCATCGATAGGTCTTCAACTCAGGTTTCGACCTTCTTCGGCTTTGTGGAGCCAATCATCTTCCAGTTCTTGTAGAACATCGAATTGATGCGCTCGACGCTCACCGAGACAATGGCGAGAAGCCCCGCGATGAGGCCCGGAAATGGCGACGGCCTGACAATGTCCATGAACACGCAGTAGCGGCGGCCGTCATATTCGTTGACCGAACGATGCAGCAGCGTGTCGTCGAAAATGTAGAGCGGATTGTCATGCCAGTAGTTCCTGGCGTTGTTGCACTCGACGAAAACCTCCGCCTTTACCGGCAGCAGATTGTAGAGAATGCGCAGGCTGAGCCGCAGCGGCCCGAAATGCCAGGAGGTCGATTCCTTGCCCCTGAAGACCGAAACGGCAATGGTCTTGATGTATTTGAAATCCTTGTTGAATTCAGCGACGTTGTCGATCCGGTGCTTGCCGTACCATTGATAGACATACATGCCACGCCGGCCGGTGCCGAAATTGGCGTCGATGTCGGCGATGATCTCGTCCTTGCGCGCCTTGAAGACATCAAGGACCTCGTTGACCTCACGCTGATAGTCGGCGGGAAACTGCTCCAGCTTCCACACGCCCGGATTTCTGTAGCACAGAAGATCGACCAGCAGGTTGAAGGGTGAGAGCAACCAGGTGAAGAGCCCGTTGCCAAGGAAGTAGCCGCTGAACAGCGCCAGATCCTTCCTGTTGTTGCGCAGCACGTCGATCAGGCCACAGACGATGAAGATCGTCGTCAGGATCGGGATGAAATAGAAGCCAAGGGCGAGAAGCGGGATGGCAATGGCGAATTTGCGAAGGGATTTGCGAAGGGTTTTTGTCATTTTTCCACGCGCGACGCGCGATCCTGTTGCGAATGAGGTGCCCAAATCATGGCAACGGCCACCGCCCGACCGTGCGCCTTGATAAGGTTTTTTGGGTCACCGCACAACGGCCATGGTATCCGGCCGGGCTGGCTGCCTGGTGGAGCATGCCGGGCTGTCAATGCACCGCCGGCAAGCCAAGCTCGTTCCATCTATCCCTGGCCACGGGATCGCCGACCAGAAACTCAAAGCCGATGACGCTTTCGTCGTCCTGCGCGAGCTGGCATTTGAACTTCAGGCCGTACCAGTTTTTACCGCTGCGAAAAGCCGCACCATCGGCGGCGATCGTCGTGCCGGTGATCTTTTCCTCGGCGGTTGCGTAGGGCACCACTCGCTCCGGCTGGAAATCCGCGCGCCATTGGCGGATCTGATCCATGGCCTCCAGATTGCAAAGCTGCACCATGCGCTCGTCGGACGCGAAGGTCTCGAGATCGGCGCGGGCCTGCTTGCTGCGCGGATCGGCGAGCGTCTTGGCCGACAGCATCCGCGTCGGGCGAATCATGGCCGGCGCGGCGGGAGACTGACGAGCGCTTGGCGCCGCCACCGGTGCCTCAGGCATAGGCGCGCTGGGCGCCTCCTCAGCGGGCGATGAAGGGGGTCTTGTCGAAGCCTCGAACTGCTGCGGCGTCAGGATGGTGACAGACACGCGCTCCTCCTCCTCGGGCCGGCTCGGGGGCTTCGGCAGTGGCATCAACATAACCGTGGCGGCGAGCAGCGCGTGCAGGAGAACCGAAGTCGAAATCCCCCAAGGCGAGGCCTCGTTTCGCACCGCCAAGGCCACCGGACTCCGCAAGCCAGCTATTCCCGCTCTTTGCGCAGCTTTGCCCAGTAGTCGAGCCGCTTCCTGATATCGCGCTCGAAACCACGTTCGGGCGGATCGTAGAAGGTCTGTCGACCCATTTTTTCGGGAAAATAGTCCTGGCCTGAAAAGGCGTCCGGCTCATCATGGTCGTAACGGTAGCCGGCGCCGTAATCCTCCTCTTTCATCAGCTTGGTCGGCGCGTTGAGGATATGCTTGGGCGGCAGCAGCGAGCCATGTTCCTTCGCGGCCCGCGTGGCTGCCTTGAAGGCTGTATAGACGGCGTTGGATTTCGGCGCGGTGGCGAGATAGACGGTGGCCTCGGCGAAAGCGAGCTCGCCCTCGGGAGAGCCGAGATAGTCATAGGCATCCTTGGCGGCGTTGGCGACGACCAGTGCCTGCGGATCGGCCAGCCCGATGTCCTCCATCGCCATACGCACCAGCCGGCGGCCAAGATAGAGCGGATCCTCGCCGGCATCGAACATGCGCGCCAGATAGTAGAGCGCGGCATCCGGATCCGAGCCGCGCACCGACTTGTGCAGCGCCGAGATCAGATTGTAATGGCCATCCTGGCCCTTGTCGTAGATCGGCGCACGGCGCTGGACGATGCGCTGTAGCCCTTCGGGATCGAATATCTCGCCAGGCTTGGCTGCACGCCAGACTTCCTCGGCCAATGTCAGCGATGCGCGTCCGTCGCCATCGCTCATGCGGATCAGCATCGCCCGCGCCTCGTCATCGAGCGGCAGCGCCCTACCCTCCGTCTCCTCCGCCCTTATCATCAGCTTGGCGATGCTGTCTTCGCCGAGCGAATGGAAGACCATGACCCGTGCGCGCGACAACAAGGCCGCGTTGAGTTCGAAGGATGGATTTTCGGTGGTGGCGCCAACCAGGACCACCGTCCCATCCTCCATGACGGGGAGGAAAGAATCCTGCTGGGCGCGGTTGAAGCGGTGAATCTCGTCAACGAAGAGCAGCGTCTGGCGCCCGTTGGCGCGGCGCAGCTTGGCCGCCTCGAACACTTTCTTCAGATCGGCGACGCCGGAAAACACGGCCGATATCTGCTCGAAGGCAAGGCTGGTTTCGCCGGCAAGCAGCCTTGCCACCGTGGTCTTGCCGGTGCCGGGCGGACCCCAGAAGATCATCGATCCCAGCGAACCGGAACCGATCAGCCGGGTCAGCGCGCCATCGGGACCCGTCAGATGCTCCTGGCCAACGACCTCGCCGAGGTTTTTCGGACGCAACCTGTCTGCCAGCGGCCGCCCGGGCGGCACCTTTTCCGGTTCATCGACACTGAACAGATCGGCCATGCACTTCTTTTGGTTTGGAGCGCGATCCCTTCAGATCGAACTCAGTAACGCAACACCTGGCGCAGTATCTGCCCGCCGCGCTCGACGGTAAAGCGCCACCAGCGCGTATCCTGCTGGGCTACCTGCGCCAGCGTTGCGGCGGTGTCGATGCTGGTGCCGTTGACCTCGCGCACGATGTCGCCCGGCTGGAAACCGAAATCGGCGGCCGGCGAATCACGGTTGATGTCGATCACCGTCACGCCCTTGAGGTCCGTGCGCAGGCCGAGCTTCTGGGCAAGCCGCGGCGACAGTTCCGAGACCTTGGCGCCCGAGAACGGGCTGCGGCCATGCAGCGTCACCTCCGAGGCTTTCGCACCCTCCGGCGCCCGCTCCAGCGCGATATCCATCGCTGCCTGCTGGCCCTTGGTCAGGATCGCGAAATTCGCCTTGGTGCCGATCGACAGCGTCGCCATGCGATAGTCGAGCGCCTCGATGCTCTCGACCGGCTTGCCATTGATCTGCAGCACGACATCGCCCGGCTTCAGTCCTGCCTTGCCGGCGGGGCCTGCCGCGTCGACGGACGAGACCAGCGCCCCGGTCGGCTTTTCCATGCCGAGCGATTCCGCGATCTGCGGTGTCACTGCTTCGAACTCGGCGCCGATATAGGGCCGTTCGAAGAAATCGAGGCCGGCCTTGGCGGCATCGGCGAAAGCCCGCACCATGTTGGCTGGGATCGCAAAGCCGATACCGATCGAGCCGCCGCTGCGGCTGTAGATGGCGGTGTTGATGCCGACCAGTTGGCCGCCCATGTTGATCAGCGCGCCGCCGGAATTACCGGGATTGATGGCGGCGTCGGTCTGGATGAAATAGCCCGAGTCCGAGACGCCGATATGGCTGCGCGCAAGGGCGGAAACGATGCCGCTGGTGGTGGTCTGGCCGACGCCGAAGGGATTGCCGATGGCCAGCACCAGGTCGCCGACTTCGAGCGCGTCGGAATCGCCGATGGCGATCACCGGGAACGGCTTGTCGGACTCAATCTTGAGCACGGCAAGGTCGAGCGTTTCGTCCTTCAGCATCACCTTGCTGGCGAATTCACGGCCATCGGCGGTCGCCACCTTGACCTCGTCGGCGTCCTTGATGACGTGGAAATTGGTGACGATGACACCGCTCGGGTCAACGAGCACACCCGAGCCCAGGGAAGACTGAGCACGCGGCTGGGCGCGGCCGAAAAACTCCTCGAAGAACGGATCGCCTTCGAAAGGCGATGTCACCTTGGCTGTCTGCGAGGCATAGACATTGACCACGGCCGGCGCGGTCTGCTTGACCAGAGGCGCGAACGACAATTGCACTTCCTCACGACCGAACGGCACGCGCTTGTCCGGGCCTGAAGTGGCATTCTCGCCTTCAACGCCATGCAGCAGGTCGGTCAGCACATCGGAGAGCCCCGGATCGGCGGGCTTGGCGGCGTCCTCGGCCAGCGCCTGCCGGACTGCCGGTGCGGCTGCGAACACCATGAAGGCGCAAAGCAGAACAAGGGACAGTCTTTTGGCGAGCATTCGCGAATCCTCCAAGGCGAGTTCGGGCGCATTGTCCCGACGAATGTGCAAAATGAAAGGCTAAGCCGCTGAAATCCGATTATTTTCGCGCCAATCAATAGTTTTGGGCACGGCCTGGCGCGCACAGAATATGAAAAAGGGGCCCGCAGGCCCCTTTAATTCAATCTGGAAAGACGAAGCCTTATGCGGCCGCGGCTTCGTCCGTGCCTTCCGCCTCAAGGCGGGCGCGGTCGCCGGCGCCCTTGGCGTCGGTGTCGCGGTCGACGAACTCGATGACGGCCATCGCGGCATTGTCGCCGTGACGGAAGCCCGCCTTCATGATGCGCAGGTAGCCGCCGTTGCGGGTGGCATAGCGCGGGGCGATGGTGTCGAACAGGCGCTTGACGACGCCTTCATTGCCGATCTGCGCGATCACCTGGCGGCGGGCGTGCAGGTCGCCGCGCTTGCCGAGCGTGACCAGCTTCTCGACGATCGGACGCAGGTCCTTCGCCTTCGGCAAGGTGGTGACGATCTGCTCGTGCTCGAGCAGCGACACCGCCAGGTTGGCGAACATCGACTTGCGGTGGCTTATGCTGCGGGCGAAGCGGCGGCCTTTGAAACCGTGGCGCATGGCTCTTTTCCTTCTTCAGTTGTTCAAGAGGCCACGGCCTCTGATGGCTTTCCGCATGACCGTCGGATCGAGCGGCTCACGCCGCCGATCCTTGGAGTTCATGCTCAATATTGGTCTTCGTAACGCTTGGCGAGGTCTTCGATGTTTTCCGGCGGCCAGTCCGGCACTTCCATACCGAGGTGCAGGCCCATAGCCGCCAGCACTTCCTTGATCTCGTTCAGCGACTTGCGGCCGAAGTTCGGGGTGCGCAGCATCTCGGCTTCGGTCTTCTGGATGAGATCGCCGATGTAGACGATGTTGTCGTTCTTCAGGCAGTTGGCCGAACGCACCGAAAGCTCGAGTTCGTCGACCTTCTTGAGCAGCGCCGGGTTGAAGGCGAGCTCGGTGACGGCTTCGGCGGCGACTTCCTTCTGCGGCTCGTCGAAGTTGACGAACAGGCCAAGCTGGTCCTGCAGGATGCGGGCGGCGAAAGCCACCGCGTCCTCGCCCGAGATCGAGCCATCGGTCTCGATGGTCATGGTCAGCTTGTCATAGTCGAGAACCTGGCCCTCACGGGTGTTCTCGACCTTGTAGGAGACCTTCTTGACCGGCGAATAGAGGCTGTCGACCGGGATCAGGCCAATCGGCGCGTCCTCGGCGCGATTGCGCTCGGCCGGCACGTAACCCTTGCCGGTGTCGACGGTGAATTCCATGCGGATTTCAGCGCCTTCGTCCAGCGTGCAGATGACGTGGTCGGGGTTGAGGATCTCGACGTCGCCAACCGTCTGGATGTCGCCGGCGAGAACCGCACCCGGGCCCTGCTTGCGCACGACCATGCGCTTGGGGCCGTCGCCTTCCATGCGGATGGCGATTTCCTTGATGTTCAAGACGATGTCGGTCACGTCCTCACGCACACCGGCGATGGACGAGAATTCATGCAGGACGCCGTCGATCTGCACGGCGGTGACAGCCGCACCGCGCAGCGAAGACAGAAGCACGCGGCGCAGCGCGTTGCCGAGGGTAAGACCAAAGCCACGCTCGAGCGGCTCGGCGACCAGCGTGGTCAGGGTCTTCTTCTTCGACGAGAACTCGATCTTGTTCGGCTTGATCAGTTCCTGCCAATTTTTCTGGATCATGATGCTTTCCTTCCGTTGACCCGCCACCATCCAATCGTGGCGGGCGACCTGGAATACCGTGGAGGAACGCTTTCGTGAGCGTTCGCGCGGCGTTCAATAATGTTAGACGCGGCGCTTCTTGCGCGGGCGGCAGCCATTGTGCGGGATCGGCGTCACATCACGGATCGAGGTGATGGTGAAGCCGGCCGCCTGCAGGGCGCGCAGCGCCGATTCACGACCCGAGCCCGGTCCGCAGACCTCGACTTCGAGCATGCGCATGCCGTGTTCCTGGGCCTTCTTGGCAACGTCCTCGGCAGCCATCTGGGCGGCGAACGGGGTCGACTTGCGCGAACCCTTGAAGCCCTGGGCACCGGCCGACGACCAGGCGATCGAATTGCCCTGCGCGTCAGTGATGGTGATCATCGTGTTGTTGAAGGTCGAATTGACGTGGGCAACGCCCGACGAAATGTTCTTGCGTTCGCGGCGGCGAACACGTGCGGCTTCCTTGGCCATGGTAGTCCTTTCAGTTGATCTCTACACCGCCGTAATGCCAGCGGCTCCACCTTGATAAGCGAGTAGTCAGTAGCCGATAGCGAATAGGGCCCCTACTCGCTATCGGCTACTCGCCATTCGCTCACTTACTTCTTCTTGCCGGCAATCGACTTGGCCGGGCCCTTGCGGGTACGTGCATTGGTATGGGTGCGCTGACCGCGAACCGGCAGCGAGCGGCGGTGACGCAGGCCGCGGTAGCAGCCGAGATCCATCAGACGCTTGATGTTCATCGACACTTCGCGGCGCAGGTCGCCTTCGACCTGGTAATCGCGGTCGATGGTCTCGCGGATCTGCAGCACTTCCGCGTCGGTCAGCTGGTTGACGCGGCGCTCGGCCGGGATGCCGACCTTGTCGACGATCTCCTGGGCGAACTTCTTGCCAATGCCGTGAATGTACTGAAGCGCGATGACGACGCGCTTGTTGGTCGGAATGTTGACGCCGGCTATACGAGCCATGTTCTTCTCTTCTCCATGTGGACCGGACAACCTTCAACAAGGTAGATCCCGGCGCTGTTCAAATTTCCCCGCGTCCGGTGGAGGCCGGCCCTTGCGGGAGTTTCCAGTTCAAAGCGACTGCCTTGCCCTTGCGGACAAGCAAAGTGCGCACCTGATAGGAAGACGGGCCGCCATACCGCAGCGAACCGTCTCCGTCAAGATTAATCTTTAAATTCCCTTACCGCGCCTTCGCGGCCGCTGCCAGCACGGTCTCGATCTCGGCGGTCACCGCGTCGATACTGGCCATGCCGTCCACAGTCTTGAGCTTGCCCTTGGCATAGTAGTAGCCGGTCAGCGGAGCGGTCTTCTTGTAGTACTCCCGCAGGCGCTCTTCGAACACAGCGGGATTGTCGTCCTTGCGCACCGGCTGGCCGGCGGCCTTGGCATCATCGGCGCGCTTGACGATGCGGCCGACCAAAGCCCTGTCATCGACGACCAGTTCGATAACCGTATCGAGACCAATGCTGCGCTCCGAGAGCATCGATTCAACCGCATCGGCCTGCACAAGCGTACGCGGGTAGCCGTCGAGGATGAATCCTTTGGCGCAGTCGGCCTGATCGATACGTTCTGCGACGATGGCGTTGACGATGGCGTCGGATACCAGTTCTCCGGCATCCATCACCGCCTTGGCGCGCTTGCCGACCTCGGTACCCGCCTGGACGGCGGCACGCAGCATGTCACCCGTCGAGAGCTGGGGAATGCCGTGTTTTTCTACCAGTCTTTGTGCTTGTGTCCCCTTGCCCGCCCCCGGCGGCCCAAGCAAAATCAACCTCATCTGGCTTTCTTCCCCCCGCGCAGCTTCGACTTCTTGATCAGGCCTTCATACTGGTGCGCGATCAGATGACCCTGAATCTGCGCAACCGTATCGAGCGTGACACTGACCACGATCAGAAGCGATGTGCCACCAAGGTAGAATGGTACGCCAGTCGCCGAGATCAGGAACTCCGGCAGCAGGCACACCAGCACCAGATAGATGGCGCCGACGACGGTGATGCGGGTGAGAACGTAATCGATGTAATCGGCGGTGCGCTCGCCCGGACGATAGCCCGGGATGAAGCCCGAATGCTTCTTGAGCTGGTCGGCGGTGTCCTTCGGGTTGAAGACAATCGCAGTGTAGAAGAAGGCGAAGAACACGATCATCGCCGCGTAGAATGCCATGTAGAGCGGCTGGCCGTGGCCGAGCGAGGCCAGGATGGTGCTCGCCCAGGCCGGCATGTTGGTCGTCTGCGAGAAGCCGGCGACGGTGGCCGGCAGCAGGAGAAGCGACGACGCGAAGATCGGCGGGATGACGCCCGACGTGTTGAGCTTGAGCGGCAAATGCGAGGTATCGCCCTGGAACATGCGGTTGCCGACCTGGCGCTTCGGATACTGGATCAGCAGGCGGCGCTGGGCGCGCTCGAAAAAGACGATGAGCGCGATGACGACGATGGCCAGCACGATGATCGCCAGGATCAGGCCGGTCGACAGGGCGCCGGTGCGGCCGAGTTCCAGCGTGCCGGAAATGGCGTGCGGAAGACCAGCGACGATGCCGGAGAAAATGATGAGCGAGATACCGTTACCGATGCCGCGCGCGGTGATCTGCTCGCCGAGCCACATCAGGAACATGGTGCCGCCGACCAGCGTGACGACGGTGGAGATGCGGAAGAACATGCCGGGGTCGCTGACGATGCCGTTGCCGTTCTCCAGCCCCACCGAAATGCCGTAGGCCTGCACCAGCGCCAGCAGCACGGTGCCGTAGCGCGTGTACTGGTTGATGACCTTGCGGCCCTGCTCGCCTTCCTTCTTCAGCGCTTCCAGCGAGGGAATGACCGATGTCATCAACTGCATGATGATGGAAGCGGAGATGTAGGGCATGATGCCAAGCGCAAAGATCGCCATGCGCTGCACGGCGCCGCCGGCGAACATGTTGAACATGCCGAGCACGCCCTTGCTCTGCGAGGAGAAGGCCTGGGCGAAGGCATCGGGATTGATGCCGGGAAGCGGGATGTAGGTGCCGAGGCGATAGACGAGCAACGCGCCGATGGTGAACCAGATGCGTTTCTTCAGGTCCTCCGCCTTGGCGAAGGCCGAGAAATTCAGATTCGAGGCTAGTTGTTCAGCTGCCGAAGCCATGCCTGATTCTCCGCTTGGTAACGCTTGATGGCCCGTGAGGTCAGGCGGTGCGTTTCACCGAAGCTCACGAGATAAGCTCCGGGCTGTAAACATGCAAGCGGCCGCGTTGACGCGGCCGCTAAATTGAGCAGATCAAAGCGCGATCGAAAGCAAAAACGGATGCCACTCTTGCCGACCGCGCTTCAAATTGCCGTTACTCGGCAGCTGCCTTTTCCGGCAGCTTGACCGACCCACCGGCCTTTTCGATCTTCTCGATCGCGGCCTTGGAGGCGCCAGCGACGTCGAAGGCGAGCTTGGCCTTGAGTTCGCCATCGGACAGCACGCGCACGCCATCCTTGACGCGACGGATGACGCCGGCGGCGACAAGCGCCTCGGCCGTCACGGTCGCCTTGGCGTCGAGCTTCTTGGCATCGACGGCTTCCTGGATGCGGGCCAGCGAGACGACAACGAAGCTCTTGGCGAAGATGTTGTTGAAGCCACGCTTCGGCAGGCGCCTGTAAAGCGGCATCTGGCCACCCTCGAAGCCGTTGACGGCAACGCCGGAGCGCGCCTTCTGGCCCTTGACGCCGCGACCGGCGGTCTTGCCCGAACCGGAGCCGATACCGCGGCCGAGACGCTTCTTGGAGTGCGTCGCGCCGTCCTTGTCACGCAGATCGTTGAGTTTCATCTTGCTTCTCCTGCGCTTTGGCTCAGCCCTCGTCCACAACGCGGACGAGATGCTGGACGGCGGCGATCATGCCGCGCACGGAGGGCGTATCTTCCAGCGTGCGCTGCTTGTGCATCTTGTTGAGGCCGAGGCCGACCAGCGTCGCGCGCTGTTCCTTCGGACGGCGGATCGGCGAGCCGATCTGCTCAACGGTGATGGTCTTGGTTGCTTTCTTGGCCATGGTCAAAATCCCTGGTCAGATCGACTATTCTTCAGCCGCAACGGCGGTGCCGCGGCGGGCCTGAAGGGTCGAATACTTGATGCCGCGCGCGGCAGCCACATCCTTGGGATGCATCTGGCTCTTCAGCGCGTCGAAGGTGGCGCGAACCATGTTGTAGGGGTTCGACGACCCCATCGACTTGGCGACCACGTCATGCATGCCGAGCGTCTCGAAGACAGCGCGCATCGGGCCGCCGGCGATGATGCCGGTACCCTGCTTGGCGGCGCGCAGCAGAACGCGGCCCGCACCCCAGCGCCCTTCGACGTCGTGATGCAGCGTGCGGCCCGAGCGCAGCGGCACGAAGATCATGTCGCGCTTGGCCGATTCGGTCGCCTTGCGGATGGCTTCCGGCACTTCGCGCGCCTTGCCATGACCGAAGCCGACGCGGCCCTTCTGGTCGCCGACGACGACGAGCGCGGCGAAGCCGAAGCGGCGGCCACCCTTGACGACCTTGGCGACGCGATTGATGTGGACGAGCTTGTCCACCATGCCGTCATCGCGTTCTTCACGCTCGCGGCCGCGGCCGCCTTCCCTACGTTCCTGTGCCATATCCTGTTCCTTGTTCTTTTCCGGAAGCACGGGTTGCTGATTGCCGGCGCCACTTTGGGTCGCCGACGGTGAAAAATCAGAAGCTGAGACCGCCTTCGCGGGCAGCCTCGGCCAGCGCCTTGACGCGGCCGTGATAGATGTACGGGCCACGGTCGAAAACGACTTCCTTGATGCCGGCCTTGGTGGCGCGCTCGGCGATCAGCTTGCCGATTGCGGCGGCGGCGGCGGTATCGGCGCCGGTCTTGAGCGACCCCTTGAGGTCCTTCTCGAGCGTCGAGGCGGCAGCGATGGTGTGGCCCTTGGCGTCATCGATCACCTGAACGTAGATGTTCTTCGACGTGCGGTGCACCGAAAGACGCGGACGTTCGCCGGCGACTTTCTTGATCTGGCGACGGACGCGTTGCGCACGGCGCTGGATGGCTTCCTTGGTACCCATGATGTCTTCCTTGCCTTCAAAAAACGGGGGCCGTCATATGCGGTAGGCGAAGCGCCTCCCGCGACCGCTCCCCGCGGCGTTCCACTTCCGTGGCTTGGTCCTGTCCGAAAAGTCCGCGACTTTTCCAAGCCAAGCCGATTACTTCTTCTTGCCTTCCTTGCGGACGATCTTCTCGCCAGCGTAACGGACGCCCTTGCCCTTGTAAGGCTCGGGACCGCGGTATTCGCGGATCTCCGCGGCAACCTGGCCCACCTGCTGCTTGTCGATGCCGGCCACGGTGATTTCGGTCGGCTTCGGCACGGTGATCGTGATGCCGGCCGGCGTCTCGTAGACGACATCATGGCTGAAGCCAAGAGCCAGCTGCAGGTTCTTACCCTGCAAAGCGGCGCGATAGCCGACGCCGGTGATCTCGAGCTTCTTCTCGAAGCCGTCCTTCACACCCTGCAGGATGTTGACGATCTGCGTGCGCGACATGCCCCACTTGGAGCGGGCGGTCTTGGTCTGGTCGCGCGGCTGGACAGCGATCTCGCTGCCTTCCATCTTGACCAGCACTTCGTCGTTCACCACGAACTTCAGCTCGCCCTTGGGGCCCTTCGCCGTCACGGTCTGGCCGTTGACGGTCGCGGTCACGCCCTGCGGCAGCGAAACGGGTTTCTTTCCAATACGAGACATTTTGTTGTCCTCGTCACTTCTCTTGTTTCAGGTCTCTGTCTTCGGAACGATCCGAAGACCGGATTCCAATTTGCGGTGAGCTGCCAGATCAGAAGATCTGGCAGAGGATCTCGCCGCCGACGTTCTGCTCGCGTGCTTCGTGGTCGGCCATCACGCCCTTCGGTGTCGAAAGGATGGCGATGCCGAGGCCGTTGGCGACGTGCGGGATCGACTTGGCCGAAACGTAAACGCGGCGGCCGGGCTTCGAAACGCGGGCGATTTCGCGCACGACCGGAGCACCGTCGAAATACTTCAGCTCGATTTCGATCTCGGACTTGCCGTTGTCGAAGTCGGTCTGGCTGTAATCGCGGATATAGCCTTCAGCCTTCAGCACGTCGAGGACGCGGGTGCGCAGACGCGAGGCCGGCGTCGAGACACTCGACTTCTTGCGGCCATAGGCGTTGCGGATGCGGGTCAGCATATCGCCGAGAGGATCGCTCAATGACATGTTATGTCCTCCTTACCAGCTCGACTTGACCAGGCCCGGAATCTGGCCGTTGTTGCCGAGATCCCGAAGCGCGATGCGCGATACTTTGAGCTTGCGATAATAGGCCCGCGGACGGCCGGTGACTTCGCAGCGGTTGCGGATGCGGATCTTGGCCGAGTTGCGCGGCAGGGCAGCAAGCTTCAGCTGAGCGCGGAAGCGCTCTTCCATCGGCTTGGACTGATCCATGATGATCGCCTTCAGCGCAGCGCGCTTGGGACCGTACTGGTCGGCAAGCTTGCGGCGCCTGTTGTTCTTCTCGACTGAGCTGGTCTTTGCCATTTCAGATTTTTCCTTTTCTCGCTGCCGTTACTGGCGGAAGGGGAAGTTGAAAGCCTTGAGCAAAGCCCTGGCTTCGTCGTCCGTCTTCGCAGTCGTACAAACGATGACGTCCATGCCCCAGATCTGATCAACCTTGTCGTAGTTGATCTCCGGGAACACGATGTGCTCCTTGATGCCCATGGCGTAGTTGCCACGGCCATCGAAGCTCTTGGGGTTCAGTCCGCGGAAGTCGCGGACGCGCGGCAGCGCGATGTTCACGAGGCGGTCGAGGAACTCGTACATACGTTCCTTGCGCAGCGTGACCTTGGCGCCGATCGGCATGTTCTCGCGGACCTTGAAGCCAGCGATCGAATTGCGGGCGCGGGTGACGACGGCCTTCTGGCCGGCGATCATCGCCAGATCTTCGGCCGCGACCGAAGGCTTCTTCGAATCTGCGGTCGCTTCGCCGACACCCATGTTCAGCACGATCTTGTCGAGGCGCGGAACCTGCATGTCGTTGTCGTAGCCGAACTGCTCCTGCAGCGCCTTGCGAATGGTCTCGTTGTAGACCTGCTTGAGGCGCGGCGTGTTGTTGGCAGTCGCCTGCTTGGTTTGAGCCTTAGCCATTGATGACTTCTCCCGAGCGCTTGGCGACGCGCACCTTCTTGCCGTCCTTCTGGAAGATGAAACCGACGCGGGTCGGCTTGCCATCCTTCGGGTCGGCCAGCGCGATGTTCGACAGCTGGATCGGCGCTTCCTTGGTAATGATCCCGCCCTCTTGGGACTGGGACTGCTTCTGGTGACGACGGATCATGTTGACGCCGCGCACCAACGCGGTGTCATCCTTCGGCTGAACCGAAAGGACTTCGCCCGAACGGCCCTTGTCCTTGCCGGCCAGCACGACGACCTTGTCGCCTTTTCTAATCTTTTGCATTGGTCCGGCTCCTTACAGCACTTCAGGCGCGAGCGAGATGATCTTCATGTGGTTCTTGGCGCGAAGTTCGCGCGGAACCGGTCCGAAGATACGCGTGCCGATCGGCTCTTTCTTGTTGTCGACGAGAACGGCCGCGTTCTTGTCGAAACGGATCACGCTGCCGTCCGGGCGGCGGATGTCCTTGGCCGTGCGAACCACGACCGCCTTCATCACATCGCCCTTCTTAACGCGGCCGCGCGGAATGGCTTCCTTGATCGACACCACGATGATGTCGCCCACGGAAGCGTATTTCCGCTTCGAGCCGCCCAGCACCTTGATGCACATGACACGACGCGCACCGGAATTATCCGCCACGTCGAGGTTTGTTTGCATCTGAATCATGACTGGCCGCCTTCTTCTTTTCTAACGGGACGGGCTCGAAGCCCCTCCCCGGTCTGTCCAAAATTCGTTTGTTTACGCCTGGTCCGAGGATACGACGATCCAGCGCTTATCCTTGGAAATCGGCTTCGATTCCTGGATGAACACCTGATCGCCGACCTTGTGGGCGTTGTTCTCGTCGTGCGCCTTGTACTTCTTGGTCATGCGCACGGTCTTCTTCATCACGGGATGCGTGAAGCGCCGTTCGACCTTGACGACAACCGTCTTCTCGTTCTTGTCGCTGACGACGGTGCCCTGCAGAATGCGCTTTGGCATGGTTTTCGTCCTTAAGCCTTCTTGGCCGCGGACTTTTCCGCAGCGATGGTCTTGATACGCGCAATGTCCTTACGAACCTGCCTCACGCGCGCGGTCTTCTCGAGCTGGCCGGTGGCCTTCTGGAAGCGCAGGTTGAACTGCTCCTTCTTCAGGCTGGCCAGGTCGTCGGTCAGCTGGTCCTGGGTCTTGGTCCGGATGTCTTCGGCTTTCATGATCAGCCCGTCCTTATTCTGCGATGCGCTGTACGAAGCGCGTCCTGACCGAGAGCTTGGCCGCGCCGAGACGCAGCGCCTCACGGGCGGTTTCTTCATTGACGCCGTCGATCTCGAACATGATGCGGCCCGGCTTGACGCGCGCCGCCCAGTAGTCGACCGCGCCCTTGCCCTTGCCCATGCGGACTTCGGTCGGCTTCGACGTGACCGGCACGTCCGGGAAAATACGGATCCAGACGCGGCCAGCGCGTTTCATTTCGCGAGTGATCGCGCGGCGGGCCGCCTCGATCTCACGCGCGGTGACGCGGTTCGGCTCAAGCGCCTTCAGCCCGAAACCACCGAAATCCAGGTTGGTGCCGCCCTTTGCGGTACCATGGATGCGGCCCTTGAACTGCTTGCGGAACTTTGTGCGCTTTGGCTGCAGCATCGTTCTAACTCCAAATTCCTAAATGTCTCAGGCGTTTTCGCGACGACGACCGCGTTCGCGATCACCACCACCGCCATGCGCGGCATCACCCTCGGTCGCACGACGCTCCGAAGCCATCGGATCGTGCTCGAGGATCTCGCCCTTGAATACCCAGACCTTGACGCCGCAAATGCCATAGGCCGTATTCGCCTCGGCCGTGCCGTAGTCGACATCGGCGCGCAGCGTATGCAGCGGCACGCGACCTTCACGGTACCATTCCATGCGCGCGATCTCGGCGCCGCCAAGACGGCCGGCGCAGTTGATGCGGATGCCTTCGGCACCGAGGCGCATGGCCGACTGCACGGCACGCTTCATGGCGCGGCGGAACGCGATGCGGCGCTCGAGCTGCTGGGCGATCGACTGGGCGACCAGGGTCGCGTCGATTTCCGGCTTGCGCACTTCGACGATGTTGAGGTGCGTCTCGGACTTCGTCATCTCCATCAGCTTCTTGCGAAGCTTCTCGATGTCGGCGCCCTTCTTGCCAATGATCAGACCCGGGCGCGCGGCATGGATGGTGACGCGGCACTTCTTGTGCGGGCGCTCGATCACGACCTTGGAGATCGCAGCCTGCTTGAGTTCCTTCTCAAGATACTTGCGGATCTTGATGTCCTCATGCAGCAGCTTGCCGTACTCGCCGGTGTTCGCGAACCAGCGCGAATCCCAGGTGCGGTTGATGCCGAGGCGAAGACCGATCGGATTGACTTTCTGGCCCATTATGCGGCCTCCCCTTTTTCTTCGACTTCACGAACGACGATCGTGAGGTGCGAGAACGGCTTCTCGATACGGCTGGCGCGACCGCGGCCACGAGCGTGGAACCGCTTCATGACGATCGACTTGCCGACATAGGCTTCCGCCACGATCAGCGCATCGACGTCGAGGTCGTGGTTGTTTTCCGCGTTGGCGATTGCCGATTCCAGCGTCTTCTTGACCGTGCCGGAAATCCGCTTGGCCGAGAATTCGAGATCGGAAAGCGCTGTCGCGACCTTCTTGCCGCGGATCAGCGCGGCAACCAGGTTCAGCTTCTGCGGGCTGATACGGATCGTGCGCAACACGGCGCGCGCTTCGTTGTCAGCAAGCCTGCGCGGAGCTTTGGCCTTGCCCATGATTATTTCCTCTTCGCCTTCTTATCCGCGCCGTGACCGTAATAGGTCCGCGTCGGAGCGAATTCACCGAACTTGTGACCGACCATGTCCTCGTTCACCGCGACGGGAACGTGCTTCTGGCCGTTGTAGACACCGAAGGTGAAGCCGACGAACTGCGGCAGGATGGTGGAGCGACGGCTCCACATCTTGATCACCTCATTGCGACCACCTTCACGAACCTTATCCACCTTCTTGAGAAGGTAGCCGTCGATGAAGGGGCCTTTCCAAATAGAACGAGTCACTTGGCGTTACCTCTTCTTAGCTCTTGCGCTGATGGCGCGAGCGCAGGATGAACTTGTCGGTCGCCTTGTTGGACCGCGTCTTCTTGCCTTTGGTCGGCTTGCCCCACGGGCTGACCGGATGACGGCCACCGGAGGTGCGGCCTTCGCCGCCGCCGTGCGGATGGTCGACCGGGTTCATGGTCACGCCGCGATTGTGCGGACGCTTGCCGCGCCAAACCGTGCGGCCGGCCTTGCCGTCGTTGATGTTGCCGTGGTCCGGATTGGACACGGCACCGACGGTGGCCATGCAGGAGCCGTGAACGACACGCTGCTCACCCGAGTTGAGGCGCAGGATCGCCATGCCCTGGTCACGGCCGACCAGCTGGCCGTAACCACCCGCGGAGCGGGCAACCTGGGCGCCCTTGCCCGGCTTCAGCTCGATGTTGTGGACGATGGTGCCAACCGGCATCGAGGCCAGCGGCATCGCGTTGCCCGGCTTCACGTCGACGGCTTCGCCCGCCACGATCTTGTCGCCGGGAGCCAGGCGCTGCGGAGCGATGATGTAGGACAGCTCACCATCATCATACTTGATCAGCGCGATGAAGGCGGTGCGGTTCGGATCGTATTCGATGCGCTCGACCGTGCCGACGACGTCGAACTTGCGGCGCTTGAAGTCGATGATGCGGTACGAACGCTTGTGACCGCCGCCGATGAAGCGGGCCGTGATGCGGCCGTAATTGTTGCGGCCGCCCGACTTGGTCAGGCCTTCGGTCAGGCCCTTGACGGGCTTGCCCTTGTAGAGGCCCGAGCGGTCGACGATGACCAGCTGGCGGGTGCTCGGCGTTATCGGGTTGAATTTCTTAAGTGCCATTGTCCTGTCCTCGCGGCCTTGCTCAGAGACCCGTCGCGACGTCGATCGACTGGCCGTCGGCCAGCGTCACAATCGCCTTCTTGACGTCGCTCTGGCGGCCGATCGTGCCGCGGAAGCGCTTGATCTTGCCCTTGCGGACAAGCGTGTTCACGGCCATCACCTTGACGCCGAACAGCGCTTCGACGGCGGCCTTGATTTCCGGCTTCGACGCCTTCTTGGCGACGTTGAAGACGACCTGGTTCTGCTCGGAGGCCATGGTCGACTTTTCGGTGATCGCCGGCGAGACGATCACGTCGTAGTGACGAAGGTCGGTCATTTAAAGCGCTCCTCGAGAGCCTCGACGGCGGCCTTCGAAAGGACCAGCGTGCCGCGGCGCAGAATGTCGTAGACGTTGATGCCCTGGATGGGCAGCACGTCGATGTTGGGGATGTTGCTGGCTGCCAGCTTGAAGTTCTTGTCAAGCTCGGCGCCGCCAATCACCAGGGCGTTGGTCAGGCCCAGCGTCGCGAAATTCGCGATCAGCGCCTTCGTCTTGGCCTCGGTCAGCTTCAGCTCGTCGACGATGATGATCGACGCGCTCTTGGCCTTGGCCGAGAGAGCATGCTTGAGGCCAAGCGCACGAACCTTCTTGGGCAGTTCATGCTCATGGCTGCGAACGACCGGGCCGTGGGCCTTGCCGCCGCCGCGGAACTGCGGAGCGCGTGCCGAGTGGTGACGGGCGCGGCCCGTACCCTTCTGCTTGTACATTTTGGCGCCGGTGCGCGCGATTTCGGCGCGACCCTTGGCCTTGTGCGTGCCCTGCTGCTTCTTGGCCAGCTGCCAGCGCACGACGCGCTGCAGGATGTCCTCGCGCGGATCAAGGCCGAAAATTCCGTCGGAAAGTTCCACCTTGCCGGCGTCTTTACCGCCGAGCGTTGTGATCTTGAGATCCATTATTCCGCTCCCTCTGTGGCCGGAGCCTCGTTCTTCGCAGCTGCCGCAACAGCGCGGATCGCGGCGGGCTTCGGCGCATTGGCCGGCAGCGCCACCTTGGCCGCGTCGCGGACCAGGATCCAGGCGCCCTTCGATCCGGGAACCGCACCGCGGATCAGGATCAGGCCGCGGTCGGCGTCGGTCGAGACGATCTCGACATTCTGCGTGGTGACCCTGGTGTCGCCCATGTGGCCAGCCATGTGCTTGCCCTTGAACACCTTGCCCGGGTCCTGACGCTGGCCGGTCGAACCGTGTGTACGGTGCGATACCGAGTTACCGTGCGTCGCGCGACCACCACCCATGTGGTGACGCTTGATGACGCCCTGGAAACCCTTGCCGATCGTCGTGCCCGTCACATCGACCTTCTGGCCGGCGACAAAGTGCTCGACGGTGATCTCGGCGCCAACATCGATCATGTTGTCGGCGGAGACGCGGAACTCGGCGACCTTCGCCTTAGGCTCGACGGAAGCGGTCGCGAAATGGCCGCGCATCGCCTTCGACGTGTTCTTCACCTTGGCGAGGCCAACGCCGAGCTGAACGGCGGTGTAGCCATTCTTCTCCTGCGTGCGCTGTGCCACGACCTGGCAGTTCTCCATCTGGAGAACGGTGACGGGAACATGTTCCCCGGCATCATTATAGATGCGGGTCATTCCCACCTTCTTTGCAATCACACCTGAACGCATCGGTTCAATTCCTTTAGAGTTCCGGGCCAGGGACACCGCCCCTTACCGCGCTCTCATTCCCTTAGAGCTTGATCTCGACGTCGACGCCGGCGGCCAGATCGAGCTTCATCAAAGCATCGACGGTCTGCGGGGTCGGATCGACGATGTCGAGCAGACGCTTGTGCGTGCGCATCTCGAACTGCTCGCGGCTCTTCTTGTCGACGTGAGGCGACCGGTTGACCGTGAACTTTTCGATCCGCGTCGGCAGCGGAATGGGGCCGCGGACGTTTGCACCAGTGCGCTTGGCCGTCGACACGATTTCCTTCGTCGAGGCGTCGAGCACGCGGTGATCAAACGCCTTCAGGCGGATGCGGATATTCTGTCCGTTCATGCGTCACTTCCTTGTTCTGGCGCGGCGCGGGCAACTCCGGCGCCCGCGACAGATCGGTTTAAGTCCAAATTACTCTTTGATGGTGACGACGATGCCGGCACCGACGGTGCGGCCGCCTTCACGGATGGCGAAGCGCAGCTTCTCTTCCATGGCGATCGGCACGATCAGCTCGACATCGACCGTGATGTTGTCGCCAGGCATCA
>NZ_SRUS01000001.1:0-869964 GCF_004794715.1 Mesorhizobium sp. M8A.F.Ca.ET.207.01.1.1 | reverse complement strand
TTGATGGTGACGACGATGCCGGCACCGACGGTGCGGCCGCCTTCACGGATGGCGAAGCGCAGCTTCTCTTCCATGGCGATCGGCACGATCAGCTCGACATCGACCGTGATGTTGTCGCCAGGCATCACCATCTCGGTGCCTTCCGGCAGCGACACGATGCCGGTCACGTCGGTCGTGCGGAAGTAGAACTGCGGACGGTAGTTGGTGAAGAACGGCGTGTGACGGCCACCTTCGTCCTTGGTCAGGATGTAGGCTTCGGCCACGAACTTCTTGTGCGGCTTCACCGTGCCCGGCTTGGCCAGAACCTGGCCGCGCTCGACGCCTTCACGGTCGACGCCGCGCAACAGCGCGCCGATGTTGTCGCCAGCCTGGCCCTGATCGAGCAGCTTGCGGAACATTTCCACGCCCGTGCAGGTCGTCTTGGTCGTCGGACGGATGCCGATGATTTCCAGTTCCTCGCCGACCTTGACCACGCCGCGCTCGACGCGGCCGGTCACGACCGTGCCACGGCCCGAGATCGAGAACACGTCTTCGATCGGCATCAGGAACGGCTTGTCGAGCGGACGAACCGGCGTCGGGATGTAGGCGTCGACCTGAGCCATCAGCTCGCGGATCGCGTCCTCGCCGATCGTCTTGTTCGAATCCTCGAGTGCGGCAAGCGCCGAACCCTTGACGATCGGAATGTCGTCGCCGGGGAATTCGTTCTTCGACAGCAGTTCACGAACCTCGAGCTCGACCAGTTCGAGCAGCTCGGCGTCGTCGACCTGATCGACCTTGTTCAGGAACACCACGATCGACGGCACGCCGACCTGACGGGCAAGCAGGATGTGCTCGCGGGTCTGCGGCATCGGGCCGTCGGCGGCCGACACGACCAGGATCGCGCCGTCCATCTGCGCGGCGCCGGTGATCATGTTCTTCACATAATCGGCGTGGCCGGGGCAGTCGACATGCGCGTAGTGGCGGTTCTCGGTCTCGTATTCGACGTGAGCCGTCGAGATCGTGATGCCGCGCGCCTTCTCTTCCGGCGCCGCGTCGATCTGGTCATAGCGCTTGTATTCGCCAAAATACTTGGTGATAGCAGCCGTCAGCGACGTCTTGCCGTGATCGACGTGACCAATCGTGCCGATGTTCACATGAGGCTTAGTGCGCTCGAATTTACCTTTTGCCATGTGATGTCTCCATTTCCTGCTCGCCCATGCGGGCTTTGAATTGCGTTACCGCGGCAGCTCTTTCGAGTTACGCGTATTTCTTCTGGACTTCCTGAGCGACCGCGGTCGGGACCGGCTCATAGTGATCGAACTGCATCGTGTAAGCCGCGCGGCCCTGGCTCATCGAGCGCAGGTTGTCGACGTACTTGAACATGTTGGCGAGCGGCACCATCGCGTTGATGACGACGGCCACGCCGCGCGCTTCCTGGCCCTGGATCTGGCCGCGACGGCCGTTCAGGTCACCGATGACGCTGCCGACGTAGTCTTCCGGCGTCACCACCTCGACCTTCATGATCGGCTCGAGCAACTGCACGCCAAGCTTGGGAGCAGCTTCACGGAAGCACGCGCGGGACGCGATTTCGAAGGCCAGGACCGAGGAGTCGACATCATGGTAGGCACCGTCGATGAGCGTCGCCCTGACGCCGATCATCGGGAAGCCGGCGAACGGACCAGCGCCCATGACGCTCTGGATGCCCTTTTCGACGCCCGGAATGTATTCCTTCGGCACCGCGCCGCCGACGATCTTGGACTCGAACACGAAGTCCTCGCTCTCGGAATTCGGCTCGAACACAACCTTGACGCGCGCGAACTGGCCGGTACCGCCGGTCTGCTTCTTGTGCGTGTAGTCCTGCTCGTGCTTGCGGGTGATCGTCTCGCGATAAGCCACCTGCGGCGCGCCGACATTGGCTTCGACCTTGAACTCGCGACGCATGCGGTCGACGATGATGTCGAGGTGCAGTTCGCCCATGCCGGAGATGATGGTCTGGCCGCTTTCCTCGTCGGTCTTGACGCGGAAGGACGGATCCTCGGCAGCCAGGCGGTGAAGGGCGAGACCCATCTTTTCCTGGTCGTTCTTGGTCTTCGGCTCGATGGCGATCTGGATGACCGGATCGGGGAATTCCATGCGCTCGAGGATGACCGGGTGCAGCGGATCGCACAGCGTGTCGCCGGTGGTGGTGTCCTTGAGGCCGGCCAAGGCGACAATGTCGCCCGCAAAAGCTTCTTCGACGTCGGCGCGCGAATTCGCATGCATCTGCAGCATGCGGCCGATGCGCTCCTTCTTGCCCTTCACGGTGTTGTCGACAGAGACGCCCTTGGTGAGCTTGCCCGAATAGATGCGGGCAAAGGTCAGCGAACCGACGAACGGGTCGTTCATGATCTTGAAGGCGAGCATCGACAGCGGCTCGTTGTCGTCCGCATGACGCTCGATCTCGGCGTCGGTCTTGGCATCGACACCCTTGATGGCCGGAACATCGGCCGGCGACGGCAGGTATTCGACAACGGCGTCGAGCAACGGCTGCACGCCCTTGTTCTTGAAGGCCGAGCCGCAGAACATCGGGTAGAACTTGACCGCGATCGTACCCTTGCGGATCAACGAACGGATCTCGTCATTCGACGGCATCTTGCCTTCGAGGTAGTTTTCGAGCGCCGTCTCGTCCATTTCGACGGCGGCTTCGATCATCTTCTCGCGGTATTCCTCGGCACGCGCCTTGAGGTCGGCCGGGATCTCGACGACGTCCCAGGCAGCGCCCAGCGTCTCGTCGCGCCAGACCAGCGCGTTCATCTCGACGAGGTCGACGACACCCTTGAATTCGGTCTCGGCGCCGATCGGCAGCTGCATGACGACAGCCTGCGCGCCGAGGCGCGAGCCGATCATCTCGACCGAGCGGTAGAAGTCGGCGCCGATCTTGTCCATCTTGTTGCAGAAGATCATGCGCGGCACGCGGTACTTGTCGGCCTGGCGCCAGACGGTTTCCGTCTGCGGCTCGACACCGGCATTGGCATCGAGCAGCGCGATGGCGCCGTCGAGCACGCGCAGCGAACGCTCGACCTCGATGGTGAAGTCGACGTGTCCGGGGGTGTCGATGATGTTGAAGCGGTGCATCTTGCCGTCACGGCCCTTCCAGAAGGTCGTGGTCGCGGCGGACGTGATGGTGATGCCGCGTTCCTGCTCCTGCTCCATCCAGTCCATGGTGGCAGCGCCGTCGTGCACTTCGCCGATCTTGTGCGACTTGCCCGTGTAATAGAGGACGCGCTCGGTGGTCGTCGTCTTGCCGGCGTCGATATGCGCCATGATACCGAAATTGCGGTAGTCTTCGATTTTGTATTCGCGGGCCATCGTAGCTGCCTCTCAGTCCTGTTCGCGCTTTACCAGCGGTAGTGCGCGAAAGCGCGGTTGGCTTCAGCCATCTTGTGGGTGTCTTCCCGCTTCTTCACGGCGGTGCCGCGGTTGTTGGCCGCGTCCATCAGCTCGCCGGAGAGGCGATCGACCATGGTGGTCTCGTTGCGGTTGCGGGCCGCGGCGATCAGCCAGCGGATCGCCAATGCCTGGCGACGCTCGGGACGAACGTCGACCGGAACCTGGTAGGTGGCGCCGCCGACGCGGCGCGAACGCACTTCCACATGCGGCGCGACATTGTCGAGCGCCTGGTGGAAGACGGTGACCGGCTCCTGCTTAGTCTTCGACTGGACCTGGTCCAGCGCGCCGTAGACGATGGTCTCGGCAACCGACTTCTTGCCGTCATACATGACGGCGTTCATGAACTTGGTGACGATCAGATCGCCGAACTTGGGATCCGGGTTGATCTCACGCTTTTCTGCACTGTGACGACGCGACATGGCTTTTGTCTCTCAATCTCGTAGCCCGGCGCGTTCAAGCAGCGCCAAGGCCGGAAAATCTTACTTCGGACGCTTGGCGCCGTACTTCGAACGGCGCTGCTTGCGGTTCTTCACGCCCTGCGTGTCGAGCACGCCGCGGATGATGTGGTAGCGCACGCCCGGAAGATCCTTGACGCGGCCGCCGCGGATCATGACCACGGAGTGTTCCTGAAGGTTGTGACCTTCGCCGGGGATATAACCGATCACTTCAAAACCATTGGTCAGGCGGATCTTGGCCACCTTGCGCAGCGCCGAGTTCGGCTTCTTCGGCGTCGTCGTATAGACGCGCGTGCAGACGCCCCGCTTCTGCGGGTTCTGCTGCATGGCCGGGACCTTGTTGCGCTTCACCGGCGCAATGCGCGGCTTGCGGATCAGCTGGTTGACGGTAGGCATTAAACCCTCTTGTCTCTCAATTCCGTGTCTCGTGCCGGTCAAGGCTCGCTCAAAGCGTCATTTCCATACGCAAATTCGGGCCACAAACCGCGCCTCGCGGTCTTGCCCGAACAAATCGCAGAGGAAGCGGAAGCCGCTTCGTGCACGCCGGAAATGTCTTTTCGCTCGTAAAACGAACCCTGTTTGAGGCAAACTCCAAAGCGTGTCGCTTCGGAAGGGAGAGCCTCACATCGGTTCTGACTGGGCGGCTTCTACTCGTAAGCCCGCGAACCGTCAACCCCGCAGAGGCAAATATTGCATTGAAGCCGGGGCCTGGCAGCCATGCGAAAACCGCATGTAATTTTCTTTCGCCGTTTGGCAAGGACGAGGAAGAAAGTGCCAAGCCTCTAGCAAAGTGCCAAGCCTCTAGCAAAGTGAATGGCTTTTGGCTGTTGCGGGGCCTTGCTTCATGCGAAAAGGCCGCATGAACACTGACAATCCCTCGCCGCGAAGGAATCGGCCCGTGAACGACAATGAAGAACGCCCGGTCACCATCATCACCGGCCGGGTGTGGAAGAAGAAAGGCGGCAAGCCGGAAGGTGTGCATGTCATGCTGGTGGCGCCCGATGACGATTCGGCGGTGCGCCGTGCGCTCGAATCGCTGGCTGCCGAAGGCTACGCCGAGGCCGAACTCGACCAGATCGGCGACATGGAGGGCGAGCCCGACGATGAGCCGCATCTGTCGGCCTTCCAGGGCGCGCTTGAAGGCGAAGTGTCGATCGTGACCTTCGACGTGCCGATCTGATCGCAGCGTGGCGCCCCTCGCCTGCCCAGCGTCATGATGCCGATTCGTTCGAATAGCCGGCATGGCCGACGCTTGCCCGTCATGGCCGATCTGCTAAGAGACGCGCAGACGTCCCAACCCGGCGGAGCCTCATGTCCTCATCCATCTCGCCCATAAGAATCGGCATTGTCGGTGTCGGCAAGATCGTCCGCGACCAGCACCTTCCGGCACTGGCCAAGGATCGAGACTACCAGCTGATCGCAGCGGCCAGCCGGCACGGCAAGGTCGACGGCATCGCGAATTTCCCCGATATAGAGACGATGCTTGGCGCGGTTGCCGAACTCGACGCGGTGTCGCTGTGCATGCCGCCGCAGTTCCGCTATGACGCCGCGCGCAAGGCGCTCGAGGCCGGGAAGCACGTCTTCCTGGAAAAACCGCCGGGTGCCACGGTCAGCGAAGTCGAGGACCTGAAGGCGTTAGCGGCGAAACAAGGCGTCTCCTTGTTCGCAAGCTGGCACTCGCGCTACGCGCCGGCTGTCGAAGCGGCACGGACATTCCTGGCTTCGACCAAAATCAAATCGGCGGCGATCGTCTGGAAGGAAGATGTGCGCCGCTGGCATCCGAACCAGGACTGGATCTGGCAGCCTGGCGGCTTCGGCGTCTTCGATCCCGGCATCAACGCGCTGTCGATTGCAACCTATATCCTGCCGGCCATGTACATCACTTCGGCCGTACTCGATTTTCCGGAGAATCGCGACGCACCGATCGCGGCCCAGGTCGCGTTCCACGCGGCGAACGGATTCGATGTGACCATGGATCTCGACTGGTTGCAGACCGGACCGCAGAGCTGGGACATTTTGGCCGACACGGATGCCGGGCAGATGGTGCTCTCGGGTGGCGGCTCGAAGCTCGCCGTCGACGGCCGCGTCGTCCATGAGGAACCGGAAGCGGAATATCCGATGCTCTACCGGCGATTTGCCGAGATTGTGCATGCCGGCGTATCCGATGTGGACCTTGCACCGCTGCAGCACGTCGCCGACGCCTTCATGCTCGGCAAGCGCAATGTGGTCGAGGCGTTTTTCGACTGAAGATCGCCAGGTGCGCCCCGACGTCAGTCGACAATCGCGATGGCAAAGCCGTCATAGCCCTTGGCGCCCACGGTCTGGATGGCTGTGCCGTCCAGCCGTTTTTCGCCGCCGATAAAGGAAAACGCCGCGCGGGCGCCTTCGACATTGGCATCGCGGCCATCCTCATCCAGCACGGCGCCGTCACGGATGACGTTGTCGCAGACGATGACCGTCCCGGAGCGTGACAGCCGCAAGGCCCAGGACAGATAGTTCGGGTTGTTCGGCTTGTCGGCATCAATGAAGATCAGATCGAACGGGCCGGCATTCTCATTGCCGAGTGCGGCAAGCGACTGGAGCGCCGGACCGACGCGCAGTTCCACCCGGTCCGCTACCCCTGCCCGCTCGAAATTCGAGCGTGCGACCTTGGCATGATGCGGATCGAGTTCGAGCGTCACGACTTTGCCGTCGGCGGGCAGTCCCCGCGCCATCCAGATGGTCGAATAGCCGCCCAGCGTGCCGATCTCGAGCGCCTTTTTCGCGCCGCCGATGCGCGCCAGCAGCGAGAGCAGTTTTCCTTGCGCCGCCGAGACATCGATCGCCGGCAGGCCATTGTCGCGGTTGGCCGCCAGAACCGCGTCGAGAACGGGATCCGCCTCGAAGAGCGAGCAGACGATGTAGTCGTCGACAGCCGTCCAGGTCTTCGTGCTCATCTGCTTTCCTCCGATCGTTGAAACGAAAAAGCCGCCGGGTTGCCCCGACGGCTTCTGTTGCCTGAGATTTCTTGCCGTCGCGCTTACTGCGCGGCGGTTGTCATGTCGGCGAGCATCGGCTCGGCCACTTCAACACCGGAGGCCTTGCGGCGCTCGTCGATGATGAGTTCGTCGCGCGAGGTGGCAATGCGCCGGATCTGGCTCATCGTGCCGCCGGTACCGGCCGGGATCAACCGGCCGACGATGACGTTTTCCTTCAAGCCCTGCAGCATGTCGGTCTTGCCGGCAACCGCGGCCTCCGTCAGCACCCTGGTCGTCTCCTGGAAGGAGGCGGCCGAGATGAAGGACGGCGTCTGCAGCGAAGCCTTGGTTATGCCCAAGAGCACCGGCTGGCCTTCAGCCGGCTTCTTGCCGTCCTCGACCAGGCGCTCGTTGACCTCTTCCAGTTCGATCACGTCGACGTGGTCGCCCGGGATGTAGGTCGAGTCGCCCTGCGTGGTGATCTCGACCTTCTGCAGCATCTGGCGAACGATCACCTCGATGTGCTTGTCGTTGATCGACACGCCCTGCAGACGGTAGACTTCCTGGATCTCGTTGACGAGGTAGGACGCAAGCGCCTCCACGCCCTTGATCGCCAGGATGTCGTGCGGCGCCGGATTGCCGTCGAGGATGTAGTCGCCCTTCTCGATGACGTCGCCGTCCTGGAGATGGAACGGCTTGCCCTTCGGGATCAGGTATTCGACCGGCTCGAGCGTCGAGTCATGCGGCTCGATAATGATGCGACGCTTGTTCTTGTAGTCGCGGCCGAAGCGGATCGTGCCGTCGATCTCGGCGATGATGGCGTGATCCTTCGGACGACGTGCCTCGAACAGTTCGGCAACACGCGGCAGACCGCCGGTGATGTCCTTGGTCTTGGCGCTTTCCATCGGGATACGCGCCAGCACGTCGCCGGGGCGAACCTGGGCACCCGGCTCGACCGAGAGAATGGCCTCGACCGAGAGCAGGAAGCGGGCATCGCCGCCCTTCGATAGCTTGCCGACCTTGCCCTTGGTGTCCAGGATGGCAATCGCAGGCTTGAGGTCGTTGCCGCGCGGCGTCGAACGCCAGTCGATGACCTCACGCTTGGTGATGCCGGTCGACTCGTCGGCCGTTTCCTGGACGGAAATACCGTCGACCAGATCCTCATACGACACCTTGCCCTCGATTTCAGTGAGGACAGGACGGGTATAGGGATCCCACTCGGCGATACGCTGGCCACGCTTCACCTTGTCGCCATCGTCCACGAAGATGCGCGAACCATAGGTGACACGGTGCGTTGCACGCTCCTTGCCGGCCTCGTCGAGGATCAGCACCGCCATGTTGCGGCCCATGACCATCTGCTGGCCGTCCGAGTTGCGCACCACGTTGCGGTTGCGGATCTCGACCTTGCCCTCATACGAGGCTTCAAGGAACGAAGAGTCCACCACCTGCGCGGTACCGCCCATGTGGAAGGTACGCATGGTGAGCTGCGTGCCCGGCTCGCCGATCGACTGCGCCGCGATGACGCCGACGGCTTCGCCCTGGTTGACCGGGGTGCCACGGGCCAGATCGCGTCCGTAGCAGACCGCGCAGACGCCGATCCTGACTTCGCAGGTCAGGGCCGAGCGGATGCGGACCGACTGCACGCCGGCCTTTTCGATCTGTTCCACGTCCCGCTCGTCCATCAGCGTTCCGGCCTTGACCAGGACTTCGCCCGACACCGGATGGGTGATGTCGTCGAGCGATGTACGGCCCAGCACGCGCTGGCCAACCGAAGCGACGACCTGACCGGCATCGACGATCGGCTGCATGGTGAGGCCCTTGTCGGTGCCGCAATCCACGGAGTTGACGATGCAGTCCTGCGCCACGTCGACCAGACGACGGGTGAGGTAACCCGAGTTCGCCGTCTTCAAGGCGGTGTCGGCCAGACCCTTGCGGGCACCGTGGGTCGAGTTGAAGTACTCGAGCACGGTCAGGCCTTCCTTGAAGTTCGAGATGATCGGCGTCTCGATGATTTCACCCGAGGGCTTGGCCATCAGGCCGCGCATGCCGGCGAGCTGGCGCATCTGGGTGGGCGAGCCGCGCGCACCGGAGTGCGACATCATGTAGATCGAGTTCATGGGCTTCTGACGGCCATTGTCCTCGAACTCGACCGCCTTGATGCGGGCCATCATTTCGTCGGCGACCTTTTCCGAGCACTTGGCCCAGGCGTCGACGACCTTGTTGTACTTCTCGCCCTGCGTGATCAGACCGTCATTGTATTGCTGCTCGTACTCCTTGGCCAAAGCCTCGGTGTCCGACACCAGCTTGATCTTGGTGTCCGGGATCAGCATGTCGTCCTTTCCGAACGAGATGCCGGCACGGCACGCATGAGCAAAGCCGAGCGCCATGATGCGATCGCAGAAAATGACCGTCTCCTTCTGACCGCAATGGCGGTAGACGGTGTCGATCATCTTGGAGATGTTCTTCTTGGTCATCTCCTGGTTGGCGGTCTCGTAGGGCACGTTGACGTTCTTCGGCAGAAGTTCGCCGATGATCATGCGGCCAGGCGTGGTGTCATGGATCTTCGACACGACCTTGCCTTCGGCGTCGACCGTGCGGAAGCGACCCTTGATCTTGGCGTGCAAGGTCACGGCCTTGGTCTCGAGCGCGTGCTGGAGCTCGCCCATATCGGCAAACACCATGCCCTCGCCCGGCTCGTTCTGGTTGACGATCGAGAGGTAGTAGAGACCCAGGACCATGTCCTGCGACGGCACGATGATCGGCGCGCCGGAGGCCGGGTGCAGGATGTTGTTGGTCGACATCATCAGCACGCGGGCTTCCAACTGCGCTTCCAGCGACAGCGGCACGTGAACGGCCATCTGGTCGCCGTCGAAGTCGGCGTTGAAGGCCGTGCAGACCAGCGGGTGAAGCTGGATCGCCTTGCCTTCGATCAGGATCGGCTCGAACGCCTGGATGCCGAGGCGGTGCAGCGTCGGCGCGCGGTTCAACAGGACCGGATGCTCGCGGATGACCTCGTCGAGGATATCCCAGACTTCCGGACGCTCCTTCTCGACAAGCTTCTTCGCCTGCTTGACGGTCGAGGAGTAACCCTTGGCGTCGAGGCGGGCATAGATGAAGGGCTTGAACAGTTCGAGCGCCATCTTCTTCGGCAGGCCGCACTGATGCAGCTTGAGCTCCGGACCGGTGACGATGACCGAACGGCCGGAATAGTCGACGCGCTTGCCGAGCAGGTTCTGACGGAACCGGCCCTGCTTGCCCTTGAGCATGTCGGACAGCGACTTCAGCGGACGCTTGTTGGCACCGGTGATGACGCGGCCGCGACGGCCGTTGTCGAACAGCGCATCGACGGCTTCCTGCAGCATGCGCTTTTCATTGCGCACGATGATGCCGGGGGCGCGCAGTTCGATCAGCCGCTTCAGGCGGTTGTTGCGGTTGATCACGCGGCGATAGAGATCGTTCAGGTCGGACGTGGCGAAGCGGCCGCCGTCCAGGGGAACCAGCGGGCGCAGGTCCGGCGGGATCACCGGAACGACCTTCATGATCATCCATTCCGGACGATTGCCGGACTCCATGAAGTTCTCGACGACCTTGAGACGCTTCAGATACTTCTTCTGCTTCAGCTCGGACGTGGTCGAAGCCAGTTCCGAACGCAGGTCGCCTGCGATCTTCTCCAGATCCATGCCGGCCAGAAGGTCATGAATGGCCTCGGCGCCGATCATGGCGGTGAAGGAATCCTCGCCATATTCGTCGACGGCGATCATGTACTCTTCCTCGCTGAGCAGCTGGTGCTCCTTCAGCGCGGTGAGGCCAGGTTCGGTGACGATGTAGTTCTCGAAGTAGAGGACGCGCTCGATGTCCTTAAGGGTCATGTCGAGCAGCGTGCCGATGCGCGAGGGCAGCGACTTCAGGAACCAGATATGGGCTACCGGTGCCGCCAGCTCGATATGGCCCATGCGCTCGCGGCGGACGCGCGACAGCGTGACTTCGACGCCGCACTTCTCGCAGATGACGCCCTTGTACTTCATGCGCTTGTACTTGCCGCACAGGCACTCATAGTCCTTGATCGGGCCAAAAATGCGCGCGCAGAACAGACCGTCACGCTCCGGCTTGAAGGTGCGGTAGTTGATGGTCTCCGGCTTCTTGATCTCGCCGAACGACCAGGACAGAATCTTCTCAGGGCTGGCGAGCGATATCCGGATGGAATCGAACACCTGCGCCGGCGCCTGCGGATTGAAGAGATTCATGACCTCTTGGTTCATGCCGTTCTCCTTTTCGGGGTCCTCGAAAACCCCTTGCATCTAACGCGGGCCAAACGCCCGCTGAGTGGTCGGCCCACCGGCCGAAGAAATCGAAGCATCCGGTCGCGGGAGCCTCTCCCGCGACCGGATGTCTTGTTTACTCGGCCGCGTCGGGCAGCCGGACAGGATTGTCGTCGAGCTTGGTGTTCTCCAATTCGACATTGAGGCCGAGAGACCGCATTTCCTTGACGAGCACGTTGAAGCTCTCGGGAATGCCTGCCTCGAACGTGTCGTCGCCACGCACGATCGCCTCGTAGACCTTGGTGCGGCCGGCGACGTCGTCCGACTTCACCGTCAGCATTTCCTGCAGCGTGTAGGCGGCGCCGTAGGCTTCCAGCGCCCAGACCTCCATCTCGCCGAAGCGCTGGCCGCCGAACTGCGCCTTGCCGCCCAGCGGCTGCTGGGTGACGAGCGAGTACGGACCGATCGAACGCGCGTGGATCTTGTCGTCCACCAGGTGGTGAAGCTTGAGCATGTAGATATAGCCCATCGTCACCTTGCGATCGAACGGCTCGCCGGTGCGGCCGTCATAGAGCTGCGACTGACCGCTGGTGTGCAGGCCCGCCTGCTCCAGCATGATGTTGATGTCAGCCTCATGTGCGCCGTCGAACACCGGGGTCGCGATGGAGACGCCGCGGCGCATCTGCTCGCTGAGGCGAACGATGCTCTCGTCGTCATACTCGCGGACCGGTTCGTTGCGGTCGTTGGCGGGCATGAAGCTTTCCAACGTCTTGCGCAGCGGCTTGATGTCGCCGGCAGCCTTATACGTGTCGATCAGCTCGCCGATCTTCCTGCCCATGCCGGCACAAGCCCAGCCCAGATGCGTTTCCAGGATCTGGCCGACATTCATGCGGCTCGGCACACCCAACGGGTTGAGCACGATATCGGCATGCGTGCCGTCCTCGAGGAAAGGCATGTCCTCGACCGGAACGATGCGCGACACGACACCCTTGTTGCCGTGACGGCCGGCCATCTTGTCGCCGGGCTGCATCTTGCGCTTCACCGCCACGAAGACCTTGACCATCTTCATGACGCCCGGAGGCATTTCGTCGCCGCGCTGCACCTTCTCGACCTTGTCCATGAAGCGCTGTTCGAGCGCCTTCTTGGAATCGTCGTACTGGCCACGCAGGGCTTCCAGTTCGCTCTGGAGCTTTTCGTTCTCCACCGCAAACTGCCACCACTGCGAACGCGGATACTCGTCGAGCGTGTCTTTGGACAGCGTCGAGCCCTTCTTGAAACCTTTCGGTCCAGCAATCGCTTCCTTGCCGACGAGAACGTCGGAAAGACGCGCGTAGACGTTGCGGTCCAGGATCGCCTGTTCATCGTCACGGTCCTTGGCGAGGCGTTCGATCTCCTCGCGCTCGATCGCCATGGCGCGCTCGTCCTTCTCCACACCGTGGCGATTGAACACGCGCACCTCGACGACGGTGCCGAAGGTGCCCGGAGGCATGCGCATGGAAGTGTCGCGCACGTCGGAAGCCTTTTCGCCGAAGATGGCGCGCAGAAGCTTCTCTTCCGGCGTCATCGGGCTTTCACCCTTCGGCGTGATCTTGCCGACCAGGATGTCGCCCGGCTGAACTTCGGCGCCGATATAGACGATGCCGGCTTCGTCGAGGTTCTTCAGCGCTTCTTCCGAGACGTTGGGAATGTCGCGCGTGATTTCCTCCGGACCGAGCTTGGTATCGCGCGCCATGACCTCGAACTCCTCGATGTGGATCGAGGTGAAGACGTCGTCGGCGACGATGCGCTCGGACAAGAGGATGGAGTCCTCGTAGTTGTAGCCGTTCCAAGGCATGAACGCGACCAGCACGTTGCGGCCGAGCGCCAGATCACCGAGTTCGGTCGACGGACCGTCGGCGATGATGTCGCCCTTGTTGACCCTGTCACCCATGCGCACCAGCGGACGCTGGTTGATGCAGGTGTTCTGGTTCGAACGCTGGAACTTCATCAACCGGTAGATGTCGACGCCGGACTTGCCCGGGTCGAGATCCTCGGTGGCGCGGATAACGATACGCGTCGCGTCCACCTGGTCGACGATGCCGCCGCGGCGGGCGCCGATGGCGGCGCCCGAGTCACGGGCGACGATCGGCTCCATGCCGGTGCCGACGAACGGCGCTTCGGCGCGCACCAGCGGCACGGCCTGACGCTGCATGTTCGAGCCCATCAGAGCGCGGTTGGCGTCGTCGTTCTCGAGGAACGGGATGAGCGCCGCGGCAACAGACACCATCTGCTTGGGCGACACGTCCATCAGGTCGACGTTTTCGCGCGGCGCCATCATCACTTCGCCAGCGCTGCGGCAAATGACGAACTCGTCGACGAAGCCGCCGTTCTTGTCGAGCTCGGCATTGGCCTGCGCGACATGGTGCTTGGCCTCTTCCATCGCCGAGAGATAGACGACCTCATTGGTCAGCTTGCCGTCGACGATCTTGCGGTAGGGGCTTTCGATGAAGCCGTACTTGTTGACGCGCGCGAAAGTCGCCAGCGAGTTGATCAGACCGATATTCGGGCCTTCCGGCGTCTCGATCGGGCAGATGCGGCCGTAATGCGTCGGGTGCACGTCGCGCACTTCGAAGCCGGCACGCTCGCGGGTCAGACCCCCCGGTCCAAGCGCCGAGAGACGACGCTTGTGGGTGATCTCCGACAGCGGATTGGTCTGGTCCATGAACTGCGACAGCTGCGAGGAACCGAAGAACTCGCGCACGGCGGCGGCCGCCGGCTTGGCGTTGATCAGGTCCTGCGGCATGACGGTGTCGATCTCGATCGAGGACATGCGTTCCTTGATCGCGCGCTCCATGCGAAGCAGGCCGACGCGGTACTGGTTTTCCATCAGCTCGCCGACCGAACGCACGCGGCGGTTGCCGAGATTGTCGATGTCGTCGATCTCGCCCTTGCCGTCACGCAGTTCGACCAGCGTCCTGACCACGGCCAGGATGTCGTCCTTGCGCAGCACGCGCACGGTGTCCTCGGCCTTGAGCTCCAGGCGCATGTTCATCTTGACGCGGCCAACGGCGGACAGGTCGTAGCGCTCGCTGTCGAAGAACAGCGAGTTGAACATGGCTTCGGCGGTCTCAAGCGTCGGCGGCTCGCCCGGGCGCATGACACGGTAGATGTCGAACAGCGCGTCCTGGCGGCTCTCGTTCTTGTCGACGGCGAGCGTATTGCGGATATAGGCGCCGACATTGACATGGTCGATGTCGAGGACCTGGATCTCCTGCTCGCCGGTGCCGAGCAGCACCTTGAGCGTCTTGTCGTCGATCTCGTCGCCGGCCTCGAGGAAAATCTCACCGGTGGCATAATTGACGATGTCCTCGGCCAGGTAGTTGCCGAGCAGATCCTCGTCGGTCGCCTTGATCGCCTTGAGGCCCTTCTCGCCGAGCTGACGCGCCTGGCGGGCGGTGATCTTCTTGCCCGCCTCGACGACGATCTCGCCGGTGTCGGCATCAACCAGGTCGCCGACGGCCTTGAGGCCGCGGAAACGCTCGACGTTGAACGGAATGCGCCAATGGTCGCCGGCGCGCTTGTAGGTGATCTTGTTGTAGAAGGTCGACAGGATCTCCTCGCCGTCCATGCCGAGCGCCATCAGCAGCGACGTCACGGGGATCTTGCGGCGGCGGTCGATGCGGGCGTGGACGACGTCCTTGGAATCGAACTCGATGTCGAGCCACGAGCCACGATAGGGGATGACACGGGCGGCAAACAGAAGCTTGCCCGACGAGTGCGACTTGCCCTTGTCGTGATCGAAGAAGACGCCCGGCGAGCGATGCATCTGCGAGACGATGACGCGCTCGGTGCCATTGACGATGAAGGTGCCGTTCAAGGTCATGAGCGGCATGTCGCCCATGTAGACGTCCTGCTCCTTGATGTCCTTGATCGACTTGGCACCAGTATCCTCGTCGATATCGAACACGATGAGGCGCAGCGTCACCTTCAGCGGCGCGGCATAGGTCAGGTCGCGCTGACGGCATTCGTCAACGTCGAATTTCGGTCCTTCGAACTCGTACTTCACGAACTCCAGCATGGAGGAGCCGGAAAAATCGGAGATCGGGAAGACCGACTTGAAAACAGCCTGCAGCCCTTCGTCGGGACGTCCGCCCTTGGGCTCGTCCACCATCAGGAACTGGTCATAGGATGCCTTCTGAACCTCGATGAGGTTCGGCATCTCCGCAACTTCCGGGATCTTCCCGAAAAACTTGCGTACGCGTCTGCGGCCATTGAAAGTCTGGGTCTGGGCCATCGTCGCTCCTTAGCTCTAAACTCGGGACGAACCTCGCCGCGGCTCGTCTTGCATACTGAGCCACCTGGCCGGCGGCTCTCTGTCTGTTCTCCGGCCGCCTTTTCCAATTACTTGGCGGCTACCGGCTAAAACGGGAGAAAACCCGTTTCCTGAAGGCCGGTTTACGGCCCTCAGGAAAGAGGTTTTCGTACATCTCGCGTCACGCAGCCTCCCCTGGTCACCCAAGGGAGTGGCGGACGGCGCGAGGCCGCCCGCCGCTTTTACGCTTACTTCAGGTCGACCTTGGCGCCGGCTGCTTCCAGCTGGGCCTTGAACTTGTCGGCGTCGGCCTTGGAAACGCCTTCCTTGACCGGCTTCGGAGCCGCTTCGACCAGGTCCTTGGCTTCCTTGAGGCCAAGACCGGTGATGGCGCGGACTTCCTTGATGACGTTGATCTTCTGAGCGCCGGCGTCGGTGAGGACGACGTCGAATTCCGTCTTTTCCTCGACGGGGGCAGCAGCAGCGGCAGCGCCGCCAGCAGCGGCAACCGCGACCGGAGCAGCAGCCGAAACGCCCCACTTTTCTTCCAGAAGCTTCGACAGCTCAGCCGCCTCGAGGACGGTCAGCTTCGAAAGGTCGTCTACGATCTTTGCGAGATCAGCCATTGTTGTATTCCTTCGTTAGGTTCGAACGTGTGTTTTTGATAGCGAGGAACGGCCTCATGCCGCCTCGTCCTTCCGGGCGTAAGCGCCGATGACGCGCGCGACCGAGGCCGCTGGCGCATTGACGATCTGGGCGATCCGGGTTGCCGGCGTGGCGATCATGCCAACCAACCTGGCGCGCAGCTCATCGAGCGACGGAAGTGTGGCGAGTGCCTTCACACCGTCGGCGTTGAGCGAGGTGGTGCCCATTGCGCCGCCGAGAATGACGAGCTTGTCATTCCCCTTGGCGAAATCGGACGCGACCTTCGGCGCCGCAATCGGATCCTCCGAATAGGCGATCAGGGTCTGTCCCTTGAACAGGTCGATGATCGATGCGGAGTCCGTGCCCTGAAGAGCGATTTTGGCGAGACGGTTCTTCGCGACTTTAACGGTGCCACCGGCGGCGCGCATTTTCGACCGAAGGTCGTTCATTTGCGCGACGGTGATACCGGCATAGTGGGCCACGACGACTGAACCTGCGCCCGAAAACGCATCATTCAGGCCCGTGACGAGTTCGCGTTTTTCCGCTCTGTCCACTGCCTATCTCCAGTTGACCCCTGCCCCGTCAATGGGAACATTCCCATTTGCGAGGACAGGCGTCGGGTTGCCTTTTTGCCGGCCGGGCCATCCAGTAACGGATCTCCCGAACGACGCTCGAGGATCCTGCCCCCTTTCGCCACATCGACGGTCAAGCCGGCGATGCGCAGACAAAAGGCAAACACGGTTCGAACCTTTCATTGGAGCTTGTCGCTCCGTTGTCCGGTTTTCACCCGTCTCATGCAGGCCCACATGAATTAAGGCCCTCCTCTTGAATCAAGACTCGGGCCGCCCGCAATCTCGGACAGGATGTCCGGAAGCCTTCCGGCTTCCGGTACCGGGCCCAGGATAAATCCAAGGCCCGGAATTCAGTCACGGATCAGCCTTCGCGAGGCCGATCCAAATGGTCTAATCAGGACGCGGCGAGCGTCGAGACGTCGAGCTTGAGGCCCGGGCCCATCGTCGAGGTGACAGACACCTTCTTGACGTAGTTGCCCTTGGCGCCAGCCGGCTTTGCCTTGGTCACCGCATCGGCGAAGGCACGGATGTTCTCTTCCAGCGCCTTGACGTCGAACGAGACCTTGCCGACGCCGGCATGAACGATGCCGGCCTTCTCGACGCGGAACTCGACCGCGCCACCCTTGGAGGCCTTGACGGCCGCGGCGACATCGGTGGTGACGGTGCCGACCTTCGGGTTCGGCATCATGCCGCGCGGGCCGAGCACCTTACCGAGGCGGCCGACGAGCGGCATCATGTCCGGCGTGGCGATGCAGCGATCGAAATCGATCGTGCCCTTCTGGACGATGTCGACCAGATCCTCGGCACCGACGATGTCGGCGCCGGCGGCCTTGGCCTCTTCAGCCTTGTCACCACGGGCGAACACGGCGACGCGGACCGAGCGGCCGGTACCGTTCGGCAGGTTGACCACGCCGCGGACCATCTGGTCGGCATGACGCGGGTCGACGCCGAGGTTCATGGCGACTTCGACGGTCTCGTCGAACTTGACCGAGGAACGATCCTTGAGCAGCTTCAGCGCGTCACCGAGCGAGTAAGCCTTGTTGGGATCGATGCCTTCACGGGTCTTCGAAACTCGCTTTGCAATCTTTGCCATGATCTCAGCCCACCACTTCCAGACCCATCGAGCGGGCGGAGCCCTCGACCATACGCATGGCCGCTTCGACGTCGTTCGCGTTCAGATCCTTCATCTTGGCGGTCGCGATTTCGCGAACCTTGTCGCGCGAAACGGTGCCAGCCTTGACCTTGCCCGGCTCCTTCGAGCCCGACTTCAGGTTCGCGGCCTTCTTCAGGAAATAGCTCACCGGCGGCGTCTTCATGACGAAGGTGAACGACTTGTCCTGGTAATAGGTGATGACGACCGGAACCGGCGATCCCTTTTCCATTTCCTGGGTCTGCGCGTTGAACGCCTTGCAGAACTCCATGATGTTGATGCCGCGCTGACCAAGCGCCGGGCCGATCGGGGGCGACGGCGTAGCCGATCCCGCGGAGACCTGGAGCTTGAGCTGGCCTGCAATTTTCTTAGCCATCTCTTTTCCTGCCTTTGTCTATGCCGGCCCCACTATGGGAAACACCGGCGGTTGCAGTCTGGTGGTGCGGTTCTTGCGGCCGGCTAAAGCCGCCTTCGCCTCCCACCGTTCTCAGGCCACGCGCTTCCGCGCCGCCTCCCCTGACCGCCGAACCGACGCCAGGGATTTCGGATCAGCCCTTTTCGACCTGTCCGAATTCCAGATCGACAGGCACGGCGCGCCCGAAGATCGAAACTTCCACCTTGAGCCGTGCCCGCTCCTCGTCCACTTCCTGGACGAAACCGTTGAACGACGCGAAGGGACCATCCGAAACGCGGATCGCCTCGCCGATCTCGAAGGTGACCGAGGGCTTCGGCCGCTCGACGCCTTCCTGCACCTGGTTCAGGATGCGCTGCGCTTCCGCCTCGGTGATCGGCACCGGCTTGGAGTCCCCGAGGAAACCGGTGACCTTCGGCGTGTTCTTGACCAGCGAGAACACGGCGTCGGTCAGGTTGGCCTTCAGGAGCACATAGCCCGGGAAGAACTTGCGCTCGGCGTCGACCTTGCGGCCGCGACGAACCTCGACGACCTTCTCGGTCGGCACCACGATCTGCTCGATATCGGCAGACAGGCCCTTCTGCTTGGCCTTGTTCTCGATGTCCTCGGCGACCTTCTTCTCGAAGTTCGAATAGGCGTGGACGATGTACCAGCGCGTAGCCATTTTTACGACTTCTCCGTAATCGCCGGACTTAGCGTCCAATGCCCAGAATCTGCTCGACCGCGAGGCCCATGAGCTGATCGGCGGTGAAGAAGAAGATCATCGCGATCACAGCAAAAGCCAGGACCATGACCGTCGAGATCATCGTCTCGCGGCGCGACGGCCAAGTCACCTTGGCTGTCTCCGCGCGCACCTGCTGGAGAAAGACGAAAGGATTTGTGGTTTTCGAAGCCATATGCCGCCTGTCTTCAAGACCCGTTGGCCGGGCCCCCTGGATGATCCCGCTGACCGGGACGTGCCGCCTGAGCCCAACCTCGCGCCGAATCAGCGCAATCATTTCGCCCATGCAAATCAGACGCGTAAAGCCGGCTTCCCAGCTTCACGCGTCGCGTGTCTGTTCCATCTACATAAAACCGATTCTTGATCCACGCAAGTGGCAAGTGTCCGCTTTATGACCAAACGCCGCCTCGGAACCATCCAGTCGTTCCGTCCCGGCTATGGCGCCCTTATGCCCCAATCGGGCTAATATGGCAAGCGGGTCGCCGATTTTCAAAGGCAGCCCGCAAAAATCGTTGTGATGCCATCTTGGAAAATGGCACGGGCAGCAGGGCTCGAACCTGCGGTTTTGGAGACCGAATAGCTTCACTCATCCGATTGTTTTACCAGCAATTTACGACATATCGGCATTCGATGTGCAAAGATTTGTGTAAGAAATCGTCAATCCAAATGCCTGCTACGCGGCGCGTTCAGTAAATCCTGGCGGCACGATCGGTGGGGCGGGAAGTAGAAGGGACACGGCGGGCGCAAGCTTTCCCGACAGCTTGCCCTCAAAGTCCGGCAATGTCGTTGGCATGCCCGATGTGAGCGCCTTCACCACATCATCCAGCGTGGTGAAGATCGTTTGGTCAATGACAAGGGTTGCCTAGGTAACTATTTGAAGAACTTGGCGCACCGCGCCGGATGATGATGAGAGCTACGTCTACGCTATAGCCCTCCTGTAAGCCGATGCGAATTCCGCATGAACGGCTGCCAAATGGCGCTCGCCGGATAGGCCGGGATTGGAACGTGAACGAAAGCTATGTTCTGAAATCAGAGTGTTGCGTCTACAGGCGCGTTACTGCTCCCAAGTCGGCGGCGTCCCGATCTGTTTGCGCAATGCTGTCATGAACGCACCAAGTTTTGCGGATGGCTTGGCGAGTGCCCGCAGTAGATAAATGCCGGTGGGGCGCCTGTTCCAACTCTCGCCGCCAAGGCCAAGGCGGATCAGCGCTCCGCTTCGCACGTCTGGACCAACAACCCAGTCCGCCAATAGGCCAATACCCATGCCTACGAGTGTGGCCAAGCGCATGGCCTCGAAATCGTCCGAGCGAAAAGCAACTCTGTCCAGCGCATCGCTACCCGCAGGGCGGCCCAGCACATCGCTCCAGCCGAGAAGGTCAGCGCCATGCAGTTTGTCGATGAGCGCATGTTTTGAGAGCGAGGCCACGTCCGCAGGCGTCCCTTTGCTGTCCAAATAAGAAGGACTAGCGACCAGAAGCCGCTTCTGGTCGGCGAGTTTGGTGGCGATCAAGCTGCTGTCGGATAATTCGCCGATGCGGATCACGGCATCGAAACGGTCCGCAACAGGATCCGCGAGTTTTTCAGTGAGATCAATTTCTGCCGTGATAGCGGAGTGCTCTGCCATCAACGATCCAAGGGCCGGAATTACATAGCGCCTCCCGAATGTAGGAAAGCAGGCTATCCGCACCACCCCTGCTATTGCGCCATCAAAGGCAGCGATTTCCGCCCGTGTATCGGCCAGCGCATCCAGAAGATGCTGCGCGCGCTCAAACAGCCTTTGACCGGCATCGGTCAGCGCCAAGGCGCGAGTGGAGCGGATGAGGAGCGGTACGCCCAGGCTCTCCTCCATGGCTCCGATCTGACGCATGATGGCGGATGGGGTCACCGCCCGGCGCCGCGCTGCACTGGAGAAGCTGCCGCCGCGGACGACATCGACAAAAATGGCCATCTGCTCGGCGAAACGAGGATCGGTCATTTGTGCGGCCAGCGCAAAACGGTTTGAAAGACAGCGGACATTATCATCGGCGCACCGGCAGCGCATATTTTCTCGCGTCGGGCGGGATGCTTCCGCCCCCAAAACCGAAGGAAAAACACATGGTTGCCGTTCTCGAAGACCGTATTCTGTCGCAGTCTGCCTATAGCGCCGAGATCGATGTGCCGCTAGAGGCTATCGACATCGCCGATTGGCTGTTCACCCTGCCGGAAGCCGAATACCAGCGCTGCTGCGTTCCTGACCATATCGCGGCCGGTGTTACCACGACGGATGATGGTCGCCGCATGTCCATCAATGTCGAGCAAATCGGCTCGGGCCTGGTCGTCCAGCATTATATCGCCGAGGTTGCCGAGAAGAACTATTGCCGGATGAATTCGATCTCCGATGTCTTCACCGCCAATGGCCGCACCCAGGTCAATGTGGTGTGGGAATTGATCGCTGAAGCCATGGACGACGGGCGCACCCGCTACACCAATCGCGTCACTGCGCATCCCACCGATGTGTTCATGGCTTTCCTCGCTGAACATGGCCTCTCCTATGAAGATGCCGCCAAGGCACGCCAAGACGCGGGTGGCGATCACAACAGCCGCGAAACCCCTATGTTTGCCGCCAGCATTGCCCGGCGCGCGCTTGCCAACCGCAAATAAGGTTCAGAGCCATGCGCGCTATCGTCTATGAAGAGTTCGGTGCGGCAGAGGTTCTGCATGTGGCCGAGGTTCCTGTACCCCACATCCGTCCCACCGATCTTTTGGTCAAGGTTGCTGCGGCGGGTGTCAATCGCGCCGATCTCCTGCAGCGCACCGGCTTTTACGGCGCGCAACACTTCGGCGAGAGTCCGCTTCTCGGGTTGGAAGTGGCGGGCGAGGTGATTGCAGTCGGCGATGCCGTAACAGACGTCGAGATTGGCGCGCGGGTGATGGCGATTGTCGGCGGCGGCGGTTACGGCGAGATTGCCCGCGTCGATCGCGCCATGGCGGCGCCCATTCCAGAGAGTATGCCCTTTCACGAAGCGGCGGCGGTGATGGAATCCTTTGTTACCGCCGTCGAGGCGGTTTCAAATCTGGCTCAAATCAACACCGGCCAAAAGGTGCTTGTCCATAGTGCGGCGGGCGGGATCGGCTCGGCTGCTGTACAGGTTGCCCATAGTTTGGGAGCGGTGGTGTATGCCACCGCTTCCGCGTCCCGCCACGATGATGTGCTGAGCATTGGCGCAGATGTCGTCATCGATTACCGGACCGGCGATTTCGAAGCCGAGATTGCCGCGCGCACAGGCGGCACAGGAGTGGATGCGGTGATTGATTTTGTTGGCGGCGACTATCTCGCCAAGAATTTGCGCAGCCTGAGGCCGGGCGGGGTACTGGTGCAGGTAGGCATCTTGAGCGGCCAGAATGATGCTGTCATTCCGCTCAATCTTGTTCTGCACAATCATCTGCGTCTCGTCGGCACGGTCATGAAGTCACGCAGAGCCGCAGAGAAGCGGGCCATGGTCCAACGCTTCGCGGCGCTCGCCTTGCCGCTATTCGCAGCGGGGAGACTGCGTCCCTTGATTGATCACGTATTCCCGCTCGCCGAAGCCGCAGACGCCCACCGCCGGGTGGAAGCGGGCGGCGGCTTCGGCAAGATTGTGCTGACGCTGTGAGCCCCCACAATCTCGCGGCGGAGACCGTGTTCGCTCAGTGACATGAATGCTTCTAACCAACTGAAAAGATTGGTGGGCGGTACAGGATTCGAACCTGTGACCCTACCGTGTGAACGTCGAGCAGTGCCAAATCGGGCTGTCGTTGCGCCGATAGACGTGAACTTTGCCTTCCAGAATCGAGTGTCTTTCCGCCCACCCGCAAGACACTCCCTGCGCGCGTCCAAGTTTGTGCAAGATGTGTACGGCTAGTTTCGGCTTCCTCGCCCAGCAAGGCGATTTGTAAGTGCCTGATTTCCCTTAGAAAATGGCACGGGCAGCAGGGCTCGAACCTACGACCTGCGGTTTTGGAGACCGCCGCTCTACCAACTGAGCTATGCCCGTACACGTGCGCCTCGGCGCAGGCGCTTCCTAAAAGCTTCCGCACGCTCTGTAAAGAGTGGTTTGCAAGCAAACATGCCTTAACCCCTGCGCCAGAAATCGGGATAGTCGACGACCAGCCCCTCGGCATCGATCTCCAGCTCCCGCCTGAAGTCGCTCGCGCGCGATTCATAGAGGTAGCGCCTGCCCTCTTCGAGGCACGTGTAACGCTGCGGGTTGCGCACGACAGTGAGTGCCGGGAAATCGATGAAGGCAGTGGCGATCTCGGCACTCTGCCCGGCCGAAAGCGCCAGGCGGCGGATCGGCAGCGTGTTGGTAAAGGGCGTGACGGTGAGGTCGGGTTCGAGCACGCCCGCCAGCTCGGGCATCGGCAGGCCGTCTCTGGTCCAATGACCATCGCCATCGGAGGCCAGGACAAGCGTCCGGCCATCGCCGATCATATCGACCGTGACACTCTTCGCGTGCCAGCCGGCATCGCAGGTAATGCGGTAGCGGACCGCAAATGGCGTCTCGCCCGAGCAGATGACGACTGAATCGGCCAGGAACCGGCCCGCTTGCTCCCCCAGCACAAGATGTTCGAAGCCCGGTCCATCCCACTCGCGCCAGCGCACGATCTTGGCATCTTGCGGCATCAATCATCGACCTCCCTGGCAAGCGGAAGCTATTTTGCGTCCGGCACCCGGTACGGCCCGCCAGGCACTCCCCAGCCCCAGGCGGGCATCGGTTCGGCCTCGGGATCGCAGGTCTCGCCGAGATTGGAATTCATCTTGGCCAGTCGAGACCCCCATTCGACGTAGCCCATGAAGGCGGAACGGAATTCTGGATCGTCCGGCAGGCCGACCTGATCCGCCGCGTCGGCGAGAAGATTGATCCAGCGGCGGCGCTGCTCCTCGGTCAAATGCTTGCCCAGATGATGCATGACCATTTCGCGGTGGCCGCCGAATTCCTCGCTGTAGGTTTTAGGTCCGCCGAAGACCTCGCCGATGAAGGCGGCGACATGGGCCGGGTGATCCGGCGACATGTGTTTGAACACCGGGCCAACGACCGGATCCTTTGCCACCTTGTCGTAGAAGGTTTGCGTCAGCCGGTTCAGCGCCTCGCTGCCGCCGGCCCACTCGTAGAGTGTCGGAACGTCCTGGCTCATTCTCGATCCTTCGCCGGCCCCGCAGCCGCGACGATAGCGGAAATCGAGCATGGCTCAACCTGCCTCGATGGGCAGTTTGCCGACGTCGCCGTGCTCTACAGCTTGGTAGGCGCATCAGCCTGTGCATTGGCGGCTGGCAGGCCTTGGCAATTGTCGGGCTTGGCAATGGCCTTGCAAACCGTGGAGCCGGTCAGCGCGTCGACCGATTGCGGTCCCGTTGTCAGTCCAGCCTTCAGCATCGTGTCCGGGTCAAGTTGCCCCTCGGACGAGCGTCGCTCGATCGCCGCGAACAGAGCTGGACCGATCGCCATCTCGTTGAGATACGCCTTGACCACCAGCTTCTGTCCCATCGGATACAGGCTGAGCCGCGCCCGGGGCCCGACAAGCCGTCTGGCACCGCCGGCGACCATGAGCGCACAGGCAGAATCACACTCCACCCCGGCATCGATGGTCAACCCCGCATAGGCTCCCTCCGTGGCCAGGCAATTCCACGCGCCGGGGTCGCAGTCGACGAAATCGGTCCGGGCAACGGCGATGTCGAGCTTTCTTTCATGGATAAGTCGTCCCATTGCGAGAGCGCTGGGCAGGTCGCCACCGCGTGAACTGATGACGACAGGCAGCCGCCGATGGCCAAGCGTGGCCAGCAACTGCCGCAGTTTCCGCGGCGTCTGGTTCGTTATCGCACCTTCCGCCGATATCCATTCCGGACAGTCGGGATTGCACAGCGGGTTGCTGCCGCGAACCACGATGAAGCGCATGTCCCCGCCGGCCTTCGCGGTGTCCGGTTGAACGGGTCCGGCAGTCATGGATTTTTCCGCGGCCGATGGCGTCGTCTTGTTTGCAGGTCCAGCTATCTCCCGGCAGTTCGTGGCCGGCCGGTTCAGCCTGCACAGGCTTGCCGTGGTCAACAAATCTACCGCGTCCCGGCTGGTGACCAGCTTCATCGTCAACATGGCGTCGAGCGGAATCTGACGAATCTCGCTCGCCGGCGTGGCCTTCATGATTTCCAGCACGCCATCGCCTATACCCATTTCCCTCAGGTACACCGAAAGCGTCTTCTCGACGGTCCTGCTCATCTCGTAGGTTTTGTAGCTGCCTGCGTTTTTACGGCTGACCACCTTGGTGCTGATGATCTTCTTCTTGCCGTTCACGATCCGGTACGTGGTCCGGTAGAGCAGCCTCTCGCGGTGGAACGTGGTGGTGATCTGGTGGACGCCGAGATAGCCGTAATCTCCAACCACGCGGCGGACACCGCCGGAAAACATCAATGGACAGGCCGAATTGCACATGGCTCCGTCGTCATAGGCCACCCCGAAATAGTCGGCACCCTTGCCCTTGTTGTCCTCGCAGTCGCCCATTGCCGGCTGGCAACCGGAAAAAACCGTCACGCCGACGGCGATATCGAGCTTGTTCTTGCGGATCATCCGGCCCAGGGCCAGCGCCGCATCGACATTACCGCCGGGCGAATTGACGACCACCGGCAATTGCCTTCCCTTGAGCGCCTTGAGCGTGCGCTTGAGGAGCGACGGCGTGTCCGCCGCGATGGTGCCGTCCGCCGATATCCATTCAGGACAGTTGGGTTCGCATCCCGGAGCGTTGCTGCGCACGACGACGAAGCGCATCGGCGGGATTTCGGGAGGCCCATCTTCCGCTTGCGCTGTCACAATAGGCAGAGCCATGGCGACGACGAGGCAAACCAGTGCCCACAACCGCCATGCCTTCCCATCGAAACGGCGCCTTGAGACCACTGTTGGCAAAGCTCCCTTGGTGCAACCTATACTAGTTGCAGCCATGACGCTTGCAACAGCTTTGAGAGGCCCTCGCAATACTTGCGCTGCCAAGCGCACGAAACGAAAAAAGGGCGGCCCCGAGGCCGCCCTTTCCTTGTCGAACCGGCAGCAGCCGGTCTCGATTATTCCTTGATGGTGACGACGATGCCGGCACCGACGGTGCGGCCGCCTTCACGGATGGCGAAGCGCAGCTTCTCTTCCATGGCGATCGGCACGATCAGCTCGACATCGACCGTGATGTTGTCGCCAGGCATCACCATCTCGGTGCCTTCCGGCAGCGACACGATGCCGGTCACGTCGGTCGTGCGGAAGTAGAACTGCGGACGGTAGTTGGTGAAGAACGGCGTGTGACGGCCACCTTCGTCCTTGGTCAGGATGTAGGCTTCGGCCACGAACTTCTTGTGCGGCTTCACCGTGCCCGGCTTGGCCAGAACCTGGCCGCGCTCGACGCCTTCACGGTCGACGCCGCGCAACAGCGCGCCGATGTTGTCGCCAGCCTGGCCCTGATCGAGCAGCTTGCGGAACATTTCCACGCCCGTGCAGGTCGTCTTGGTCGTCGGACGGATGCCGATGATTTCCAGTTCCTCGCCGACCTTGACCACGCCGCGCTCGACGCGGCCGGTCACGACCGTGCCACGGCCCGAGATCGAGAACACGTCTTCGATCGGCATCAGGAACGGCTTGTCGAGCGGACGAACCGGCGTCGGGATGTAGGCGTCGACCTGAGCCATCAGCTCGCGGATCGCGTCCTCGCCGATCGTCTTGTTCGAATCCTCGAGTGCGGCAAGCGCCGAACCCTTGACGATCGGAATGTCGTCGCCGGGGAATTCGTTCTTCGACAGCAGTTCACGAACCTCGAGCTCGACCAGTTCGAGCAGCTCGGCGTCGTCGACCTGATCGACCTTGTTCAGGAACACCACGATCGACGGCACGCCGACCTGACGGGCAAGCAGGATGTGCTCGCGGGTCTGCGGCATCGGGCCGTCGGCGGCAGACACGACCAGGATCGCGCCGTCCATCTGCGCGGCGCCGGTGATCATGTTCTTCACATAATCGGCGTGGCCGGGGCAGTCGACATGCGCGTAGTGGCGGTTCTCGGTCTCGTATTCGACGTGAGCCGTCGAGATCGTGATGCCGCGCGCCTTCTCTTCCGGCGCCGCGTCGATCTGGTCATAGCGCTTGTATTCGCCAAAATACTTGGTGATCGCAGCCGTCAGCGACGTCTTGCCGTGATCGACGTGACCAATCGTGCCGATGTTCACATGAGGCTTAGTGCGCTCGAATTTACCTTTTGCCATAGTCTCTTTCCTTGGACGGCCTGGACCTTCAGTTCAGTCGAATGCGGGGCGATTAGCGAGAAAGGCCAAAAAACACAAGCGTCTTTTGCCCGGGCGCCATCTCACTCGGCCAGAACCCATGATCCGATTGCGGGGATATGGCACCGATATAGGGACGCGACATTGAAAATGGAATGGGCGAAGGCCGACGGAGCAATGCGGGGTTTCCTGCGGCTTCTACATCCCTCACTGTTGGGTTTGTTGGCGGTCCATGGCCCATTGCGGCGACGATCCGCGTCTGATTTCCTGCGCAGATGCATTTCATCCCGACTGCCATTCGCGGCCCGCTGTTCATGATCGTCTCGACCGGGTCGTATCTGGTCAACGACACGATGATGAAGCTCGCCACTGCCGGCTTGCCGTCCTACGAAGTGCTCTTCCTGCGTGGTGCCGCGGCAACGCTGTGGGGCTTTCCGCTGTTGTTTGCGCTCGGCTACGGCAAGCAAGTCCCTCTGATCTTCGACAAGCGGGTGCTGGGAAGGAACCTGCTCGAGTTGGCGGCGATCCTCTGTTACGTCGTCGCGCTCGCCAACATGCAGATCGCCGATTCCACCGCGCTGGGGCAGATCACGCCGCTCCTGATGCTGGTCGGATCCTCGATCCTGTTTGGCGAGCGTATCGGCGGCCAACGCATGGCGCTGATCGGGCTCGGCTTCATCGGCGCGCTGATGGTGGCGCAGCCGACCATGCAAGGCATTTCGGTCTACGCCTTGCTGGCGCTCGGCAACGCGACATTCGCCGCCGCCCGCGATCTGGCCGGCCGCAAGATCACCGCCGAAGTGCCAGGAATGATCGTGGCGATCTCGGCGGTCGTCGTGGTCCTGATCGGCGCCGGCACCGCGCATCTGGTTTCCGAGCGCTGGGTGGCGCCGGAGGCGCATCACCTGCTGCTGATGGCGGGAGCCGGTTTCTTCCTGATCTTCGGCCACTTCTTCATCTTCATGGCCTACCGCGTCGGGCCGACCGGAGCGGTAGCGCCGTTCTACTACTGCTTCACGGTCTGGGCCGTCATTTCCGGCCTGCTGGTGTTTGGGCAATTCCCCAATGCACTGGCGGTCTGCGGCATCCTGCTGGTCGTCTGCAGCGGGCTGACCATCGTGTCGCTGGACCAGCGCAAGCGTCGGCTGGCCGTGGTCGCCTGATCCGCGGCGGCACGCCGGCATATGGCTTCCGATGCCGTGAGCGCAGGCAGCACCGACGGCGGATTATCGCAATTCGGGATTCGGCAGAGCTGGTAGTCTGCCGACGCCTAGATGGTCCGCTTGCCCGAGAACTGATGATAGGCCCACAACACCACGACGGCACCCACGACCGCGACGATCAAGCTGTAGATGTTGAGGCCGGTGACGCCCGAAGCACCGAAGGCACTGAAGATCAGGCCGCCGACAATGGCACCGACAATGCCGAGCACGATATCCATGATCATGCCCTGACCGGTCTTGTTGACGATCTTGCTGCCGATGAAGCCGGCGATGACGCCGAGAATGATCCAGCTGATGATACCCATTTTTTTCCTCTCCATCCCCCGCCAACCCGACATTTTCATATGAATGTCAAAACCACAAGCCAGCTTGAAATTCCGCCCGATTGCGCCATTGTTGACGATGGGCAGGGCTTGGCCAGATGGAGGATCCACTATGGGACTTTTTGACAACGCCGTTCCCGGCGGCAACATCACCAAACCGCTGATGATCGCGCTCGGTGCGCTGCTGGTCGGAAAGATGCTGAGCGGCAGAAGCGCCGAACAGCCGGACCAGCCTCAAGCACCCGTGCCGGCCGATCCCACTGCCGCCGGAACCGCATCTGGTGACGGCGGCCTGCTCGGCGGACTGGGCGGCCTGCTCGACAAGCTCAAGAATGCCGGCCATGGCAATGTCGCCGACTCGTGGGTCGGCACCGGGCAGAACCAATCGATCAACCCCAATGAGCTGGGCAACGCGATCGGACCGCAAGTCATTCGCGAGATCGCCCAACGGACGGGGCTCGACGAACAGGAGCTGCTCAAGCAACTATCGGCTGCCTTGCCCGGCATCGTCGACAAGCTGACGCCGAACGGCCAGGTGCCGCAGCAGCACCAGGTCGCGTCCGCGTTCAACGGCTAGCGCGGCGCACGCCAATGCCTGAAGCGCTGCGCGCCTGCCGCGCAGTGTTTCGGCTTGCCGATGTGTAGCTGAAAATCTGGAGCGGGTAGCGGGAATCGAACCCGCACCAAGAGCTTGGAAGGCTCATGTGATACCATTTCACCATACCCGCGCACGCACGCCCTAGCTATTCGACAAGGTTGCGAAGGTCAAGAAGCTCTCGCGACCCAATCGACATTGCAGGCAAGGCCCGATGGCTGAGGCAAGTCGTAGGCATCGAATGCCTGGCAGACGACCGGCAAGTCAGACCCAGTTCGAGAGAACCGTCTCCATCTCGACCGTCTCCACCTGCTGTGCGAACCGTTGGTGATAAACGGTCAACAGCGCGTCATGCGTGGCATCAGAAGAACTGCACAGCGCGTCCGTAACGAGAACCACGCGATAGCCGAAATCGATCGCTCCGAGCACCGTAGCCAGAACGCACACGTCGGTTTCGCCGCCGGTGATGACCAGCGTGTCGATGTCGCGTTCGTTCAGAAAGGCCCTGAGGTGACCTTCGAACCAGGGCGAGTATATGTGCTTGTCGATGACGGCCGCCGGCGGGCAGTAAGCGGCCAGTGCCGGCAACAAGTCGACCATTTCGGACCCGATATTTTCGATCGCCATCGAGGCCCAGCGCTCATAATAGCGCTTCCATGTGCCAACGCCCTGCCCGGGCTTTTGCGCGGGCAGGAAGCGCGTGAAGACGGTCTCTGGCGCTCGTCTTTCGACCAGGCTCTCGATTTGAGGAAGGACACGGGTGATCCAGGGGGTCGCCCATTGCGACGGCTCGGCAAACAGCCTTTGCATATCCACGCAGACATGCATGCATCGGCGCCCCAACGGACCATATGCCAAGCCCGGCATCGACATGGAAGATAATCCTATTCCATGACATGGGGGGTGTGCCGTTTGTCCTCCATCGGGTCGACATCGATGCGCGCCTTTCGCGGATCGAAAGCGCCATGACCTGCAATGGCCCGCGCTGCAGTATCGGGCGTCTCGTATGTCCACATGAAGTCGTCGGCCGAGCTACCGACAGCATGGACCCGCCAATAGCTCGCGGTTCCCTTGAGCGGTGAGCTGCTTGTGGTGTTGGTCTTTTCGAAAAGGTCGAAATAGATGTCCTCGAAAGGGACAAAGAATGTCGGCTCCTGTCCCTCTTCCCTGAGAACTTTCGCGTGCTCCGTGGCCGCGACCACGGCGTCGGAAAATCGCACCGTCACCGTTCCGGCAAACGATTCTATGGTCAGTTGGCGAAAGTCGTGTCCTGAAGTTGCGGCTGAAGTTTGCATCCGAATTCTCCCTGGCTATCGTTTCGATCCACCAATGGAGACGAAATGCGCGGTGATGCATCAGGTTCCAGCTTGTGCGATTGAAGCCGAATGGACCGCTGAGCAGCGATTATCAGCTGCCGAAACTGTTGAGAAAGCACATCAACAGCCGCGAAACCTCTTGTGAGGCCTCACGTGTTGGAAGTCCCCGACAGCGTCCAGGACCAACGTCTGTAGGACGCACAGTGCCCGTCTGCCGCCGCCGTCGCCGGCGGGACGCAGAAGGAGTAACGTGCAGCCGTTCGGCTATGCCACGAACACAGGGACTGATCGACAAGACGGATCAGGTGGGTCGCACCGTGCGGTCGCGAACAGATGACGGTCCTCACCTGAGCCGCCCGGCACGCATCAGAACATGATCCTTTGCCTCAACCAGGCAAGAAACCTGTTGCCGCCAATTGTCGCGCGGACCCGAGCGGCGGCCCACCCCGCTTTCATGGTGGCGCCTACGTGACAATCGCAAACGATGTCGTGCAGTTGCCAGTCATTCAGTTCGAAGAAGCGCTTGGCCTCGCCATAAGTGTCATCCCTTAGACCCGACGCGCGCAGCACCGGGTCTTCGAAGGCAACAGCGATCGCCGACCCTTCGCCGCGTGCCATGGCGCGTACCTCCGGATGCAGATGTTCGGTCCCTCTAAACGCGCCAAGGCATCGCTCGGGATTCTGATCGAGAAGTTCGGCCCATCGCGCGATCCGCTCTTCTCGGATCATTTCCGAATGTGGCGCCGAGGATTCAATCCTGGCGACGGCCTGCAGTTGGTCGAGTGTCTGGTGTTTCATGGTCAACTCCTGTCGTGAAGGGAGAAGCGCCCACGCCTTCAAGGAAATTATCGCGCGGCTGTGCTTCGACAAGGCGCGAAACCGGAAGAATTCGGCGCCACCGAACGCGACTGACCGGATCCTAAATGCGCTGACAGCGGTCACTGAAAGGCGCGCATTCTATGAACCTCTGCGGGCCTCTGCTGATAGAGGGCCGGTCTCCCATAGCGACCTAGCACCCCGGCGGGCAGTCCGGAGGTTGCGTTTATCGCATCCTACTTCTTGATAATGTTCCCGTCGCGCAGGTCGAATGCTTCGGTGCCGCGAGCCTGGCGGTAGAAATCGTCCTGCAATTCACCCCATTCGCCGAGGAAGGCACCGCAATTGCTGCAATAAATTGGCGTCGACTCCTTGGCATCGTCGGGAATGTCCATCTGGATCGTCCCGCAAGCCTTGCAATCGAGTTTGTCGTCCAATTGGCGTCCCATTTTCCAATGATCGCGCATTTGGAACCAATTGTCGATTTCGTAGGGAGGCACGATTCCAAACCAGCCGCTCCAGCGGCAAGCGGGCGACTGAAATTGCGCAGCGGCTGCCGTGGTACGGAACCATCGCCCGGCACAAGGGTTGTCCTCGACGTTTCGAAAAAAGCAGGGAACGACGATGCGGATGTTGATGATAGTTGCCGTGCTTTCCGGAGTGGGCGTCACGCAGCCCCTCCATGGGCAAGCCATCAGCCCGCAGGTTCCTCTGCTGACACCCGTTCCTCAGACGGCACCCTCGGAGCCCGAGCCGGACCAGATACCGCTGCCCGAGCAAGGGGCTGCCGACCAGAATTTCACCGGTGTTGCCATTGTCGCCGTCGAGGATCTGCCCGCGGAAATCAAAGCGCAGGCGGAAGCCGTGATTACCCAGACAAGTGCGGAAGATCTGCTGCGGCTGCAGAACTCCATCGACGCATCGCCTCAGGCAACAACGGCGCTGAGGGCGAACGGGCTCAACTCTTCACAGGTCGTGGCCGCCAACATCGATGGTGATGGCACGCTGACATTGATCATCCAGACGACAACGTGATCGGCACCCCGGGGTGCCGGATTTACCCGAAAAGCGCGATGCACCTTTCCGATCCGATGTTTTTCACGTTTCAGGGCTTCCGGGCCGGCAGTGGTGGAGAGGGTTGGATTCGAACCAACGTAAGCTAAGCTAACGGATTTACAGTCCGTCCCCTTTAACCACTCGGGCACCTCTCCAGTCTGCCGCCGGAGCCATTCACGCCGATCCGGACCCGAGTTGTCTTCTCCGAAATCAGCGAAGCGCCTTATGGCGGCAAGGCCAGTGGGTGTCAACCGCGCAGGAAGGGTTTTTCGATGTTGTTCGCCGGCTGCGGCGACAGGGCATATCCTTGGCGGGAGGAGACGGCTATAGAAGCCGGCCATGAGCAACAATTCCAACACCCCGAAAGACACCCACTACGCCAAGCTGCGCCGCGCCTTTCGCGACGAGAAAAGCGGCGGCGCGCCGGCGTTCAGGCCTCGCCAACCCGTACCACCGGGCGAAAACGCCGGGGATGGCCTGGTGCGCCTTTATGGCCTGCACACTGTGCGAGCCGCGCTCGACAATCCACGCCGCCGGATCAAAAAAATGCTGGTGACACGCAATGCCGCCGAACGGCTCGAGATCGGTGATCTTGCCGCCCTGCCCTTCAAGGCGGAACTGGTCGAACCCAGGGACATCGACAAGGTCACCGGGTCGGACGCCGTGCATCAGGGCGTGCTGATAGAGGCCGAGCCGCTGAAGCCCAAGCGCCTCGACGCGCTTGGCGACACCAGGCTGGTGCTGGTGCTCGACCAGGTCACCGATCCGCACAATGTCGGCGCCATCCTGCGTTCGGCGGTCGCCTTCGGCGCCGGCGCGCTGATCACCACGGCGCGCCATAGCCCGCAAGAATCGGGCGTGCTGGCGAAATCCGCCTCCGGCGCGCTGGAGCATATCGACCAGATCGAGGTGAAGAACCTCGCCGACGCGCTCGGCCAACTGCACGAGGCCGGCTTCCAGACCATCGGGCTCGATTCGGACGGGCAGGCGGAACTCGAAACCAGCTTTGCCGGCGACAGGATAGCACTGGTACTCGGCGCCGAGGGCAAGGGCCTACGCCAGAAGACGCGCGAGACGGTGACGACACTGGCCCGCCTCGACATGCCCGGCGCCATCCGCTCGCTCAACGTGTCGAACGCCGCGGCGGTGAGCCTTTATGCGGCGCGGGCATTTCTGAAGCGCGGCTGAGCCGCGGCAAGCCGCCTGCCAAAACATCTCGAAACGAGAAACGGGTTCCAGCGACAGCGCTGGAACCCGTTCTTGTGTAGGACAAGAGCTGGCGGCCTGGGAACATTGTGCCGCCCTCCCCCGCCCTATGCCGCTTTGCCCTTCACTTCAGCCGCCTCGCCGCCGACCTCGAAATTGGCCATCCGCTCCAGCGCCCTGACCAGCGCCGAGTGATCCTCCTTCGCCCCGCCATTGGCGGCGCAGGAGTTGAACAACTGCTGGGTGGTCGATGTATTGGGCAGCGACACGCCGAGCGCCTTCGCACCCTCCAGCGCCAGGTTGAGATCCTTCTGGTGCAGTTCGATGCGGAAGCCCGGCGCGAAAGTGCGCTTGACCATGCGCTCGCCATGCACTTCGAGAATGCGCGACGCTGCCAGCCCGCCCATCAGCGCTTGCCTGACCTTGGCCGGGTCTGCGCCGGCTTTCGATGCAAAAACAAGCGCTTCGGCGACGGCTTCAATGGTCAGCGCGACGACGATCTGATTGGCGACCTTGGTCGTCTGTCCGACGCCATTCGGCCCGACCAAAGTGATGTTCTTGCCCATTTTCTCGAACACGGGTTTCGCGCGCTCGAAGGTCTTTTCGTCGCCGCCGACCATGATGGTGAGGGATGCGGCCTTGGCCCCGACTTCGCCGCCCGAAACCGGCGCATCGAGATAGTCGCAGCCGAGCTCGTTGATCTTTTTTGCGAATTCCTTGGTCTCGATCGGCGAGATCGAGCTCATGTCGATGACGAGCTTGCCTTCGGAGAGGCCAACGGCAACGCCGTTGTCGCCGAACAGAACGTCGGCCACCTGCGGTGTGTCGGGAACCATGGTGATGATGATGTCGGCCGCCTTGGCCACGGCGGCATGGCCGGTGACAGTCTTCAGCCCCTTGGCGGCAAGATCGGCTGGTGGCTTCGAGCGATGGTCACTGGCGATGACCCTATAGCCGGCATCGAGCAGGTGCCCCGCCATCGGCGCGCCCATGATGCCGAGGCCGATGAAGCCTATGGTTTCCATTGTGGTTCTCCTGAATATCTCGTTCGACTTCGTCGAAAGGCTGGCGCTGCCCCTCATCCGCCTGCCGGCACCTTCTCCCCGTATAGTGACGGGGAGAAGGGAAGCGCTCCGACGCTGGCGATCCCCTCTCCCCGTTCTTCACGGGGAGAGGGCAAGGGTGAGGAGCAGCGCCGACGTTGGTAGTTCCCGACGGCTAAGCCGCCGCGCTTCCCTGCCCGGCTAATTCCCGAAACCAGCCCAGCCCGGCGTCCGTACCCGCCTTTGGCTTGTATTCCGCACCCACCCAGCCGGAATAACCAATCCGGTCGATGTGTTCGTAGAGGAAAGGAAAATTGATCTCGCCCGTCCCCGGCTCGTGACGGCCGGGATTGTCCGCAAGCTGGATATGCGCGATGCGGGGAAGGTTCGCTTCGATGGTACGGGCGAGATCCCCCTCCATGATCTGCATGTGGTAGATGTCGTATTGCAGGAACAGGTTCTTGGAGCCGATGCGGTCGATCAGCGCTAGCGCCTGGTCGGAATAATTGAGGAAGAAACCCTCGATATCGCGCGTGTTGATCGGTTCGATCAGCAACTTGATGCCGGCCTGCTCCAGTTTCTCCGCCGCGAAGGCAAGGTTTTCGGCGAAGACATTTTCAAGCGTGTCCCGTGCAATGCCCTGCGGCGCAATGCCGGCCAGGCAGTTGACCTGCTTGCAATCCAGCGCCTGCGCATAGGCGATCGCCTTGGCGATGCCCTGGCGGAACTCCGGCACGCGGTCCGGCAGCACGGCGATGCCGCGCTCGCCCTTGGCCCAGTCGCCCGCAGGCAGGTTGAACAGCACTTGGGTCAGGCCGTTCTTTTTCAGGCGGGCGGCGACCACCTCGGGCGCATGATCATAAGGGCCGATATATTCGACACCCTTGAAGCCGGCGCGGGCGGCGGCATCGAAGCGGTCGAGGAAATCGTCCTCGCCAAAGAGCATCGACAGATTGGCTGAAAAACGCGGCATTCTTTTTCTCCCTGGAGTATCGGACCCAAAAGTGGAAACCAGTTTTGGGGCAATCCGATGCTCAAACAAAATCAGTCGAGCATCACGATCGCGGTCGGCGCGTCTTCCTGACGTTCGGCAAGGTCCTCGAATTCGGTGATCTTGTCGATCTCGGTGCCCATCGAGATGTTGGTGACGCGTTCGAGAATGAATTCGAGCACGACTGGAACCTGGTGTTCCTTCATCAACCGCTCCGCTTGCTTGAAGGCGCCGGCGAATTCCTCCGGCTTGCGCACCCTGACCGCCTTGCAGCCCATCGCCTCGGCGACGGCGACATGGTCGACGCCGTAGCCGGCCTCCGGATCGTCAGTCCGGTTGATGTTCTCGAAGGCCAGGCTCACCTCATAGTCCATCGAGAAGCCGCGCTGCGCCTGGCGGATCAGGCCAAGATAGGCGTTGTTCACGACGACATGGATGTAGGGCAGCTTGTGCTGCGCGCCGACGGCCAGTTCCTCGATCATGAACTGGAAATCATAGTCGCCCGACAGCGCCACGATGGTGCGGTCGGGATCGGCGGCGCGCACGCCGAGTGCTGCCGGCAGGGTCCAGCCGAGCGGGCCGGCCTGGCCGCAATTGATCCAGTTACGCGGCTTGTAGACATGCAGGAACTGCGCGCCGGCAATCTGTGACAGGCCGATCGTGGTGACATAGGTGACGTCGCGGCCAAACGCCTTGTTCATCTCCTCGTAGACACGCTGCGGCTTCAGCGGCACCTGGTCGAAATGGGTCTTGCGTTTCATGGTCTTCTTGCGGTCCTGGCATTCCTTGGCCCAGCCCGACCAGTCGCGCAGCTTGCCCGCCGTCTTCCACTCGGTGGCGACGTCGAGCAGGATCTTCAGCGCCGCACCCGCATCCGAGACAACGCCGAGATCGGGCGCGAAGACACGGCCGATCTGCGTTGGCTCGATGTCGACATGGATGAATTTTTTTCCCCTGGTATAGACGTCCACCGAGCCGGTGTGGCGGTTGGCCCAGCGGTTGCCGATGGCGAAGACGAAGTCGGCTTCCAGCATCGTCGCATTACCGTAACGGTGCGAGGTCTGCAGTCCACACATCCCGGCCATCAGCCGGTGGTCGTCGGGGATGGCGCCCCAGCCCATCAGCGTCGGGATGACCGGAACGCCCGCAATCTCGGCAAATTCGATCAACAGGTCGGACGCGTCGGCATTGATGATGCCGCCGCCGGCGACGATCAGCGGCTTCTCAGCCCCATTGAGCATCGCCAGCGCCTTTTCAGCCTGGGCGCGGGTCATCGCCGGCTTGAACGGCGCCAGCGGCTCATAGGCATCGATGTCGAACTCGATCTCGGCCAGCTGGACGTCGACCGGCAGGTCGATCAGCACCGGACCTGGGCGCGACGAGCGCATCAAGTGGAACGCCTTCTGCAGCGCCATCGGCACCAGATAGGGCTCCATCACCGTCACCGCCCATTTGGCGACGGGCGCAGCGATGGCGGCGATGTCGACGGCCTGGAAATCCTCCTTGTTGAGGCGCGCGCGCGGCGCCTGTCCGGTGATGCACAGGATCGGAATGGAATCGGCCGCGGCCGAATAGAGCCCGGTGATCATGTCGGTGCCGGCCGGCCCCGAAGTGCCGATACAAAGACCGATATTGCCCGTCTTGGCGCGGGTATAGCCTTCGGCCATATGCGAGGCGCCCTCGACGTGACGGGCAAGGACATGGCGGATGGTGCCCCTCGCCTTCATCGCGGAATACAGCGGATTGATCGCCGCGCCCGGCACGCCGAAGGCGCAGGAAATGCCTTCCTTTTCGAGAACGAGAACAGCGGCATCGACAGCGCGCATCCTGGCCATTTCCAGCCTCCACGAGATGATTGTTGGATGGCTAAGGATGTCACCGGGCGGGTAATTTTTCAATTTTTCCAGAATATTTTTTCATTTCTAGAAAACAGCTTCTACCAACTGATTTTGTTTCCTTTTCCCTTTTCCAGGATTTGCACCGAAATTTCATGAAAAACTTTTTCATTGCATCTTTGGAGAAACAGCCGAAAATGCCGACCATGGAAACCAGCGAAAAACGTCAGCGCGGGCGCCCGCGCTCCTTCAACGGTCCAGCCGAAGCTTCCTCGGTGCAATCGCTCGACCGGGCCTTGCGTATCCTGGCCATTGTCGCGGAAGGCAGCGGCCTGTCGCTGAGCGAGATATCGGCGCAAAGCGGGCTCGCCGCTTCCACGGCCTACCGCATGCTGACGACACTCGAAAACCACAGCATGGTCGAGTTCGATACGTCAGACCAGCTCTGGTCGATCGGTGTCGAGACCTACCGCATGGGCGCGGCGTTCCTGCGCCGCCGCAAGCTGGTCGACCGCGCCCGCGTCGTCATGCAGGAATTGATGGAGAATACCGGCGAGACCGCCAATCTCGGCGTCGCCGAAGATGACTGCGTGGTCTTCGTCAGCCAGGTCGAGACGCATCAGGCGATCCGCGCCTTCTTCCGGCCCGGCACGCGCAGCCCCTTCCATGCCTCCGGCATCGGCAAGGCGGTGCTGGCGCATCTCGAACCGGAGCGCGTCGGAACCATCCTGCGCAAGGCGGGCCTGCAGCGCTATACGGACAAGACCCTGTCCGACATCTCCGCCCTCGCCCACGATCTGGCTGTTATCAAGCATCGCGGTTGGTCGGTCGACGACGAGGAGCGCCACCCCGGCATGCGTTGCGTCGCCGCCGCCATCTTCAACGAGTATGGCGAACCGATCGGCGGGGTTTCGGTGTCGGGGCCGACGGTCCGGGTGACGCCGGAGCGGCTGGCCGAGATCGGACCGTTGGTGCGCAATGCGGCAACCGAAGTGACGCGGATGATCGGCGGCGTGCAAGCCGGCTGATCAACCCGCGCCGGGCAGCGCGCTTTTGGCCGCTATGTCGAAGAAATCGAGCAGGATCGCCATGCCGACACCGCAGGCGGTGAAGACGAGGCCGGCCATGAAGATGCGGTTGGCACGCTCATAGACCCGCCGCTGCAGGGATCTTGTGTCGAGCAGCAGCGACAGTGCCCGCATCTGCAAGGCGATGCCGACCAGGATCGGCAGAACGGCGACAAGGTGGTAGGTCTGCCACGGGATCGGGTTGGCGGCCCAATGGGTTATGAAGCCCAACGAAAATGCCAGCAGGATGCCGACAGTGGTGACCGTGCCGTTGCGGAAAACCGTTTCGATCAGGTCTTCTTTCGGGTCCTGCTCGTCCAAGCCACCCTCCCCTCAGTTGGCACCGGGATAAGACTAGACGCTCCGAAAATCGCTGTATACCGCCGGCCGCATGGGATTTGACCGTCTTGCCGTGGCGCCTGGATGCATGCGAAAGGGCGCGAATGAGGAAACCGGTTCAGCTTTTGCTTGTGACTTCACTTTACGGGTGCGTGGCGGCGGCACCTCGACCCGATGCCGGCGACCAACGCGTCAATCCCATTCCGATCTCGCTGGCGCTGGAGGAGATCATCACGTCCGGTGTCCGCCAACACCTGCCGGATCCGGCCTCCGCCAAGTTCGGGACGATGCTCGCCGGCGAGCGAACGCTGGACGGCCGCCAGGAAATCGTGGTCTGCGGCACCGTCAGCGCCAAGGCCTCGCCCGGCGTCCATGGCGACAAGCCATTCATCGCCAAGGTCTATCCGGAAGCCGCAAGCAGCTTTGAACTGGTGGCGATGGGCGACGAGGCGGAGGCTGCCCGGCTTCAAATTGGCGGCTCCTGCCGCGCGGCCGGTTTGCCGACCCTCGACACCGACACGAAGACGCACCTCTAGAAAGACGGTGTTCAAACGACAAAGAGGGGCTGCCTAGCAACCCCTCTTTCCTGTCGTTGGTCCACTTTCCTGTCGTCTGCCTCCCCTCAGAGCCGGCAATAGTGGCTGTAGCCATCATGGCCGATATAGGTGTCGGAATCCGGATCGTAGCTCGCGTAGCGCTCGAAGCAGCGGCGGACGTGCCAGGAACCGCCATCTTCGTCGACATAGACAGTGCGCGGCTGCTGCTGGGCAAGCAGGCTGCCCAGGACGAAACCGCCGACGCCGGCGGCGATGCCGATGCCGAGGTCGTGGTGATGCGAGTGAGCCGCCGAGGGCTGGACGGTGCCGACCAAAGCGGCGGCGGCGACGGTGGTGGCGATGAGGCCGGAAACGAGTGTGCGCTTGAACATGACGATCTCCTTGCTTCGTTGACCGAGGCGATCCATCCGCCTCTTGATCATCTGTCGCCGCGGCATTGAAAAAGGTTCGACGGGGTTTTGATTTTTTTCGAACAAGCAGGAATCCGCTGCCTGAAAAGGCGCGGCGGCCCTCGCCGGCGTTGATCATCGAGACCCGTGCGCTTCGGCACATTGCGCCAATCGCGTCATCGCCCGTGGCGGCGACAGGAAGCGCCGTATCCATGCAAAAGGGCGGCCGAAGCCGCCCTTTCCTGCACTGGTGTCTTCAATCACGCCGCGAGACTGCGCTCAGTAGATGATGATGTGGTGGCGATGATGATGGTGATGGTGATGGTGGCCATAGACCCACCAGTAATCCGGGTAGTCCGGGTAATCCTGGTAGTAGAGGTAGTCGTCGTAATGATGATGGCGATGCATGCCATGAGCCGACGAAGACTGAACGGTGCTGGCGAGCGCGCCGGTTGCAACGACGATGGCGAGGAGGCCGGAAACGAAACTGCGCTTGAACATGATGATCTCCTGGATCTCTGATCGAGGCGACCATTCGCCTCTGAGGATCAGTCGGCGTTGGGCAGCGAAAGGTTCGACAGGATCAGGAGATTTTTTGTGGCAGTAGGCAGTAGGCAGTAGGCAGTAGGCAGTAGGCAGTAGCGAAACGGCACCATGCGCATCCGAACGATGCAACCCCCATTCCCTATTCCCTATTTTCTCACCCCATGCCGGTGATATGGCGCAGCCAGAAAGCGAGCGCGATGAAGCCGATGATCGTGGTGACGCCGGTCCAGTCAACATTGGCCTTCTTCACGTCACTGATGAGCTTCACCAGCAGCATCCATGCCACGACAACGATAGGGAGAATGATGACAAGCCGTATCATGCGACACTCCGTTCAGCGCATTTGCACCTGCCCCGTTATGTAGGAAGCGCCTTCGCGGATTTCAGCACGCAGGCTCGGAGCATCATCCACCACGGCTGAGGTCCAAAAACGGAGTTTTGTCTTTACTGGCGCAACAAATATGCTAACCGGAGCGCCGTGCCCTTGTAGCTCAGCTGGTAGAGCAGCGGTTTTGTAAACCGAAGGTCGGCGGTTCGATTCCGTCCGGGGGCACCAGTTCTGACCAACGATTACCCCGAGAGCCAAAGACTTGCGAGCGCGATTGCGGGCACCCTTACGAGGCGCTCGCGATTTGGGCCGACACGTTCGTCCTGGTGAACGTATTCCTCACCCTCATAGACTTATAGAGATAAGCAACCCAGAGTCCGGTTCCCGCAAACGAGGCCACGGGTGCCGCCAGTGCATCGCCTGCGAGCACCTGGTTCACCGGGACCCCCAGAATTGATGCGATCCAGATCGTGTCCAGGATAAAAACGACGGGGATCGCAAGCCACTGAAGCAGAAACAATTGCGGGAACCGTCGGCTTCGCCGCAGCATTGCCACCAGCACAACCAGCTGAAGCGCCAGGAATGCCAGATTAAGAGCAACCTCGCCATACACGGCCAGGGAGCCATTCGGGAGGATCATGAGTTGCTGGTAGCCGTCGGCCGAGCTGGCGAAGTCGGCGAGTGTGCGCAGCGGTGACAATGTCTGACCGATAGCCAGCAGCATCAGCCAGCCGCCGAAGCCCACAAGAGCCTCAGGATTCTGTGACGGCTTCGCGGCTGATCGAACAGCAAAGAAAACAGGCACGCCGATCAACAGCAGCACGATCGCCCAATGCCAGATGGAAAACGCCCCCATTTACCCCTCCCTTTTATGCCCCTCTAAGTTGTATCAGATTTCAAGCTCAACTCAAGGGCCAAGCTTTGGGTAAGACGACGTGTGACGCCGAAGCGACGACTTCTCCTGCCTGCTCATGACTCCCTCACACTCCGATCGCCGCCACCAATATCCTGTTCTGCCTGCGTATCGCCGCCCTCAGCTCCGGTATCCTAGCCTCTTCGCGTTTCACGAATTCGATGAACATCATGTTCATGTTGTTGAAGATCAGTTCGCCAAGCGCCGTGCCGTCGATGTCCTGCCGCACCAGGCCAATCTCCTGCAGCCGGGCGATCAGCGCGCGGATCTGTTCGGTGAGCGAGCGATCGAGGCCGGTGTAGGCCTGGCCGAACGGGCTGTCGGGCAGTTGCGTCGAGATCGCCATTGCCTGCCGCCACATCTCCTTGCTGAGATAGTGCAGCGAGTGCTCGATATAGATGCCGATCAGCGTGTCCAGCGCGTCGCCGACATTGGCCGGCGGCCGGGCGACCACGCCGCGCCCGGCATTGAGCACCTCATTGACCTCCAGCGAGACGATGGCGCCGAGGATGTCGCCCTTGTTCTGGTAGTAATTGTAGATGGTGCCGATCGACACTTCGGCCTGCGCGGCGATCGCCTCGATCTTGGCGCCCTCATAGCCGGCCTCGCGGAAAAGTGCCGCAGCAGCATCGATGATGCGCCGGTGACGGTCCGCCTTTTGCCGTGCCCGCAATCCGCTCATATCAGCCTCTTGCCACAAAAATCGAATTGACTCAATTTTAGAATTGGTTCAATTTTTTGCAAGAAGCCATAAAGGCAAGGGAGAACACTCGATGTCCGTCAAATCCGGAAATCCGCTTTCCGTCCTGAAGCGCCGGCTGCAGGCCGCGTGCGCCGCCACGGCATTGCTGCTTGCGGCCGGCAGCCTTGCCGAGGCCGCCGATCTCAACGCGCTGATCTGGTGCGATCATTCCGATCCGGCGCTGCTGCAGCCGTTCGAAGACGCCAACGACGTCAAGGTCAACGTCAAGGAATTCGAAGGCACCGGCGCCGGCCTCGCCATCGTCGAGCAGTCGCAGCCGGGCGATTGGGACGTGATGGTGATCGACAGCATCGACGTGCCGCGCGGCGTCGAAAAGGGCCTGTTCGAGCCGCTGCCGGAAGACAAGCTGCCCTTCGCCGACCTCTTCCCGCAGGTGAAGATGGACGGATCGACCGTCGTCGGCGGCAAGCGCTACGGCATCACCGAAAAATTCGGCTACAATACGATCGGCTTCAACAAGACCAAGGTCGACCCGGCCGACATGCAGTCCTTGGCGTCGCTGAGCAGTGACAAATACAAGGGCAAGGTCGCCATCTACGACTACTATCTTCCCGTGATCGGCATGGCCGCTCTCGCCATCGGCAAGAAGACGGCCGACCTCGGCGAAGCCGATCTGCCCGCCCTCAAGGCAGAGCTTCTCAAGATGAAGGCCAATGCGAAGCTGGTCGGTGAAGTGACCGCCAGCCAGACGGCGCTGGCGACCGGCGAGGTCGACATATTGGTCGGCGGCGGCGAATGGGTGACGGCTGGCCTTGCGAAGGAAAACCCGGCGCTGGACTTCTCCATTCCGAAAGAGGGTGCGGTGCTGTGGTCGCAGTCGCTCGCCATGTTCAAGGATTCCAAGAACAAGGACATGGCGCTGAAATTCATCCAGTACATCATGAGCCCGGAAGGCCAGGCGCGGCTTGCCACCTCTTCCTGCTATTGGGGCATGCCGTCCAACACCAAGGCCACACTGACCGACGACCAGAAGAAGGTCTTGCGCTTCGACGAGCAGCCTGGCTTCCTCGCCCGTGCGCAGGCCTATCCGGCGCCCAATGCCGACCTCGACAAGAAGATGCAGGACATGTGGACCGAAATGCTGCAGGCGAAATGAGCGACCGCGGCTCATGAACTCTGCGGGAAACAGCGGGCGTACCCTGCACCGGGCGGGACGCGCCCTGCCCTGGGCGCTGGTCACGCCGGCACTTGGCTGGACGCTGCTGTTCTTCGTGCTCCCGTTCGTGGCCATGGGGTTTTCGAGCCTCACGTCGCATGAGAACGGCGGCTTCACGCTTGCCAACTACAGCCAGTTCTTCAGCAATCCCTCCTACTGGCAGGCGATGGTGAACTCGCTGCAGGTTACCGCCATTGTCACCGTGGTCTCCGTGCTGCTCGCCTATCCCTTCGCCTGGATCCTGGCCGAGCAGGTGCCGGAGCGCTGGCAGCGGCTGGCGCTGATGCTGGCCGTGCTGCCGTTCTGGACCTCCTATGTCGTGCGCTCCTATTCGTGGCTGCTGGTGCTGGCGCAGAACGGCGTCATCAACCGCGCGCTGACCGGCTCAGGCCTGATCAGCGAGCCGCTGCAACTCGCCAATACGCGCTTGGCCACCGTCACCGGCTTCGTGCATTTCTTCGTCATGCTCTTGACGCTGACCATCTTCGCCAATCTGAAGCAGCTCAGCCCAAGCTACCGCAAGGCCGCCGCCGATCTCGGCGCCGGGCCGGTGCGCACCTTCCTGCATGTCATCCTGCCGCTGACCTTGCCGGGCATCATGGTGGGCGCGTTCCTCACCTTCGTGCTGTGCATCGGCGACTACATCACACCGCAAATCCTCGGCGGCAACAACGAGCTTCTGATGCCGCAGTTGGTGATGATGCAGATCGGCCGTCGCGGCGACTTTCCGCTGGCCTCGGCGCTGTCGATCATCCTGATGGCGGTCGTCACCATTGCCTACCTCGCCTGCGCCCGCTGGCTGAAGATCGAGCGGGCCTGAGCATGCACAGGATTGTCCGCATCGCTTCGTGGATTTACGCGCTTGCCGTCTATGGCTTCATCTTCCTGCCGGTCGTCGTGCTGGTGCTGTTCTCGCTGCAATCGACCTCCTTCCCGATTCCGCCGTTCACCGGCCCGTCGCTGCGCTGGTACGAGGCTGTTCTCTCAGATAGGCGGCTGACGTCGGCACTCGTCAATTCGCTGTCGGTCGCGGTGCTTTCCTCGGCCACGGCCGTCACGCTCGGCTTCCTTTCGGCCTGGGGTTTCGCGCGTTTTGTGCTGCCCGGCTCGGGTCTGCTGCGCGGGCTGATCACACTGCCGTTGACGGTGAGCTACCTCATCATCGGCATGGGGCTTTTGGTGCTGTTCAACTGGGCCGGCGTGCCGAAGTCGCTGCTTGCCGCCGGCATCGGCCATGTCGTGATCAACCTGCCGCTGTGCTTTGCCATCATCTACAGCCAGATGGGCGACCACCAGATCAACATCGAGCGCGCCGCACGCGATCTTGGCGCGCCTGAATGGAAGGTGCTGCTGCTGATCAGCGTGCCGGTGATGGCGCCGGCCATTTTCGCCGGCTTCTTCCTGTCGATGACCTTCTCCTGGGATGAGTTCGTTATCTCCTTCCTGCTCACCCGCTTCGACACCACGCTGCCGGTGGAAATCTGGAACCTGCTGCGCTCCGGCCTCAACCCCAAGACCAACGCCGTCGGGTCGCTGGTCTTTGCCGTCTCGATCGTGCTGGTGGTGTTGTTCGAACTGACCTTGCTGCGGCGGAGAAAGCCGGCATGAACGCGCCCCTGGTCGATATCCGCGACGTCTCGCACCGCTTCGGCCAGCATCCCGTGCTGAAAAACGTCTCGCTGACGATCGATTCCGGCAGCTATACGATCCTGCTCGGACCATCCGGTTCCGGCAAGACGACGCTGCTCTCCATTCTCGGCGGGTTCGTCAACCCCAGCGAAGGCAAGGTTCTCATCCGCGGCCAGGACTGTACCTACGTGCCGCCGGCCAAGCGCCCGACGACGACGGTCTTCCAGGATTATGCGCTGTTCCCGCATATGAGCGTCGGCGGCAATGTCGGCTTCGGCCTGCGCATGCAGGGGGTCGACGGCGCGACGCGGGCGGCAAAAGCACACGAAGCACTGGCGCTCGTGGGGCTGGCCGCCGCCTTCGACAAGAAGCCGCACCAGCTTTCCGGCGGCCAGCGCCAGCGCGTCGCGCTGGCACGCGCGCTGGTCATCGAGCCGGCAGTGCTCCTGCTCGATGAGCCGCTCGGCGCGCTCGACCTCAAACTGCGCCGCCAGATGCAGGACGAATTGAAGGCGATCCAGAAGCGCGTCGGCACCGCCTTCATTCATGTCACCCACGACCAGGAAGAAGCGATGGCGCTGGCCGACCATTGCGTGGTGATGAATGATGGCCGCATCGAGGACGAAGGCCCGCCCGAGCGCGTCTATGCCAGGCCGGCGACCCGCTTTTCCGCGACCTTCATGGGCGAGAGCACGATCCTCGCCGGCACGGTCGTGGAGACCGGGGACCGGACGAGCACCGTCGCGACGCCGGTCGGACCGGTGTTGCTGCCCAGTGCGTTGCCGTTGGGGTCGGCGGCCGCATTGGCCATACGGCCTGAGCACCTCGTGCTGGGCACGACTTCGGGTGGCACGAAGCTCGGCAAGGCGGACGTGAGCGACGTCGTCTTCCAGGGCAGTTTCAAGCGCATGCTTGCGACGTCCGTCGAAGAACCCTCCTTGCAGTTCATCGCCAAGCTGCCCGCTACCGCCACTGTCCGGCCGGGCGACACGGTGGCGATTTCGTGCGATACCGACCAGATCATCCTGCTGGCGGATTGAACATGGGCATGCTCGCGGTCATCGACGCACCGGACTGGTACGAGACGATGCGCATAGCCGACGGCATCACGCTGATCCACGAGCCCTGGATCAAGCCGTTCTTCCGCTGCAACATGTGGCATGTGCGTGGCCGCGACCGCGATCTCCTGTTCGACAGTGGTCTCGGCCATTTCAGCCTGCGCACCCATGTGCCCCTGGTGAGCGAGCGCAAGCTGACCTGCGTCGCCAGCCACACGCATTTCGACCATATCGGCTGCCACCATGAATTCCCCGATCGCTGCGTGCATGGGGCTGAAGCGGCAATCCTGGCCGATCCGCGCAACGAATGGACCGCTGCAGGTACCTATGCGACCGACGACATGTTCGACCGCCAGCCAAAAGGCTGGGAAACAGCACGCTACCGCATCCAGCCCGCGCCGGCCGGCCGTCTGCTCGCGCATGGCGACATCATCGATCTCGGCGACCGCGCCTTCGAGGTCGTCCACACGCCAGGCCATTCGCCCGGCGGCATTGCGCTGTACGAGAAGAAGACCGGCATCCTGCTGTCCGGCGACATCATCTATGACGGCCCACTGATCGATGATGTCTACCACTCGGATATTTCCGACTACATGGCGACACTGCTCGCCATGCGCGATCTCGACGTCTCAGTCGTGCATGGCGGCCATTTCCCGAGCTTCGGCAAGGTGCGCTACCTCCAGTTGATCGACGAATACCTGGCGCGGAAGCGGCAGGCCGGCTGCCATCTGCGGCAGAGCCCTTGAGGGGCGAGTTTACCGCAGCAAGTCGAAATGCCGTGGAAAGGCCTGATGCAGCAGCAGCAGCATGGTCTTGCGCAGCACGTCGGTGTCGCGGCCGGACGGGTTGAGGTGATCCCAGTACCATGCTCCGTGAACGAGGTAATTCAGGCTCTCCGACAGCGTGTGGATGTCGACGCCGCCGTAACCCCCGTCGCGCGCAATCTCGACCAGCAGTTCCCGCGCTTCGGCGGTGTAGGCGAGATCGCTGGGCAGGCCGATTTCATTGTAAATCTGCATGCTCTTGCGGTCGCTGGAGAACACGACAAAGACCGACACCCATTTCGGATGCTGCCGGGCAAAGCGTTGCGCGCAGTCTACTGCTCCCAGCAGCCTTTCGACCGGCGTCAGGCCGGGCGCCCGCACCAGGGCGAGCCACAGCGCGTCATATTGATCGCTGAGATACTGAAGCACTGCCCTGAACAAATTCTCCTTGCTGCGGAAGTGAAAGACCACCAGGGCGTTGGACGAGCCGACATGCTCGGCGATGCGCTGCATGGTGACGCTCGCCAGCCCCTCCTCAGCGATGAGCTCGATTGTGGCGTCGAGAATGCGCTGCACGCTGGCTTCGCCGCGCTCGCGGCGGCGGTCCTTGGGCGCGGCGTCATTGGCCGAAGCCCTGCCCTTGGCTGTCGCGACCGTGCGCTTTGCCGTCGCTTTGCGTTGCACCATCTTCGTCAATTTCCCTTGCATCGCCAGATCAAAGCGATGGGCGCGTCCCGGCGCTTGTGTACCATTGCCCCTGTGCCGTTTCATAGGCCATCGCGGCCCGGAAGACATCGGCATCGCTATAGGTGCGGCCGACGATCTGGAAGCCCGTCGGCACGCCGCTTGCCGCCCGCCCCGACGGCATGGAAAGCACCGGACAGCGGCTCATCATGTTGAACGGCGTCGTCATCACCCAGCCCAGCGAAGGGTTCACCTCTCTACCGTTGATCTCGACGGTTCCCGTGGTCTGGTCGAACTCCGCCGGCACCGCGGGAAGCGCGTTCGTCGGGCAGATCAGCACATTGTAGGTCTCCAGCAGCGGACCCAGCGTCTGATACATCCGTGCTGCCACATCCAGTGTCGCGACGAAGTCGGTGGCCTTGGATTTTTGCCCATCCTCGGCAAACCGCCTGGCATAGCTGGTCATGTCGCTGCCGTGCTCGGCAAGCAGTTGCGACAGCGAAGCGCCGAAAAGATGTTCCAGATAGGCCATTCCTGCCTTGAGCACCCCGTCATCCCAGCCGAGATCGACTTCCTCGACCGTTGCCCCAAGCGAGCGGAACACGTCGCAGGCGGCAAGCATGTTGCCGCGGACGTCGGCGTCGACCTCGAAAGAGCCCAGGTCCATCGAGAAGGCAATCTTCCAGCCCTTGATCGGCTGGTAATCGAGCGGCAGCCGCAGCTTCGGGCGAAGCGTGGCGATGTCGAGTGGACTCGGCCCCGCCATGACATTCTGCAGCAGGATCGCATCCCGGACGTTCCGGGCCAGCGGCCCGGTGTGGCAATAGAAATCGAGGTTGAAGGGCGGCTCGTCCGGGTTGCGCCCATAAGGCGGCTTGTAGCCGACGAGACCGCAGGCCGACGCCGGAATGCGGATCGATCCGGCAATGTCGGAGCCGGTGGCGATCGACGAAGTGCCCGAAGCCAGCGTTGCCGCCGAACCTCCCGACGAGCCACCCGGCGTGAAGTCGCGGTTCCAGGGGTTGCGGGTGACGCCCCACCGCTTCGACCAGGTATAACCGGCGCAGCTGAATTCGGGCGTAGCCGTGCGCGCATGGACGATGCCGCCGGCCTTGATGATGCGCTCATTCATCGTCGAGGTGTGGCCGCTTATGGCATCCCTGGACAGCAGCGAGCCATGCGACGTCGGCTTGCCCTTGATATAGCTCTCGTCCTTGATGCCGATCGGCAGGCCCTCGAGCGCGCCGGTCCTGGCGCCCTTGGCGTATCTCGCCTCCGCTTTCGCGGCCAGCTTCATCGCCTCCTCGAAATGCGTGAAGGTGAAGCAGTTGATCGCCGATTTGGTGACCTCGGCGCGGCGGATGGTGGCCTGCATCAGTTCGACGGGCGAGAGTTTCCTGGCCTTGAACAGCCGCAACGCCTCGCTGGCGGGCATGTAGCAAAGGTCGAGATCGGACATCGAAAATCTCCCGCGATCACGTGATCGCACTTGGCGTGAAGGTGACCGGACCGCGCATCGCGGCCCGGTGCCTCTTTGTTGGGTTTGGCTGGTGGCGCTACTTCTGGAGGTCGGTCCAGATTTTCGTGTAAAGCGCCTGCACATCCGGCGGGCAGGCCGGCATGAACTGGCCCTTGGCGGCGAATTCCGCCGGGATATTCACCTCAGGCGCGGTCTTCATATCGTCCGGCATGAAAGCCTCGGAGCCCTTGATGCCGTTGGCGTAGCGAGCGAAACCCGAGATCAGCGCGGCGTTCTTCGGATCCATGATGAAATTCTGGAAGAGCTTGGCGTTCTCGACGTTCTTGGCATCCTTGAGGACGGCGACATTGTCCATCCAGATGGGAAAGCCTTCCTTCGGATAGCCGTAGACGATCTTGTCGTTCTGAAGCCGCTGGCGCAGCGATATGCCGTTCCAGTTGACGCCGGCGGCGATATCGCCCCTGCCCAGGCCATCGACAGCCGCATAGTCGAGCGAAAGCCATTTCGCCTTCGCCTCGACCAGCTTGTCGTGCACCTTCTTCAGCACCTGCATGTCGTTGGTGCAGTACTGGCCGCCTTCATAGGCGATGGCGAGGAACATGATGTCCCCCATTTCGGGCACGACATTGATCTTGCCGACGAGCTCGGCCGGCGGGTCGAGGAACAGCGCCGACGTGTTGGGGTCCCCGGCATAGACCGACTTGTTCACCGAAATGCCTGTCGTTCCCCACTGCCAGGGAACGGTGTATTTGCGGCCCGGATCAAAAGGAACGTCGACCCACCTGGGATCGACATTCCTGAAATTCTCCATTGCGTTGGGGTCGGTTTCCAGCAGCAGGCCTTCACTGATCCAGATCGGCACGACACTGGCGGAGGGCACGACGATGTCATAGCCGGAAGCACCCTGGCGGACCTTGGCCAACGCGGTGTCGTTGGAGTCGTAGTCGGTCACGGTGACCTTGATCTTGTAGGTCTCCTCGAACTTCTTGATGAGGTCCGGGCTGGTGTAATTGCCCCAATTATAGATGTTGAGTTCGCCATCGGCGCGGGCAACGCCGGTTACGGCGAACAGCGACAGCCCGACGGCAGCCGCGGTCAGTTTCCAGTTCATGCGAGTTGCTCCCATTGTTGGGACCAGCGGCGGCGTCGCCTCGGGTCCATTCCTGCTGACGAAAGAAAGCCGTATCCGCCGACCGCAACCTCAAGGGTCTGGCGGAACCATCGGCGCACAGCACCTCGACGCACCGGAACCTGCCGGATGACTGCCAAGATATTCCCCTTTGTTTCGTAGCCATTCACCGGCGCATACCGGCTGGCCAACTCTGTTTTCGTTACAAGCGATAATTATAACTAAACGTACAGTCAATATCTTTGTGACGACTCGGCCAGATAGTACATTTTGCGGCAGCGCCAACGTGCAGGTGATGGTGGACGCGACGCCGGCGGAGGTACGAGGCGAACAATGGGGTACAGCAGCGCCGATCACCCAGCGGGGCGGCCGGGGAGCGAAATAAACTGGTCTTGCGCCAGCCGATGATCGGCCACCTCAGGATAACGGCGCGTGCCTGTCGAGCTCGGCGATACTCGGATGGTGGCGATCGGTCAGCGTATCTGGCGGCCTACAGGGCCCTTTGCGGGCAAGGCATCCCGGCGGCATCACCGCAGCGTGACGCGGTGGGAACCGGTCTGGCGCTCATTTGTTCCGACTGGCGCACCAGTTCGGCGAAGACAAGCGCGAAACTTCCCAACATGACAAAGACGATGATCAGGCGTGCTACCGGCAATATGTCGGCCTCGTCTGGCTGGCGCATGTCCCCCTGGCATCAGGATCCGCGGGATCATGCACACAAATCTAACGTGCCGCAGCGTCCTTTGCGTCCCGAAGGATAAGGCGGTGCCGCGGGCGCCCCACGCCACCCATGCCGGCTAACATGATCGATCCGGCTTTACGAGACCTTAAGCCCGGCCTTAACCATCACATTCGATCGCGCCACGACATCAACCGCGACCGCCCGGTGCGGCGTCACTGCCGCGCGTCGCTTCGTGAACTGGCAGAGGGTCTCTTTGCAGACCCGCCCGCCCCATGCTACCCCGGCGCTGGCGCGGCCAGAACCTGCCGGCGCCAATCGGTCGCGATCGGGAAGCCATGAGCACAGCCGCCAACAGCATCGCTTTCGTCTCGTCCGACACAACGGACGCCAAGGCGGCGCTGGAGAGCCTGTCGGCGCGCTACGGCCAATGTTCTGTCGCCGAAGCGACTGTCGTGGTGGCGCTGGGCGGTGACGGCTTCCTGCTGCAGACCTTGCGCGAAACGATGGGTACGGGAAAGAAAGTCTACGGCATGAACCGTGGCACGATCGGCTTCCTGATGAATGAGTATCGGTCCGGCGGGCTCACCGAGCGCATCGCGGCCGCGGTCGCCGAAACGATCCGCCCGCTGGAGATGCTGGCAACCACCTCGGACGGCGAACACCTCACGGCGGTGGCGATCAACGAAGTTGCGCTGTGGCGCCAATCCTATCAGACGGCCAAGATCCGAATCAGCGTCGATGACCAGGTGCGGCTGGAGGAATTGAGCTGCGACGGCGTCATGATCGCGACGCCGGCCGGATCGACCGCGTACAATCTTTCCGCGCACGGCCCGATCCTGCCGCTCGATGCGCCACTTCTGGCTCTCACGCCGGTCAGCCCGTTTCGTCCGCGACGCTGGCGCGGCGCATTGCTTTCCAACAAGGCGAGCGTGCGCTTCGACATTCTGGAGCCGGAAAAGCGGCCGGTGAACGCTGCCGCCGACCACACGGAGGTCAAGGCGGTGACCTCGGTTACGGTGCGGGAATCGCCGACGGCCACGGCGACTTTGCTGTTCGATCCCAATCACTCCTGGAACGAGCGCATCCTGGCCGAACAGTTCCGTTACTGAGCCGGCACACAGACAAGCGGCCGGATTAAGCATCGCGATTAAGGTTACAACTTCACAATCGCGCCAACCCTGCCCGTTTCTGTTGACAAATCGCGGGCTTGCGCCTAATCGCAATACCAATCTTGCAGGCGCGTGGCGCTTGCCGCGACGAATGACGTTGCGCTTCCCCGAACCAGCCAAAGACAGCAACACTTGTCCTCAGACATGACGATCGCTCAAGAAGCGTTGACCTTTTCAGACCTCGGCCTGTCGCCGAAGGTGCTTTCCGCAGTCACCGATGCCGGCTACACCCAGCCGACCCCGATCCAGGCTGGTGCGATCCCGCACGCCTTGCTCGGCAAGGACGTGCTGGGTATTGCCCAGACCGGCACCGGCAAGACCGCCTCCTTCGTGCTGCCGATGCTGACCCGGCTGGAAAAGGGCCGCGCCCGCGCCCGCATGCCGCGCACGCTGATCCTCGAGCCGACGCGTGAGCTTGCCGCGCAGGTCGAAGAAAACTTCGCCAAATACGGCAAGAACCACAAGCTCAACATCGCGCTGCTGATCGGCGGCGTGTCGTTCGACGAGCAGGACAAGAAACTGGAGCGCGGCGCCGATGTGCTGATCGCGACGCCGGGCCGTCTGCTCGACCACCGCGAGCGCGGCAAATTGCTACTCAACGGCGTCGAGATCCTCGTCATCGACGAGGCCGACCGCATGCTCGACATGGGTTTCATTCCCGACATCGAACGCATCTGCGAGATGATTCCGTTCACCCGGCAGACGCTGTTCTTCTCGGCGACCATGCCGCCCGAGATCACCAAGCTGACGGAAAAATTCCTGCATGCGCCGGTGCGCGTCGAGGTCTCCAAGGCGGCGTCGGCGGCCACCAACATCATCCAGCGGCTGGTCAAATCGGGATCCAAGCCTTGGGACAAGCGCGAAACGCTGCGCAACCTGATCAAGGCCGAGGATGCGGAGCTGAAGAACGCAATCATCTTCTGCAATCGCAAGATCGAGGTTTCGGAGCTGTTCCGCTCGCTGCTGAAATATGATTTCGACGCCGGCGCACTGCATGGCGACATGGACCAGCGCGCCCGCATGCAGATGCTGGCCAATTTCCGTGACGGCAAGCTGCGTTATCTCGTCGCCTCCGATGTCGCCGCGCGCGGCCTCGACATTCCCGACGTCAGCCATGTCTTCAACTACGACGTGCCTATCCATGCCGAGGACTATGTCCACCGCATCGGCCGCACCGGCCGCGCCGGCCGCTCAGGCAAGTCCTTCACCATCGCGACCAAGTCCGACACCAAATATATCGACGCCATCGAGCGGCTGATCGGCAACAAGATCGAGTGGCATGACGGCGACCTGTCGACAGTGGTTGCCAGCGAAGGCGAGGACGATGCTCCGCGCCGTGGCAAAGGCGCGCCGCGCCGCGCCGGCCGCAAGGACGAGGACCGCAACGACAGGGGCGCGCGCAACAAGGGCGGCGAGCGTCGCGGCAGACGCAGCGAGGAAGATGCCGCGACCGCGGTTGCTCAACCGCAGCCGGATGTGGCCGAGACGGCCGATATTGTCGAACGGCGCGCGCGCAAGGATGCGATCCGCTCGGAAAACACCGAGCGCAAATCGTCCGACCGCAATGAGCCGCGCGCACCTGAGCGCGGTGACACCAGGCCGCAGCGCGGCAACAGCCGCCCTGCCCGCCACCATCAGGAAGACAATGACACCACCGTCGGCTTCGGCGACGACATGCCGGCCTTCATGCGCATCGTCGCCAAGGTCTGACGCCAGCCAGCAAGCCGCCTAGCCGGCTTGCCTTCCTTTTCGCCCTGCAGCCAAGAGCAATCGAGGAAAAGCCGTATGGTGCTTTCCCGTCGTGAATTGCTTGGAAACGAAGCTTTGGGGGGCCAGCGATTCTTTTGGACGCTGGTCCGCTCCAGGTCACATCGGTCCGGGCATCATCTTGGTCGGTTTCTCCAGCATCGGAAACTCGGCCTTGTTGCATTTCACCTTCGGATTCGTCGGGCTGAACATGCCGTTCGGATTGTCGTCGAGCCAGGCGTGAAGATCGTAGTGTACGAACTCCCTTGGAATAAGCGGATAGTGTCCCTCCATCGGACCCATGAAGGTTTGGCCAAACAGCTTCGGCGGCGCCTTGATGTCCGGGGTTAGCGGCACCAGCCATTCCACGCCGACCAGCTTCAGGCCTTTCTTGGTCGGCTCATAGATCAGGACGTTGGGCTTCATCGGGTCGAGTTTCTGGCCGACGCTCGGGACGTTGACGAAATGGATGCCCATGGCGCCCTTCGGATAGTCCATGGAGCCAGGTATCTTTTCGCCGCTGTAGTAGACGCAGCCGACGGTCGACAGATAGAGATCGCGGACGGCGGCGGTGTAGTCCTGATATTTGACAAGCGATTTCTTCAAGGCCTCGATGTCGGCCTTGTTGGCGTCCTCGGCATGAGCCGCAGCGAGGCTCAACCAGGCACCTACAACACTTGTCAAAGCGAGGACGCCGTAGCGTCCAAGGCTGATTGTTCTTGTCATGCATTCCTCCCAGATTTCATGATCTGGCCGTGCAAGACCGAGGCGGAAAGTGCTGATTTCGCGGCCAGTTGTACCGCCTCATCCCCTCTGGAACAGCATCGATGCTATTCCTTTCCATGACCGCGGGAAAGCTATTATTTAGAATTAGCTAATTTTCCAGTACCACACTGAAGGGGGTCGAGTCCGCGCAACAAAAAACGGCCCCATGTGGGGCCGCTTCGCATTTCTTGCCGAACAATCAGGTAAGCGGCGAAAGCTGGATCTCGACGCGTCGGTTCTGGGCCCGGCCCTCGGCCGTGGCATTGGAGGCGACGGGTCGCGTCTTGCCGAAACCGGTGACGGCGAAGCGACGCTGATCGACGCCCTGACCGGACAGGTAGTTGGCGACCGCCAGTGCGCGGCGCTGCGACAGATCGAAATTGTGCTGGTCGCCACCGGTCGAATCGGTGTGGCCGAAAACATCGACCGTGGTCTGCTTGAACTTCTTCAGCACCAGGGCGACGGAATTAAGCACCTGGTAGAAGCCGGGCTTCACCGCGTCCTGGTCGGTGTTGAAGGTGATATCCGATGGCATGTTGAGGATGATCTGGTCGCCGCTGCGGGTAACGCTGACGCCGGTGCCTTCGAGCTGCCGGCGCAGTTCCGCCTCGTTCTGGTCCATAGTGGCGCCGATCGCACCGCCGGCCAGCGCGCCGATGCCGGCGCCGATCAGCGCATTGCGGCGATCATTGCCGCCGGCAAGCAGACCAAGGCTGGCGCCTGCAAGAGCGCCAAGACCGGCGCCCGCGGCGGTGTTGGAAATCTTCTGGTCGCCTGTATACGGATCGGTGGTGGTGCAGGCAGTCACGAGCAGAGCCGTCGCCATAACGACGAGCACGGTCTTTTTCATAGAATGGTCCCTCTCCAAGTCACGCCTTACGATGGCGCCAAATCAGCCCTTGGCGCGACTTGTACCATGAAATGCGGCGAAAAACGGAACGGGAAAAGTGGCCGTTGCAGCTTTTCCCCGGAGCCAGTTGCGTGACGAAGCGCCATCACGGGCTACCAGAGATTCTTGCCGTCGATGACCACCACTTCGACCTGGTCGAGATCGAAATCGTCGAACAGCCGCGAGTTGACGCTGATCTTCGGATTGTCGAAATCCGGCTCGCCGGTCGACCAGTCCGGCGTTTCGGTGAAGGTGCCGCAGCCGCAGGTGGCGCAAAACCCATGCTTTATGGTCTTTGAACCCCATTGGTAGAAGGAAACGTTCTTCTGCGGCGTGATGAGCTTGAACTGCGATGGCGTATAGTAGGCCCAAAGCGAGCCGCGTTTCGAGCAGAACGAACAGGTGCATTGCGTCACCGTTTGCGGCGCCTCCGAGACCTCGAATATCGTCGCCTTGCAGTGGCAGCTTCCCTTGATGGCCATGAAGTCTTCTCCATTGTCCACCGCCCATGCGGCAGGGCAACATAAAGAAGCGCTCCTGGCAACTGCCTGTCAGCATGCTCCATCGCGACTGAGCATCGTCATCGTTCGAAGCGACGATGCACTTGCTTTGTCAGTACGAGCGTGGCGGCACGAACAGGCAGATGGTCTTGCCCGCGTCGAGACCCGCCTGATGCGCGCACCAGTGGAATTCGCCGTCGGGGCTGTCCTTCACGCGCCTGTCGGTCATCGGGACCACCTCCCCTGTCCCGGCGATCACATAGCCTTCGGGTTTCTCCAGCACCTCGCCCGAATGGGTCGTGCGGCAATCGTAGTTTGCACAGCAAGCAAAGGGATAACTCCAGCCCTGCGGCAGGACCGGGCTGGGCTTGGCATCGTGGGCCAAGGCAGGCGCCGTCAGCGCCGCCATCGCAAACAAGGAAAACAGCAGCCGGCCGGCCGGATGAACGGCTTGGGCCGATCTAGACGAGGCAGCAGACATCGAAACATTCCTTTCGAGCATCAAGCGTTGCGCTTGCCCGTTCCCGGAACGTGTCTTCCCAGTGGCCGTATCGTCAGCTCGCAGATATGCCGCGTCCGGCCATAAATGCTTCTGTTACAGCCCGAATGCTGGGCTGATTCCTTGGTCGGCGCAAGAAATTGCTTCGGCTACGGTGCAGCCGAGCGCCGATAAGTCAGCTCTAAAGGGTGCGCCGGCTTGGTAAACAGAAGGTTGACATCGCCGGGTCTGCAAGATGGCAGTCAACGAATTCCGGGACTGATTGGTTCCGGCTATGCGTCCGGGACGGCGTGCTCTTCCTATTGCGGCGGGTCGTCGGCGATGGTGAACCACGGCGCCTTGGAGCCGACTAAATATGCGCCGTCGGCCGAATCGTTGGATCGTCAGCCAGCGTGCCCATGGCGACGTGGACATAGGCGCCGTCGCAGACGAGCGAATAGAGCAACAAGCCGGAACGGCTGCAATGCGTATCATGGCTGCTCTCGTCGCCGAAATGGATCAGCCTGTGGGGCCCTTCGGCAAGGGTGCACTTATCCCGTTCGATCCCCGCCTCAAGATATGCCGGATTCTAGTCCAGATCCGCCACCGCTTCTCCCGCGCCGCCCTCGATGCGTTGCGAAAGCGAGGCTTCCATGAAGTCGTCGAGGTCGCCGTCGAGCACACTCGACGGGCTTGTGCTTTCGACGCCGGTGCGCAGATCCTTGACCAGCTGATAGGGCTGCAGCACGTAGGAACGGATCTGGTGACCCCAGCCGATATCGCTTTTCGAGGCCTCGGTCGCGTTGGCGACCGCTTCGCGCTTCTTCAGCTCTTCCTCGTAGAGGCGCGAGCGCAGCATCTCCCAGGCCTTGGCCTTGTTCTTGTGCTGCGAGCGTTCGGCCTGGCATGCGACGGCAATGCCGGTGGCGATATGGGTGATGCGCACGGCCGAATCGGTGGTGTTGACGTGCTGGCCGCCCGAGCCGGACGAACGATAGGTATCGATGCGCACGTCGGATTCGGAGACGTCGATCTCTATCCTGTCGTCGACGACAGGATAGACCCAGACGCTGGAGAAGGACGTATGGCGGCGCGCATTGCTGTCATAGGGCGAAATACGCACCAGGCGATGGACACCGGATTCGGTCTTCAACCAGCCATAGGCATTGTGCCCTTTGATCAGCAAGGTGGCGGACTTGATGCCCGCCTCTTCGCCGTCATGCACTTCCAGCACCTCGACCTTGAAGCGGCGGCGCTCGGCCCAGCGCGTATACATGCGCAACAGCATCGAGGCCCAGTCCTGGCTTTCGGTACCGCCGGCGCCGGCATGGATTTCGAGATAGGTGTCGTTGGCGTCGGCCTCGCCCGAGAGCAACGTCTCGACCTGGCGGGCCTTGGCCTCGCCCTGCATCGAACGGATCGCGGCCTCAGCCTCGGCGATGACGCCTTCGTCGCCCTCTTCCTCGCCGAGCTCGATCAGGCCGATATTGTCTTCCAGCGCCTGCGTCAGGCCCTTGACCGCCGCGATGCCTTCCTCGAGGCCCTGGCGTTCGCGCATTAGCTTCTGCGCTTCCAGCGGTTCGTTCCAGAGGCTGGCGTCCTCGGCTCGCACGTTCAGGTATTCAAGCCGCTTTATGGCCTGATCCCAGTCAAAGATGCCTCCTCAGCAGGGTTATCGCCTGCCTGATCTCGTCGACAATATTCTGCGTTTCCGCGCGCATGGCCTGATATTTTGTCCTGTTGCTGAATGACGCTTCGGTCGGCGCGATACATAGGGACGGTGCCGCCATGTGTAAAGCGAAATGGGCCAGCCCGAGGCTGACCCATTTGGACGTTTGAATTCGTCAGTAAAGGCCGCCGCCGCCGTCCTGGATGGCCTGGTTGGCCTGCGGCGACAGGGCGCCGCCGGAAGCGTTGGAGCCATCGGCGCCCATGCCGATCACCCAGTAGCTGTCGGCGGGGCCGGTGCCCGGTTTGAAGGCCTCGATGATGGTGCCGGGATCGCCCGAGGATGCGCGCATGCCGGTCTTGCGGTTGATGGCGATCAGGTTCATGCCGTCAGGCACCTTGAAGTCGACATTGGGCGTGCCGTCCAGCGCCACGCGCATGAAATCCTTGAAGATCGGGGCCGCAAGACCACCGCCGGTGGCGCCATGGCCAAGGCCGCGCGGCGTGTCGTAGCCCATGTAGAGGCCGACCACGAGGTTCGGCGTGAAACCGATGAACCAGGCGTCCTTCTCGTCGTTGGTGGTGCCGGTCTTGCCGGCGATGTGACGGCCAAGCTCGCCGATGGTGGCGCCGGTGCCGCGCTGGACGACACCTTCCATCATCGAGGTGATCTGGTAGGCGGTCATCGGATCGAGCACCTGCTCGGAATTGTCGACCAGTTCCGGCTCCGGCTGGTTCTTCCATTCAGGCGCGTTGCAGCCTTCGCAGCCACGCTCATCCTGCTTGAACACCGTCTTGCCGTAGCGGTCCTGGATGCGATCGATCAGCGACGGTTTGATCGACTTGCCGCCATTGGCCATGATCGAATAGGCCGAAACCATGCGCATGACGGTCGTCTCGCCCGAACCCAGCGCCATCGGCAGATATGGCGCCAGATGATCATAGACGCCGAAGCGCTCGGCATATTCGACGACCAGCTTCATGCCCATGTCATTGGCAAGGCGCACCGTCATCAGGTTGCGCGACTTCTCGATACCGGAGCGCAGCGTTGCCGGACCGGCGACCGTGCCGTCATAGTTCTTCGGCGTCCAGGTGGTGTTGCCGCTCTGGATGGTGATCGGTCCGTCCATGATCACGGAGGCCGGGGTATAGCCATTGTCGAGCGCGGCCGAATAGACGATCGGCTTGAACGAGGAGCCCGGCTGGCGCATGGCCTGGGTGGCGCGGTTGAATTCGGACTGCGAATAAGAGAAACCTCCGACCATGGCCAGCACGCGGCCGGTGTGCGGATCCATCGCGATCAGGCCGCCTTCCACCTCGGGAACCTGGCGCAAGCTGTAGGCATTGTCGGAACCGTCGTTCTTCTGGACGAAGATGACGTCGCCGGGCTTCAGCACGTCGGCCGGCGATTTTGCCTTGACCGTCTTGCCATCGACCAGATGGCGCATGGCGAAACCCATGTCATCCTTGCTGACGGTGCCTTCGACGCGGTCCTTGACGATGTCGCCCGACGCCTGGCGCGCGGGCTGGAGGCCGATCGACAGGCCGGATGCCGAACTGTCGAGCACGACGGCAAGCGACCACTCGGGAACGTCTTCCAGTCCCTTGACGGCACCCAATGGCACACCCCAGTCGCCGGAGACGTCGATCGTCTTCACCGGCCCGCGATAGCCGCGCAGAGTATCGTATTTCATCAATCCGTTCTGCATCGCCTTGCGGGCAATAAGCTGGACCTTCGGGTCAAGGGTGGTGCGAATCGACAGCCCGCCCTCATAGAGCGCGTTCTCGCCATAGCGGGCGATGATCTGCCGACGAACCTCCTCCGTGAAATACTCGCCGGCGAAAAGGTAGGAGCCGGTGCGGCGCGGAGCAACGCCAAGCGGCTCGGCCTTCGCCTTCGCGCCCTCTTCGGGCGTAACGTAACCGTTTTCGACCATCTGGCCGATCACCCAGTTTCGCCGTTCAATTGCCCGGTCGGCGTGCTTGAAGGGATTGTAGTTGGCCGGACCTTTCGGGAGCGATGCCAGATAGGCGGCCTCGGCCACGGTCAGCTCGTTCACCGATTTATCGAAGTAGGTCAGTGCCGCACCGGCAACGCCATAGGCGTTGAAGCCGAAGAAAATCTCATTGAGATAGAGCTCAAGGATACGATCCTTGGAATAGGCCTGCTCGATGCGAAACGAAAGGATGGCTTCCTTGGCCTTGCGCTCCAGGGAGCGCTCGTTGGTGAGCAGGAAGTTCTTGGCAACCTGTTGGGTGATCGTCGAGCCGCCCTGCATGGGGCCACCCGAAACGTAAGTCATCACCGCTCTGCCCAACCCGGTAATGTCGACACCAGGGTGGCTGTAGAAGTTCTTGTCCTCCGCGGACAGGAAGGCAGCCTTGACGCGATCCGGGATGGCCTGGATTGGCAAATACAGGCGCCTTTCTCGTGCATACTCCGCCATCAGCGCGCCATCCGAGGCATGGATACGGGTGGTCACTGGAGGCTCGTACTTGGCCAGCACTTCGTAGTCGGGCAGATCCTTTGCCACATGGCCGATGTAGAGGGCAACGCCCGCCGCGGCCAGGAGGGCCAGCGTCGTGCCGATGCCGAAGAAATAGCCAATGAGACGAATCATACCCGCTCCAGTCCTTGGTTCGGGAATTTCCTAAACGAAGCCGCCTTCCACGCAAGCTTTCGAGCCGGTCCCAATCCGTAATCGAAAACCCATGTCGCCACCATGTGGACAAAATACGGCAGGGCCGCGTTTCGAGGCCGCAAGCCTGAAATAAAAGCACCGGGTGTTATCATCCCGCAAGGCCGCCTCTGGTTGCAGGCGCCGCGGGCATCGTCAACCTCCGGTTCCAGGCCCGGCGCGCGCGGAAGCGAACAATGCGACGGCGTTGGTGATGCTTTGCGCTGCCTTGCCGCGCCACTCGGTGTCGAGCAGTTGCGCCTCGTCCTTGGCGTTGGAGAGATAGCCGAGCTCGACCAGCACGGACGGCACGTCCGGGGCCTTCAGCACCTTGAACCCGGCCGAACGCTGCGGATTGTTGATAAGGCCGACGCTTGTCGAGAGCTGACCGACCAAAGTATGGGCAAAACTCATCGAGAAAGTGTGCGTCTCGCGCCGGATCAGGTCGATCAGGATGTCGGTCACTTCCTTGTTGTCGTCCTTGATGACCATGCCGGCGAACTGGTCGGACAGGTTTTCACGGTCGGCAAGCGCCTGTGCTTCCGGATCGGAAGCCTTGTCGGAGACCGTATAGACAGTGGCGCCGCGGATGCCCTTGACGCTGATCGTGTCGGCATGGATCGAAATCAGCAGATCGGCCTCATGCTGGCGGGCGATGCGCACGCGGTCGTCCAGGCGCAGGTATTCATCGGTATCACGGGTCATGAAGACATCGTATCTGCCGACCGCCGCGAGCTTGTCGCGCAGTTCCGTGGCAAAGGCCAGCGTGACGTTCTTCTCGATGGTGCCGTTCAGGCCTTCGGCACCGCCGTCCACGCCGCCATGGCCGGGGTCGATGACGACGGTGAACCGGTGGCCCGGATTGGAGACAGGTCCGGTGCCGACCCGGCCGCCCTTGTCGGTCGAAACCGTGGAACCGGTGGTCAGCGCCTGGTTGGCAAGGGCGGCATCAAATTCACGTTCGGAGGCCGCCGACATGTCGACGGCAATGCGGAAGCCGGTTCCGTCCTCATTCTTGAGCACATCGAGCTTGTCGACGGCGAACGGTCCCTTGCCGGTCAGAATCAGCCGCGCGACGCCCTCGCCGAGTTCGCCCAGCCGCACACCCTTGACCAGGCCACGCGGCTTCAAATCCTTGGCATCTACGGCAAATCGGGTGTTCGCAAGATCGATGACAAGGCGATTGGGCCCGCGCAGCAGGAACCATTTGACGTCAGGCTCGCGATCGAAATCCATGACGATGCGCATCTTGGTGGCATCGCCGGCCATTTTGTAGCCCCTCGCCACAAGCGTCGTGTCGGCGGCGCTGGCAAGCGTGGAAAAGGCAGACGAAAACACCACCAATAACACGAGGCAGAAAACACGGAGACTCTGGCCGCCAACACGACATCCCTTGTCTGTGAAGTCCGCCAGTCCCATCTCTCTTCCAGTCGCTCCCGGTTTGGCGCCCGGCGCCCGTTCATTTTATCGACGCGCCGGTCAGGCCGCGAATTCGATTAACGATTGGTATCCAGAGAAGGTTAACCAAGCCTTTTCATGCAAGGTTCGGACCAGGCTTACGCTACGGAACCACTTTTTGCCGGCATCGGAAATCGGGGTTGCCTTCCAACCCGCCAAATCATAAAAGCGATGGTGGATCACTGCAATCCTGGAACCGCCCTCCTCCGCAGCTTCCTGCTACAGGGTCAGATGAAAGGCGGCTCCTTTCGCTTCACGCGAAAAGGCTTCAGGTGATTGCGACGAATTTCGCAGGTGTGCTCCCGTGGCGGGGGAATCGCCTGCGTGAGGAAAACGGCCGGGTTGTTCCCGCGCCGGCTCTGTATGAGCAAACAAGCTGGTCCGGTTTCCGGGCTTTGGTTCAAAAGGTTCTGCTGGTGACGATGGCTTCAAGCGCAATCATGGAAACGTCCGCATCAAACCGCGCCAATATGGCTGCGGGCGGCACCGCCATGACACGCAGGCACCGTCCGGCGGACGTTCAATTATCCGGCACCCACTCTCATCCAGACACACAGCAGCGGGCTTTGCCCCGCCAGCTGCGGCTGACGGCTGCCGGGGGGAAACGAAATAATGCCCAACAAAATGCTGATAGACGCCTCCCACCCGGAGGAAACACGCGTTGTCGTCGTACGCGGTAACCGTATCGAAGAATTCGACTTTGAATCGCAGGACAAGAAGCAGCTCAAAGGAAATATCTACCTCGCCCGCGTAACGCGCGTCGAACCCTCCCTTCAGGCAGCCTTTGTCGAATATGGCGGCAACCGTCACGGTTTTCTCGCCTTCAGTGAAATACACCCCGACTACTACCAGATTCCGGTCGCCGACCGTCAGGCACTGCTGCGCGCGGAAGCGCAGGAGGCCGAGGACGAAGAGAACGAGGACGGCGAAGGCGACGATCGCCAGAGCCGGGATCGCGGGCGGCGCGGTCGCCGGCGCGGCGGCAAGAGCCGCGACCGTGGTGAAAACAGGCGCGATGCCGGCACGGCCGATTCCGGCGAGGCAAACGAGGCCGCCGGCGAGACAGACGAAAACAACGACAATGGCGCGGATGCCGTCGCCGAGGACATGTCCAACGTTTCGGGAACCATGGAACCCGATGCCTCGGAACACGCCGGTGCATCCGAACGTGACGGTGCATCCGAAGCTAACGGGGCATCCGAAGATAACGGGGGTTCTTCCGAACAGGATGAAGGCGAAACCAGCGACGGTGGCCCCAAGTCGATCGCCGCCTCCGTCGAAGGCGACGTGATTTCCGAACCCGTGCCGCAGGCGGAACAGGGCAGCGAAGCCACTTCCGCCGACAATGACCGCGGGATGCTCGAGGAAGTATCCTCTTCCCATCCGGACGATCATGAGATCGAATCGGTTGGCGCCGAGGATGCGCTCGAGGAAGTGCGCAACCGCCGCAAGCCGGTGCGCCGTCAATACAAGATCCAGGAAGTGATCAAGCGCCGGCAGATCCTGCTGGTGCAGGTCGTCAAGGAAGAGCGCGGCAACAAGGGTGCAGCGCTCACCACCTATCTGTCGCTTGCGGGCCGCTATTCGGTGTTGATGCCGAACACGGCGCGCGGCGGCGGCATTTCGCGCAAGATCACCAGCGCGGTCGACCGCAAGCGCCTCAAGGAGGTCGTCGCCGATCTCGAAGTGCCGCAAGGCATGGGCGTCATCCTGCGGACCGCCGGCGAGAGCCGCACCAAGGCGGAGATCAAGCGCGATTACGAATATCTGATGCGGCTGTGGGAGAACGTGCGCAATCTCACGCTCCAGTCCACCGCCCCTGCCCTCGTCTATGAGGAAGGCAGCCTGATCAAGCGTTCGGTGCGCGATCTCTACAACAAGGATATCGACGAGATCCTGGTTTCCGGCGACGAGGGCTACCGCGAAGCCAAGGACTTCATGCGCATGCTGATGCCGAGCCACGCCAAGGTGGTTCAGCCGTTCCGCGATACGACGCCGATCTTCGTGCGCAACGGCATCGAGGCGCAGCTCGACCGCATGCTGCAGCCGCAAGTGACGCTGAAGAGCGGCGGCTACATCATCATCAACCAGACCGAAGCGCTGGTCGCCATCGACGTCAATTCGGGACGCTCCACCAAGGAGCACTCGATCGAGGACACCGCGCTCCACACCAATCTGGAAGCGGCCGAGGAAGTCGCCCGCCAGCTCCGGCTGCGCGATCTTGCCGGCCTGATCGTCATCGACTTCATCGACATGGAGGAGAACCGCAACAACCGCTCCGTCGAGAAGCGGCTGAAGGATCACCTCAAGAACGACCGCGCCCGCATCCAGGTCGGCCGCATCTCGCATTTCGGCCTGATGGAGATGTCGCGTCAGCGCATCCGCGCCAGCGTGCTGGAATCGACCATGAAGCCATGCCCGCATTGCGGCGGCACCGGCCATGTGCGCTCCGATTCGTCGGTGGCGCTGATGGTGGTAAGGGCGATCGAGGAGTTCCTGCTCAAGGATTCGCGCAGCCACATCACGGTGCGCACGCCGGCCGCGACCGCGCTCTACGTGCTCAACCACAAGCGCGGCACGCTGGTGGAACTGGAAAGCCGCTTCGGCCTGACCGTCACCATCGAGGCCGACGATACGGTTGGTGCCCAGCACTACGCGATCTTCCGCGGCGCGCTGGCCGAAAAGCCGGAAGGTTTCGTCGAGGCGCGCAGCCTGCCGGCCTATGTCGAGCCGGAAGAGCCCGAGGACGAGATCGTCGTCGCCGAGGAGGAGGACGAAGCGCCGGTACAGGCCGAGCAGCCACGGCACGCCCAGCCGGCGCAGCATCAGCAGCCCAGATCCGGCGAGGAAGGCGAAGGCCGCGACCGCAAGCGCCGCAAGCGTCGCAGGCGGCGCGGCGGCAAGGATCGCGACCGCGAGCATGGAGCCCCGACCGACGGCGCGCCCCATTCCACCTCGGAGGACGGCCTCTCTGCGTCGGAAAGCGCAGCGGACCATGACGATGCCGAGCTGGACAACGAAGCTGCGGTCGCCGCAACGGAGACCGTCGAAACGGCGGAAGCATCCGACGATGGCCAAGGCAAGAAGCGCCGGCGCGGCAAGCGCGGCGGCAAGCGCAACCGTCGCGAAGACGGTGAAGGCGAGACGGAGGCGGCAGCCGGCGAAACGACCGAGCCTGCCGAGGCTGACGCTTCGCTAAGCGAGCCTGTGTCGATCGAGCCGGTGGCTGCGGCGGCCGCCGAAGAGCCGGCGGCTACTGTGAGCGACGAGGTGCCTAGCACCGAAAAGCCAAAGAAGCCGCGGCGCGCAGCCAAGCCCAAGAAGGCAGCCGCCGAGGCTGTGGCCGAGGAGCCGACCGCGGAAGCAGCCGTTCAGGCAGCCGCCGCGACGCCAGCCACGGCATCGGACGAGGCAGCGGTCGCCGGGGAGACACCGAAGGCCCGGCCATCACGCCGCAAGGCGGCAGCCGCCGATACACCTGTCGTACCGGTGGTTTCCTCGACCGTCGCCGATGAGCCGGAAGCCAAAGCCGAATCCGAAGAAAAGCCCAAGCGTGCCGGCTGGTGGCAGCGGAAAGGCTTTTTCTAGGCTTTTCAAATTCTTGAATTGATTTTCTGACAAAAAGAATCCCGCGCCGATCGAAACGAACGGCGCGGGATTTTTCATAGCCGGCAGGTCGTGATCGCTATGGCGCGAAGATCGACCAGTTCATCATCCTGGCGAGCTTTTCCAGCGCGATCGAACCCAGCTTGGAATTGCCGTTGGCGTTGAGGCCGGGCGACCAAACGGCAAGCGAGGCGACCCCCGGCACGATACCCAATATACCGCCGCCAACGCCGCTCTTGCCGGGAATACCGACGCGGAAGGCGAAATCGCCGGAGCCGTCATAGTGGCCGCAGGTCAGCATCATGGCGCCGATGCGCCGCGCCCGCTCCGCCGACACCACCTGATACCCGGTCGCCGGGTTCTTGCCGCCATTGGCGAGGAAGCGACCGGCCATTGCTAGTTGCCGGCAGCTCATGGCGATGGCGCAATGATGGAAATAGACGCCCAGCGCCAATTCCGGCGCATGATGGAGATTGCCGAAGGATTTCATGTAATTGGCGAGTGCGAAGTTGCGGTAGCCGGTGGCCCGTTCGGAAGCCGCGACCTCGCGGTCGATGATGATGGTCTCGTCGTCGCAGAGGAACTGGATGAAGCGCAGGATCTCGCCGATCGCCTCGCGCGGCTGGTGGCCGGCAAGGAGGATGTCGGAAATGACGATAGCGCCGGCATTGATGAACGGATTGCGCGGAATGCCGTTCTCATGCTCGAGCTGGACAATCGAGTTGAACGGGTTGCCGGACGGCTCGCGCCCGACCCGCTTCCACAGCGCGTCGCCGACATTGCCGAGCGCCAGCGTCAGGGTAAACACCTTCGAGATGCTCTGGATCGAAAAAGCCTGGTCGGCATCGCCAGCCACCAGCACGCCGCCGTCATTGGTGACGGCCGCGATACCGAATTTCTTTGGATCGATCTTGCCCAGTTGGGGAATGTAGGTCGCGACATCGCCGCGATCGGTGCGTTCAGCCATTTCCGCCGCGACTTCCGCCAGCGCCTGTTCGAGCTCCGGCATGGCGCTACCTCAACCAGCGTTCGATGCGCGCCATCGCCTCGACCATGTCGTCGTGGCTGCCGGCATAGGAAAACCGCATCGTGCGGTGGCCCGCCCGGGTGTCGAAGTCACGGCCGGGCGTCGCCGCCACATGCGCCTCGGCCAGCATCTTGCGGGCAAAGGCCATGCTGTCATTGCTGTGCCGGGTGACATCGCAAAAGGCATAGAAGGCGCCATCCATGGGCGCCGCCAGGGGAAAACCCAGCTCCGGCAGGCGCTTCATCAGAAGCTCGCGATTCCAGGCATAGCGCCGCTTCACCGCTTGCAATTCCTCGGTTGCGGCAAAGGCCTCGATCGCCGCGATCTGCGACAGCTCCGGCGGCGAGATGTAGAGGCTCTGGGCGATGCGCTCTACCGGCCGCACGAGGTCTTCCGGCAACACCATCCAGCCGATGCGCCAGCCGGTCATGCAATAGTATTTCGAGAACGAGTTGATCACCGTCACGCTGTTGCTAAAGGCGAGTGCCGTGGTGTCTGGGGCGCCATAGGCCAGCCGATGATAGATCTCATCGGAAATGACGGCGATGCCGAGGGATTCCGCCGTGGTGACCAGGGCCGCCAGTTCATCGGCCGGTATGACGGCGCCGGTCGGATTGGCCGGACTTGCAAACAGCACGCCCTTCAGAGGCTTCTCCCGATGCGCGGCCTGTAGATGGCCGGCATGCAAATAAGCCGCGTCGCCGAGCTCGATTTCGACCACGTCGATGCCAAGGGCTGCCATGATGTTGCGATAGGCGGGATAGCCGGGCGCGGCGATGGCGACCCGGTCGCCGGGATCGAACATCGCCAGGAAAGCGAGATTGAAGGCCGCCGACGATCCCGTGGTCACCGCGATCCGGCCAGGGTCGACATCGAGGCCGTAGTGATCCGCGTAATGCCCCGCGATCGCTTTGCGCAGCGGGGCCAGGCCCAAGGTGTCGGTATAGCCGATGCGTCCAACCTCCAGCGCCTTGGCCGCGGCGGCGCGAACCCCGACAGGCGCCGGATCGGATGGCTGGCCGACCGCCATGGAAATCACCGGCACGCCCTGTGCCTTCAGCCGGTTCGCTTCGGCCAGCACATCCATGGCGTGGAACGGCTCGACATTGCCGCGATGGGAGAGCGAAATGACCATTTTTACCCCTGTTGCGAGGATTGAGCGCGCCAGGTCCTGACGCATGCGCCGCACAAATGCCCGATTGATGTGAGGATCACAAGTTGAGGAAGTTTTTCAGGCGCCGACTTTTCATCTTTCGCCCGCTCGTCTACCAGTGGACACATTATGTTGAGCCGACCCAGATCGACGATTGCCCGGGCAGCGCGTGTCTTCGCGACGATCTCGCTTGCCGCCGCGGTTGCAGTGGCCGGTTCGGTGACCGCCTTCGCCCAGGGCGTGCCAGTGGTACGCGACGCCGAGATCGAAGCTCTGGTACGCGATTATGCACGGCCGATCTTCAAGGCGGCCGGGCTGGCGAATGACGGCATCGACATCGTGCTGGTCAATGATTCCAGCTTCAACGCCTTCGTCACCGGGCGCCGGCTGTTCATCAACACCGGCGCGCTGATGACGGCTGAAACACCGAATGAAATCATTGGTGTCATCGCGCACGAAGCCGGGCATATCGCCGGCGGCCACCAGCAGAAACTGCGAGACCAACTCGAACGCGCCAAGACCATGGCCATCATCGCCACCTTGCTCGGTGCCGGCGCCATGGTCGCCGGCGCGACGACAAACAGCCGCGGCCTTGCCGGGGCCGGCATGGGCGTGGCGGCTGGCGGCGGCGAGATGGCGCAGCGCAGCATCCTCGCCTATCAGCGCACCGAGGAAATCACGGCCGACCGCTCGGCTATCACCTATCTCAATGCCACCGGCCAGTCCGGCATGGGCATGCTGAAGACCTTCCACCGCTTCCAGACCGCGCTGTCGCTGTCGGGCGCGCAGGTCGATCCCTACCGGATCAGCCATCCGATGCCGCAGGACCGCATCGCCAATCTCGAGGTGCTGGTCAAGCAGAGCCCCAATGTCGACAAGCTCGACGCGCCGACGCTGCAGCAGCGCCATGACATGATGCGGGTGAAGATTGCCGTCTACATGGAAGGCCAGGCCGCCGCGGCGCGGCTGATACAAAAGATGCGCGGCGGCATGGCGGCGCTATACGGCGATGCCCAGTCGACCTATCTCTACGGCAACCTCGACGCGGCGCTCGCCAAGACCAACGCCCTGATCAAGGCGCAGCCCAAGAATGCCTACTTCCAGGAACTGCGCGGCGATATATTGATGAAGGCGAACAAGCCTGGGGATGCGGCCGACGCCTACGCCAAGGCTGTCAGCCTCGATCCGGCACGGTCCGGCCTGCTGCCTGTCTCGCTTGGCCAGGCGCTGATGGCGGTCGGCACGCCCGACTCGCTCAAGAAAGCTGTCGTGCAGATCAACAATGGCCTGGGGCGCGACAAGGAAAACTCCACCGGCTATCGTTATCTGGCGCAGGCTTACGGCGAGCTGGGAGACATACCGGGCGCCGAGCTTGCCACCGCCGAAGGCCATTTCTATTCCGGTAACTACAAGGATGCGAAGATCTTCGCCATGCGGGCGCAACAGCAGATGAAGCGCGGCGAGCCGCGCTGGATACGCGCCCAGGACATCATAAACTACAAATCATCAGGCAAGAGCCAGTAAACTCATGAACCCTCCGGCCGTGTGCTGCGACACAGCCAGACCGGAAAACAGGCAGAAGGAACGAGAACGATGAAGAAGGCACTGCTGCTGTGCACCACGGGGGTTGCGGTCGCCCTTGCCATGCTGGCTTTCGGTTTCGTGGCCGGCAATCCGCAGGTTGCGAAGGCCGGAACGGCGCAGCCTGCCCAGACGGCGCAGCCTGTCCAGACGGCGCAGCCTGTCCAGACGGCGCAGCCTGCCCAGTCGGCCGTGGCCGATACCAAAATCGACCGCGCCGAGGTCGAGGGAATCATCCGCGACTATCTCCTGAAGAATCCGGAAGTGCTGCTCGAAGTGCAGGACGCACTCGAGGCCAAGCAGAAGGAGGAGCAGCGGCTCGCGGCGCTCGGCGTCATCAAGAACGCCAAGGACCAGATCTTCAACTCCACCTTCGACGGCGTCGTCGGCAACCCGAACGGCAAGGTAACGATCGTCGAGTTCTACGACTACAATTGCGGCTTCTGCAAACGCGCCATCGAGGATATGCGGGCCCTGACCAAGTCAGATCCGGATCTGCGTTTCGTGCTCAAGGAATTCCCGATCCTCGGCCCGGATTCGCAGAAGGCCAGCGTCGTTTCGATGGCGTTCCACCTGATGATGCCGGAGAAGTACGGCGAGTTCCACAATGCGCTGCTCGGCGGCCAGGGGCGCGCCACCGAGGCAACCGCGATCAAGATCGCACTTTCGCTCGGCGCCGACGAGGCGACGCTGCGCGAGAAGATGAAGGACGCGTCGATCCCCGAGGCCTTCTCCAAGACTTACGACCTTGCCAACAAGCTTCAGATCACCGGAACCCCTTCCTACGTCGTCGGCAACGAGGTCGTGTTCGGGGCGCTCGGGCAGGAAGTGCTTGCCGAAAAGATCGAGGCGGCGAAAGCCGCGCTTTGACCGGCGAGTGGTTTTCTTCACGGGCACGTTTCGGCCTGTTGTGGACAGTGAAAGAACGCACTTGCGCTCTTTCCGCGGGCGACTATGCCCGGTATAGAGGCCCAGCGCGCCGGCTTGACGTCGGCGCCGGAAAAGGTCGACTTTTTTGAAAACGGTTTTCGTCCTGAACGGTCCCAATCTCAACGCGCTCGGCAAGCGCGAGCCGGGCATCTATGGCGGCAAGACGCTCGCGGCCATCGCCGACGACTGCAAGCAGGCAGGCAAAGCGCTCGGGATCGAGATCGATTTCCGCCAGTCGAACCATGAAGGCGATCTTGTCGACTGGATCCAGGAAGCCGGCGACAAGGCCGCCGGCATCGTCATCAATCCAGGCGCCTACAGCCATACCTCGATTGCCATCCACGACGCCATCCGCTCGATCGCGCCGCTGCCGGTCGCCGAAGTTCACCTTTCCAACATCCACGCGCGGGAACCGTTCCGCCACGTCTCGATGGTCGCGCCGGTCGCGGTCGGCATGATCTGTGGCTTTGGGCCGCTCGGCTACACGCTGGCGCTGCAAGCGCTGGCCGCACGCCTATGACCGGCCAACAAACAGAAGGCTCGAAAATGTCGATAAAGAAGACCGGTGTTGACCAGCAACTGATCCGCGATCTGGCGGGCATACTGAACGACACCAACCTGACCGAGATCGAGGTTGAACTCGGCGACCTGAAGGTACGGGTGTCACGGCAGGCGCCCACCGTCCATGCGATCGCCGCACCGCAACCGGCCTACGCGCCGGCAGCGGCATCCCAATCTGCCGCCGTGGCTGCCCCGGCCGCGGTCGACGTGTCCAAGAACGCCGTCCCTTCGCCCATGGTCGGTACTGCCTACCTGGCGCCGTCGCCGGACGCCAAGCCGTTCATCGAGGTCGGCCAGAAGGTCAAGGAAGGACAGACGCTCTTGATCATCGAGGCGATGAAGACGATGAACCAGATTCCCTCGCCGCGCGCCGGCACGGTGACGGCGATCCTGTTCGAGGACGCGACGCCGGTCGAATACGGCATGCCGCTTGTCGTGATCGAGTAGAGCGAGCCGGATGTTCCAGAAGATCCTCATCGCCAATCGCGGCGAAATCGCACTTCGGGTGCTGCGCGCCTGCAAGGAACTCGGCATCCAGACGGTGGTGGTGCATTCGACCGCCGATGCCGACGCCATGCATGTGCGGCTGGCCGACGAAAGCGTGTGCATCGGTCCGCCGCCGTCGCGCGACAGCTATCTCAACATCCACCAGATCGTCGCGGCCTGCGAGATCACCGGCGCCGACGCTGTGCATCCGGGCTACGGTTTCCTGTCGGAGAACGCCAAGTTCGCCGACATCCTGGCGGCGCACAACATCACCTTCATCGGTCCGTCCGGCGACCATATCCGCGTCATGGGCGACAAGATCGAGGCCAAGCGCACCGCAAAGCGCCTTGGCATTCCGGTGGTGCCCGGCTCCGACGGTGCGGTGACCGAGGAAAAGGAAGCCAGGCGGATCGCCGCCGAGATCGGCTATCCCGTCATCATCAAGGCGTCGGCCGGCGGCGGCGGACGCGGCATGAAAGTGGCGCATACCGAGGCGGACCTCGAAATCGCCCTGCAGACGGCGCGCTCGGAGGCCGGCGCGGCCTTTGGCGACGACGCGGTCTACATCGAGAAATACCTGGAGAAGCCGCGCCACATCGAGGTGCAGGTGTTTGGCGACGGCTTCGGCGGCGGCGTGCACTTTGGCGAGCGCGACTGCTCGCTGCAGCGGCGCCACCAGAAAGTCTGGGAAGAGGCCAATTCGCCGGCGCTCAACGCCGAGGAACGGTCGCGCATCGGCGGCATCTGCGCCAAGGCGATTGCCGATCTCGGCTATTCGGGCGCCGGAACGATCGAGTTCCTGTACGAGAACGGCGAGTTCTATTTCATCGAGATGAACACGCGTCTCCAGGTCGAGCATCCGGTGACGGAAGCGATCACCGGCATCGATCTGGTCCACGAGCAGATCCGCGTCGCTTCCGGCGGCGGCCTTTCGGTCAAGCAGGAAGACATCAAGTTCAACGGCCACGCCATCGAATGCCGCATCAATGCCGAGGATCCGCGCACCTTCACCCCCTCGCCCGGCACGATCACCCATTTTCATACGCCCGGCGGCCTCGGAATCCGCGTCGATTCCGGTGTCTACTCCGGCTACAAGATCCCGCCCTACTATGACAGCCTGATCGGCAAGCTGATCGTGCATGGGCGCAACCGAGTCGAATGCATGATGCGGCTGCGCCGGGCGCTCGACGAATTCGTCGTCGACGGCATCAAGACGACGTTGCCGCTGTTTCGCGATCTCGTCGGCAATGCCGACATCGCCAACGGCGACTACGACATCCATTGGCTGGAAAAATATCTGGCCAAGGGCGAATAGCGCGGGGACGCGATGACCCGTCCATACGCGCCAGGCTATCGCATCCCCACCGACCTTCTGCTCAAGGCATACGCCTCGGGCGTGTTCCCGATGGCCGAAAGTGCTGGTGACCCGGAAGTGTTCTGGGTGCGCCCGGAAAAGCGCGGCATCATTCCGCTCGAGGGCTTTCACACGCCCAAAAGCCTGCAGAAGACGATCCGCAGGCACCCGTTCGACATCCGTTTCGACTTCGACTTCGAGGCGACGATCGACGGCTGCGCCGAAAAGCGCGAGGAGCGCCGCTCGACCTGGATCAACGCGCCGATCCGCGAAGCCTATGTGCAACTGCACCGGATGGGACACTGCCATTCGGTCGAGGCATGGCGGGGGGGGCGTCTGGTCGGCGGGCTCTATGGGGTCTCGCTCGGGCGGGTGTTTTTCGGGGAAAGCATGTTTTCCAAAGAGACGGACGCGTCGAAGATCTGTCTCGTGCATCTCGTCGAGCGCCTGAAGGCTCGCGGCTTCGCGCTCCTCGATACGCAGTTCACCACCGAGCACCTCAAGCGCTTTGGCGCTGTCGACGTGCCGCGCGGCAAGTATGAAAAGATGCTGGCCGACGCGCTCAAGGGTGAAGCGATCTTCTTTCCGTAGGGATCAAGCCCTACTTGGGCGCAGCCTCGATCGGCGTCTGCGCATGGAACATCATCTTCCAACCGTTGACGCGGTGGACATAGCCGGTGCTGACCAGTGCGGCGTAGGGTTCGCCATTCTCGCGCGTCGCATGCGCCTCGTAGGTCAGCATGACGATGTCGCTGCCCGGCTCGATTATGCCCTTGAGCTCGATGTCGAGATCGCGCCAGCGGTTGGGCTTGGTCGCGGTCTCGGCCAGATCGGCATTATCCATCGCCTTGGCCATCCGCGGAAACGCCACCAGGCATTCGGTGTCCGCGTTGGCGGCGTAGTAGGCACTGTCACCCGTCCAGAACCCCTTTTCGAGTTCCAACAACTCGGCCTTGTTGGCCATGATCCGCTTGCTGTCCGACATAGCATATCCTCCGGGCACGTCTTGGTGCTCCAACGCGCGCCCGCCATGGCGGTTCCAAGAGATCAGTTGGCGGTGGTCGTGTCCGGTTCCGCGGCGTCGTCCGGCTGTGCCGCGTCCGGAGTGACCGGGGGCTTGGGCCTGGCCGAGGCGGGCTTGGTCGCGGCCGGCTTCGAGGCGTCGGCTTTCGCTCCGTCGGCCTTGCCAGCATCAGGCGCCGGTACATCCGACTTCTGCTTGCATTCCTTCAGCCAGACGTCATAGACGGCGTGCTCGACGGCATTGAGGCCAGGGCTTTCGGCAAACATCCAGCCGGTGAAGATGCGGCGGATCTTGCGGTCGAGCGTGATCTCGTCGACCTCGACGAAGGAATCGGTCTTCGGCTCCTCGTTCTCCGGCCGGGAATAGCAGACGCGTGGCGTCACCTGCAGGGCGCCGAACTGCACCGTCTCGTCGATATAGACATCGAAGGTGATGATGCGGCCGGTGATCTTGTCGATACCGGCGAACTCGGCGACCGGGTTGGCAATGCGATCCGATCCCGCTGCCGCTGGCGGCGCCGGGGCGGCAGGTGTGGGTGAAGCCGCAAAGGCGACGGTGCTGACGGCGAGGCTGGCGGCTAGCGTCAGACCGCCTGTCGATATCAGGTTGAAAAAGCTCATGCAGGGGTACCGGTGGTTCGCGCCCAGGTGATTCCATCGATCGCCAAGGCTAGTCGCCGTTTTCTGATCAGCAAGCAGCTAAACACCAATTGTGGCGATAAAGGACCGGCCTGCACCTTACGGTTACAAACCCGCGCCGTTACGACCCCGGCGTCCAGGCGTCGTAGTCGCCGGTGACCTGCGGGCGATGTTGGTTGGTCAGCACCGAGCCCTTCGGGCGATAGGCCGCGGGCGTGCCGGTCAGATTGGGCAGGTGCGGCTTTTGCCAGTCGCGCGGCCGGTAGTCGTCGCTGGGGGGAACGACATCGACACGATGGTGAATCCAGCCGTGCCAGCCCGGCGGAATGGCCGACGCTTCCGAATAGTTGCGGTAGATGACCCAACGGCGCGTACGGCCTTCCGAATCGATACCGCCTTCATAGTAGACATTGCCGGCCTCGTCCTGGCCGACCCTCTTGCCGTACCGCCAGGTGTGCAGGCGCGTTCCCAGCGTCTGGCTGTTCCACCAGGTGAAAAACTGCGTCAGGAAAGTCTTCATCTCAGAACCCTCGCGCTGGTGGCGCCCGTTTCCTGCTTATGGCGTCAGGCCCTCGGGAAGGCAAGGGTTTTGCCGCGGGAGCGCGCAAATGGCGCGCCAGGGACCCGACACAAGCCTGTGATCCCTGGGCCTGTGATCCCTGGGGTGGCCGGATGCACGCTTGCCAAGCCTTGCCGCTCTTTCTAAAGCTCTGCGCGCCCAGGCGGAAATCCTCTCCGCCTCGGGGACTAAAGGAGGCGACGATTGGCCACGCAATTGCCGACCACCGACATTCGCATCGGTGCCGACCTGATTCGCCGCCGCAAGGGCGGCACGCCGATCGTCTGCCTCACCGCCTACACGTACCCGATCGCCCGCCTGCTCGATCCCCATGTCGACCTGCTCCTGGTCGGCGACAGCGTCGCCATGGTCCTGCATGGCCATGAGACGACGCTGGGCGCCTCGCTGGAGATGATGATCGCGCACGGCCAAGCCGTGATGCGGGGCTCGGCCAGGGCCTGCGTCGTCGTCGACATGCCGGCCGGCACCTATGAGGATTCAGCCGCGCAAGCCGTGGCCTCGGCGCGGCGCATCGTTGGCGAGACCGGTTGCCAGGCGGTGAAACTCGAGGGAGGCGTCGACATGGCCGCTCAGATCGCGGCGATCGTGGCCGCCGGTATCCCGGTCATGGGCCATATCGGCCTGCAGCCGCAATCGGTCGAGAAAGACGGCGGCTACAAGATCAAGGGCCGGACGGACGAGAATGTTGCCGCCCTGATCGCCGACGCGCTCGCGGTCGAGAAGGCCGGTGCGTTTTCCCTGGTCATTGAAGGAACGATCGAGACGGTCGCCGCGGACATCACCGGCCGCATCGCCATTCCAACCATCGGCATCGGCGCCAGCAGCGAGTGCGACGGCCAGATCCTGGTCATCGACGACATGGTCGGGCTGACCGTCGACCGGGTGCCTAAATTCGTCAAGCAATACGCCGATCTGCGCAGCGTGATCGCGCATGCCGCCGAGCGCTACGCATCGGAGGTACGGGACCGCGAATTCCCCGGCCGTGCCCATGTCTTTTCAAAAACAAATGGCGGGGATGAAGCATGAGCCGGCCCGACGTCGTCGACAGCGTTGCCGAGCTTCGCGCACGCATCCGCGACTGGCGGCGCGATGGGCAGCGCATCGCCTTGGTGCCAACCATGGGCGCATTGCATGACGGGCATCTTTCGCTGATCAAGATCGCCCTCGAAAGAGCCGATCGATGCGTGGTGTCGATCTTCGTCAATCCGACGCAGTTCGCGCCGAGCGAGGATCTCGACAAATACCCGCGCCAGTTGGCCCGCGACCTCTATATGCTGACGATGGCCAAGGCCGATCTCGCCTTCACGCCTGATGTCAACGAGATGTATCCCCCCGGTTTTGCGACGAAAATCTCGGTCGGCGGCCCGTCAGCCGGGCTCGAAACGGACTTTCGACCCACCTTTTTCGATGGCGTCGCCACAGTGGTGGCCAAGCTTCTCCTGCAGGCCGTACCCGACTTCGCCATCTTTGGCGAAAAGGATTATCAGCAGCTTTGCGTCGTCAAGCAGCTTTGCCGCGACCTCGACCTGCCCGTCGAGATCATCGGCGCACCGACCATTCGCGACGCGCATGGCCTCGCCATGTCGTCACGCAACGCCTATCTCGATGAAGCCGAACTCCAGACCGCCCGCCAGTTCAACCTTATCCTGCGCAAGGCGGCAACGGCGCTGGCGGCGGGCGCAGGTCAGGAAGAAACGATCGCCGAAGCAAGCCGAGCCCTGATCGTCGCCGGCTTCCAGAAAGTCGATTATGTCGAAGCCCGCGAAAGCCTGACCCTTGCGCCATGGCGGCACGACCGAATGGGCCGCGTCCTCGCCGCCGCCTGGCTGGGAAAAACCAGGCTGATCGACAATGTGGACGTTTCCACCGCCTGATCGGCTGCACTCTCGATTGCTGTTTGCAGTCTCAACGCTGCCAGCGCGAAGCACACAGCGGGAACTCGAATTGCTGATACGCGAACTGTCGCCACCGCTGCGGTCGCGCTGATCCTGGCCTTCACCCGTCCCGCTTGCGGCTTTCCCAGCCTACTCCTCGGTCGGCATATGCAGGTACATTGACTGGATGCCGACCCTGCCCGGACCCGTGAAGCGGTTGACGATGAAATTCATGTTGGCGCCGAAGAAGCCGCTCGACAGCCGGTCGATCTTGGTTTCCATCCTGACCGAGGCATCCTTGAACAGCCAGCCGCCGGGTTCGATGTCGATGGTTTCGCCCGGAGCGAGCGTCTTTTCAAAAACGTTGCCGTAACCGTGCAGCCAGACGATGCCGTCCCCGCTATCGCCGCGAAACCGGTCGATGAAGAAGCCGCTTTGGCCGAACAGCATCGTCGCCAGGCCGCGTACACGCTCGAACGTGTAGTCGACATTGCCTGTGGCGGCGAGGAACTGGTGCTCGCGCACCTGGATCTCCTCGCCTTGCCGCAGGTGAATCGGCACGATGTGACCCGGTCCGTCGCGGCTGAAGGCGATGATGCCCGCTCCCGACGCCTCGGTGACGAAGATCTGCATGCCGGCCATCATGCGCTTCAGCGCACCCTTCAGCGATTTCAGGCCGATGGTGATCGTGGAATTCTTCCACAGCAGGATGTGGTGCTCGAAATAGACAGGCATCCGCGTCACGTCGACGGAAAGCACAGGCACCAGTTCGCCCGCTATGTGATAGGTGACGCCGCCAAAGGTTTCGTCCGACACCTCGGTCGGCATCAGTTCCGGCAGGCTTGGCATGGTTCCCCCCAAGCCGTCCCGCGCGCGTCGGTTTATTCCGGCTTCGAGCGGGTCGGCCTAAGCACCTTTGGTGGCGGACATCAGGGCCGTCAAACGAAAACGGAGCCCGGGACGGGCACTCGCGCGAAGGTGATCACGCCGCCACGGTGGTCAGGCAGCAAGTACCCGTTCATAGATCAACGCCGGGATGGCCGAACCGGCGGAGCCGCAATTGTCGGTGCGGCCGGCCTGGACGAAGCCATTGGCCCGATAGAAGGCTACGGCGCGGGTGTTCTTCTCTTCCACTTCGAGCCGAATCCCATGGGCTTCCGGAAAACTCTCGATGATTTCGTCGAGCAGCATGCCGCCGATACCTCGGCCCTGCAGCGCAGGAAGCACATAGAGCTGCCTGAGCATAACCACGCCGCCGTCGCCGACGGCTTCGGCAAACGCCATACCGCCAATGCGCTTGCCGTCATCGGCAACGAGGAACTCACTGCTCGGCTTGACCAGCCTGGCCTTCAACGAAGCGATGGAGTGCCATTCATTGGTGATCTCGGTGACCCGTTCGGCACCGTAGATCGCGTCATAGCTGGCATGCCAAGTCTCGACCAGCAACGCCCGGACGGCTGCGAGGTCGCGATCCCCGGCGGTGCGGACGAACATGCCTTTACTCGATACCCAGCTTGGCCTTGACGAGATCGTTGACGGCCTGCGGATTGGCCTTGCCGCCGGTCGCCTTCATCACCTGGCCGACGAACCAGCCGGCCATGGTCGGCTTGGCGCGTGCCTGCTCGACCTTGTCGGGATTGGCCGCGATCACGTCGTCGACCGCCTTCTCGATGGCGCCGGTGTCGGTGACCTGCTTCATGCCACGGCTTTCGACCAGTTGGCGAGGATCACCACCCTCGCTCCAGACGATCTCGAACAGGTCCTTGGCGATCTTGCCGGAGATGGTGCCTTCCTTGATCAGGTCGATGACCGCACCGAGTTGGTCGGGCGAAACCGGAGCGGATTCAATGTCCTTGCCGGCTTTGTTGAGAGCGCCCAGCAGATCGTTGATGACCCAGTTCGCGGCGAGCTTGCCGTCGCGCCCGGCCGCTACCTTCTCGAAATAATCGGCGATCGGCTTTTCCGACACCAGGATCGCTGCGTCGTAGGTCGAGAGGCCGAGCGAGGAGATCAGCCGCGCCTTCTTGTCGTCGGGCAGTTCCGGCAATGCCTTGGCCAGGGCGTCGACATAGGCCTGGTCGAATTCCAGCGGCAGAAGATCGGGATCGGGGAAGTAGCGGTAGTCGTGCGCCTCTTCCTTGGAGCGCATCGAGCGCGTCTCGCCCTTGACGGCATCGAACAGCCGCGTTTCCTGATCGATCTTGCCGCCGTCCTCGAGGATAGCGATCTGCCGGCGCGCCTCGTAGTCAATGGCCTGGCCGATGAAGCGGATCGAATTCATGTTCTTGATTTCGCAGCGGGTGCCGAATTCGCCCCCTGGCCGGCGCACCGAGACGTTGACGTCGGCACGCAGCGAGCCTTCGTCCATGTTGCCGTCGCAGGTGCCGAGATAGCGCATGATGGTGCGCAGCTTGGTCACATAGGCCTTGGCCTCGTCGCCGGAGCGCAGGTCGGGTTTCGACACGATCTCCATCAGCGCCACGCCGGAGCGGTTGAGGTCGACATAGGACATGGTCGGGTGCTGGTCGTGAATCGACTTGCCGGCATCCTGCTCCAGGTGCAGGCGCTCGATGCCAACCTCGATGTCCTCGAACTCGCCCTTGCGGTCGGGACCGACCGAGACGATGACCGTGCCCTCGCCGACGATCGGCTGTTTGAACTGCGAGATCTGGTAGCCCTGCGGCAGGTCCGGATAGAAATAGTTCTTCCGGTCGAAGACCGACTTGTGGTTGATCGCCGCCTTCAGCCCCAGGCCGGTGCGGATCGCCTGCTTGACGCATTCCTCGTTGATGACGGGCAGCATGCCGGGCATTGCCGCATCGACTAGGCTGACATTGGCATTGGGCGCAGCCCCGAATGCGGTCGAGGCGCCGGAGAAGAGCTTTGCCTCCGAGATGACCTGAGCGTGAACCTCAAGGCCGATAATGATCTCCCAGTCGCCGGTGGCACCTGATATCAGGCGTTTTGCGTCGGGTGTACGGGTATCGATGATGCTCATGGCCTGCCGTCAAATTCCGGATGATTGCCGAATGCGCTGCACATTCAGCAGGTACAAATCGTACCCGCTTCGCTAGTGCAAACCGCCAGAAGAGACAAGCGCAAAGCCTCGGTCTGGCCTTCCCAGCCATTTTTGCCTATAGGACGCTCATCCCAATGGAGAGTGGATGTCCACTTACGCTCAGTCCCGGTAAGGCCCTGACCTCTCGATGAGGCAGGGCAGAAAACCTGAAACCCCGTGCCGCGAAGCTTCGCGGCGGCGGCATTTTTCGTTTTCCCGGAAACTCTTCACATGGATATTTCGCGTACTGAACAGCGCATCCTGCACCTGCTCGCACAGGGCGGACGCATTGAAATCGAAAAGAACGACAAGAAAAGGATCGCTTCCGTCAAATGCCTGACCCGCGACGGCTGGCATTATCCTGACGTCGATCTCGACCTGTTTCGAAAATTGAAACGCAAGAAGGCGGTTTCGTCGTCGGGCGGCGGGCCCTACCGCATCACAAGGCGCGGGCTCGCACTCGTCCGCTCTGAACTCGACAACAGGTAGTCCTGGTGCCGCCGGCCGGCATTCGGTCGGCGGCAGCCGTCACCGCTCAGGCGGTGGCGATGTAGGCCCGGATTTCCTCTGCCTCGCGCTCGACGTCCTCGATGCGGCGCTTGACCACGTCACCGATGGACACGATGCCATCCAGCAGGCCGTCCTTTTCCACCGGCAGATGGCGGAAGCGGCCCCGGGTCATGATCTCCATCACCTCGTTGACGGTGTGGTTCTCATTGCAGATCTTCACCTTCGGCGTCATGGCCGAGCGCACCGCGATGTCGAGCGCGGCGGCTCCTTCCTTGGCGATCACCCGCACGATGTCGCGCTCGGAGAGGATGCCGACGATCTTGCGATCGCCATTGGTGATGACCAGTGCGCCGATCTTGTGTTCTGTCAGGATGCGAATGGCTTCGCTGAGTTTTTCGTTGGGCCCGAGCGTCAGCACGTCATGGCCCTTGCTCTCGAGAATTGCCTTAACCGTCATGGCGTCCTCCTCTACTTTGCCAACCGGTTCCTGACCTGACCGGTTTTCGCATAAGAGTGAACATCGTGCGCCGTGATGGGTTGCATTTCAAGTGTGGTCGGGCGCTTCCCATTCAGGCGCTTGCCATCCCCTGTCGAACCAGCGCAGGCCGAAGAAGCCCGCGACAAAGCCGCCTATATGGGCCTCCCAGGCGATCTGGCCGTCCACGCCCGGCGCGAAACCGAGAAGGCCGGTGGCGAGATTGATGATCATCCACATGGCCAGGAAAATGACGACGCCGCGCGAGCGCAACACGATCGCGACCGGCAGCACCGGGCCGGCGAAAGCAGCCTTGCCGGCCGAGCGGTCGGTGTGGAAGCCAAAGCGCGCCGCGGCCCCCGTCATGCCCGATATGGCGCCCGATGCGCCGACCAGCGGCGCTTCTCCGTATGGATGCATGGCCCAGAAGAGCGCCACCGAAGCCAGTCCGGTGGCGGCAAAGAACAATGCGAACCGGAGCGCGCCGAGACGATTGGCCAGCGGCGAGCCAAAGGCGGCGAGCCAGACCATATTGATGGCGATATGGGCAAAGCCGCCATGCATGAAAGCGTAAGTGAAAGGCCGGGTGAAAGAGAACCAGTCGAAGCCGTATTGGCCGGTATAGAGGACCGGAATGAACGCCCCGTCATAGAGCAGCGTCATTTGCTGGGCGTCGTTCAGCACATATTGCTGCAGCAGATAGACGATCGCGCAGATGCCGATCACCGCCAGCACGATCGGCGGCAGGTTGAACACCGGCTCACGCGCCGGCGGCGGCATGGCTTCGGCCGGTTCGGGCTGGGACGGATTTTGCGGTTCATTCATCTGCAATCGCACTCGATGCTGGTTCAGTCCGGGGCCGGTTCGGTCTGGGGCTGGTTCGGTCTGGCCAGCATCTAGATCACCGCCGATGGAACCGCAAATGGCGAATCGTCCCGCTCCGAATCACAGGTGCGAATCAAAAAAGAAGCCGTCCAAGGTTTCCCTTGAACGGCCGGTCGAGCCCCCTGCTCCCCTAAAACTCTTGACTGAAGTGCTGCCGATCGTCGCGAAACGACCGCTTCTGGAGTGGTTTTGGTGTGCCACGCGGCTCGCCAGGCCGCAACGTAAACCACTTGTTAACCTTAACGGCCCCGACCCGTGAACAAGTGTTAACGACGCTGGCACGCTTCCTGCTCCGGAACGCATGTAGGTCATCGGAGGGCGCCCTTCTGTTCACCGATGGGACATCAGACGACAGAATGCGCGGAGCTTTTTAGTATGAACCAAAACGGATCGATCACGCTGTTCCACTATTGGAACCGCCTGCGTGACGGACGCCCCGCTCCGAAGCGATCGGAAGTCGAGCCGGCCGACATCAAGTCGCTGCTGGCCGATACGTTCATCCTGGAAAGGGACACGCGTGGTCAGCCCGTGTTTCGTCTGGCCGGCACCAGGCTCTGCGCCTGCTACGGCCGCGAACTCAAGGGGTTTTCCTTCCCGTCGCTGTGGCGCGAAAAGGATCAGCGGCTGGTTTCGCGGCTGATCCACGGGGTTTTCGACCAGAAATCGGTCGTGCTGATCATTTTCGAGGGCTTCAGCCGCAACGGCCGCTCCAACAAGTTCGAATTGCTCGCCCTGCCGCTCGATGGCGGCATTGAAAATCCGCGCTGCCTCGGCGTGATCAGCGCCGCGGAGAAGCCGTTCTGGCTAGGCGCGGATCCGATCACGGACGCCTTAATCGATTCAATACGCGTCATCGACCCGGAGAAAGAGCTGCTGAACAACCGTCCGGCGATCGACGTTCCCTCGCTCGTTCCCGACGAGATCGGGGCGCCCGACACGATCTCGGCGCTCGGCCGGGCGCGCCGCATCCGCCACCTCGTCGTCTTCGACGGCGGGCGCGAAGATAGTTGATGATCACACAGTCCCGCGGGCCTGTTTTTCCCCTTTGTTAACCCGCTTTGTTGTACTTCTCTGATGAAGTCCCTCGCATTAAGGCGCGGGATGCCAAACGGGGTGTAGGCAGTCATGAGGTCAGCGGCGGTCGACTATGCGCCGTCCCAAGCTGAAAGGCGTAACTTTCAGCGCGTCCGGGTCAAGATATACGGACGTTTCATGCTGGAGGACCGCACCGAGCACCCCTGCCAGGTCGTGGACATGTCGCCTGGCAACGTCGCGCTTCGCACCGACCGCATCGGCATGCCCGGCGAGAAAGTCATCGCCTATATCGATCATATCGGTCGCATCGAAGGTGTCTTGACGCGCACGTTGCCGGACGGCTTCGCAATGACGGTGATTGCGTCCGACCGCAAGAAGGACAAGCTCGCGGCGCAATTGACATGGCTCGCCAACAAGCACGAGCTCGACCTGCCGGAAGACCGCCGACACGAGCGCGTCTCGCCACGCAACCCGACCAGCGTGCTGCAGCTCACCGACGGCCGTCAGTATCAGTGCCGGATCATCGATCTGTCGTTGTCCGGCGCCGCGATCGAGATCGAGGTCAAACCGGCGATCGGCGTCCAGGTCATGCTCGGCACGATGCGCGGCCAGATCGTTCGGCATTTCGAAGATGGCGTCGCCATCGAATTCGCCGTCATCCAGCGCCCCGAAACGCTCGATTCGGAATTCAACACGCCGCGCGCCTGATCAGGCCGCAAAGCACGCCCGTCAAGCCGGCCCTCACGGCCGGCTTTTTGATTCCGGGGTGCGACGATCGATACGTCCTCGGGCGACAGGTCGCCATAGTCAGGAATGGTCCGCGCGCGGCCGAATTCGCCGAAAACCAATCCCGCAATCCGAACAATTCAATACTCAAATGATTCAAATTTTATGTTTATTCTACGGGCGTTTTACTTAAAATCTACTTCGCGCTTTTGCGTCAAATAAATCCACATGTGGCAATGTCTCCTTCGAACGGGGAGACTGAATAATGAAAAGAACGAGGGGCAAGCTGTTGCTGGTGGCAATGGCGATGCAGCTTTCCGCCTGGGGATCAGCATATGCCGCGGGACCGGCCTACATGCATACCGGCGGACGCACCACGCAGCCTGTTGGCCACTATGAATTCTGCCAACGCATCCCGGGCGAATGCAACGAAAAGACCCCCAAGGGAGAACCGGTCGACCTGACCCGCAAGCTCTGGGCGTCGATCGTCAGCATCAACAATTCGGTCAACACCCGCGTCAAGCCGCGCACCGACATGGAAAACTACGGTGTCGAGGAATACTGGGCCTACCCGGACAGTGGCTATGGCGATTGCGAGGACTACGCGCTGGAAAAGCGGCGCGAGCTGATGAATGTGGGCGTGCCCGCCGGCGACCTTTTGATGACGGTTGCACGCCAGCCGAACGGCGACGGCCATGCGGTGCTGACCGTGCGCACCAGCCTCGGCGAGTTCATCCTCGACAATCTGGAAACCAAGGTGCTGTCCTGGACGGACACCGACTACACCTATCTGAAGCGTCAATCGACGGAAAACTCCGGCGTTTGGGTGACGATCAACGACGGCCGTTCCGATGCGGTCGCCAGCGTCCGCTGAGGACGCCAACAAGGTCAGGCGCGTTGCACGGCTGCGACGCGCTCAACGAGAAACCCGGTCGAGTCCCCACCCTCCCCGTCCCCAACGACCGGGTCAAAGGAGCCGGCCCCGTCCCCGGGCCGGCTCCGCCATTTCTGGGATCAAGGAAGCTGCAAGACAGCTATTGGGCCGATGCGGGCCTTTCCACCAGCTTCTCGACTAGCCGCCTGAGTTCGGAAGGCGTCGTATGGCCGCCGACGATCTCATGATAGCTAATGCCAGCTCGACGCAGGGCCTCCTTTTTCACCGCATCACGCGCGGCGGCTGAACCCTGATGGTGCGCATGGCCCTGGTATTCGAGCGCATGTCGAGGCTGACAGTTCTCGTCTACGAGAAGGAGGTCCACCCGTTTCGAATTGATGCAACTGTAGGCGTCGGCATCCGCGCTGCGCAGAATTTCGCCCAATGACACTTGCGCCATCACCTGCCATCCAGGATTGCAAGCGATGACCATACGGTCAAGCGCCTTGAAGACGCGAGCCTCGCTTTTGTTGAGGAGCGCCTGGACCGTGAAGGTCGCCCCCATAACAATCCGCAACTGATCCGCGGGATCGGTTGGTTTCGGCGGCGGGGAAACAGGCTTCGGTTCGGCCCACAGGCCGCCAAGGATGTCGCCTCCACTGCGCTCTCTCGCCCAGCGCAAGCGGTTCCTTTCTCTCAATGCCTGCCTCCGCTTCCTCGATAGGAAACGCTCCAACCCCATCCCAGCGAGGACACCCGCCAAAAGAATGCCAAATAGCAAAAACATTTGCTGCACCTGCTCACTAAGCTCTCGTGGCATGCAGAAAGGCACCTCTTTGGCACCAGATAGACACTATAACAGTAATGAGGTGCGCGGCCAGCAATGCCGATGGGCTCAGTGCTGTAGTCTAAATTTCAATCAGATTGTCCACTGCTCCCGCTTCCGACGCAATGGCGATCGGCGCAGTATAGACCGGTTAGTTTGCGCTCTGGATCACGGCGATGTTGGAAATCCCGGAAGATCGATGCGAGCTTCCTCGGCTGTTCAAGGCCATCGACGATGCCTTCAAGGCCGGTGACTTCAATGCTCTTGGCAAGGCCTTGGGCAACTCGCCCCGCTGGTTCGACGAGCGCATGCCGTTCGAACTGGGGCTCGGGCATCCGCTGGAGTATGCGATCTACTGGAGCCCGGTCGGCTTCATCTCGACTTTGCTCGATGCCGGCACGGATCCGAACTACCGGGATCATGGCGGGTTTCCGGCACTGATCGCGGCGTTGTCCACCGAGCGGGCCGACAGGACGGACATCATGCAGGTGCTGCTCGACGGCGGCGCCGATCCCAACATGCGGGGCGTCAACGACTGGACGCCGCTTCACTATGCGGTGGCCATCCGCAGCGTCGAGGCGATCCGCCTGCTTCTCGCCGCCGGCGCGGACCCGACGCTCGAAACCCGTATCGATGACTACACGACGGCCCTTGAGGAGGCCGACAAAGCCGGCTTTGAAGCCGGAGCTTCGTTGCTGCGCGATGCGACGGCCAAGCGACGCTCCAAGGGACGATGAGTTGCAGCGACGAACCGGGCGACACCCATCGCCAAAGCCGGCTTCAGACCTTTTTCAGCCCCGCCTTGAAGCGCCCGGCGTTGGCGACGTAGTGCGCGGCGGAGCCACGCAGCCGCTCGACCGCCGCGTCGTCCAGCACCCTGATCGCCTTTGCCGGTGAACCGACGATCAGCGAATTGTCCGGGAATTCCTTGCCTTCGGTGATCAGGGCGCCGGCGCCGACCAGTGAATTCTTGCCGATCCTGGCGCCGTTCAGCACGATGGCGCCCATGCCGATCAGGCTGTTGTCACCAATCGTGCAGCCATGCAGCATGGCGCGATGGCCGATGGTGCATCCTTCGCCGATGGTCAGCGGAAAGCCGGGATCGGTGTGCATAACCGTGTGTTCCTGCACATTGGTGCCGGCGCCGATGACGATGGGCTCGTTGTCGCCCCTGATGACGACGCCGAACCAGAAGCCGGCATTGCGGCCGATCCTGACGTCGCCAATCAGCGTGGCGTCGGGCGCGATCCAGTTCGAATCCGCATCGGCGAAGCTGGGCTCGGTTCCATCGATCGCATAAAGCGGCATTGTCGGTCTCCGAATCGTCTCAGGCTGGAAACCCTAGGAGACGGACCGCCCAGGAAGCAATGGCGAGCACGACGTTGCCCAGGGCCAGCGACCAGGCAATAGCGGTGCAGCCACATGACAGGAGCGCCACTGTCGAAATGCGGTCCTGGCGCCGCGCATCGAGGGCTTCGTTGACCAGCATGAACGGCCCGGCACCGGCAGTGACAGCCAGCGAGCGCAGCACATGCGAGGGCGACACATAAGGCTCAGCGAAGGCGACCTTGCGACCCGATACCAGTTCCATTGTCGAGCCCGTCAGGCCGCAAACCGTCAGCCCGACGACAAAAGCGAACAGCAGGAGTTCCATCTGGGCCATATTAACCCTCCATTTACCATGAAATCGCACAGTCGTTTCAGGAAGGCTGCAAGAGCCGTGCCGTGCGATGTGTGCCGCCGCGGGGCACCCGGATGGTGATGGACGAGGACCGAGATGAAGCAGGCAGCGATCGCCGACGGCCCAGAACTCACCGTGGTCGATTCCAAGCTGATGAAGCGGGTGTTCTACGCGTTCGCGGCTCTGGCCTTGCTGTCGATAGCCATCAGCCTTGGCGGTAAATGGTTCGGCCGTTCCATTGCCATGGCCGGATACACCGACGACGCGACCGTGCGCGAGGTGGTGATCGGCCACAACATCATCACCGTGCCGGCCAATTTCATCAGGTTCGAGCCAGCCCGGCGCGACGGCATCGCCTCGCGCCTCGACCTCTATCTGCGCTATCCCCAGATGGACGGCTACAGCGAGGCGTCGCGCGATGATTTCAATCACGCCGGAGCCAACAGGAACATCATCTTCCTGTCCTTCGAGCAGCAGATGATGTCGCGCGACATGAGTGGCCGGTTCGCGCCAATCTACAGCGCGTTGATCGTCCAGCCCGGCATTCCAGGGCTTGGCGGCACGACGGTCTATGGGTTCAATGAAAAATCAGGCTACATGAACGAGGTGCTGGTCGTCGGCAAGCGCGCGGGCAAGGACCCCTTCGTGGCCCGCTGCCTCAGCGGTCCTAGCGCCAGCGAATCGCTGGCTCCCTGCGAGCGGGACATCCATGTCGGGGATGATCTCAGCCTTACCTACCGCTTCCCAAGGGAATTCCTCGGCGACTGGCAGACGCTGGACGCGGCGATCACGGCCGAGGCAGGGCTGCTCCTCAAGGCCAGACATTGAACGGCTGAAAGCGGGCCGGCCGCGCTCGACGCGGCCTGCCGTGGCATTGCGGGCTCAGGCCAGGTCGATGTCCAGGATCGCCATCGAGAAATTATAGTCGCCGTCGTCCTCGTCCTTGAAGACGATGCCGAGGAATTCGTCGCCGACATAGACCTCGGCCGAATCTTCCTTGCGTGGCCTTGCCTTGACCTCAAGCTTGGGGTTCTGGAAGACGCGCTTGAAATAGGCGTCCAGCTTTCTGATTTCGTCCGGCTTCAACAGTCTTCTCCGATCATCGGGCTTGCTCGTTTGAACGGCGCTTCTGGCACGTCGACAATGGCGATGTAAAGGCAAGCCGGTCTTATTGCACCGGAAGCGGCAATGCCGCCGGGCAAATCGCAATCATGCGGGCACTGCCAGCAAATCAGATATCGAAACTGATCACGTGATCCATCTTCTGCGACGGCAGAAGCTGGTCCATCTGGCGCGAAGGCTGGTCGCAGCCGGTCTCACCGACCACGCGGGCCGGCACGCCGGCGACCGTCTTGTTGTGCGGCACAGGCGACAGCACCACCGATCCGGCGGCAATCTTGGAGCAATGGCCGATTTCGATGTTACCGAGAATCTTGGCGCCGGCGCCAATCAGCACGCCGTAGCGGATCTTGGGATGGCGGTCGCCGCCGGCCTTGCCAGTACCGCCCAGCGTCACGCCATGCAGGATCGACACGTCGTCCTCGATGACCGCAGTCTCGCCGACGACGAGGCCGGTGGCGTGATCGATAAAGATGCCCTTGCCGATGCGCGCGGCCGGATTGATATCGGTCTGGAAGACAGCGGACGAACGGCTCTGCAGGTAGAGCGCGAAATCCTTGCGCCCGTGGTTCCACAGCCAATGCGCCAGCCGATGGGTCTGGATGGCGTGAAAGCCCTTGAAGTAGAGCACCGGCATGATGAACCGGTCGCAAGCCGGGTCGCGGTCATAATAGGCCTGGATGTCGACGCGCACCGTGGTTGGCCAGTCCTTGTCGTCGGCAAGCATCGACTTGAAGGTCTGGCGGATGAGATCGGAGCCGATATCCTGATGGGCAAGCCGCTCCGCGATCCTGTGAATGACCGCCTCTTCCAGGCTTTCCTGGTTGAGGATCGTCGAATAGAGGAACGCGGCCAGCAGCGGGTCGCGGTTGACCGCTTCCATCGCTTCGTCGCGGATCGAACGCCAGATCGGATCGACCGGCTGCAACGCGCCGTGGCGGGAAATGCTGATGCTGTTCATCGACGTCTTATCCTGCGTCCTGCTAGTCTGCCTGCTTGTCCGGCCGCACATATAAGCCAGATCATAGCACGATTGAACTCAATTTTCCTTAGTGCTGTGTCAAATGGATTTGGTTCGCAGGAATTCAAGCAGCCATGGAAAACGAACCCTTGATCGACGACGCCCTGAAAACCGAGCTTTCTGTCCTCTACCATGCCGCCGGCCGCCATTACCACAACCTCGCCCATATCGAAGCGATGCTAACGCTGGCCGGCGACTATCGAACGCTTCTGGACGACCCCGAAGCCGTCGAAGCGGCGATCTGGTTCCACGACGTCATCTACGACAGCAGAGCCAAGGACAATGAGGCGCAAAGTGCCGCGCTTGCGGAGCAAAAGCTCGCCGGCCGCACCGATGCCGGGCGCCTGAGCCGCGTCAGCGCGATGATCCTCGCCACCGCCACGCACCAGTTGCCGCTGTTCGACGACGCAGCGGCGACGCGCGACGCCAGCCTGTTCCTCGATATGGACCTGTCGATCCTGGGCGCTGACGCAGTTGCGTTCGATGCCTATGAATTGGCGGTTCGCCGTGAATATGGCTGGGTTGAAGAGCCGATGTGGCGTGCTGGCCGCGGCGCGGTGCTTAAGACCTTCCTTGCCCGACCGCATATCTTCCACACGCAGGAGTTCCAGCAGCGCTTCGAGCCGCAGGCAAGGCTGAACATGGCGCGTTCGCTGCAGGCCTTGACCTAGCTTAGTTTCGGAATCCGAGGCGCTCGTCCCAGGAACCGGCGCCTCAAAGCGGATTTTCGGCGTAGAACTCCAGCACCCGCTGCTTGAAGGTCTTGTCCCCGACGGCCAGCATATGGTCGCGGCTCTCGATGTAGAAGGCCCTGGCGTTGGGCATCAGCGCCGCGAGCTCGTCCGGCGATCCACCAATGTCGTCGATGGTACCGACCGCGATCAGCGTCGGCTGTGCGATGCGGGCGATGTCGTCCTCACCAAGCAATTCCCGCGACGTGGCGATGCAGGCGGCAAGCGCCTGGCGGTCGCTGCGGGTCTGGTCGGCGAAGGCGCGAAAAGCGCGGCCGCGCGGATGGGTGGTCGCGGACGGATCCTCGGCAAGAAGGGCGGCGGCGATCGGATCCCAATCGCCGACCCCATCGATCATGCCGATGCCCAGGCCGCCAAAGACCAGCGTCGCCACCTTGTCCGGATCGGACAGCGCCAGGAAGGCCGCGATGCGCGCGCCCATCGAATAGCCCATGACATGGGCCCGCTCGATACCGAGATGATCGAGCAGGGCTGCCGCGTCCGAAGCCATTTTCGCGGGCGTATAATCGGCCTCGTCGTAACTCTTGGATGACGCGCCGTGGCCGCGATTGTCGAAGGCGATGGCGCGATAACCGGCATCGTTGAGCGTCTTGAACCAGCCGGGCGACACCCAGTTGACATAGTGGCTCGAAGCAAAGCCATGAATCATCAGCACCGGATCGCCCGCGCCCGAGGCCGGCTGGCGGTCGAGGAAGGCAAGATCGAACCCGTCATGGGAAAAAAACTGCATGGGAGGTGATCCCCGGCTCAGTCGGAGTCGACGTTCGGAGAATCGCCCTTGTCGGCGGGCGGCATGCCAGGACCCGATGCCGTGCCGATTGCCGGATGGCGCAGCAGATCGCCGTCCGCGATGCCGTCCCTGGCGGCAGTGCCGGCCTTGAGTTCGAGCACGAAGCGGACCGGCTCGCCCGGCGACACGATCGCCTCGGATTGCGGCTCACCCTGCTTGATCGCGCGGATCCTGCCGTCCTGGCCGACAAAGATCAGATCGAGCGCCATCGGCGTGTTCTTCATCCAGAAACTGACGTCGCGCGTCTCGTCGAAGACGAACAGCATGCCATGATTGGCGGCCATGTCCTCGCGAAACATCAGGCCGGCTTCCCGCTCGGCCTCGGTATCGGCGACTTCGATCGAGAAGGAGCGTTTGCCATTCTTGGTCACGGCAACCAGCGGCGCGGGATCAACTGGAAGGATCATCGCCCGGCCATCGGCCGCGCTGGGTACCTGGAAATAGAAGAATGCGGCGGCGGCGACCATGACGGCAGCCACGGCGCACATCACGCCCGCCGTCAGCCCGTTCCTGTGTGTCATATGAAATCCTCGGCCGGTTCGCCCTAGTGCGAGACCGGCAAGGTGCCCATATCGGGGTGAATTTCGGCGGCCATAAGGCCTTTGTCACCGCGGCCGAAACGGACAAGCACGACCTGCCCCGGCCGAAGCTCGGTGATGCCGTAGCGCCGCAAGGTCTCCATATGGACGAAAATGTCCTCGGTCCCCTCGCCGCGCGTCAGGAAGCCAAACCCCTTGGTGCGGTTGAACCATTTGACCAAAGCGCGTTCGAGCCCGCTCTCCGGCGTCACCGCGACATGGGTGCGCTGTTCCTGCATTTCCGCGGGATGGACGGCGGTGGTGACATCCATGGAAAGCACACGGAAGGCCTGCAGCCCGCGCTCGCCTTGCTTCACAAGACAGACCACGCGTGCGCCTTCCAAGGCTGTCTGGAAGCCGTCCCGTCGAAGACATGTCACGTGGAGGAGGATATCGCCCGAAACACCGTCATCGGGAAGGATGAAGCCATAGCCCTTGGCCACATCGAACCACTTGATGGCGCCGGCGATTTCGGCCAAGTCGGCGGCGTCGCCGCCTTCGTCGCGCGTCAAGGCGTCGCCAAGGGTATTGGCCCGCCCGGTCAAAGAGGCCTTTTCCCCCATAAGAATGCCCCCTTTATTCAAGAACACCGCAACTGATTCTTGATACCAGATTAACACCGCGGCTTCCGGTGTGTGCAAGAGCTGACGTGCCTTTTTTCACGGTTCATTGCGGGAATACCGGATTTGTTCTTTGCCGGCGCCGCCTGACGCCGGACGATTGCCCTTTGACCGGGCCGACCCTATGTTGCGCCGCAACCCAACAGATCGAGGAAAACACATGCGCTATCTGCACACCATGGTCCGCGTCGCCGATGTCGATGCTTCGCTCGATTTCTACTGCAACAAGCTCGGGCTGAAGGAAGTTCGCCGCTATGAAAACGAGCAGGGCCGCTTCACGCTGATCTTCCTGGCCGCATCCGAGGACGAGCAGAGCGGCATCGCCGACAAGGCGCCGCTGGTCGAACTCACCTACAACTGGGATCCTGAAGACTACAAGGGCGGGCGCAATTTCGGCCACCTTGCCTACGAGGTAGACGACATCTACGCCACCTGCCAGCGACTGATGGACAATGGCGTCACCATCAACCGGCCGCCGCGCGACGGCAACATGGCCTTTATCAGGTCGCCGGACGGCATCTCCATCGAGCTTCTGCAGAAAGGCCCCGCCAAGGCCAAGGCAGAACCGTGGGCGTCGATGGCGAACACCGGAAGCTGGTAATCGATCACCCTTTTGGAGTGACCGGCGGCCACTCCGTGATGTTTCGCTTGGTGGTGCCTATCTATCCGGCTATGGCGCCTGCCGTGAAAAGCGGCGCTACGTCACGAGATTGAGCTTCGGAGAACCCCCTTCATGCCGACCAGCCATGCCAATGTCACCACGGCGCACGCGAGCCGCTATCTGCAGCAGTTGTGCAAACATTGGGCGCACAAGTTTCCCGTCGAGTTCGACCCCAACCACGGCGTCATCGACCTTTCACTCGGCCGCACGGTCATGGACGCCGACGGGGCAGCGCTGCACATCACGGTATCGACCAACGAAGCCGCTTCGATCGAGCGGCTCGAAAGCGTCGTTGCCGACCACATCAAGCGCTTTGCGTTCCGCGAAGAACTGGCCTTCGACTGGAAACGCGCCGAGGCGGCGTAGTTCGTTCATGCGTGTCGCCGCCGCGTATTTCCGGCGAGACACCTGGATCAATCGCTATCGGACTTGCGCGCCATCTCCAGCAGCGCCAGCACCGAGCGCCAATTGCGGGCCGTGCCCGGCACTTTCAACGTGCGTGGAATGAGGTTGGCAAACACCGATTTGCCAAGCCCGTCCGGCGCGCTGAGATAAAGGACGTCGCCCTTGACCTCGAAGCGCTCGGGCCCGATGCATTTTTCGGCCAGCCGCGCCACCTCATCGGCGGTCGGCTCACGCTCCAGCGCGTAGGCATGGAGCTTCGTGTGGTCGGCGGCCGCTTCCGGATAGGGATTTTCGCGCACCAGCCGTTCGAACCATCCGAAATCGCGCACCATGATGCGCGAATGGAAACCCCATTTTGCCTCGAAAGCCGCCTCGATTCGCTTGGTCAGCGCCGCCGCGTCGCCCTTGTCGGACCGGAATACGGCATTGCCGCTCTGCACATAGGTGGAGACGGCGGAAAAGCCGAGATCCTCGAAGAACGACCGCAGCTCGGCCATCTTGACGATGCGGTTGCCGCCGACATTGATGCCGGAAAACAGGGCGATGAAGACCTTTCCGCTCATATGATGAAACCCGCCAGTGTTTCGTTGTCGGTGATGTCCTGATACTGGACGCCCTCGGCCTCGAAATTCGCCTTGAGCAGATCGAAATTGCGGCGATCCTTGGTTTCGATGCCGATCAGAACCGAGCCGAAGTTGCGCGCCGACTTCTTCAGATATTCAAAGCGCGCGATGTCGTCGTCCGGCCCCAGCATTTCGAGGAAGTCGCGCAACGCGCCCGGCCGCTGCGGGAAGCGGATGATGAAGTATTTCTTCAGGCCTTCGAAGCGCAGCGCCCGTTCCTTGACATCCGGCAGCCGCTCGAAATCGAAATTGCCGCCTGACACCACCGCGACAATGGTCTTGCCCCGGATTTCCTTCCTGGAAAAGTCCTTCAGCGCATCGATCGCCAACGCGCCGGCGGGTTCCAGGACGACGCCTTCGACGTTGAGCATCTCGATCATGGTCGCGCAGAGCCGGTTTTCCGGGATCAGCCGCACGCTGTCGGCGGCAAACTCCTTGAGATAGCGCAAAGGTTCGCGGCCGATCTCGGCGACCGCCGCGCCGTCGACGAAGTTGTCGACCTTGGCGAGCTTCAGCCGTTTTCCGGCCGCAAGGCTCTCACGCAGGCTCGGTGCACCGGCCGGCTCGCAAAAGACGAACCGCGCCTCGCGGCCCTGATCGGCGAAATAGTGCGTCACCCCCGCAGCCAGACCGCCGCCACCCACCGGCAGCATGACGATGTCGGGCATGCGCCTGCCCGGCATCTGGTCCGCGATCTCATAGGCGACCGTCGCCTGGCCCTCGATGATGTCCTTGTGGTCGAAGGGCGGCACCATGTGGGCACCGGAGCTTTCGGTGAATTCGAAGGCGGCGCGGTAGCAGTCGTCGAAAAAATCACCGACCAGCCTGATCTCGACAAAATCGCCGCCAAACAGCCTGGTCTTGTCGATCTTCTGCTGCGGGGTCGGCACCGGCATGAACACCACCCCCTTCTTGCCGAAATGGCGGCAGACGAAGGCAAAGCCCTGCGCATGGTTGCCGGCGGATGCACAGACAAACAGCTCGGCCTGGTTGCCTTCGCCAAGCGCCTTGCGGAAGAAATTGAACGCGCCACGGATCTTGTAGGACCGCACGGGGCTCAAATCCTCGCGCTTCAACAGCACCCGCGCGCCTGTCTTTTTCGACAGATAGTCATTTTCCTGCAGCGGTGTCTGCGGGAAGATCTGGCGGATCGCGGAGGCGGCGGTGGCGACGCGCGAGGAAAAGCTGGTCATGGCAAGATCATCCCGGATCGCCCGCTGGCGAGTTAGACAATAACCCTATTACACATCCGGAACCCTATTACACATCCAGCTCCGCAAGACCATTGCCCGGTCGAGCCCGTGCCTGCAACGGCGCCTTCCCGAAATGCTTGCAAGCACTTGCGAATGTTTGTTCACGCTTTTTGATCGAGCCTGGCCGGGCATCGTTGGACGCCCGAAGTCGACATGCGGCGGGATGCAGGCCCCTGCCGTCCGCCACGTTGCGGCCTTCCTGCCGCTTTGGCTTTCGCGCAACACTGCGATGACCGTCACGAGGCGCCGACCGCATTTTGGCTGGACATGACTTACTTCCGCCGCACTTCGCCTGCTGGGGAGATATCGCGGAGGGTGGATGGCCCTTTTTGGGCTCGATCGGAATTTTTGACGTGCATTTGAAGACGATTTGCATTCTAGCGCTTGCCTTGCTGGTGGCAGGCTGCGGCGGCCGCCAAACCGAGGAACTGCTCGGCAGCGCGGTCATGTCCGCGCCGGTGACGGAAATCGCGGGCAACCACTCGATCTTCATCGCCACGACGCGCAAGAAATCCGACGATCCCAACAAGGTTTTCGACGGCGAACGCTCGGCGACGCTGAACTACGCCCGCGTCAACGTCACCGTTCCGGGAGTCCACACGACCGGCCAGATCGAGCGTCGCTCACGCGGCAAGTCGGATGATCCGGCCAAATATTTCATGGCTTCCGAGGTCGTCGGCTACGATACCCAACCGAAATTCTCCAGCGCGCTCAACGCCGACATCGCGGCGCGCGGCGGCCGGGTGATGGTCTTCGTCCATGGCTACAACACCGGTTTCGACGACGCCGTCTATCGCCTGACCCAGATCGTGCATGATTCCGGCTATCCCGGGACACCGGTGTTGTTTTCCTGGGCCTCGGGTGCCAAGACCACCGACTATGTCTATGACAAGGAAAGCGCCAGCGCCGCCCGCGACCAGCTCGAAGTGACCCTGCGAATGCTGCAGCAGTCCGGTGCGCGGCGCATCGACATTGTCGCCCATTCGATGGGGACCTGGGTGACAATGGAAACGCTGCGCCAGATGGCCATCAGCGGCGACCGTGATCTCGGTGGCAAGCTTGGCGATGTGGTGCTGGCCTCTCCCGACATCGATGTCGATGTGTTCAAGAGCCAAATGCGCCGCTACGGCAAGCCCGACAAGCCGTTCATCCTGCTGTTGTCGGACGACGACCGCGCGCTGAGGTTATCAGGACTGATCGCCGGTTCGCGGCCACGCGTCGGCGACTATAAGGATGCCGCGGATCTTGCCTCCTACGGCGTGACGGTCGTGGATCTGTCGAAGGTCAAAGGCAGCGACGGCTTCAACCACACGAAATTCGCCGACAATCCGGCCCTGGTGAAGATGATCGGCCAGCGGCTGCGCGAGGATGACGGCTTTGCCAGCGACCGCGACGTGACCGACCGCATCAGCCTGCTTGGACAATAGAGGCGGCGCAGCGGATTTCACCGTGCACCATTGCCGAGCCATCAATCCACTTTGAACTGGACCGCGCCGGCCTCTGGCCTTATCGGAATAGTCAGTGACGTCATGCGTTTGACGTCCCCCGCTGCGGGAGCCGACGTGTGACTGTGCGTTTGAAGGGTTTGCTCGTCCTCGCATTTGCGCTCGCCATCGGCGGCTGCGCCGGCCCTACGCATGACCTCCTCAACAAGACCACCATCGCCGCACCGGCTTCGGACATCGCGGCCACGCATGAGATTTTTGTTGCGACGACGCGCCAGAAGGCAACGAAGGATCCGCGGCAGGTGTTCGATAGCGATCGTTCCCTGACCACCAGCTACGCCCGTGTCGACGTCACCGTTCCGAGGAGCCATCAGGTCGGCGCCATCGAGCGGGCCAAGGGGACCGCCAACAGCAATCCGGCCAAGGACTTCACAGCCAAGGATGTCACCTACTATGAAGGCGCGCCGCAATTCGCCAAGGCGGTCGGCGCCGACATCACCATGCGCGGTGACCGCGCGCTGGTTTTCGTGCATGGCTTCAACAATGGTTTCGACGACGGCATCTACCGGCTGACGCAGATCGCCCACGACACGAAATATCCGGGTACCCCGGTGCTGTTCTCATGGGCCTCGAGCGCCAAGACAACAGGGTATCTCTACGACAGGGACAGTGCCAATGCCGCGCGCGACGACCTCGAGGCAACGCTCAGGATGCTTGCCAAGACTCGGGTCAAGAGCATCGACATCATCGCCCATTCAATGGGCACCTGGTTGACGATGGAGGCGCTTCGCCAACTCGCCATCACCGGCGACCGGGATCTCGGCGGCAAGCTCGGCTATGTCATCTTGGCCTCGCCGGACATCGATGTCGACGTGTTCAAGAAGCAGATGATCCGCTACGGCAAACCTACCAAGCCCTTCGCCATACTGCTTTCAGGCGACGATCGGGCCCTGAAGCTGTCGTCCCTCATTTCTGGCGACAAGCCGCGAGTCGGCGATTACGGCAATGCGGCGGACCTCGCCTCCTATGGCGTGGCCGTGGTCGACCTGACCAAGACGAAGGGCGGCGACGGCGGCCTCAACCACGCCAAATTCGCCGACAACCCGTTCCTGGTGCAATTGCTCGGGAACAGGTTGCGCACGCCTGCCGGCCTGGCCGCGGACGAGGACCCGGCACAGCTTAGCAATATCGGTCAGGGCCTCGGAAAGGTCGTCGGCTCCGCCGCCGAAGTCATCATCACGACGCCGTTCAAGGTGCTGACCATCGCCACCGGCGGGTAGACAGCCAAGAGCGGACGGCTGGCCTCAGACGAACAGATCGACTTTCTGGAACGTCGTCACGTCGATCAGCCCGACGTCGGAAATCCTGAGCTCGGGAATGACGACCAGCGCCAGCAGCGAGTGCTGCATGTAGGCGTTGTTGAGGGAGCAGCCCATCTTGCGCATCGCCTCGGTCAGTTTCTCAGCCTTGGCGGCGACGATCTCGGCGCGCTCGTCCGACATCAGCCCGGCGATCGGCATTTCGACCAGTGCCAGTTCCTTGCCCCTGGAGAACAGCACGACGCCGCCGCCGACTTCTCCCAGCCGGTTCACGGCCAGCGCCATGTCCTGCTTGTTGGTGCCAACGCAGATGATGTGATGGGCGTCATGGGCGACACTGGAGGCCATGGCACAGTCGGCCATGTAACCGAAACCGGAGACGAAGGCATTGGTGACACCGCCCGTGCCCTTGTGCCGCTCGACCAGCGCGATCTGGCATATGTCGTTGCGGCGATCCATGGCGACCAGCCCATCCTCGACTGGCAGATCGGCCTCCAGTGCGCGCGTGGGTGCCTGGTTCTCGATGACGCCGATCACCCGCACCCGCACTTCGTTGGCGCCCTTGGGTGCCGCAATATCGAAATCGCCGGCCTTCAGTTTCTTGCCGAGCTTGACGGTGTTCTTCGCCGTCTTCGGATAATCATAGGCCGGAATATCGATGTCGAGCTTGCCGCCCTTGGCCAGCCTGACGCCGCGCGCATAGACCTCGTCAATGCTCATTGCGGTGAGATCGGAGACGATCAGCAGGTCGGCCAACCGCCCCGGCGCGATCGAACCGATCTCGCGTTCCAGCTTGAAATGCTGGGCGGTGTTGAGCGTCGCCATCTGGATCGCGGTCACCGGTTTCAGCCCCTGTTGGATGGCGTGGCGCACCACCCGGTCCATGTGGCCTTCATGGACCAGCGTGCCGGAATGGCTATCGTCGGTGCACAGGATGAAATTGCGCGGATCGATGCCGCTCTCCGTCACCGCCTTGATCTGCGAGGCAACATCGTACCAGGCCGAGCCCAGCCTGAGCATCGCCTTCATGCCCTGGCGCACGCGGGCGATGGCGTCCTCGGCGCGCGTGCCCTCGTGGTCATCCTCGGGTCCGCCGGCGACATAGCCGTGGAACGGCAGACCAAGATCGCGCGAGGCATAGTGGCCGCCGACCGTCTTGCCAGCCTTGACCGTCGCGGCGATCTCGCCCGACATCACCGGATCGTTGGCGGCGACGCCAGGGAAATTCATCACCTCTCCAAGTCCGATGATGTTTTCCCAGGTCATCGCTTCAGCGACATCGGCGACCGTCAGCTCGGCGCCGGCATGTTCAAGCCCGGGCGCCGAGGGCACACAGGACGGCATCTGCACATGCACGTTGATGGGCATGGCCACCGCCTCGTCATGCATCAGCCGCACGCCCGGCAGGCCCAGCACATTGGCGATCTCGTGCGGATCGATGAACATCGAGGTGGTGCCGTGCGGGATGACGGCGCGGCAGAATTCGGTGACCGTCACCATGCCGCTCTCGACATGCATGTGCGCGTCGCAAAGGCCGGGCACGAGATAGCGTCCGCCTGCGTCGACCACCTTGGTGCCCTGCCCGATCGTGTGGCTGGCATTCGGCCCGCAATAGGCGAAGCGGCCTCCTGATATGGCGATGTCGGTGCCGGCGATGATCTCGCCCGAATGGACGTTCACCCAGCGCCCGTTGCGGATCACGAGATCGGCGGGTTTGCGGCCCATCGCGACATCGACCAGATCGGTCGCCATTTCGGTCCACGGTTTGGGTTTCGTCGCACGGGCGGGCGGCTTCCTGGCCATCAAAGACTCCTGTTTGCCCGACTGTGCCAAGCCGACGGCGTTTTGGCCAGCGAGGAAGCGTGGATTTGCCCGGAGATTGCCGGATCGGCGCCGAAGCCGACCTCAACTATTCCTCGATCGATGGCACGGCGGAACTCGGCGGGCCCGGAAAAGTCGTAGGCGATTGATCGTGTGCTGGTCTACGGCATAGGCGGCGTCGCCCTCGCCGGCGTCGAGACGTCGCAAGATGCGGGCACCGCCTTCTCAGACACACTCACCACCGTCGGCTGGACCGTCGGTGTCGGCGTCGATTACGCGCCGACCGACAAGTTCTGAGCGTCACCACCGGCGTTGCTCAACAAGCAGCGCGCAGACCAGTCTTGGCCGAAGTGGGCGGCGGCCGGCGTCCCCAGTGGGCGGGGGAATGGGTTGGGCCTGAGAGGCGCCGGCCATGGCGGATCAAGTCCGCCGCGCAGATATTTACCGATGCCCACGGCGCGGATAATTCCGTGATCGCGCCAGTATCGTTACGCGACCTCCTCTGGGTTGCGTGTTCAGGCTCCGCAGAACACGACTTGACGGGCTGTGTCTGGCATCTGAAAAGGGCTGGACTGCGGACGTGGCGGAATTGGTAGACGCAAGGGACTTAAAATACGGCTCCGGCAATCCCGATGTGTCCGTAAAGGTCCCGACCAGCTCGGTTTTTCGGTAATTGTCTAATCTCGATAGCCGCTTGCGTACCTCTACGTCCCTGCCCCTCATCGCCCGTCCGGTGCCAATTGCGGTGCCAATTTTTTCCTGCGAGTATCTGCATGAGGCGCATCAGCGGGTTGCGATAGCACCGATGCCGGTGGCGAGGGAAGGGGTTTGTAATCCCCAAAGTCATCGCGACAGGGTTTCAGAATTGGCAGACTGTTGCCTGCGCGGCCATACTTGTTGGGTGTCGCCCAGGCGCCCGCTCCGCGCCTTTTCCGCAAGCCCGCGCTTCTGTTGCCTGCGGCATATGCGCGGCCTTGTCAGTATTTCGATTGCTCCCGGCGTGGCATTTGTCGCATTCTATTTGTTGCGCCTGGTCGTGAGCGCATCGCCCAGGTCGTGCTTGTCGGGATCCTTCAGGTTTTCGCCCGCTGCGTCACGATCTTCAGCCGGATCATCCTTCGCCGGCAAATAACCGCGAGGACGGTTTTCCGGCGGGCCTTCCCAGCGTGGCTTCTGATCGGTGCTGCCGGGAGGGCCATTGTCGCGTGAGGTCATATAATCTCCCTAGATTGTGGAGATCTGGATTGGTCAACCGTGTTTGACTTGCCTGGTCGACGGCCCGCATCTCCTGGAACGGGATGCTGCCCAACCAGCCACCGAGCGAGTTGTTCCAATCGCAGGCCAGATAATCAGCATCCACATTCCGACAACGAGGTATCGACAGGGGAGACTTGCCGCTGCTAGGCCCAGCCGGTCGCGCTCTTGAAGGAACAAGCTAGCCGACGCTAAACTCGACCTCTCGAAGCATGTCGGAGACGGTGATGAACGGTGGAGCAAAAGAGGGCTTGCCCGCCTGCGCCGAACGCTGGGCGCTCGCCCTGACCGAGCGCAGGAGCGTCACCGGGAGCGAGGATGAAGCATCGTTCGGGCCATGGCTTGCCGGCAAACTTCGCCAAGAGACAGCCTTTCGCCATGCGGAAATCTGGACGATCGAGGTCGAGCCCGGAGACGGCCGACACTGCGTGGCGATGCTGCTGCGCGGAGGTGGCCGGGCCACTGTGGTGCTGACGGGACATTACGACACCGTCACGACGCGCGACTATGGCGAGCTTGAGGAACTCGCGACCCGGCCGGGCCTGCTCACGCCTGCGCTCGGCAAGACCCTGGCCACAGCCGAGACGGCCGCCGCCCGACGCGCACGCGTCGATTTTGCCTCCGGAGAGTTTCTCGCCGGACGCGGTCTGCTCGACATGAAGGCGGGCCTTGCCGCGGGATTGGCCGTCTGCACGCAATTCGCGGAGAGCATCAATCCGGCGGGGAACATCTTCTTCCTCGCCGTACCCGATGAAGAGAACAACTCGGCCGGCGCGCGCAGGGCGGCGCAGGCTCTTCCTACCATCGCCGACGAATGCCAACTGGAATTTGCGGCCGCGATCAATCTCGATGCGATCGCGGACGATGGCGACGGCAGTAAGGGGCGAATCATCGCGCTGGGCACTGTGGGCAAGCTGCTGCCGACGGCTTATGTTGTCGGCGTTCCCGCTCATAGCGGTTTTCCGCTGAATGGCTTGAATGCCGCGACGCTGGCTGCCGCGATAGCCACGCGTGTGGAATGGGCGCCGGAGCTGACCGATCAGTCCCGGTCGGAGCCCGGCACGCCGGCGAGCCTGCTCAGCATTCGCGACGGCAAGGCCGGCTATGACGTGACGACACCGGCAAGCGCCTATGCCAGCTTCAATGTACTGAGCTATCGCAGGACACCCGGCGAGGTGTTCGACCGGTTCGAACAGCTTTGCGCACAAGCGGCTTCGACTTGCCTGGGCGCTCTCAAACAGCGGCTCGGCCCGGGTAACGAGCCGGCCGCTATCGACGTAGTCGACAACATTGCCCTATACCGTTACGAGGCTGTCGCTGACCGCCTCGATGGGAAAGCCATATCCAGGGTTGGCGCACTGGGCGCGTCGCTCGCGGCCAGTGAACTTTCGCTACCTGAACAATGCCGGCTTGTCATCGAAGAGGCATGGCGGCTGAGCCGTTTGTCAGGTCCGGCGGTGGTCATAGGCTTTGGCTCCATACCTTACCTGCCAACGAACCTGTCGCAGACCCCCGCAGCCAGAAGGCTGCGCGCGATTGCCGGCGACATTGCCGCCAACGCAGACGGACTCTACGGCTGTACGATTGCTTGCGCCGATTATTTCGCCGGCATCTCCGATATGAGCTTCTTTGGTGAAGCGGCAGAATCGTCGCTCGATGTGGTCGCCCGCAACACGCCTATGTGGAGCGACGGGGTGCGCTGGCCCGCGCACCGAGGCCTTGCCAATATCCCGACGATCAATATCGGCCCGTGGGGGCGTGATTATCACACGCCGCTCGAACGGCTGCACACTGGGTATGCGTTCAGCGTCCTGCCACGTGTTCTCAGCCAAACCTGCAGGGCCCTGCTTAACGCGGAGTGACGCAGCCCCGCCTCATATCCCTGCGTGGGCAAGGGCACAGGCCGGTTCCCGCCCGAGTTCAGGGCTTGGCTGGCTGCGTGGGCTGGGTGCCTTGCTGATCCCCGCCGGAGCTCGTCTGAGGCGTCGGATTGCTGTCGACTTTCGGATTTTTGTCGACAGGCTGACTGTTCACCGTATCGGTCTTGGACTTGGCCGGATCCGCGCTGTTCTCATTGCACCCAGCCAACGCGAAGAGCGCCGCAATTAGCAGAATCGTTCTCATTTCAAGTCCTCCTGACCTGCTTTCGGCACCACGTCGGACCAACGTCCCGTGCGGTCGAAGCGAACCGACAGGCCCTGTTTCATTGCCTTCCTGGCCAGCATGAGGTCGAGTTCCGCATCATTGACGGGGCTGCGCATGACCGACCGGATGACATTGCAAGCCAGTTCCGTCGAGACGAAGTCACAGGTTTTGCTTCTGGCGACGACATACTGCTCGATCAGTATATCAACGCGCCTGAGGGCGATGTCTTGCGCATACTGCATCCGCGGCTCCCTTTGCCGCCGAACTGTCGGCCACGAAGGTTGTTCCACCTTGCCCGAGAAAACTTGTCGACCGGGAGCGCGTCGTCGGACGCGGGCAACCGACCACGGAACAATCCTGGCTTGGGATGGTTGGGGGCGGCGGTCAGGAGCGGAGGATATGATGACGGCAACTAAACTCGCGGTGGTAACCGGGGCCTCAAGCGGCATCGGCAAGGAACTTGCCAAGCTCTGCGCGAAGGCTGGTTATAACCTTGTCATCGCGGCCGATGAGCCGGCGATCAAGCAGGCGGCAGAGGCGCTGTCTTCGCACGACGTGGCGGTCGAGGCGCTTGAGGTCGACCTGGCAACCGTGGAGGGCGCCGACAGATTGGTGTCGCGGATCGGAAATCGGGATATCGACCTGCTCTTTCTGAATGCGGGGCGCGGCCTGGGTCACGGCTTCGTCGACCAGGACTGGAACAAGATCCGTCGCATCGTCGACACCAATATCACCGGAACAATTTATCTGGCCCATCAACTGGCCGCGAGGATGGCCAGGCGCGGACGCGGGCGTATTCTGTTTACCGGATCGATCGCCGGCTTCATGCCGGGCACGTTCCAGGCAGTCTACAACGGCACCAAGGCGTTCATCGATTCTTTCGCCATCGCGCTACGGCACGAATTGAAGGACACCGGCGTCACCGTGACGGTGCTGATGCCCGGTGCGACGCAGACGCGGTTCTTCGAACGTGCCGAAATGATGGACACCAAGGTCGGCACCGACGAGAAGGACAATCCGGCCGACGTCGCGCGCGCCGGCTATGACGCGTTGCTGGCGGGCGAGGAACAGGTCATCAGCGGCTGGAGGAACAAGCTCCAGGTGGCAGTCGCCCATGTCACCCCGGCTGGCACCCTGGCTGAACAGCACCGCAAGATGGCCGAACCGGGATCGGCTCCGAAAGGCTGACTTGTCGACGACACGCCGAGGCTGTCGGCCGACACCCGGGCGGCCCCGCATCTTTCCACATCCACCGGCCGACGCGATCGCATCGGCCCTTCCAGCCCAGGGAGCAACATGATGAAAGCCCTCACATGGCACGGCAAAGGCGATATACGCTGCGAACAGGTAGCCGACCCGGCAATCGAGGACGACCGCGACGTTATCATCAAGGTGACGTGTTGCGCCATATGCGGATCGGACCTGCATCTCATGAACGGCTATATGCCGACCATGAAGTCGGGCGACGTGCTCGGCCATGAAACCATGGGTGAAGTGGTCGAAGTCGGCAAGGGCCATTCGAAGTTCAGGAAAGGCGACCGCATCGTGGTGCCTTTCAACATTTCCTGCGGCGAGTGCTGGTTTTGCAAAAGCGGGCTGTTCTCGCTGTGCGACAACTCCAATCCCAATGCCAAGGAGGCGGCCAAGGTGATGGGACAGTCGCCGGCCGGCCTGTTCGGATACTCGCATCTGGTCGGCGGCTACTGGGGTGGCCAAGCCGAGTATCTGCGCGTTCCGTTCGCCGATGTCGGCCCCATCAAAGTGCCCGACGGGATGGATGACGAGCAAGTGCTGTTCTTGTCCGACATCTTTCCGACCGGCTATATGGCGGCTGAGAATGCCGGCATCGAGCCGGGCGACACGGTGGCGATCTGGGGCTGCGGTCCAGTCGGCCAATTCGCCATCCAAAGCGCATGGATGCTCGGCGCCGGTCGTGTCATCGCCATCGACAAGGTTCCCGAGCGGCTCGCCATGGCCCGCGACCACGGCAGGGCCGAGACGCTCGATTTCAGCAATTCCGACATCTATGACGCCCTGATGGCGATGACCGGCGGTCGTGGCCCGGACCGCTGCATCGATTGCGTCGGTACCGAATCCGATCCGGGCGCCAGCTTCGACGCCATGGTCGACAAAGTGAAGGCAGCCGTCTATCTCGGCACCGACAGACCGCATGTGCTGCGCGAGGCGATCTACTGCTGCCGCAAGGGCGGTACGGTCTCCGTTCCCGGCGTCTATGTCGGACTTCTCGACCATATCCCGTTTGGCGCCGCCATGAACAAGGGGCTCACCTTCCGGATGGGTCAGACACATACGCAGCGCTACCTGGAACCGCTCCTGGCCAAGGTTCAGGAGGGCGAGATCGATCCCTCCTTCGTCATCACCCACAGGGCGGATCTCGACGCCGGTCCCGACCTCTACAAGACCTTCCGCGACAAGCAGGATGGCTGCATCAAGGTGGTAATGCGGCCTCATGGCTGAGACTGAACCAGCCTTTCCACCCAAGAATGACCTGATGCCGCAAAACCCGCCATCCGGTCGCCAAGTGCCAGCGGCTTTCCATCGCGGAGGGGACGAAACCGATACCGACGCCGGAGCCCGCCGGTGGCCCCAAGACCGTCGGCCCCTACCCTATAGTCAACACCACACGACAATCCCGCTGCCAATCGCAACATCGGCCGAAAGCGTCAGGCCGGCGCCACGCCGCGACCGACGGATGAACCGATTGACTGACACTTCCGGCCCCGAGGATACCGATACCTTGGAAGCCATCCCGGGCAACGCCGCCTAACGGCGACGACCTGAAACCCTCTGCCTCGGCCGCGGCGCCGGGCGACGGAACAAGCTGGGACCAAATCCGTTGTGCCGAGGACGGACGGTGTTCAGTGACCAAGCGTTTGACCGAAAGAAAGCCGGTTACGGCCCAGGTTTGGGCTCGGTGTCGACCAGGCGCCTGCAGGCCGCGCAGGATGAACGGTCTTGCCAAACAGGCAACGTCCGTTCTTGATCAAAGAAAGGATAGTGGGGTGCGCAATCTGCGAGGCGTGCGGCTTCTTATCGTCGAGGATGAATGGTTGCTGGCCGACGACCTTGCACGCTATTTCAGCAATATGGGCGCGGTGATTCTGGGCCCGGCGGCCACGCTCGAACAGGCCGCGATACATACGCAGACGGCCGAGGCGGCGATCCTGGATATCGACATCAACGGCCGCCGGGTATTCCCTATCGCCGACCAATTGCTCCGGCGGGGCGTGCCCTTCGTGTTCTTCAGCGGCGTAGGCGATATCACCATTCCTGAGCATCTGCGTTGTGCCAGCAATCTTTGGAAATCCTCCACCAGCAAGGAAGTCTCCAATGCCTTGTTCCCGCCGTTCTCGCGCGACGACGACAAGCCGACCTCTCCCGACGACGTGTTCGCGCTTCTGCCCAAGCTGAGGCTGGCGGCGCGTTTGCTACTCGCAGACGTCAACGCTTCCGATCGACTGGTCGAGAGGACGCTCGAATTGGCGCTCCGCGATATCGACCAAAGGCAGGCCGGGCTCTCCACCGAGGATTGGCTGAACCGCGTCATGCACAATGTAGTCAGTTCCGGCGGTGCCGGCCTTCTGAACTGAGGCTGCAATGCCGCGACGCGCTACCGATCTATCCGTGCGCCGCGGACCGAGGCTGTCGCTCTAATACGGTCACGCTTGACGAATTTTTTGAAGCGGCTGGTCTTACCGGCGCCGGTCTTGGCCCGATGAAGAAACGCCAGATCATGTCCTCGAAGATACGAAAGAACTCTTCCCATTCGATAGCTACGAATGATTCTTCCGGTTCGCCGAAATCGATGCTTAGAACGCCACCTTCTCGCCGGCCGCGCACCCGGCTGGCCTACCTTTCCGCTCCTCTGCCTATTTGCGGATGTCGTCATGTCGATTGTCGTCTGCGCTTCGGACATAGGAGGTCTCCTGTCGATTTCGGTGCCGCCACGTTCTGCCTTCCCCGTGGCGTCGAGGGTGCCTAACACCATCCCGACGGCGGTGTTCCAGGAACAATTGCGACCGGCATCCGTTGGTGGCCATCAGCGATTGAGAGGTCCCGCATGGTTGCGCCACGAGCCGCTTGGAAAGGTTTTTTGAAGGTCGGATCCGTCACCTGTGGCGTGAAGATAATTGGCGCCACCAGCGAGGCCTCCAGGATCCATTTCAAGATACTCAATCGCAAGGACGGGCTGCCGGTCAAAAGTGCCTATGTCGATGAAGCAACCGGGGAGGCCGTTGATGCCGAGGATCAAGTGAAGGGTTTCGAAATCGACACTGACGACTACGTCCGCATCGAGCCTGACGAGATCAAGAAGCTGAAGCTTACCTCAGCCCATACATTGGAGGTCGGCGAATTTGTCGAGTTGGGCGATATCGACACACGCTACCTTGAAAAGCCCTATTACCTGATCCCCGCGGACGGCGCGGCGGCCGAGGCCTTTGAAGTGATCCGCAAGGCCATGGAAAAGAAAAAGGTCGCTGCCCGCTCTTGTGTGGTCCTCTATCAGCGCGGTCGTGAAGTCCTGATCCAGCCCTTCGGCAAAGGCATGCTTCTGACCGAGTTGCGCAGCGACAGCGAAGTAATCTCCGAGCAAAGCGTTTTCAAGGAGATCAAGAAAGTCGAATACGATTCCGACCTTACCGAAATCGCCAGCCTGCTTATCGAAAAGAAAGTGACCAGGTTCGATCCCTCGAAATTTGAAGACACTTACGAAGATGCGCTGATCGCGATGATCGAAGCCAAGCGCAAAGGCGAAGCGCCGCCAAAATCCGCTCGCCGGCCAAAGGAGAACGTCGTCAACCTTGCCGAGATATTGCGCAAGAGCCTAGCGCAGGAGGGCAGCGGGTCGCGGAAGGGCAAAGCTACCGCCTCCAAGAAGAGATCGGCCTAGTTGCCACCATCAATCGTAGCCGCGGATGTAGGTCGTTCGCGCATGCCGGACCTCCTTGCAAAGCGGGACGCGTGCCGTCACACTGGACGCGAAGAGATCGACATTCCTCAGAGGCGACGATGCCCCGCTCGAGCCAGACCACCCCTCCCACTGGTATCTTGGTGGATTTGAAAATCGCTTCACTCCTGACCGCGATCGAACAGGAGAAGGTACCCGATCGGTTGATCCGACTTGCCGTCGAATTGCAGAACGCGCTTGTCGAAAAGCGGCGGCGGGAATTGACAAACTGATCCACGGAGAACTCGGCCCTTGGACAATCGCTGGATAATCCCATCAGGGATGATGGTCGGTGCCGAGATCAAGCTGTCCGTCCGACAAATGTGCTCGCCGTTCCACCAGTGTCTTGAGTGACCTTTCGCCGAGTGATTCCAGCACGCCGGCGCGCGCCCGATTGAGCCGGCTTTTGACCGTCCCGATCGCGCAGCCGCATATATCGGCGGCTTCCTCATAACTAAACCCCAGCACTCCGATCAGCATCAGGATCTCACGCTGATGTTCGGGCAGCTGCTGAATGGCACGGTGAACCTCCCTGCTCTGGACGGACCATTCCTGCGTGGCTTCCGAAATCGGGCGTAAGGACGCGCAATCGAGGAGACCGGGCGCCTCCCGGACGGCGGCTTTTATTCGGGTGTAATACGTGTTGCGCATGATGGTGAAGAGCCACGACTTCATGCGTGTTCCGGGTTCGAATTTGTCGGTATTGGCAAGCCCCTTAGTCAGTGTCTCCTGCAAAAGGTCGTCGGCGTCATCGGGGACACGGCAGAAGGTTCGCGCGAAAGCCCGGAGGGCGGGTATAAGATCGACGATGGAATTCTCTTCGTTCGGCTTGTTGACCAACGCATAGCGTCCGGATGACAACGATCCAACTCCCAAACAGTACGAGTGTGAATGCAGCCTAAGCTTAATGCGCGGCTGTTTGGTTCGTTCCGCCACGCCTTAAGCTCCGGCGAATAATGTCCGGGCCGAAGCGTCGGACGACATGGCGTCGCCAGCAGCGCTTTTGGAACAAGGCTGGGTACGGGGAGTTAGGTGCCGTGACCGGCCAGCCGGGGCACAACATCGAACCGGCGAAATGGGCCGAGGCTCCGGGTCGGCGGAGTGCAAATTGCGGTTCTACTCTCGCAGGCATGTGAATGGAGCGCGCCTAGGCGGATTCCATCCGATCCTGACCTACAGACCGGACCTGACTCCATTGATTTCCGGTATCAAGGAACCAACTCGCCGTTCGCCGGTTCGGTCGCCATCCACCGGAGAGACAATTCGGCATGTCCAACGCAGCAGAGATACTCATCGAGACACTGATCGCATGGAATGTGGAGGTGGTGTTCGGCCTTCCGGGAGATGGCATAAACGGCATCATGGAAGCGCTTCGCACAAGGCGCGGAAAAATAAAGTTCATCCAGGTCAGGCATGAGGAATCGGCTGCGTTCATGGCATGCGCCTATGCAAAATGGACCGGAAAGCTGGGCGTCTGCCTGGCCACATCGGGCCCCGGCGGCACACATCTCTTGACCGGGCTCTACGACGCGAAGCTTGACCAGGCGCCAGTCCTGGCAATCACGGGAATGCAGTTTCACGATCTGATCGAGACGTTCACCCAGCAGGATGTCGACCTCACACGCGTGTTCAACGACGTTGCGGTCTACAATGTTCAGGTCTCCGACGCCGCCCATATGGAAAACGTCGCCAGTCTCGCGTGCCGCACCGCTTTGGCACGCAAGGGCGTTGCTCATCTTTCGATTGCCAGCGACACCCAGGAACAGGAGAGCGAGCCGACGAAACGCTCCAAGCGCAATCGTCCCGAGCACACGCCGCAAAATATGTTCACAGGCCATATGGTGGCGCAAGACGTCGAGTTGGACAAGGCAGCAGCCGTTCTCAACGAGGCCCCGCGCGTGGCGATCCTGGCCGGCCGTGGTGCGCTGGGGGCGGCAAGCGAACTGGAGCGAACTGCCCAGCTGCTGCAGGCGCCGGTGGCCAAGGCCCTGCTCGGCAAGGCGGTGCTGCCGGACGATCATCCCTACACGACCGGTGGCATCGGCATTCTGGGAACACTGGCATCGCAGGATATGATGGAGAACTGTGACGCCGTGCTGATCGTCGGTTCGACTTTTCCATATATCGAGTACTACCCCAAACCCGGACAGGCCCGGGGCGTCCAGATTGATTGCGACGCGCAACGGATCGGCCTGCGCTTCCCGGTAGAGGCGGGGCTCGTCGGCGATGCGGCCGAGACATTGCGCGCGCTCAACCGGCGGCTGACGCAGAAGCCTTCCAATGAATTTCTGCTGCGGGCGCAGGACAACATGGGCAAGTGGCGCGAAATGATGCGGCAGTCCGAGGACGCGCAGGCCCATCCCGTAAAACCACAATTGGTCGTCCGCGCATTCGGAGAAAGATTGGCCAGCAATACGGTGCTGGCCACCGATTCAGGCCAGAATACCGAACTGGCGGCACGCCATGTCGACTTGCGCGAGGGCCAGGCATTTGGCCTCTCGGGCGCTTTGGCGTCGATGTCCTGCGGGCTAGCCTACGCAATCGCCGCCGGGATCGCATTCCCTGGCCGACCGGTCGCCGCCATCGTCGGTGACGGTGGCCTCGCCATGCAGCTCGGCGAATTCTCCACCGCGGTGCGTTACGGCGTTCCGCTGAAGCTTCTGGTCCTCAAGAACAATATGCTCAACCAGATCGCGTGGGAGCAGATGATGTTTCTCGGCAACCCGCAATTCGGCTGCGAACTGGCGCCGATCGACTTTGCCAAGGCGGCCGAGGCAATGGGCGCAAAGGGGTTGCGCATCGATCGGGCCGACCAGATCGAGGCTGTTCTGGACGAAGCGTTCGCCGTCGACGGCCCGGTGATAGTCGAGGCGCTTGTCGATGCCTATGAACCGATGATGCCGCCCAAGATGCCGTCCCACTATGCCAGGAATTTCCGGAAGGCCCTGCCGCAGACGCCGGGCCACGAACAGATCGAAGAGAATATCGCCCGGGAGCCCGCCAGATCTATGATGGATGTCTGACGGGTGCGGGTCCAACAAGGAGAATCCGCCATTGCGCTTTTTCGCGGCACTTGTGATTTCAGTTCTGTTTCAGCTGTCGCCCAGCCATGCTCAGACTGCGGGGCCGCGGGCAGCGGGCGACTTGTCCCTGCCCTTGGATCCGTTGGATCAGGATGCGCCAGATCAGGGTCAATTCGATTTCAGCAACGGGTTTACGCGGGTCGCCATCATCTCCATTGACGACCTTCCCCCGGACGTCAAGATGCAGGCCGAGCGTATCGTTGCCCAGACCACCGCGGATGACCTGCGAGCCTTGCAGAACTCGATCGACGGGTCCCAGCAGGCAACGGCGGCGCTAACGCAGAATGGGCTGAACTCCTCCCAGGTCATCGCGGCCAACGTCGATGGAGACGGTACGCTTACGCTGGTCATTCAGACCACGACATAGAGATCATCCGGAGTTCGAGCCATGGTCACTTCCCGATGCTCAACCGGCAGATTGGATGGGCCCATCACGGGCTACATGCCGCGATCTGGAACATATAGGCAGTACGAGCGCTGGGGCTTGGCGTCCCCGCCGGGCTTGCATTCGTGAAAATATTCATCGTGCGAGCGTTTGATGCGGTGATCGCTGTAGGGGATCAATTCTCCGGTCGACAGCTGATATCCGTTCCGGGTTTCCTTCACGTCCGAAGCAGGCGCCTGGTAGCAGTCGACACCCGAACAGCAGGAGCTGTCATATTGCCATCCGGCCGGGGCCTGGTGGGCGGCGGCCGGAACGACGTGGAACGCCAGGGCAAGAACCGTAGCCAGCGTGCGCCGGGAACCCTGGCTCGATGTTCCTTGCAGGGGCACCGGCGTTCCTTGATCCTTGGACCTTCTGCTCATTGCCGTTGACCCCTATTGCGTGAGGCCTGATGCACGTCGATCGACCCAAGCTATCCCGGTGGCTTCCGGAGCCCGCTGCCCGGGGGGAGAGGCAGCGAGCCACTGGGGACTGACCGGAGGGGGGAAAGCATCCGGCCGCGTCCCTAACAGCGATCATGGCACAATGTTCCAGCGGTTTCCGGTTTCGGCGGAACGCATCTCAATGTGCCCACAACTGCCGCCGCAGCCACGCAGCGATCCTGTTGCCGGTCAAGATCCTGCGGACCCGCGCAGAAACCCACCCTGCCTGCATGGTGGAGCCGACATGACAGCTGCACACGATATCGTGCAATTGCCAGTCGGAGAGTTCGAAGAAGCGCTTGGCTTCGCCGTAGCTGTCATTGCTCAGGCCGCATGCACGCAACAGCGAATCTTCGAACGCGACCGTGATCGGCGAGCCTGCGGCGCGCGCTTCCTGCCGCACCGAGGCGCGCATGTGTTCGGTGCCGGTAAGCGCGGCGAGGCATCGCGACGGGTTCTCCCCGAGAAGGTCGGCCCAACGTTGCAACCTCTGCGTCCTGGTCATGCGCGGGGCAGGCACCGAGGCGTTTACCTCAGCGATCGCCTGCAATTGATCGAGTGTCTGGTGTTTCATGGCTGGCTCCTGTTGCTCGCTCCAGCATCCTTCGCCGGAATCTCGCGGTAAGGTGCGGTCGTGGAAGCCCGCGCCGTCCTGAGGGAAAGAGGCGCGGGCCGATCTGGTGTTTCCACCGATCTTCCGCAGACACCACGCGGCGGCATCTGAAGCGATCCAGAACTGCCAGCGTCGACCAATGTTCCACGCCCGCGTGTATTATTTGGATGATCTTGCCAAGGACGGCCGGGCCTCCGAACCAATCACCCGCCGGCTGACCCGTCATTGGAATTCTGCGGCTCGGACGGCGCATGTCAGGGACGACGCAAGCCGAGGACGAGGCTGGTCAACGTAGCGGTCGCGCAAGCCACTGCAACCAGCGTCACGATCCCGGCGGAGTTGCCTGTACCAAATGGGTCGACGTCTTTCGATGGCAACTCACCTGTCGCAGGCACGTCCCCGTGCGCCAGCGCGCCCAGATCCGATCTGCTGCCGTGCCGAACCGAGTAGGCGCGCGTGAATTCCGCACCGAGAAGAAAAATTTCCGCTGAATAGTAGACCCACAACAATATGACGAGGAGACCGCCGGCGGCTCCGTAGGACGACGCGATGGCGCTGGAGCCGATATACCAGCCAATAAACGATTTTCCGACAGTGAACAGAAAAGCAGTGACGACAGCACCGATGCCGACATCGCGCCATGTCAAGTTTCGATCGGGCAGGATTTTGTAAATCGCGGCGAACATCATCGAGATCAGCACGAACGACGAGACCAGATTGATGGCGGCGAGGATCAGGGCGCCAAACGGCATGTGAGCGTTGATGATATCGCCTAACACCGCGATCGCCGCGCTGGCCGCGAGCGATACGAGCAGCATGAAACCCAGTGCAGCGACCAGGCCCAGACTTGCCGCCCTTGCACGCATAAGGCGCGACAACGAAACACCCTGCGGTTCAACCTTCCATATCGTGTTCAGCGACTGCTGCATCTCGCCAAAGACACCTGAAGCGGTTACGAGCAAGGTGGCGATGCCGATCAGCGCCGCCAAGGTCCCGGACGATTTTCGGGACGCGCTTGCCAGTACGCTCCGCAGGAGGTCTGCGCTTTCCGGCCCCATCAGACCCGACAGCTGGGCAGACAAGGCCACTTGGGCGGCCTCGTGACCGAAAGCAAGGCCGGCGATCGCGACGACGATGAGCAGTATCGGCGCCAGTGACGTCGTGGCGTAGAACGCAATCGCAGCGCCGTGGCTTAGCGCATTGTCGTTGACAAAGCCCACGGCACTTTCGCGCACCAGGTTCCAGGTGTCCGTGATCAGGGGTCGCATGGTCGAGACCGTAAGCCGTGCCTGCAATGGCGTTCACTAGCAATGCGCGCGGACTGCCTATGTTCCCGTTGCCGGCGATGTGGTCACTTCAAATGCGCCTCGCGGCCGATGCCAACATTGCGCTGCTTTCGCATACGGCCAGGCGACAACCGCGTCATCCTCGTCGCTTTCCCTGAATCCGATGCGGTTCGGCTTCGCCTGTCATCTGGGAGAGTTCGGTCATCGGACACAGCAAACGCGGCCGCTTCGGATCGGAGATATCGAGCATATCCCAAGGGATGCGATAGAAGCCATCGCGCCGCCGCAGCCTGAAAAGATCGAGCAATGCCGAGCCGATAGAGAAAGCAGAAAGCCGCTCCAGCGCGGCATAGATGCCAACGTGAAATTCGGTCACCACGAGATCGCCGCCCACCTGTTCGGCGTGTATCTCCTCTATATGGCCTACGCTTTTGCCGCGTAGCGACAGCACGCGCCTGCCGGCAAGATGTTCGAGGTTGACGGTGGTGGTCATGCCTACGCCCCCGGTATGCGACCGATGAAATGATCGCGCAGCCAATCCTGCCAGTCGAAGATCGACGTCTCGCGCCCGTCGATGTCGAACTCGATATCGAGCCCGATATCGCGCACCTTCTTCCAGGAAATCCGGTGCGGCTCGCTATGGCGGTCTCCCCCAAGCCACGCGGCAAGCCGGGCTGCCCAGCGACCGGGCCGTGCGCCGAGGCGACGCGCAAGGGTGATCGAGCCGAGCTCGGCCGCGACAATCCGGGGCGGCTTTCCGGGCCGCAGCTCGGCAACCAGCCCGTCGACCTTGCCGATCTTCACTCCCTTCCGGTCGAGTACTTGTTTGTCGAGGACATCGCGCAGCAAGTTCATCATACGTCTCCGAATATCTGCAGCGGAATCGTCACCACCGCGAGCACGAAGGCGAGCGTGATGATGAAGATGACGGCGGCGTTTGAGACGATGCCGTTGCGGTGCGCGCCGACATAGCGCTCGTCGTTGAGCAGAAAGAGGAATGGAACCACGGTCAGCGGCAGGCTGGCGGCCGTTAGCGCCATCGAGAATATGGTGAGCTTGAGCGGGTCGAGACCCAGCATGATGGGAATGGCGGCCAGAAACAATGAAACGGTATAGACGGTGCTGAACCCGGGATCGTCACGCGGTTTGAGATCCTCACCCCAATCCCAGCCGAAACCTTGCGCCACCAGATAGGCCTGTTGCAGCCCGACTTCGACCGCCGCGCCGAAGCAGGCAATGCCGAGCGAAGCGACGAACAGCACAAAGCCCCAAAAGCCGAATATCGGTATCAGCATCAATGGCAACTGATGATAATCATCCACCTGCACGATGCCATTCGTTGCAAGCACGAGCGCGGATACGATCAGCACGCTGACCGAGATCGTGCCGCCGAAGGTCATGCCGAGCCAGGCAATCGCCCGGTTGACCCCAAGATAGCTCTTGTCCCATTTGTCCTCGATCGCTCCCGAGGAATAGAACATGAACAGGTATGGCGATATCGAAGCACCAAGAATGCTGACCGCCATGAACCAGTAGTTTGCCGCGTCGTGCGCCGGCAAAGAGGGCACGGCGCCAGCCGCGACCGCCTTCCAATCCGGCTTCAGCATGACCGCGCCGACGACGAAACACAGCGTCACCAGACCGAGGATCGAGACGCCTTTCTCGATCAGGCCGAACGTGCCTTTCCAAAGCATCAGCCATGCCAGCAGGGCAGCCGGCAGTGCCCACCACTGAAAACCGATGCCGGTGGCCAGTTCCAGCGCGATCGAAACGCCGCCGATCTCTGCCGACATCACCAGGAAGTTGACCAGCAAAGTCGCGAGCAAAGGCCACAGGAAAACTTGAAAGCCAAACCTCTCCCGAATTCCGTCGGCAATCGTGTGCTGGCTCACAGCGGCAAACCGCCCGGCCATCTCGACGAGAAAAATGATGCAGAGCGTGCCGAGAACCACTGCCCATATCAGGTGGAAACCGAAGGTCGCGCCGGCCTGGGCGGCAGTCGCCATCGACCCCACTTCGAGAAAGCCGCCAACGCTGGTAACGACGCCGAGCGATATTTCCAGAAGCTTCTTCATGGTTTCGGCGCAAAATATCTGGCGTAAGCGGCAGCCAGGGCGCGGGCAGCCGCCTGAGCGTCGTCCTGTGCGTTTCGCACCTCGGAGCGACTGCCGGTTTGCAGCCCCGCTTCGGCCCGCGCGACCGCTTCAGACATCCGGCCCACGGCGGCGGCCAACGCGGCCTGTTCGGCAGGTTCGGCTGATCCGACGGACCGGAGTTGCGACTGGACGTCGGAAAGCGTCTTGCCGACGGATTGCAACGTGCGGACCGCATATCGGGACGGCGCCTCGCCTGCCGCCCAGACATCGAGCGTCATCGCGACCGTCTGGGCCGCCGATGCGGCGGTTCGCGATTGCTGGTCGATCTGATCGGAAGGCGAACATGCGGTGCAAATCGCAAGCGTCAGCAACCACATGGGGCCAAGAGGGCCAGCTTGGCCTTTGCCGTCGATTGCAAGGCATTGGATGCGCCACACGGTAAGCTCCCCGCGCCAGAGACAAGCATCCGGCGTTTTGCCTTGACCTAGCGCGCCGCGACAGTGCGTCAACGGGACCGAAGTCCTGCAGGCCCTCGTATCGGGCCTTGGCAAGTCGGCCTGTAGCCTGAACACCCGTAGCCAAGTCACATGACGGAGGAACAATCGTCGCTGCGGCAAGTTGGATCGTTGCAATACATCGTCAGTCGCTTGGGCAGGGAAAGAGACGAAAATGACTTCGGAATCGCGTCGCTCGCCACGCAAACCGTATGGCGGACCGGCCGGCGGCTGGGGCTCCGCAAAATCTGTCACAGCAATCACGGTCCAGGAACACGTGCCTCTCAAAGGGCCGAAGCTGCTGGCGGTGCAGAACAAGCCGGAAGGCTATATGTGCGTCAGCTGTGCCTGGGCGAAGCCGGCCAAGACGCACCCGCTCGAGTTCTGTGAGAACGGCGCGAAGGCGACGGCTTGGGAAGTCACGTCGCGGCGCGCCGGCCCAGATTTTTTCGAGAAGCACACTCTGGGCGAACTGGAACGCTGGGCGGACCATGATCTGGAGGAACAGGGGCGGTTGACCCATCCCATGCGCTGGGATGCAGCCACGGACAGGTACCTACCGGTGGCGTGGAGCGAAGCATTCGCCGAGATCGGACGGGAACTGCGTGCGCTCGATCCGCGGCAGGTCGACCTCTACACCTCAGGGCGCGCCTCGCTCGAGACCAGCTACATGTATCAGCTGTTCGCTCGCATGTATGGCAGCAACAATCTGCCCGACAGTTCGAACATGTGCCACGAAAGCTCGTCGGTGGCTCTTCCCGAAAGCATCGGCGCCTCTGTCGGCACGGCTATCCTGTCGGACTTCGAAAACGCCGACTGCATCTTCTACATCGCCCAGAATGTCGGAACGTCGTCGCCTCGCCTGCTCCACGATCTCCAGGACGCGGTCCGGCGCGGCGTCAAGATCGTCACCTTCAACCTGCTTCACGAGCGCGGACTGGAGCGCTTCGTCAATCCGCAGTCGCCCGTCCAGATGCTGACCGGAAAAGAGACGAAGATTTCATCGGAATATTACCAGGTCAACAATGGCGGCGACATCGCGGCACTGTTCGGAGTCTGCAAGGCGCTGATCGAAGCCGACGACATTCTGAAGGCCTCCGGCACAAGCATCGTTGCGGGAGAGGATGGCACGCCGAAAGATCCCGGCAATGCGGCAATGGTCGCGTTCGCTGCCTCAATGCGCGCAGCCGACAAGAAACACGTGCTCGACCACGATTTCATCAACCAGCACACGACCGGGTTTGAAGAATTCGCCCAAGCGTGCCGTGGTCATCGCTGGGAGGAGCTGGAGCGCGTTTCCGGCCTCAGCCGCGACCAGATGATGCAGGCCGCTGCGACCTATGCCAACGCCGATGCAGTGCTGTCCGTCTATGGCATGGGGCTGACGCAACATCTGATGGGCGTCCAGAACGTCCATATGGTGTGCAATCTCGCCTTGCTGCGCGGCAATATCGGCAAGCCCGGGGCTAATATCTGCGCCGTGCGTGGACATTCCAACGTGCAGGGCCAGCGCACCGTCGGGATTACGGAAAAGCCGGGTCTCGTCCCATTGGACAAGCTCGCCGAGCTGTATGGCTTCCAACCGCCGCGCTGGACCGGCCACTCGACGGTGGAGACATGCGAAGCCATCATGAATGGCCAATCCCGTGCTTTCATCAGCCTCGGCGGCAATTTCCTGAAAGCGGTCCCAGATACCGACGCAATGGAAGAGGGATGGCGCAAACTGCGCCTGAGCGTTCAGATCGCGACGAAGCTCAACCGTAGCCATGTCGTGCATGGCGAGATCGCCTACCTGCTCCCCTGTCTGGGGCGTATCGAAGTGGACGAACAGGCGACAGGCCCTCAAGCGGTCTCCATGGAAAGCTCCATCGCCCATTTCCATGGGTCGCGCGGCCAGGCTCAACCCGCGAGCACGGAACTCCTTTCGGAACCGGCCATCGTCGCCGGCATCGCCAAGGCCACGCTCGGTGACACCAAGGTTCCATGGGACGCCTGGGTCGGCAACTATGCCGAAATACGGGACGCCATCGAGCGCACCTACCCCGAAACCTTCAAGGACTTCAACAAGCGGCTTTTCAAACCTGGCGGCTTCGCCAGGCCGTTGCCGGCGCGCGAGCGCAAATGGGTGACACAAAGCGGCAAGGCGAATTTCATCACGCCGGAAAGACTTTTTCCGGAGCTGGGGACTGAGCGGAGCGCCGATGTCCTCCATCTCGCGACGCTTCGCTCCAACGATCAGTTCAACACCACGATCTACGGTTACAGCGACCGCTTCCGCGGCATCAGCGGCACGCGCCGGGTCGTGTTCCTGAACCGAAAGGACATTGCGCGTCTGGGGCTCGCCGAGGGCGAGAACGTCGACCTGACGACAGCAATCGACGCGGCGACAGCTCGCACGGTGACCGAACTGAAGGTCGTCGCCTATGACATCCCGAAAGGTTGCTGCGCGGCCTATTATCCAGAGACGAACCCGCTGTTCCCGCTGGCTCATCACGACCCCAAGTCGAAGACGCCTTCCTACAAACTCTTGCCGGTCCGTCTCAGCCGATCGCCCACCGCTCCGGATGGTTGAATTTCAGAGCGGTATCCTTCCACCAGGACCGCTCTATCTCTTTGTTTAACGCAATTCCTGGCCGAACCGCTTAGTCGTTCCTGGAATTGCTCTCGGGCGGAGGGCCGCTTGGCAGAGAAGGTTTCCAGCTTTTCGAAGGCAGCGTTCGCGCTGGCGGGCCTTCTGTTCTTTGCCGCCTCTGGCGCCATTCTGGGGTGGTTCGGGGAGCCGAGAGAGCTTCGCCTCGACCCGCCCGTCGCGGCCGATCTCGACCGCTTCAAACTGATGCCCAACGGCATCAGCGGATCGCCACCTGAGAGTTACTTCGCAATCGGCAAACCTTATGAATCTGACGCCTGGAACCTCAGCCAGGGCAAGCGGCTTTATGCGTGGTTCGGTTGCGGCTCGTGCCATGGCGACGGCCGTGGCGGCGTCGGTCCCTCCTTCCTCGATGGCTGGTGGCTTTACGGCCCCGAAATGGTCTCGATCGTCGCCTCCATTCGGGACGGCCGCCCGCATGGCATGCCAGCCTTTCGCGACCGGATGACCTCGGAACAGATCTGGCAGCTTGCAGGCTATGTGCAGACGATCGGGTCCTACAAGCCGAAGGTGGCCGCGCCGAGCCGCAACGACGACAAGCAGACCCGCCCGGCCGAGAATCGCGGTCCGGCGAAAATACTCTTCGACGAAGGGCCGGCGGGCGTTCACCCGGACCAGGGGCCGACACCTTGAAGACGCACCGCGCCCTCCCGCTATCCGTCCTTGTCCTCGCGTCGGGCTGCGGCGGCTATCAGTCGGCGCTCGGCGCCAAGGGCGGCCCGGCGATCCATGTCGAGCACCTCATCGTCGGCATCGTCGCGGTATGCACGGTCATCTGGATCCTTGTCATGATCATGCTTGGCTTGGCGCTCGTGCGTGCACGCCGCAGCGTTGTGAGCCAAGAGACCGGATCCGAAAAGCCGCTGACCGTGGCGGTATCGGCGGCGATCGCCGCGACCGTCGTCATCATCGCCGGGATGACCATCGCCAGCTTCTACACCACGCGCAACATCGGTCTTCCCGACAGCACCGCCCTGACCATCACCGTACGGGGACAGCAATGGTGGTGGCAGGTCTTTTATGCCGATTCCCCGGCAGGCCCTGGCTTTCAGACCGCCAATGAAATCCACATACCCGTCGGCAGGGATGTGCGGCTTCGGCTCGAAAGCCCCGACGTGATTCACTCCTTCTGGGTGCCGAGCCTCGCGGGCAAGCAGGACCTTGTCCCCGGGCGGTCCAACAGCTTGCTGCTCAGGGCTGAAAAGCCGGGCGTCTATCGCGGGCAATGTGCGGAGTTCTGCGGCCTCCAGCACAGCCACATGGCCATCCTGGTGATCGCCGAAACGCAGGCCGCCTTTGAAGGCTGGGCCGCAACCCAACGCCTGGACGCTGCCGGGTCGGCCGATCCCGACATAGCCGCCGGGCAGGCGTCGTTCATGGCAAAACCCTGTGCTGCCTGCCACACGGTCCGCGGCACGCCTGCCGGCGGCACGACCGGACCTGACCTCACGCATGTTGGCGGCCGGCGGACGATCGCCGCCGGGCTGCTGGAAACCACCCGCGGCTCGCTGGCGGCCTGGATAGCCGATCCGCAGACGCTCAAACCCGGAAACAACATGCCGATGGTTCCGCTGACCAGCATCGAGCTGCGAAATATCTCCGCCTATATGGAGAGCCTTAAATGACGCAGGATGGCGACGGGCTCCGTGACAGTTCAATGGAAGCGTCCGAACTCCACCGTCGCCTCACGGCGATCTGGTCGACGCCGTCCGGGCTGTGGGGCGCGCTGTCCACGGTCGATCACAAGATCATCGGCCGGCGCTACGTCACCACGGCCTTCGTCTTCCTGGCCCTGGGTGGGGTGCTGTCGCTGTTGATACGGCTGCAACTCGCGCAACCCGAAGCCCGCTTCATCGGCCCGGATCGCTACAATCAGATCTTCACGATGCACGGCACGAACATGATGTTCCTCTTTGCCGTGCCCGTCATGCAGGCAATGGCGATCTATCTCGTGCCGTTGATGGTGGGAACGCGCAACATCGCCTTCCCCAGGCTCAACGCGTTCTCCTACTGGGTGTATCTCGCTGGCGGGCTACTGCTCTGGATCGCTTTCGCTGTCGACACCGGTCCCGATGTCGGGTGGTTCGCCTATGTACCCCTCGCCGGCCCGGAGTACGGCGCCGGAAAGCGGGCCGATATCTGGGCGCAGATGATCACCTTCACCGAGGTATCGGCCCTGGCCGTGGCCGTCGAAATCGTCGTCACCGTCTTCAAGCAACGCGCCCCGGGCATGTCACTCGACAGGATTCCGCTGTTTGTCTGGTCGATGCTGGTCACGTCGTTTCTCGTCATCATGGCGATGCCAGCGATCATGGTCGCCAGCTCCTCCCTTATCCTGGATCGCCTGGTAGGTACGCATTTCTTCAACCCCGCCGAAGGTGGCGACGTGCTGTTGTGGCAGCACCTATTCTGGTTCTTCGGCCACCCGGAAGTCTACATCATCTTCCTGCCGGCGGTGGGGATGGTTTCGACCATCGTGGCGACATTCACGCGGCGGCCCGTGTTCGGTTACCTGGGCATGGTCATGGCCCTGATCGCCACCGGCGTCCTGGCGTTCGGGCTATGGGTTCATCACATGTTCGTCGCTGGGCTGCCGCGCCTCGGGGAGAGTTTCTTCACCGCTTCAAGCATGGCCATCGCCGTTCCGGCGGGGCTACAGATCTTCTGCTGGCTGGCAACGATGTGGGCCGGCCGGCCCGTGTTCAAGACGCCGTTCCTGTTCGTCATCGGCTTCATGGTCATATTCGTCATCGGCGGCCTGACCGGGGTGATGGTGGCCTCCGTTCCCTTCGACACGCAGGTTCACGACACCTATTTCGTCGTCGCCCATTTCCACTATGTGCTGGTCGGCGGCGCGGTGTTTCCGTTGCTGGGCGCGGTCTATTACTGGTTTCCGAAGTTCACCGGGCGAATGATGAGCGAGACGCTTGGCCGCTGGATATTCGGCCTGATCTTCACGGGGTTCAACCTGACTTTTTTCCCCATGCACATTCTTGGCCTGCAAGGCATGCCGCGCCGCATCTACACCTACCAGCCGGAGATGCCCTGGTCCGGTTTGAACCTGTTCATCAGCCTCAGCGCCGCCATCCTCTCATTGGGTTTCCTGCTGTTTTTCGTCGACGCCATACGCAGCGCCAGATCAGGATCCTTGGCGCCAGCCAATCCTTGGGGCGCCAGGACGCTGGAATGGGCCACCTCGTCGCCACCGCCCTCCTACAATTTCGCGCGGCTGCCGGTAGTGGATCGCCACGATCCCTTGTCCGATGACATCGAAGCTGTGCCGGTCGCCAGCGGACTGCGGGTCGACCGCCGGGAACTGCTGACCAGCAGCGTCGTTCACGCATCGCCGGAAGCGCGTGAGGCGTCGCCCGGAGACTCCATCTGGCCCCTATGGGCGGCACTTGCCACCACGCTGATGCTGATCTGGTCGATATTCAGCCCGTGGGCCGTCGTCTGGGGCTCGATACCGCTGGGGATCACGCTCATCGGCTGGTTCTGGCCGAAAGGCGTGCCGGAGGACGAAGCATGAAGGAAAAAATCGTCATCGATCTCGCCGATCTCCCACCGCATGGCTTCGGCTCCGCCAGCCAGAGTTGGTGGGGAACCCTAGCCTTCATGCTGATCGAAGGCACCGGCTTTGCCCTGGCCATTGCTGTCTATCTCTATCTGATGAGCCTGGCGCCGCTGTGGCCTCTGGATACCGCACCGCCTGACCTTTTGGCGGGGACGATTCTTACGGTGTTCCTGGTGCTGAGCGTCCTGCCCAATATCCTCGTCAATCGCTGGGCGCGCCAACAGGATTTGCGCAAGGTCCGCATCGGGCTGATCGTCATGTCGCTGGTCGGCATTGTGCCGCTGATCCTACGCGCCTTCGAATTCCCCGCGATGCACATCAAGTGGGACCAGAACGCCTATGGCTCGATCGTGTGGGTCATGCTCGACCTCCACACCACGCATATACTGACCGATGTGGTCGAGACCCTGGTGCTGACCTGCCTGATGTTTTCACGACACGCCGACAATCCGCGCCGCTTCGGTGACGTCAACGACAATGCGATGTACTGGAACTTCGTGGTCGCGACGTGGTTGCCGATGTATGCCTGCCTTTATTGGGTCCCACGGCTTTGACCAAAACCTGGCTAAGACACATCGGACTTCTGCTTCCCCTCGCGGCCTGGGGGCTCAGCACCCAGCTTGGGCAGGTCACGCCCTATTTGGATTGCCGGCAGAATGTCTCTTGGACCGCGATCTTCTGCGGCCTTCTGATCGTCTTCGCGATCGCAGGCATCGTCGTGTCGCGAGTTGGATTGCCGGGACTGGGAAAAACCGGGCGATTCGTCGTCGATACCGGCTTCCTTATCGCGCTCGCCTTTTTGTTCGCGCTGGCCCTGCAGGGGACGGCCGCAATGGTGCTGGACCCATGCCAACGCTGATCCGCACGTCAATCCTGTTCATGGTCGCCACTCCGGCCATGGCGCATGGCGACGAGACGCATGGTGCTGGAGGGTCCTGGACGTTCGATCCATGGATCGTCACGCCGCTCGCGGTCCTCGCTATACTGTTTGGACTGGGCGTGACAAGGCTGGCGTGGCGAACCAGACGGCCCGGCGCCACGCTGATCAGTGCGCTGCTTTATGCCGGCGGCTTGCTGACGCTCGCCGGCTCGCTGATGTCCCCACTGCACTGGCTGGGGGAACATCTTTTCACCTTCCACATGATCGAGCATGAGGTCGTCATGGCCGTCTCGGCTCCGCTGATCGTCTTCGCGCGGCCGGCCGGAATCCTGCTATGGGGATTGCCCAGGCGCGCGCGCCACATGGCTGCTGCGGCAATGCGCTCGCCCCTGCTGCGACGGCCATGGGATTGGTGCACGAGCGCGGCGAATGCGACGATCCTTCACGGCGTGGCCATCTGGGCGTGGCATGTGCCGATCCTGTTCGACACGGCCGTGACAGATGCGACCCTGCACCGGCTCCAGCATCTCAGCTTCCTCGCCACGGCGATACTGTTCTGGTGGGCGATGGTCTGGAGAAGCGACCATGGGGTCGCCGCATGGCATCTGTTCGTGACCATGATCCACACCAGCGTGCTCGGGGCGTTGATGGCGTTGGCGCCGCGCGTGCTCTACGTCGCGCAGACGCAGACGGCCATGGCGTGGGGACTGACACCCCTGGAAGACCAGCAACTGGCGGGCATGATCATGTGGGTGCCGGCCGGCACCATCTATGCGGGTGTGGCAATGGTCATGCTGGCGCTCTGGATCCGTGGCTCAGGCGACAGGGGGATGCAAAATGCCTGACCATCCTGCCTTTATCTCCGGCCCGGTCGGCTTCATCGCCGTGACCGTTCTTGCTGCGTCGGCCGCGCTTGTCGCGACGAATGTCGTGCGCGACAACAACACCAAGGCGGCCACCGCCAGGATGATGACCGGCGGCAATGCCGACCATGCTCCAGAGATTTTCCGTCGCTACGGTTGCTCGGGTTGCCACACCATCCCCGGCATAGAAGGTGCCGACGGCCAGACCGGCGCGCCGCTGACAGAACTATCGAAGCGCGTATACATTGCCGGCGTGCTGGAAAACCGTCCCGACAATCTCGTCGCCTGGATCGTCTCGCCGAAAACCTTCTCTCCCCGAACGGCAATGCCCGTAACAGGAATCTCGGAGCGAGAAGCCCGCGACCTGGCCGCGTATCTTTACGCTCAATGACACCTACCCGGCGCGCCGGCCTGGCGGATCCTGGTAGTCGTAGACCGGAAAGCAGATCGACCCGCGACGGTGGGGCCTTACGGATGCGGCGTGGCTACGGCCGACAGGGCTTTGATGTAGCGTGCGATCGCCCGACGGTCGCTGTCGGGCAACATGGCGGTGTTCTTCACGACGTCGGCCATGGACGATCCAACCCGGCCGTGATTGGGCGTCTCGCCGGTTTCGAGCATGGTGGCGATGTCATCCTCGGTCCATTCGCGCAGTCTTGCCTGGGTGATGTTGGGAACGAAGCCGGTGCCTTGCGGGTCGACACCGCCCGCAAACCGCGTATCCGGTTTGATCGCACCGAAAACGTTGCGCGCGGAATGACATTCGGCGCAATGAGAGACCGTTTCAACCAGGTAGGCACCCCGGTCATGCACGGGATCTCCAGTGAGGTGGCTGGCGTTCTGTCCTTGGCGAAAAAACATCAGCTTCCATAGCCCGACGGACCGGCGGATGCGGAAAAGAAGCTTCGGGCGGTGCGGCGGCGCGCGCCCGGCCACTCTGGGGAGGGTCCGTAAATAGGCGTACAGATCTTTTACATCCCCCACCTTCATCCCGGTAAAACTCGTATAGGGAAATGCCGGATAATAATGCTCCCGCGAAGGCGAGACGCCGCCGATCAACGCGTTCGCAAGATCCGCGACCGTCCACGCCCCAATGCCGTCCACTGGATCGGGGGAGATATTGGGCGGCCGAAATGTGCCAAAGGGCGAGGCGAGCGCCAAGCCGCCTCCGAGTTTCAAATCATCGGGTTGCCCGGGAGTTGTATGACAGGAAGCGCAGCCACCCGCAGCGAAGACAAGCTGGCCGCGCGCTGCATCGCCGGCCTCAGAAAACAACGGATCATCAGGCGAATACGGCGCCTGAACTTCGGTCAGATACCACAAAGTGGCCGAAGCGAGCCCCGTGGCCGCCAGAACCGCCACAGCAAGTGTAGGCCAAGAGGGCAGTCGCATTGGGACTTTTCCGCCGTATCCGCGCACGGCCGGATCTGTGCAGGCCGTCAGCGATCAGCTGAAGGGCTCATCAGGCCCGGACTTGCTGGTTTTTCGTGGATCGACGGCGGCAGCCTCCCGCTGCAGGTCAGCGAAGTCGACCGTCGCCACCACCGTGCCATGTTCGTCGCGCGCACGCACGGCCCATCCGAGCGGCGCTTCGCCCCGTGACAGTGCGTCTTGCCACAGGTCCTCGGCGGAGCGTTTGCATTCCTCAGCAGCTGCCTGAACGCTTGGAAACGACAAGCCGGTTACCGCGCGGATCCGGCCCTTTTCCTGGTATTCGAGGGTGTACAGGGACGCCTCCCGGTTGTTGGGCTCGGAGGGTCCGTTTGGGGCGCCGTCCTCGAATTGGGCCGCATGGAGCAGCATGACCTTGGCCCTCGCAATCAACTCGCCGTCGGACAGGGTCGTCGGGGCGTCCAGGGTCACTGCGATCTGTTCGCCTCCCTCGCCCTGGAACTCCACCACCGGAGTGCCGGCATGGTCGACAGTGGTAGCCACGATTTGCATGCGATCCTCCTGCTACATCTGGTCGTTGTAAAGCGTCTTGGTCTTGCCTACCTGCCGGGCCAACTCGCCGAATGACGGGACTCCGGCTTCGTACTGCCCCCGATTGGCCAACAACAAAAGCCGCAGCGGAAAACAGATCGCGTCCCGGTTGGCGGGTGACATATCTTCGTAAACGCGCTCATCGCTGGTCACGGAGGCTTCGGCCTTGCGCAAAGCCACATCGATGTCATCGACCGACAACATGTCGCGATGGACGAGCGCGTTGTTGATTGCCGCGACCGCCATCACTAGGCCTTCGAGTTGGAGGTTCGCCGCGTTCATGTCCGATCCTTGACGTAGGCGCCGGGCTGACGACCCGATTTCGGCGCCTTGGCGTCTTTCGAATGCTCTGAAATGGCCGGCCCAGCGCCGGAGACTTTCTCCGTTGCCGGAGACGGCGTGGGATGGCGGCTCTGCCTTACCGCCGAGCGCGACCCGGGGACCGGAGCGGCTGGGACCTTGTCTGAGGGCATCACGGGACTCCTTGAATTGGCCTATCGAAACTTCCTATGCGAACGGAGGTTCCACCGTCGAAGCGGCAGCATTCTGCGTGTCGGCCGTCACCAAGGCCCGCTAGCGTAGCACGCCGGCCACGATCCCCAACTCGAGAGCCTCCCTGGCGTGGATGTAACAGTTTTTGGTCGCCCGCCGATAAAGCTCATCGGGGCTGAGCGTGCTTCCGGCGACGAGTTCCGTGAAGCCCTCCTTCTCCAATTGCTCCGCTGTCTCGAGCAAAGCCAGCTGCTCGCGAATGATCTGGATGCAAGACTTCATCGGGCCGTTAAGGGTTATGTTCGTCTCCATGCGCCGTTCATGCACAAGCAGAACCGCGTCCTCGGTAAGGAAGCGGCACGGCTTCGGGAAAGCGGCAAACACAGTCACGCCAGCCGAGTAGACATTCGTCTTGCCGACGCAATAAGCATTGCGGCCGCTGTGGCGACGAAAGAGCCGGACCTCATGAGCTATGCGTCGCGCCGCGTCGGCATCGCCGCCATTGGTGTTCAGTTCCATCAACATGTCCTGGCCACTATCGCGCACGCCTTGTAGGCGCCCAAGGAAGAAAGGCACCGTGCCCTCGTTGATCAGGCCGTTGATGGAAATGTTGGGCTCGAACAGCAGCTGCCGTTGGCTCGGGCCCTGGCCCGACGGCATTGCCTCCTCACGTGCGCCCCGCTCGGGTCGCGCGTCTTCATGGATAGTCATGTAGCGTTCCTCGATCGAGCCAATCAGGCCGCTTCTTGCAGGGCCCTTTGATTGACGCCCGCATCACCGAGCTTCGTCAGCGCTTCATCCGTCGCCTTCTCTTCCTTGAGCGTCTGCTCCAAAAGCGGAACCGCATCCTTCAGGCCAAGCAGGCCCGCCCAGGTCACCAAGGTCCCATAGCGGGCGATCTCGTAGTGTTCGACGGCCTGCGCTGCGGCTGTGAGCCCGGCATCGAGGGCCGGCGCATTCTCGAACTCCTCCAGGATCTCCTGCCCTTCCTCAAGAATGCCGTCGATCGCGGGGCAGACCTTGCCTTGGGCTCGCTTGCCGAAAATGTCGAAGACCTGCTGCAGGCGTTCAACCTGGGCCTCGGTTTCATCCCGATGCTTCTCGAAAGCGGCGGTCAGTTCGGCGGACTCCGCGCCCTTTGCCATCTTTTTGAGGGCGGCGAGTATCTTGCGCTCAGCGTAGTAAATGTCCTTCAGGCCGTCGTAAAACAGGTCTTCCAAGCCTTTTCTTTCTGCCATCTCTCTCTCCTGCTCCATTGGGCGTGCCAGGCACGCTGCAATCCAACCACCAGGCTGCCGGTTTGTTCCTCGTCGGCGCCCTCTTTCTCGGCACGTAGCCTTCCGCCTTAAGCTGAGGTGGCTGGCTCACAAGGGGCTATTGGAACCATGATGCCGGGGAGAAGTTCGGCGGCAGGAGGTATCATCATGTTCCCGACCAGAAGAACGCCATCCCAAGATCGAGGCGATGTCCAGGCAGGCAAAACGCATGACAAGACGCCCGGCTTCGACCCCGCGGCAGCGCCCTTAGAAACAGATGCGGAAGCCGCCGACACACCGGGTATCGCTGCTGCGGCTCCCTTGCGCGAGCCGGATTTCAACAACCAGGCTACCTTTGCCAATGCAATGCGACCGGTGGAAAGCGCGCCGCGCCCGCGCCGGAATTGGCCGTTACTTGTCATCGCCGCGGTCGTAGTTGTAGCAGCGGCGATTTTCGGCATCGCCGCATCGATGGGCTGAACGTTCCGCACCGATCAATGTCAGCGGTCATTCTGTCGCCGCTTTCGCTCGGCTTCGATCTCTTCGGGTTCCTTGTCGTCGATCTTGGCTGTCGTGCTGTCCGCCTTCGCAGAGGCGCGCAGCAGCTCGTCGAGCTTAGCATGCAAGGCTTGAGTGTCCCGATGCTCGGCGCGCTGTATGAACAGCGTCATCGCCCAGGTCGCCAGCGTCGCCACACCATGCCAGTCGAGACTGCTGCGTTCGAAAACCAGCCAAAGTCCGGTGTACGCAAAAAACACCAGAAAGGCGTACGGTCGCGACGTCACCGTACCGATCTTGGTAATGGCGCTCCTCACTTGATTGTTTGCCATTGTCATCGATCTCGAACGTCGCGCTACAAAGTCGACGACTCATCAGAGGCAAGGCCGCTTCCGACTTCCGCAACAAGCCTCACCGGAACTTTCAGAGTTGCACCTTGGCATTGTCGCCGACATCGGGCTTGGCCCCGGAAACTGCGGCGAAAACCATTTTCGCGGTGGCCATGACGAGCCCTGGGCTGTCCCACAATTCGCCTTCGTCCGGCGTGACCTTGATAAGCCTAATTTCAGGATCGCTGGCGCTTTCCCACCAGGCCTTGTCGGTCTTTTCCCAGAGCTCCGCGATCTTGCCTCTGTCGTTTGTCACTGCGGCCGACCCCGAGATCGTAACGTATTTGTAGTGGCTGCTGTCGCTCCAGGCCAACGTTACCTTGGGATATTTCGCCAACTGCTTGTTCTTGGCGCTGTCGTCATTGACGAGGAAATAGATGGCGCCCTCTTCCCTCCTGACGCGCGCCGAGAGAGGACGGGCGCGATTGTATTCCCCGTCCCACGTCACAAACATGCAGATGTCGATATCTCTGGCGAGCTCCCAAATCCGGTCCGTGGCCTGGACCGGGGTCAGGTCGCTATCTTGCTCTTGATCGTGGGTCATCAGTTGTCCTTCGGAACAGGGTGATTTGCTACAACTCCGGGAGGGTCTCGGCGTTCCACTTCAATCGCCGAGCGATACCACGCGGACCGGAGCCAACCCGGCCCATTCCATCCGGGAACCCTCATCCCAATCGAGAGTTCTTGTCGGGCGAATTCACCGTTTGAACATGGCGAGAGACGTGCGGCCGAGCATCTTTGGAACGCGATCTGCTATCAGAAAGGCGGTCGCCGCCCGGACAAAGCTTGGTCGCTGGCTCGATAAACTCAAATATCTTGCGGTTGCCATCACCGCGGGTCTGGTCACGCTGGCGGCGATTAACCTGATGCCGAATCCACGGGCGCTGCGCACCATCGTCCCACACGTTTTCGATGCCGAGGATCCCGCATTTGCAAGGAGCATGAGCAGCTATTCAAACGGACAGATGTTCGATGCAAACGCCGTACAGACCCTAGTCAATGGCGACGAGATCTTTCCCGCGATGCTGCGAGCGATCCATGCTGCTCATTCCAGCATCGATATGGAAACCTACATCTACTGGTCGGGAACAGTGGGCTACGACTTCGCCATGGCCTTGGCTGCGAAGGCGCGAGATGGCGTCGAGGTTCGCGTGCTTGTCGACTGGGTCGGCAGCCTGCCCTTCGACGAAGACTTGATCCACGTCATGACCAGCGCCGGAGTGCGGTTTCAGCGTTATCGACCCGTCCATTGGTATACGATGGATCGGGTGAACAATCGAACCCACCGCAAGCTGCTCATAGTCGACGGGAAGATCGCATTTACCGGAGGCGTCGGGATCGCCGACAACTGGCTGGGAGACGCACGCAACCCGAACGAGTGGCGAGACACCCACTATCAGGTAGAAGGACCCGCCGTATCCGCCTTCCAGGCGGCGTTCGCCGAGAACTGGCTCGAGGCGGCAGGCGAAACTTTGCAGGGAGAAAAATTCTACCCGCCTTCTGAACCCGCAGGATCACTCAGCGCTCAATTGACCCTGGCTTCCCAGCCGAATGGTTCGGAAGACATGGAGTTGATGATGTTGGCCGCCATGGCTGCCGCCAAGGATCACCTGCGGATCGGAATGGCCTATTTCGTTCCGGACGACATTGCGATCCTGCAAATCTTGGACGCCAGGAAAAGAGGGGTCGCGGTCGACGTCATCGTGCCCAACTCGCTGACGGATGTCCCTATCGTGCGAAAAGGCTCGCGCTATTTCTGGGGCGAGTTGCTCAAAGCCGGGGTGCGCATCCACGAGTTTCAACCGACAATGTATCACCCCAAGCTGTTAATCGTGGATGATGTGTGGGCCAGCTTCGGCTCGGCCAACCTGGACGAGCGGTCACTGCGTCTCAACGACGAGGCCAATCTGAACATTTACGGCAAGGATTTCGCACAGACTCAGATCGATCTGTTCAACCAGGACCTTGGGCGGTCGAGGCAGATCCGTCTTGAAGAGTGGCAAGCGCGGCCGTGGACTGAAAAGGTGACGGATTGGTTGTCGAGCAGACTGCGCTCGCAGCTGTAGCGTCTGTGCAGACAAGCCGCACTAGTATGCCTCTGATCGAACGGGTGAGGCAGTGAACCTATGGCGAAGCATCTCTTCACGCTCAATAGCGCCTCATCAATGGCGATCGCCGGCCTTTGCCGCGATGCCCGTGCCGCAGTTGTAAAGGCTCTGCCTGGCGGCAAGCGGGCGGTGGAAGCCGCAAGAGGAGGCAGCGGATGGGTACGCATCCATTGTTCGCCGAATGGCCACTAACCTCGGCAGCAACTCTCGGATCATAGGTGCGCTGGGGCGCCTTCGAGGATGAAGGATTGTTGCGCCGCCAGCCAAGCACTGGGTCGGCGCGTTCGGATGGCATCTGCCGCACTACAGGGAGTTCCACTGCGCGAGCGGTCTGAACCATTTTGGACGCGGCGAGTTCCCTAACTGGAAACCCGGCTGCCTTCCAAGGATATGCGGATGTTCGAGAACTTCGTGCTCGAAACGATCGGAACGAAGAGTGGGCCGATACGGGTGAGGCATGGCGGATCTGGTCCGCCGCTGCTGCTCCTCCACGGCCATCCTCGCTCTCATATGACGTGGGGCCAAGTCGCGAATCGGCTGGTGGCCGATTTCAACGTCCTGTACCCTGACCTTCCGGGCTTCGGGCGCTCTTACCAACCGAAGGATGACCCGGCGAGCCGATACTCGTCCAAACGAGCGAAGGCGAAGGCCTTGGTGGAGATGATGGAACGGTTAGGGTACCAGACCTTCGTCGTTGCCGGGCATGACCGTGGCAGTCTGGTCGCATTCAGGATGGCGATGGATCATCCCGACAGGGTGCGGAAGCTGATCACGGTAGACGGACTGCCGGTGCTGGAGCATCTGGAACGCGCCGATTGGACATTCGCCCGCGACTGGTACCACTGGTTCTTTTTCGCGCAGCCTGAAAAGCCCGAACGCGCCATCCTGGCGGGAAGCTCGGCAAGGATGCGCTGGTCTTCTGCACCCCGGATGGCGAAGCAATAGCGCCGTCTCGCGTTTCGGGAGCCTGGCGCGATACTATCGACCGCTTGAGGAAGCCAGCCGCGGAAGGCGCGCCAGCTACCATCGAGCTTCCCAAGGTGCGTTTCCATGACTTGAGACACACCCACGCCTCCGCCCTCATCGCTGGCGGGCTCGACGTGGTTGCAATTAGCCGCCGTCTGGGGCATGCGTCACCCGTCGTCACGCTGTCGGTCTACGCGCACTTGTTCAAGAGATCAGACGAAGGCGCGGCAGCGGCGATAGAAGCTGCGATGAGAACAGGCGCGGAACAGTAAACTGGCCGTCGGTGCCAATCCGGTGCCAAGTGAAAGTAAGTGGCTGGACCGGACCTCGCTTAAGTGCTTGTAATCGCAGCAGGCGGACGTGGCGGAATTGGTAGACGCAAGGGACTTAAAATCCCTCGATCTCTGATCGTACGGGTTCGATTCCCGTCGTCCGCACCACATTGAATATCGAACTGCGCTCCCTTGGCAGGCGCGCCCCTGAATATCAGGCCGGCTCCCCTATCATCTAACCTTCAGCGAGAAATTGCCGTGGATTTGGATGCCAAGTCGCTCGCCTTTTCTCCACCGCACTTCCGCTCGATAGGTCGCATCGTCCAACGGCACGCGCAGCCGGAAGCTAGCTGGCACTTCAACCCCCGCGGCGACACGCAACTCGGCGCCGTGCTCATGCTGATTTCTGACGGCGCAGCCTATTTCGCCATCCTGCGTGATTATGAACGCATCCTTCAAAACCACTTCTCTCAAGTGACTTCGACGCTCAATTGGCGGTTCAGAAGGTTTGTCGGTCATGGTAAGCTGCCTCTAACGAGCGAAACGCTATCAGACTAAAGTCTGCGGTGCAGGACGCAAAGGTCTTACGTTTTTGCTGAAGTTCCGTTCTTGTCCTTTGTACGTTCTTTACATTAGCAAATCGTGAAATATTCGGCTCTATAATCGTCGCCAGGCTTGCCCGAAACTGTGGCGGGGAGAGCCGAACAGACACGGTACGGGAAGGCCTGGTATGTTCGTCGACTTCTACGAAATGCTGGAAATCAGTCCGAATGCCAATTCGGAAACAATAGAACGCATTTTTCGTCATTTTGCCATGCGCTACCATCCCGACAACCAGATCACCGGTGATGAATCGCGCTTCAGCGATATTCTTGAGGCCCACAACACGCTCAAGGATCCGGTCAAGCGTGCGCAATACGATATTCAGTACAAGGCCCATTTGGACCTGCGGGCCGAGCTGACCGATCAGGCGAACAACACGAAGAACCTCGATCGAGATTCCGTCTTTCAAGCCAAAGTGCTCTCACTGCTTTATGTAAGACGCCGGCAGGACGTCAATAATCCTGGCATTGGCGACGATGAACTCGAACGAATGTCAGGCTGTCCGCGTGAGCACCTCGAGTTCCACCTCTGGTATCTAAAAGCGAAGGGCTGGATAGCCAGAACGGAAAACGGCACGTTCGCCATCACCGTGGAAGGCATCGATCGCGTCAATTCCGAACATCATCGTGAGGCGGCCACCACCCGATTGTTGGATCACGCCGGCTGAATTGGTATCCCCCGGTCTCTGATCAAGCCGAGATCGGGTTCAGCTTCAGATGCTGGATCAGGATGATGGTCTTGGCATCGACAATGCGGCCGTCGGCGATGCCGGCCAGTGCGTCGTCGAGCGGCATTTCCAGGACCTCGATGTCCTCGCCCTCCTCCGGAGCGCCGCCGCCGGCCGAAATGCGGTCGGCAGGCGAATAGCGGGCGACGAAGAACCAGAGCCGCTCGGTGACGCTGCCCGGGCTCATATAGGGCGAAAACAGCCGCTCGATCTTGTTCAACCGGTAACCCAGTTCTTCCTCGGCTTCCTTGCGAATGGCCGTCTCCGGATCGTTTTCGTCCAGCAGCCCGGCACAGGCCTCGATCAGCGGCTCGCGGTGGCCGGTGACATAGGCAGGGTAACGGAACTGGCGCACCAGAAGCACGGTCGAACGCTGGGGGTCGTAGGGCAGGATCACCGCGCCGTCGCCGCGATCATAGGTCTGGCGGACCTGCGTCTCCCATTGCCCGTCACGCCGGCGATAGTCGAGCACGGTCTTCTTCAGGACCGCCCAGTCGTCGGAGAGAACCTCTTCCGAGCGGATACGAATGCGGTCTTCCATCTGACACCTCAATGCTTGCTGGCGGACGCAGGCGTAGCCGCGAACCGGTATAGGCGCAATCGAGCTAGCGATTGGTCCAGCGCGCTTCACCGTCTCGTGTGTGGTATGGAACGATGCCATTGCCTAGATAGCGCATTCCCCTTCCCGGAGTTTTTTTCATGTCGACATCGCTTTTCCAGCCGATCACGCTCGATGGGCTCACCTTCCCCAATCGCATCGCCGTGGCGCCGATGTGCCAGTATTCCGCCGAGGACGGCTCGGCCAGCGACTGGCATCTCTACCACTGGATGAACCTGGCCATGTCCGGCGCCGGCATGGTCACGGTGGAGATGACCGATGTCGAGCGGCGCGGACGCATCAGCCATGGCTGCCTCGGTCTCTATTCCGAAGACAATGAAGCAGCCGCGCGCCGCGCGTTGGACGCGGCCCGGCGCGTGGCCGCACCCGGCACGAAGTTCGGCACGCAGCTGGCGCATGCCGGCCGCAAGGCCTCGAACCGCAGGCCTTGGGAAGGTGGCGGCCCATTGCAGCCAAACGAGGATCCCTGGCAGACCGTCTCGGCCTCGGCCATCGCCTACGACAACGGCTGGAACGTGCCGCACGCGCTGGAGGACGAGGAAATCCTGCAGCTCATCGAGCGGTTCGCGGAAGCCGCCAGGCGGGCCGAACGTGCCGGCTTCGACTTCATCGAACTGCATGCGGCGCATGGCTATCTGATCTTCCAGTTCCTGTCGCCGCTGTCCAACCAGCGCACTGATCGCTGGGGCGGCTCGCTGGAAAACCGGATGCGTCTTGTCGTCGAGATCGCCAGGGCGGTGAAGAAAGCGGTGCCAAAGCTGATGCTCGGCGCACGGCTGTCGGTTAAGGACTGGGTCGATGGCGGCTTTGACGTCGAGGACGCGATCGAAGTGGCGAAAGCGCTGAAGGCCGAAGGCATCGCCTATCTCTGCTGCTCGAGCGGCGGCAATTCGCCGTTGCAGAAATTGCCCACCGGGCCGGGCTATCAGGTGCATCTGGCGGAAGCCGTGCGCAAGGGCGCTGGCATTCCGACCCGTGCGGTCGGGCTGATCGATGACCCGAAACAGGCCGAGGCTGTCATAGCCGAAGGCCGAGCCGATATGGTGGCGCTGGCACGCGCCTTCCTCGCGGATCCGCGCTGGGGATGGCGTGCGGCCGCCACCTTCAGCGAAAAAATCCATCCGGCGCCGCAGCTCGCCCGCTCGGTGACGACGATGGAACATTGGATGAAGGCGGCGGGCTGATCGGCCATTCTCCCGGTACAGGCGTGCTCGCGCTTGTGATCCCGAACGGTTCGCCAACGGCCTGCTTCAATTCTGGCTGCAAAATGTTGCGCTGGGTCAGGCTGCGGCGGGCGCGGCCGCGGCGGGACCGGCCGGGCGAATGCGCGCTGGCTGCGCAACGACTGCGGCTACAGAGACGCCAATACATGGCACCCAGAGGCATGCCCCGGGGCTGATCCGAGGGCGGATCCGGTCCGGGGCAACGCTTGCGTCACGCCGAGATCCAAAGCGCGTCACGGACTCGACGCGACCTTTGGGCGCAGGCCGAAGGCCATTTTTGCAACCAAATTGGCTGCTTTGCGTTGCGGCCATGATGGACAACAAGCCTTTTGAGACGCCCGTCGTGGTCGAGCTTGGCCATGTCGGCAAATATCGCCATATCCGCTCGACCCAGGAGGCGGCGGAGTGCCTGATGACTGTGTGGCCGCTCAATCGCGGACCTCGTCATCGAGATGCCCTCGACACTTGCCTCAAAGTGCTGGAAGGATATCGTTCGACGGCGGAAGCGCGCCGGGCACTGATCGAGGCCGCCAAGGAATCGGAAGTGCTGGTGCCCGACGACCGGCTGCCAGACGACCGGTTGCATTGAGCAGGCGGACCTTTAACTGGAGGTTTTGATGGCGAAGCTGACTTACAAGATCGTCGAGCATGACGGTGGCTGGGCCTACAAGGTCGGCGCGACCTTCTCGGAGACATTTCCCACCCATCAGGATGCGTTGCGCGCCGCCGAGATCGCTTCGGCCGAACAACAAGTGGCGGGTTCCACCGATGGCATCCAGTATGAGGACGCCGAGGGCAAATGGCATGAGGAACTTGCCGACGGCCGCGACCGGCCTCAGACCGAAATCTCGGATTGATATCCAGCCAGGCGCCAGCCGCCGACGCCAGGAAAGATGGCGTCCGGCGGCAGGCGACAAGCCCGCGGCTGGCTATTTGCCGCAGTACTGATCGTTGATGTTGCGCTGAGCATTGGCATCGGGGCCTGGAGTGTTTGAGGCACAAGGTCCGGCCGGGCCAGGATTGCCAAGGGTATTCAATCCGGAACCATCGCCGTTGATGCTGCCGGTGGTGCTCTGGTCGACGGCAGAGGAATCCTCATTGCCGAACAGCCACCAATTGTGATGGCTGGAATAGGTAGCGTCCGACGACTGGGCCATCGCCGATGTGGCGAGACCGATCGTCAGGACGGATGCTGCGAAAAGTTTTCTGTACATTGAATTACTCCGTATCTTGGCCGCCTTGGGATGCGACACGGGGTAAACCCGGCGATCAGCCAGATGGTTCATTGAAATTGTCGTGAACCCTTGGTGATGCCGCATCTGAAAAAGCACGTCGCGCGATGCGTTTGATGAAGGCAACAACCCGTTCCGGCTCGACGAATTGCGGCATGTGGCCGAGACCGTCGACGGGTTCGAAATCTAGTCCTTCGACCTTTTCCCGCATCGGCTCGCCATGGACAGCCATGCCGATGACGCGATCGGCGCCGCCGAAGAGAATGCCGGCCGGCATGGCGATCTCGCCATAGCGGCGCTCGATGTGGCCGAGATCCTCCTCGACAGCCACGACATCGGTCGATGTCGCATGGTAGTGGCCGGGCCTCAAGCCGAGCCATCCGCCTCCCCCGCTCATATAGTCGCCAGGGACGGCTTGCGGCGCGAAGATGAAGTCCATCGTCGGCCGGGCATATCTGAGGCTTGCCGGTATCGCCACGGTATAGGCCATGAACCACCGCAACAGGCGTGAAGGTATGTACAGCAGGTTAAATCCTTGGCGCGTCCTTGTCTCCAGATGCGTCAAGGGCGCCAGCAATGCGATGCCTGAAATCGCATTGGGATGTTCGACGGCCAGGGTCAACGTGATGGCGCCGCCCAGCGAATGGCCCACCACCAACGGCCTTTCCAGTCCCAGGCTTTCGATGAAGCGCCTGATGATCTCGGCCTGCTCGGGCAAGCGGCCCGTCGCTCCGCTTGCCCGCGTCGAATAGCCCGAGCCCGGACGGTCGAGCGCGATCAGGCGGTAGCCAGGACCGAAACGGCCAAACACGGTGTGCCGGAAATGATGCAGTTGGGCGCCAAGCCCATGCACGAAGACGACCGGCCGTCCCTCCCGGACATCGACATAGTGGATGCGGTTGCCGTCGATCTCGACGAATTTTCCGACCGGCGGCACCAATCTTTCCGCTTTCGCCGCTATCCACAGCGTGGCCAGCAGCAGAGAGGCAATCACGAGGATCGCCGCCAGAAACGCCGCGCCAAACAGCCAGAGCAGAATCGACATCAGCATTCGTCACCCGGATCCGAGCCGCGCACCTTACCCGCCCGCGATGGCGCCGCAAGGATGGACAAAACAGACCGACTTGGCGAGGCGGTGGTTCACAGCCCGGGTCCGAGAACAATCAGGCTTGTTCCCGTCCAGGCCAGCCAACCACTGCAATCCAGGTGATATCCCCGTATGCCGGGTCGTCCGCCATTTGGGCGGCATTGCCGCCGCTCGTCCGCCGCGCTATTCAGACTGCGCGTCTGCCGGAGCCTTCCATGCCTGAAATCGTTACTGCCGCCATGCTGGTCATCGGCGATGAGATTCTGTCCGGTCGCACCAAGGACAAGAACATCGGCCACCTCGCCGATATCATGACGGCGATCGGCATCGACCTGAAAGAGGTGCGCATCGTGCCCGACGAGGAAGACGAGATCGTCGCGGCGGTGAACGCCGTGCGCGCGCGCTATACCTATGTGTTCACCACCGGCGGCATCGGTCCGACGCATGACGACATCACGGCCGATTCGATCGCCAAGGCGTTCGGCGTGCCTTGCGAATACGATGCCAAGGCCTACGCCCTGCTGGAGGCGAGCTATGCCGCGCGCGGCATCGAATACACGCAGGCCCGCAAGCGCATGGCGCGAATGCCGCGCGGCGCCGACCTTATCGACAACCCGGTGTCCGTGGCGCCCGGCTTCCGCATCGGCAACGTCCATGTCATGGCCGGCGTGCCGTCGATCTTCCAGGCCATGCTCGACAATGTCGTCCCGACCCTGAGAGCCGGCACCAAAATGCTGTCGGCCACGGTGCACTGCCCGTTCGGCGAGGGCCTTGTCGGCGGGCCATTGGGCGAGATCCAGAAAGCGCATCCGGATACGATCATCGGCTCCTACCCCAAATATGGCGACGGCAAGTTCTGGACTGAACTTGTGGTGCGTGCCCGCAGCGCGGATGCGCTTGAGGCCGCGCGCGCCGACGTCGAGGCCATGGTGGCTGGCTTCGCCGACAAGGCGAACTGATCCGGCCGGGCCGGAACCAAGAACGGGGCTGTAACGTTTCCCTGCCGCGAGGCCGGTCGCTCGCAAGATTGAGGGATCATCATGCGTTTCAAGACCATCGTTGCCATTCTGCAGAATGAACAGGACGCCGAGCGGGTGCTCGACTGCGCCATTCCGCTTGCCAGCCGCTTCGAGAGCCATCTGATCGGCATCCATGCCGAGGCGCTCCCAGTGCCCTACACGTCGGCGACGGGCTTTCCCGATACGGAGTTCCTGCAGGTTTCCGCCGACATGAATCGGGAGCGGGCAGACAAGCTCCAGGCTGTCTTCCTCGGGCGGGTCGAGGATTCCGGCCTCTCCTTCGAATGGCGCAGCCTGGAGAGCTTCTCCGGCGACAGCGCGCTGACCGGCATTTCAAGCGTGCGCGCCGCCGATCTCATCATCGCCGCCCAACGCGAGACCGGCGGCGATCCGAGCGCGGACGTCGATACGCTGGTCTACGATGCCGGCCGGCCGGTCCTGGTCGTGCCGCATGCCGGTCCTCTCGTCACCACCTTCAAACGCGTGCTGCTCGCCTGGAACGGCAGTAAGGAGGCCGCCCGCGCCGCCTTCGATGCCTTGCCCTTCATCATCGAGGCCGAGAAAACCGACATACTGGTCATAGATCCGCCCGATACGCTCGACGAAAGCCCGGAGGCCGCGGGCGCCGAAATCGCGTCGGCCCTGTCGCGCCACGGCGCCACCGTCAGTGTCTCGGTGCAGAAATCGGGCGGGAGTTCGGTCGACGACATGATCCAGAACAGGATCGCGGAGACCGGTGCCGATCTCCTGGTGCTTGGCGCCTACAGCCACTCCTGGCTGCGCCAGCTTCTGTTCGGCGGGGTGACACGCACGGTGCTGCGCACGGCGCAGGTAGCGACTTTCCTGTCGAGATAAGTCCACAGCGATCGCGACCGCTCTCCCTTGCCAAACCCAAGGGTTTCCAGTTAATTCCGCGCGCATTCACCTGTTTTCTCGCACGCGGCCGCCGCGTGCCGTGGAGTGCGCGAAAAATGTCCCTTCCCGAAAAAGCCTTCCCGGTCTCCTGGGACCAGTTCCATCGCGACGCCCGCGCGCTTGCCTGGCGGCTTGCCGGCACCAGCAAAGGCCAGTGGAAGGCTATCGTCTGCATTACGCGCGGTGGCCTGGTCCCGGCGGCGATCATCTCGCGCGAACTCGGCATCCGCATCATCGAGACAGTCTGTGTCGCCTCCTATCACGACTACACCAGCCAGGGACAATTGCAGGTGCTGAAGGAGATAACGCCGGCCTTGCTGGCCGACGATGGCGCTGGCGTGCTGATCATCGACGACCTGACCGACACCGGCAAGACCGCCGGCATCGTGCGGGCAATGATGCCCAAGGCCCATTTCGCGACCGTCTACGCCAAGCCCAAGGGCCGGCCACTGGTCGATACTTTCGTCACCGAGGTCAGCCAGGACACCTGGATCTATTTTCCCTGGGACATGGGTTTCACCTATCAAAAGCCGATCGCCGACGATCACGCCGGTTGATTCGCGGCAAGCCGTTTTTTCCCCAATCAGGGCGTCGCCGGCGATAATATTTGCTTGCGCAGACTGATCCGCCGACAAGATATCCTGTGAAATCGACCTCTGTTGACGGGAATCAGCCAGCTTGACCAAAGTTTTTACTTTTATTGGTCACAATTAGCCGTAAGATTCGTGAGACGGCAAACGATTCTGGAGGCTTGGGGCTAGCTTCTCCGATGTTGACACGGCCAACCACACACAACCACCTGGCTGAGAGGGTCCGGCGACTCTTTGGTACGGCGCCGTGTCGTCTGCAGGTTGCCGCCCTGCCCTGGCGCGATGCCGGGAACGGCGTCGAGGTCATGCTGATCACCAGCCGCGATACCGGCCGCTGGGTGCTTCCAAAAGGCTGGCCGGAAGCCCGGGAGCCGCTCTGCGAAGCGGCAGCGCGCGAGGCCGCCGAGGAAGCGGGACTGCGCGGAAACATTTCCCACCTCGAAGCCGGCCGCTATTTCTACGCCAAGGTGCTGGCTTCGGGCGAAGAAGTGCCTTGCGAGGTGCTGGTGTATCCGCTGCACGTCGACAAGGTCGCCGACCGCTGGAAGGAAAAGCACTCCCGCATCCGCAAATGGGTCAATTCCAGCGAAGCGGTGCGCATGGTCAATGAACCGGACCTGTGTCAGATCATCGCCTATTTCTGCGCCGACCCACGCAGGTTCTCCTAGGGCGCAGGCCATCCACCCCGTGCGTGGATCGTAATCATTTCACAACCATGTGAAGTATCGCGTGAATGGTTTGCTAATTTTTCTTCGGTAGAAATTGGCCAATCTGGCGCGTTTCATCGATGGCGAACCCTGTAAACCCACTTCAGCAAGAGTCCACCGAGCCCCAGCGCGAGCATCGTCCGCGCGTGCTCAAGGGTGGAACGATCATCACCGGTATCCAGAATTCCGAAGTGAGTTGCATGGTGCGTAACCAGCATGCGGGCGGCGCCGAACTGAAAATACCGCTCGAGGCCCGGGTTCCCGATCATTTCCTTCTCTATGTGCCGCTCGACGGCGTCGCCTATCGCTGCGAGGTCCGCTGGCGCCGCAGCGACCGACTCGGCGTCCAGTTCACCGGCACTGAACCCAAGCCGAAGCTGCATTACGGCTGATCCCTGGCGCACCGGCGTGCCGGGCTTTTTGAGTTCGCGGCACAGTATTTCCGCAGTCCGCGTACACGCACCGGGATCGCGCATACCTGCCGGCGGAAAAATGGCCGCCACAGCGGTCAATTCTATCCCCGTTATCCACATGTGTGACACACAAGATGTTGGGGTCACAAAAGCTACGCAAACGAATCCTTGACGGCTCGAAACGAGTCGCCTTTTATAGGCCATGTGCTCCTGTTGAGAGCGCGACCGGAAAGTTCTGAGCCCGGTCTTTTTCCCGGATTATGTGCGTTTTGCCCGCATTTCCGCCTGTTTACGAGGCCGGCGGAAGCGTTGGGATCGTGGGTGGTGGGGCGACGAAAGGGAGAATTGTCGGACTGGAATAAATTGTCTGTTAATACTATATTTAGTGTTTGCAGCTAGGTTCGACGCTAGATAGTGTGAATTTCCCTCAGGTGAGGGAATCGAAAAATTCAGTCTTGAGGGACCCGCGGGGTCGATTGGCAGCTTCGGCAAACGCCCGGCAGGGGGTTTTGTCGTGTGTGTGGCCGCGCCCGCGAAGTGGAGATGCCGGCATTGTTCGCAATGCCGGCAAACGGCGGACTGCGCGTTTCGCCTTTTGGGGGCAGAAATCCCCTGGTGAACGCGCTATATATAGACAAAAGGGACCGGACCAATGCGCATCGAGCGTCGTTTCACCAAGCCAGGCCAATCTGCTTATGCGGAGATCGAATTCCGCAAGGCGCTTTCCGAGATCAAGAATCCGGATGGCTCGGTGGTGTTCCGACTGGACAATATCGATGTGCCGGCGCAGTTCTCCCAGGTCGCCGCCGACATCCTGGCCCAAAAATACTTCCGCAAGGCCGGCGTCCCCGCGCGCCTGAAGAAGGTCGAGGAGAACGACGTCCCCTCTTTCCTGTGGCGCTCCGTCGCCGATGAAGCCGAACTCGCCAAGCTGCCGGAAGCCGAGCGCTATGGTTCCGAGATCGACGCCCGCCAGGTCTTCGACCGGCTGGCCGGCACCTGGACCTATTGGGGCTGGAAGGGCGGCTACTTCAAGGCGTCGGAGGAAGACGCGCGCGCCTTCCGCGACGAGCTTGCCTATATGCTGGCGACGCAGCGCGTCGCGCCGAACTCGCCGCAATGGTTCAACACCGGCCTGCACTGGGCCTATGGCATCGACGGTCCGAGCCAGGGTCACTTCTATGTCGACCCCTTCACCGGCAAGCTGACCAAGTCGAAGTCGTCCTACGAGCATCCGCAGCCGCATGCCTGCTTCATCCAGGGCGTGCAGGATGACCTCGTCAACGAGGGCGGCATCATGGATCTGTGGGTGCGCGAGGCGCGCCTGTTCAAATATGGCTCCGGCACCGGCTCGAACTTCTCGCTGCTGCGCGGCGAAGGCGAAAAGCTGTCCGGCGGCGGCCGCTCGTCCGGCCTGATGAGCTTCCTCAAGATCGGCGACCGCGCCGCTGGCGCCATCAAGTCGGGCGGCACGACGCGCCGTGCGGCGAAAATGGTCATCGTCGACGCCGACCATCCCGATATCGAGGAATTCATCGACTGGAAGGTCAATGAAGAGCAGAAGGTCGCCTCGCTGGTGACCGGTTCCAAGATCGTCAAGAAGCATCTCGAAGCGATCATGAAGGCCTGCGTCAATTGCGAAGGCCATGACGACGACTGCTTCGATCCGGCCATCAACACGGCGCTGAAGCGCGAGATCAAGTTGGCCAAGAAGTCGGCGGTGCCGGAAAACTACATCTACCGCGTCATCCAGTTCGCCAAGCAGGGCTACACCTCGATGTCGTTCAAGACCTACGACACCGACTGGGATTCTGACGCCTACCTCACCGTTTCGGGCCAGAACTCCAACAATTCGGTGTCGCTGAAGGACAATTTCCTGCGCGCCGTCGAGACCGACGCCGACTGGCACCTGACCGCCCGCAAGGACGGCAAGGTCTTGAAGACGCTGAAGGCTCGCGACCTCTGGGAAAAGATCGGCTACGCCGCCTGGGCTTCCGCTGATCCCGGCCTGCATTTCAACACGACGATGAACGACTGGCACACCTGCGCCTCCGCCGGTGCGATCCGGGCCTCCAACCCGTGCTCGGAATACATGTTCCTCGACGACACGGCCTGCAACCTCGCCTCGATCAATCTTCTCCCCTATCGCAATGCCGACGGCACGATCGATATCGCTGCCTACGAGCACACCGTGCGGCTGTGGACCATGGTTCTCGAAATCTCGGTCATGATGGCGCAGTTCCCATCGAAGGAGATCGCCAAGCTCTCCTACGACTACCGCACGCTCGGCCTCGGCTACGCCAATATTGGCGGCCTGCTGATGACCTCGGGCATTCCCTACGATTCCGACGAGGGCCGCGCGATCTGTGCAGCACTGACCGCGATCATGACCGGCGTCGCCTACTCCACCTCGGCGGAAATGGCTTCCGAGCTCGGCGCCTTCCCCGACTATGACCGCAATGCCCAGAACATGCTGCGCGTCATGCGCAACCACCGCCGCGCCGCCTATGGCGACAAGGACGGGTACGAGAAACTCGCCGTCAATCCGGTGCCTCTCGTGGCGTCGGACCTGAAGCAGCAGGATTTGGCCACCCACGCCAAGGCCGCCTGGGATCGCGCCATCGAACTCGGCGAGGAGCATGGCTACCGCAACGCGCAGGCAACCGTGATCGCGCCGACCGGCACGATCGGTCTGGTCATGGATTGCGACACCACCGGCATCGAGCCCGACTTTGCCCTGGTGAAGTTCAAGAAGCTCGCCGGCGGCGGCTATTTCAAGATCATCAACCGCGCGGTGCCGGAAGCGCTGCGCACGTTGGGCTATTCCGAGAGCCAGATAGCCGAGATCGAGGCCTATGCGGTCGGTCACGGCAATCTCAACCAGGCGCCGGCCGTCAACCCCGGCTCGCTCAAGGCCAAGGGTTTTGGCGACGACAAGATCGCGGCGCTCAATGCCGCGCTTAAGTCGGCCTTCGACATCAAGTTCGTCTTCAACCAGTGGACGCTCGGCGCCGACTGGGTGAAGGAGACTTTTGGCTTCACCGACGAGCAGCTCAACGACTTCTCGTTCGAAATGCTGCCGGCGCTGGGCTTCTCCCGGAAGGACATCGAGGCCGCCAACATCCATGTCTGCGGTGCTATGACGCTGGAAGGCGCGCCCTTCCTCAAGGCCGAGCACCTCGCCGTGTTCGACTGCGCCAGCCCGTGCGGCAAGATCGGCAAGCGCTCGCTTTCGATCAACAGCCACATCCAGATGATGGCGGCGGCACAGCCGTTCATTTCCGGCGCCATCTCCAAAACCATCAACATGCCGAACGACGCGACGGTGGAGGACGCCAAGAGCGCTTACATGCTGTCGTGGAAACTGGCGCTGAAGGCCAACGCGCTCTACCGCGACGGCTCGAAGCTGTCGCAGCCGCTCAATGCCTCGCTGCTCGCCGATGGCGAGGAGGACGAGGACGATGCGGTCGAGCAGCTGATCCAGGCACCGGCGGCGGCGCGCGCGGCGCAGATCACCGAACGCATCGTCGAACGCATCATCGAGCGTGTGTCGCGCGAGCAGGAAAAGCTGCCCGGCCGCCGCAAGGGTTATACGCAGAAGGCCAAGATCGGCGGCAACACCATATTCCTGCGCACCGGCGAATATGACGATGGCCGTCTCGGCGAGATCTTCATCGACATGAACAAGGAGGGTGCCACGCTGCGTGGCCTTCTCAATAACTTCGCCATCGCGATCTCGCTCGGCCTGCAATATGGCGTGCCGCTCGACGAATATGTGCACGCCTTCACCTTCACCAAGTTCGAGCCGGCCGGCATGGTCATCGGCAACGACGCCATCAAGAGCGCGACGTCGATCCTCGACTACGTGTTCCGTGAACTGGCCATCTCCTATCTCGGCCGCAACGATCTCGCCCATGTCGACCAGTCGGACTTCTCCAACACCGCGCTTGGCCGCGGCATCAGCGAAGGCAAGACCGACGCCGTCTCCAAGGGCCTGACCCGCGGTTCGCCGGTGAAGCTGGTGTCGAGGGCAAGCGGCAGCGAGCCGAAGGGCTTTGCCGGCTCCGGCACCCCTGCCCGCTCGGCGCCGACGGCCTTCTCCGGCTCCAACGTGCTGGCGTTGAAGCCGGCCAGCGACGAGGCGATCGCCTACAAGCGCGACTATGAGGAGCGGGCCAAGGAACTGGCCGAGGACATCGCCTTCGAGGAAGCGGCCTCCGATGCCTCGACCGACACCACCGCGGCGCTGTTCACCGACACGGCGGCCCAGGAAGCAGCCGAGGCGAAGAAACTCGCCGCCGACCGCCGCGCCAAGTCGCTGCTGCAAGGCTACACCGGCAATTCCTGCTCCGAGTGCCAGAATTTTACCATGGTAAGGAATGGGACTTGCGAGAAGTGCGACACGTGTGGCGCCACGAGCGGGTGCAGCTGAGAAGAATTTGAGGCACTAAACATCGGCTTATTCACGGTATCCAAGGCCGGCCCGAAGGGGTCGGCCTTGGCTTTTTGTTCGGCCCGATCTTACGACCGAGCCGATGATATACGGTGCTTTCCCAAACGCATTTGTCGCCGGGCGGCGCGATGATGCGGGCTTCTTCGGCACGAGCCACGGCAATTGCCCGTCACCGGTGCCAAGAGGGCGCAGGTCAGGCTGATCAGTCCCATCGCGCTATTCATCGCTGCATCCCGCCAAAGTGAAGGCGTCCCATGCCGAGCCGTTCCGATTGGCTTTGGCGAAGTCGGCAAATTCGGTGAAAGCAGCGCCGAAATCAGGCAGCAACAGCCCTTTCGGCGCCGGCGTCGCTTCGCGCGAATTCAGCTGCTCGGCGCCGCCTCCGGTCAAGGCATAGACCTGCCCCATCCATATCCGGCACAGCCCGCTGCCATCCTCCAGCCCCGCCTCGCGGTCGTCGTCGGTACAGGTGTGGCGGATGGTGCCGAGCGGAAACGAATTCCTGCCATTGGTCCAGGTGATGTCGGCCGGCAGGCGAATGTCGGTCTTCGGCACGGTCAGCGAAAACACTTCGGCCGTCAGCGCCGCCGGCTCATTGTGGAGCGGCCGGAATTGCATGACCGCACCCGAACGCGGTTCGCGATAGGTGGCGTGGCTCAACAGACACTCTTTTGCGCTCGCTGCCTGCACGGCGCCGAGCAGAGCCAGGAAGAACAAGGCCAGTTTGCCGGTGATCATTGAATGCCTCGTCATGAAAGCAGGCGCCTCAAACGACCAGCCAGGCGGCGGCGCCGAGAAAGCCCAGCGAGCAAACCCACAGCAGCCACAGCCCGCGCACGCGGCATTCGAGCACCGCCGAGGCGGGATTGGCCGGGTCATAGTGCACGTCGACCTTGCTGCCCTCGACATACCGTCTTGCCTGACCGCCGACGAGGCCGGGCAGCGAGGCCGTCACGCTGACGCCGAAAGCGACACGATCGGCGCTGTAGCGCTGTCCGGCGACGCCATAGCTGTAGACGATGCGCGACCGAAAGACGGTGCGCCAGCGATAGCTGCCATTGGCGCGGATCGTCTGCAGGCCCGACGCATCGATGCGGCCGGCGGCGACCGGCCATTGCACCGCTTGCCTGGCAAGCGCCTTCTGGGCGAAACCCATGCGCAGGACGAACAAGCCCATGAACAACAGCAGCGCCGCCGCCCCGAGATTCTGCGGCTTGGCCAGATGCGGCCTGATCCCCTCCAGGACGCCGCCAACGGAAAACACCAGAACCACTGTGCCGATCACCAGTCCCGCCGACAGCTTGGCCATGAATTTGAAGGCGCCATCGGGAAAGGTGCGCTCGATCACCGCCTTGCTCGGATCGGCCGGATTGTAGAAGACAGTCACCTCGGCGCCGCGCGGAAACTGCGCCAGGGTTTCAGCGACTTCGAAATTTCCCAAATTCTCTTTCACACTGTAACGCGAGCCGCGAAATGTCTTGCCGCCCACCTTGTATTCGAAGGTGATCGCCGGAAAATTGCGGATTTCGGTGGTGTCATTGCTGTCCGGGCCAACGCCCGAGACTCTCACCTCACGCGCCTCGGCGCGCGACGAAATGATCTTTCCCGGCGTCGGCAACCAGTGGCTGAGGGCCTGCACCTCCCGCCATTTCACGAAGGTGATGAACGACAACATGCCGGCGACCGCGCAGGCAAATCCGACAAGCAGAAATTGGAGCTCCACCCTGATCCCCCCGGAGTACAGGAACCGGCACTAGACAGCACCGCGGCGGCAATGTCTCGCTTATTCGCAAAACACCAATGCCGGCGCCTCACGCGCACTGAATTGCTGAAGCGTAATTTGACGACCGGGGCGATCGGCTTAAAAAGGGCCGGGAACTTTCGCGAGGCTGCAAGTCGGGAGACGGACATGAACGACGAAGCCGACGACGACAAGGACATCGTGAACCAGCTTGCCTATGTCAGGGCCGATCCAAGCCAGCACGACACGCTGACGCTTCTGGCCATGATCGACGCGGCGATTTCCGAGATCATGGGGTTGAGGACGGCGCTGCGGCTGAGCGAGGAACGCAACAGCCGCAGCGCTCAGCTGCAATAAGAATCCGAGCCAGCGCTGCTTTGATCCGCGTCGGCCATCATCTGCCGGCCCGCGCCGCCCGCCCAGGCGCGCCATCTCCGCTCGTTACCCCGGTGGGATTGCCTTTGAATGGACGCATGGCGACGGTCCGGGCATTCGAATCCAGGTCTGTCCACCGCAGCAATGAATGGATCGCGCGCCGCCTCAATGGCTTGGTTGACCCAGATCAAGGCCCTGCCTGCGTTCATCCTGTCTTCTCCGGCAATGGCAATCATCAAACGGAGAACGAACGTGCCCAGCTACGACATCATGGTTATCGCGGCGGTCCTGATCAGCTTCGGCTTATTTTCCGGGATTCTGGCCTTCGCCACGTTCGACGAATCGCGCCGGCACTCGGACAAGGCGCCCCGCGGCGATGCTTCCGGCTCGCGCGCCCATTAGTCGCGCTGCCTAATCCGCGTCAGCCATCATCTGCCTGCCGCCACCGCCGGCCCAGGCGCGCCATTGCCGCTCATCGCCATGGAAGACGTTGAGGTCGATGCGACCGGTCACGCCATGCGACAGGCCGGAACCGGAATACTGCCAGAACAGCCACTTGCGATCGGGATAGACCTTGGACGGATGCCGGGCCACGGCGCGCAGCCAGAAGGGATAGTCTGGGAAGGCGCCCCGAAGGTTGTCGCGATAGAAGTCGGGCGATGTGTAGATGATCGGCCGCTGGCCGTAGTGACGCTCCAGCTTGTCCATGAACACCTGCATCTTCTCCAGCACCTTTTCGCGCGACGGCCGGCGCTGGCAGCTGGAGTCGCCGTTCCACTCGACGTCGATCACGGGCGGCAGCGCACCGTCGACCTTCGGCACGTTGCGGATGAACCAGTCGGCCTGTTCGCCGGCGGTGCGGCACCAGTAGAAGAAATGATAGGCGCCACGCTTCAGCCCCGCGGCCTGCGCGCCGCGCCAGTTCTTCATAAACATCGGGTCGAGGTGGTCGCCGCCGTCGGTCGCCTTGATGTAGGCGAAGTTGGCGCCCTGGGCGCGCAGCTTTTCCCAATTCACGTCACCCTGCCAGCGCGACACGTCGACACCGTGCACGGCAAGGTGGCGGGGCGACGAGCGGCCGAAATTGATCGGCTTGGCGTCGCGGAAGCCGTAGCGCGTGACCGGTCCTGCGAGCATGGCCGGTGCCGCCCGCGACAGCAGCTTCGGTGGCGACACCAGGGCAGCCTCCTCGATCGGCGGCTCGGCGCTGTTGGGCAGTTCGGGTGCGGGAAACGCCACCGTCTCTTCCTCCGCCAGGCCAAAGGGGCGAGCGGTGTCGTCCGCGGACGCAACCTCAACCCGCTTGCGCGGCGCGTTTGCCCTGGCCACCGGAACGGACGCGATCGGCGCGCTTGGCCGCACCACCGAACTGGTCGTTTCATTGGATGGCTTCTGCATGTCGAGCGCGTCCATGCCCGACGTCGACGAACAGCCGGCGAGGCACAGCGATGCGATCACGAAACTGATGACGCCTGATAACCGCATCTGGACCTGTACTCAAACACAACAGACCGAAGGCGACGGCCGACGGACAACCAGACGAGTTATGAACGAGAAATTACCAATAAAGTTTGAATCAAGTTTTTTACCATAGCTGTGGCCCCTTTCAGACAGTCGCCGGCGGCGGCCCGGCCAAGCCTTGACAGCGCCATGATGTGGCTGTTGAGAACGGCATGCGGCGTTTGCGCCGGTGTTCCCAAAATTCTTGAAAAGGCGCCGGGCCACGTGGCTGGCTCGTCAACGACAAGCTCGACGAACTCAGGAGCCTGCTCGACAGCGGCAGCTGAGAAACACTTTCAAAAGGGAGCTTGCGTGCAGTCGTTCATCGACCAAAGCGTTTGTTTCATCGAGAACCATCAGGCCTGGGCCGGCCTCGTGGTCGGGCTGCTGGCCTTCGGCGAATCGCTGGTGCTGGTCGGCATCCTGTTGCCCGGCACCACGGTGCTGATCATCGTCGGCGGCCTGGTGGGCGCCGGTATCGTCCAACCCCTGCCCGTTCTCCTCGCCGCGATGATCGGTGCGGCGCTCGGCGACACCATCTCCTATTTTCTCGGCAAATGGCTCGGGCGCGGCGTCGTCCACAAATGGCCGCTCAACCACTATCGCCGCGAGATCGCCAGGGCGCGCCTGTTCTTCCATCGCTACGGTTTCGCCGCAGTTTTCGTCGGCCGCTTCTTTGGTCCGGTGCGTGCCACCGTGCCGCTGGTCGCGGGTATGATGGGCATGAACAGGCGCCGCTTCCAGATCGCCAACATCCTGTCGGCGATCATCTGGGCGCCGGTCGTGCTGTCGCCCGGATGGCTGGTGGCGAAAGGGGCCGACAGCCTGCCCGAACTCGACGCGACCAGCCTGTTCGGGCTGGCGGTTATCGCGGCCATAGTGGCGGCGATCATCGTCGCCGTGATTGTCATCAGGCTGCGAGGCAGGCGCGATGCCCAGACCTAGGGGATGGCGCCATGCGTCAGCCGCGTTTCCTGAAGACGCCGATCATCGGCCCCAGGTTCCAATAGTCGTCGTTGCGGCCAATGGCCGGAGCGAGCAGACTCGATATAGTGCCGTCGAGGAAGAGTGCGTTGTCGCAGCCGAGCGCGTCGCGAAACAGGCGGGCGAAGGCATGGAATGTCACCGTGCCGTTCGAGATGGCAAAGACGGCGACGCCATCCTTTCGCACCCCGACGCCGTCGCGGCTCTTGCGCGACGTGCCGTCGGATCGGAATTTCGGGTGAAGCTGGCCGTCGATCACCAGCATCGGCCCTGATTGCGTTGCATAGTCGGTGGCTGGCCGCTGCCTGACGAAGTCCCTGGTCGCCCGCACCGCGGCCTTGCCGCCGCCGATATAGAAGATGCCGTTCGGCTGCAGCGAAAAATTGCCGCTGCCCGATCCCGTCTTCACACCGGCCATTTCCCGGCCGCGCTCGACATAGAGGCCGACCGGCCTGAGGTCGGGGTGATACATGCCCGCATTGATGGCAAACAGCATGGTACGGCCGGCCGCGCGCTGGGCGTTGTCGAGATTGTGCAGCGACTGAAAAGGCTTGCCGCCCTGATCTTTCCAGAACAGTTCGATCGAATACAGTTTTGGATCGACCTCGCAGACGAGAAAGCTGCCGGCCTCGAAGGCGACGTCACGGCACGGCGGCACCGAAGCGAACCACTGGCCGAACGCCATTGTCGTGGCAAGCGCGTGCGGCAACGCGGCCTTGACCAAAGTCAGCAACAAGGGCGCCGAATGCAGGAGTGTCAAAAAATCCATGCGCGTTCCGGATTGTCGGTTCCAACGAGTTGTCGTGGATAGCACCGCTTGCCGGTACGATGAAGGATTTGCTCAGGGGAAGCGTGGACTACGGTCCGGTGACGGCCCGCGACGGCTATTTGACGGCGCTGACCAGCTTCTCTTCGCCGGCGAGAATGGAGACCCAGTGCCCGGTGTCGTCGCTCGCCTGTCTTTTCAGATAGCGATAAGGCGTCTGGTTCCAGAGACGAACCTTGTCGACAAGATTGTCGAGGATGAAGTCGCCCTTGTCGGTGCGTACCGTCAGCACGGCATGGCCTTCGCCATCCGGCTTGCGAACCACCGTCATCAGGAGATTGGCTATGGCGATGCCCAGGCTGTTGAGCTCACGCCGCTTTTCCAGCGCGTAATCCTCGCAATCGCCGAAGCCATTGTCCGGATAGGCCCACCATTCCTCCTTGCCGTAATTGTCCATGTCGCTCATCGGCTTGACGCGCGTGTTGACCGAAAGGTTTACGGCACTGATCTCCCGCAACAGCTTGCCAGTCATCTGTTCTGGCTCGCTGTCGGGTGAACGGATGGAGCACTCGGCAGCATGGATCTTGCAAAAATCATAGTGGCCGATTGGCTGCGAGGTCGAGCCGCCGATGACCATGGAAGCGGGAGCCGCGTAGGCGGAATTCGCCGCCGAACAGAAAGCAATCAGGGCAATCGCAAGCCCCAGCCCCTTCGCCTTGCGGCGCAAACCCAACGAGGATGCCATGCGGCTCCGCCATCTGTTTTTTGTTAACAGAACGTTAAAGGCGGACATTGCCCGAAGTCAATGAAGGCGTCCGATCACATCTTCGGGCATGGGTTGATGCGCTCCAGGCGGTTGCAGCAGCGCAACACCGCAAGCGTGCCGGTTCGGCCTAGGCTAGCCATCCCAGAGCCACGCCGAGCAGCAGGACGACCCCGAGCGCGCCGCGATAGATGACGAAAGGCCAGGCGGAGAAGCGTTCGAGCACGCGCATCAGGCCCCAGATGGCGAAGAAGGCCGATATCGAGGCCACGAGCAGTCCCACGCCGAGAACCGACCATCCATGGGCGTCGAGATGCACCTTGTGCAGTTCCCACAATTCCTTGAGGCCGGCGAGCGCGATCGCCGGCAGCCCGAGCAGGAACGAGAAACGGGCCGCCTCCGCCCGCTTGAAGCCAAGCCCCAGCGCCGCCGTCAGCGTCGAGCCAGAGCGAGAGACGCCCGGGATCAGCGCGCCAACCTGCGCGACGCCGACAAGGAGCGCGTCGGCGAGCGACGCTTCGCCCACGGTGCGCTTGTGACGGGCGAAAATCTCGGCCAGCGCCAGCAGGACCGCCATGGCGATGCAGGCCCAGCCAATCACGCTCAGACTGCGCAACGGCGAATTGCAGGTGTTGAGGACGCCCGAGAGCGCCACGCCGGCGATGACGATGGGGATCGTCGCCAGCACGATCCACAGCGCCAGACGGAAATGCCGGTCGGCAAAATCGCGGCGCGTGAGGGCATCGAGTGATCCAAACAGGAGATCCCTCACGTCGCCCCAGAAATAGCTGACCACCGCTGCAAGGGCCGCCAGCTGCATGGCGGCGGAGAAAGCCGAGCCCGGGTCCTGCCAGCCAAGCACAGCCGGCACGATGCGCATATGGGCGGTCGAGGAGATCGGCAGCAGTTCGGTGATGCCTTGCACAAGGCCGAGGAAAGCGACCTTGGCAAATCCAAGGCCGACAAAGCCCGTGTCGACGCCTTGCGTGCAGATATCAGCCATGTCGGTTCCATGCGGGAGGGATCGGACTTGCGAAGGCACGATCGGCGGCGATCAATGCCGGGCAAGCCATACCGCTATGCGGCGCAGAATCAATTTACGGATTTGTAAGCTGGCGGCCCGAACGGGCGTCATAGCGTCGCGTGGCGGCGGACACATTGCAATACGCTTGCGGGCCGCGCCACCCGCATCCAAACCGGCCCACGGGCCGGCCAATGATGTTCATGGAAGATCGCAAGGCTACTCAGGGGCACAGCCACAGTTTCTGGCAGGTCCTGGCGATCACATGCGCCGGCGGGACAACCGGTTCATCGAGGGAAGGCCGGCGAGCCCGCTCAAGCAGCATGCGCACCTGTTCCGGGCGCACACGGTCGCGCTCCATCACAAGCAGGACCATCGGATCGCTCAAAAGCTCGTCCAGGGTGCTGATGCTGTCGTTCATCCGTCGTCTCCTCGAATGCCGGGCCCGCGACGCATAGATAGGGTGACAAAGATGGCCCGCCAATGACGCTTTGCCGGCTATCGCGTGTCTCTTTGGATTAATTTTTGGTCATCCCGGGGCACGTCGTCCTGTTGAGGAGAAGGAGGAAGCTAGGCCGGCGGAGCGCCTTCATATTGCGGCAAGCCGTCGTCAAGCATCACCCAGGGCTGTTTCGAGGCGGTCCACATATGCATCTGTGGCCTGAAGAACGACGGGTCGTCCAGGGAACCGGTGGTCACGCCGATGATGCCGGCGGAGTCGCGCCGCGAAAACATCGTTGTGCCGCAGTTCGGGCAAAACCCGCGCTTGAGGTCCGGCGAGGTGTTGACCGTGGCCAACGGGCCCTCGACCGTCACATCGTCGATGCGGAACAGAACACGCGCATTGAAGGCCGCGCCGATCGCCTTCTGGCAGAGCCGGCAGTGACAGATGCGCTCGTTGATGGGGTCGGCGTCGGTGCGGTAGCGCACCGCTTTGCACAGGCATCCGCCTTCGTATTTTGCCATCGCCTGAATCCATTGGTGGAGTGAACAGGCGGCAAGGTAGCGGCGAGGCCGATTGGGTCAATTGAAAAGCTTTGATACAAGGTCATCGATTATCGTGATGCGGCAGGACCCTCATGACACCGGACATCGAAACAATCGGCATTGCGGACCTGTTCGGGCCGCCCTCGCCCGCCCGCGACCGCGCCGACGCCAGGATCATGGCTGCCGCGGCAGGGATCGGTTTCCTGGCGGTCCGGGATTTTCCCGGCGATGACTGGCTGACGCCGGAAAAGCGCGCGCGATTGCTGCGTATCTTTGCGCTTCCCGATGCCGGCAAGCAGGAATTGCTGCGCTGGAATTTCGATCACACGAAGAAGAATTTCTACCGCGGCTGGTTTCCGCTGCAGCCGCAAGCCGTTTCCTACAAGGAAGGCATCGACATGGGGCCGGACCTTGCCGATGCGGCGCGAGTCTCGACCTCCGACGATCCCCTGTGCGAGCCGACACCACTACCGGCCGAAAATGCCTTGCCCGGCTGGCGCACCGCCGCGGCCGACTACTACCGCGCGATGGAGACGGTCGGCACCATGCTGATGCGGTCGATCGCACGCGGGCTTGGCCTGCCTGAAACGATCTTCGATGCCTATTTCGCTGGTGGCATCTCGACGCTGCGGCTGATCCGCTATCCCCTGCGCGACGCCAGTGCCGGCGTCGACACAAGCGGGCCGGAGTTTTCGGTGACCCACAAGGGCGAAACGCGCACCATCATCGGCCGCGAACATGCCGATTCAGGCTTCGTCACCTTGCTGGCGCAGGACGGCGTCGAGGGCTTGCAGGCAAAGAACCTCGCCGGCGAATGGATCGACGTGCCTCCAGCCAATGGCACGCTGGCGGTTAATTTCGGCCAGTTGCTGGAGCGCTGGACCGGTGGCCGCGTGCGCGCGACACGGCACCGGGTCATTGCACCCAAAACGACGCGGTTCTCGATCCCGTTCTTCTACGAGCCGCGCGTCGACGCGGAGATATCGCCTCTGCCATTGGACGGCGCCGAGCCCTTCGAGCCTTTCCTCTACGGCGATTATCTCTGGGAATCGGCGACCAACTTCGTCGAGATGGGCGGCATCAAGCATCTGAGACAGCCACGCCGCGCCAGGGCTTCCTAAACAGCACGACGGCCGTCTCGCTGGAGACGGCCGCCAGAGATGGCAGGGTCATTCGGTTTCGCCGACCACCTCGTCCCAGCTCTTCACCTTGGTCTGGCCATCGAGGAAAGGCAGTGCGGCGGCCGTCAGTTCCGGAGCGAAGAAGACGTCGTAGTGGGTGCGGTTGGGCAGGATGGCGAGACGGTTCTGCGACAGGTTCTCACGCATCCAGCCGGCATCCTTCAGGCCGCCACCGAGCATCTGGTAGAACTTGATCTCATGCTCGGGCTTGTACATGTCGCTGTCGCCGTAAGCGAGCATGACGGGCATCTTCAGCTTGGGAACGTCGGCGGAGAAGTCGTAGTTCTGGCGCATGAAATTGCCGAGCGCGTCGAGCAGCTTCGGGAAGTCCTCTGGATGTGGCGCGACGGCGACGTAGGATTTGTACATCGGTGTCTCTTTCATGAACGCCGCGGCGGCGGCACTCACCTGCGCCTGCTGCGGACGCATCTCGTCATAGAAGCCGTCGGCGGCGTAGCCGGTCGAGACAAGGACCAGCCGGCGCACAGCCTCGGGATGCTGGACCGCCATGCGGAAGGCAACGCCGCCGCCCAGCGAATAGCCCATGACGTCGACCTTGTCGTAGCCGAGTGTCTTGACGATACCAGCCATATCATCGCCGATCGCCTCCAGGGTGAATGGCCGGTCGCCAAGCGCGGTGCGGCCGTGCCCCTGCAGGTCGACCCCGATGACGGTACGGTTCTCGGCAAGCTTGGCCAGGATCGGCGCGAACATGTCGATGGAGCCGAGGCCGCCATGCAGCAGAAGCAGCGGCTCACCCTTGCCATAGATAGCGTAATAGTAGTTCACGCCGTTGATCGGCAGCAGGCCGGATTTTTGCGGCTTCGGCAGCGTTTTCGTTTCGGTGGTCATGGCGGGCTTCGTCTCCTCTGCATTGATGGTGCCCGGACAAGCGAGAAACGCCGCGGCCGAAGCAAGAATGGCAAAAAACAGGGTTCTGGACATATCGGTCTCCTCCTGGTCGACCGATGTCAAAGCGTCCTGGCGAGGTCTTCGAGCTGGTCGGTGCATTGCCCCCAACCCGCGTGAAAACCCATCGCCTCGTGCTGCTGCCGGTCGGCGACGCTCCAGTGCCGGACGCGCGCGATGTAGCGGGTCTTGCCCTCGCCTTCGTCCTCGAAGGTCAGCACGCCGGTCATGAACGGTTTTTCCGACGGCTCCCACGCCTGGGTATAGGCATCGGTGAAGATGATCTTCCTGCCGGGAACGACTTCCAGGAAAACCCCGGGATTGGGGAATTCATCGCCGTCAGGACCGGCCATGACGACGAGGCTGTTGCCACCCGTGCGCACGTCCATCTCGGCACGCGGCGTCGTCCACGGCTTTGGCGCGAACCATTGCGTGATCAGGGTCGGGTCGGTCCAGCAGCGATAGACGTTCTCGCGCGGTGCATCGATGATGCGGGCGAGAACCAGTTCGCGGTCGTTGGCGGGGGCGATGTCGAGCTTGGTGGCCACTATTTTCTCCTCGGGATTCGGCTTGATCTGGCTTCCGTCCCAAGGACGAGCCAATGCAACGCAACCCGACATGCCAGGTGAAAAATTCTGGAGACTGTGCGTGCTTCGGGCGAAGGCGCGCGTCAGTGGCGCTTGGCTTGCACCAGATAGGCGTCGATCTCTGACTCGCCGAGCCACTTGGCTGCTTCCAGACGATGCAGTCCTTCGACAAGTATGTGCCGCTTGCCATCGTGGCGGACCTGGATCGGCGTCTTCATGCCGTTTTCCAGGATATCCTCGGCGAGATGCCGGACGGTCTCGGGATGCAGCGTCTTCTTGCGCGCGGTGGGCACGTAGATGTCGTCGACCTTGACCTTTTGCACCCTGAGCATGCCTGTCCCCATGGCGGAACTGCCGCCGTCTTTCTGAGATAGTCGGTTTGCTCGGGAGGGCCAAGGGCCCGGCTAAGGAATGTCGACCTACAGGCCATCGCCGGCTCGAAAGCCCTCACCCAAGTCATCCGCCGGTTTGCCTGCAGCCGCGCGTTTCGATAAGGCGTCTCGCGATCCAAACAAAGGCCACGGAACAATTCACATGAGCAAATCCCTCGTCACCTTCGTGGGCGTCGCCCATCCCTGGATGTGCGACGTGATGGGGCACATGAATGTGCGCCATTACGCCGCGATGTTCGACGATGCCAGTTTCCAGCTCCTCGGCCATATCGCCGGACAGGAGGGCGGCCAGGGCTCCCAGAACGGATGGGCCGACGTGCGCACCGAAATCGACTACCGGCATGAAACGAAAGCCGGCTCGCTCCTCACCATCCGCTCGCATGTGGTCAAGGTCGGTCGCACCTCCATCACCTTCGAACAGGTGATGTCCGGATCGATCGATGGCATCGTCCATGCATCGAGCCGGACGACCAGCGTGCGCTTCGATCTCACCGCCAGGGCCTCGGTGGCGCTGGATGAGCCGATGCGCGACCGCGCCGCGGCCTTCCTTGTCGAATAGACCCGCGTCGACCCGTCAATCGCTGTAGATTCGATCCTGCAGGGGCGTTTCGGCGATCAGGGCCTGAATTCCGGACAAAAGCGCCTTCTCGGCCCGATTCATCGCCTTGTCGGGATTGGTCAGCAGGAAGATGTCGATGGCCGGCGGCGCATCGTAAGGCGGCAATCGCCACAGCATACCATCGGCCACGTCGCGCCGCGCGACATGCAGCGGCAGCGGGCCGATGCCGAGCCCTGCCACGATCATGCGCCGCACCTCCTCCAGGCTGGACGACACGCCGACGACATCGGCATTCAGCTTGGCCTCGCTGCGCAGCAACGCCACCGGCCGCAAGGCGTCCGAAATGTGATCGGTCTGGAAGGACACGGACGGCTCGCCCCGCAGATCCGCAAGCGTCAATCCGGTCTTCCCGAACAGCCTGTGCTGCGGGCCACAGAAGAAGCCGAAGAACTCGCGATAAACCATCGTGTAGTCCAGTGCCGGATCGCGCTGGCTGACCAGGCAGATGCCGAAGGAAGCGCGGCGCTCCCGCACCTGCTTGGCCACTTCCGTGCTTGCCGCGACCGAGATGGTGATGGAGCCGCGCGGGTAGTTGCGGTGGAATTCCGCCAGCGCCCGGTCGAACAGCGGCGAGACGACATGGCTGGCGGTCGCGATCATGACGTGGCCGGTGACGTCGTCGCTGATCCCGCGCATCAGCAGCGGCAGTTGCGATATGGTGCCGAACACCTCCACGCTCTGCTCATAGATCAGGCGCCCGACCTCGGTGAGTTCGAAGCGTGTCGCATCACGCTCGACCAGGCGCCGGCCAACGCGATCCTCCAGGCGCCGCAACGCGTTGCTGACGCTGGGTTGCTTGAGGTTCAGGCGCTCGGCTGCCCGGGTGATGCTTTTCACCTCCGCGATGACGACGAATGTGCGCAGCAGGTTCCAGTCGAGGTCCCAGACCAGCCGTTCGGGGCGAGGCAATGCCATTCTTGGTATCTATGCTTCCTATTCCCATTATCTATTTGCGCAATGCTGGAGCAAAGGCAATCATTGACATCAGGAGAGCGCCCCAACGCCTCCCAAGAACAAGCCTTCGCGCTCCATCCAGAGGACAGAAATTCAGATGAACAAGGTATTTTCCGGCATCGCGGTTGCCGCACTGCTGCTTGCTTCGGCCTTCACCGCCGTTTCGGCCAGCGCCGACGATCTCGAAACGATCAACTCGGCGGGCGAACTGAAGATTTCGATGAGCGGGCAGTATCCGCCCTTCAACTTCGTCAACGACCAGAACGAGGTTGTCGGCTTCGACGCCGATATCGGCAAGGCCATCGCCGAACGCATCGGCGTCAAGGGCACCATCATCACTACCGCCTGGGACGGCATCATCGCCGGCCTGCTCGCAAACAAATACGACACCGTGGTCGGCTCGATGACGATCACGCCCGAGCGCGAGAAAGTCGTCGATTTCGTCGGCCCCTACTATCACGCCGGCCGCGCGGTCTTCGTGAACCAGGATTCCAAGGTGCAGAGCCTCGACGACCTCAAGGGCAAGACCCTTGGCGTGACGCTGGGCGAGACGCACGAGAAATGGGCGCGCGCGCAGGGTGGCTGGGATGTCCGCACCTACAAGGGCTTGCCGGAATTGTTGCTGGAATTGAAGGCGGGCCGTGTCGATGCCATCGTCGTCGACAACATTCCGGTCATGGTCGCCGTCAAGGAAACCGGCGAGAAGGTGCGCAGGCTCAACACGCCTGACATCGAAGGCGGCAGCGTCGCCATCGGCATAGCCATCCGCAAGGACAATCCGGAGCTCAAGGCCGCCATGCAGAAGGCATTGGACGGGATGATGGCAGACGGCACCTACGAGAAGATCTCCAAGCAGTGGGTCGGCACCGACATCCGCTAATTCCATCCGGTTTTCAGGCGGCCAGGTCGCCTGAAAACCAAACGACATTCCTGCCGGGTAGACCCCATGGATTTCTCCTTGATGAGCCGTGTCTTCCCGTTTTTCGTGGAAGCGGCGCTCGTGACGCTGGAACTGACAGTGCTGGCCCTGGTTCTGGGGCTGGCGGCCGCGGCGCTGGCGGCGGCCGCCCGGATGTCGAGATCGGCGATGCTGCGGGCCGTCGGCACTGTCTATGTCAGCCTGTTTCGCGGCACACCCTGCCTGATCCAGCTGTTCGTGTTCTATTTCGGCGGGCCGCAGATCGGCATCAATCTGGAGCCGTCCACGGCTGGTGTGATCGGCCTTGGCCTCAACATCGGCGCCTATATGGCGGAATCGATCCGGGGCGCGGTGATGGCGGTCGACCGCGGCCAGACGGAGGCTGCCCGCACAATCGGATTCAGCCGTTTGCAGACCTTGCGCAAAGTCGTGCTGCCGCAGGCCGCGAGGCTGATGATCCGCCCGCTCGGCGTCAACACGGTCGCCTTGCTGAAGGGGTCCGCGCTGGTGTCCACCATTTCGGTGGTGGAGTTGACCTATACGGCCCAGCGTTTCATCGGCTCCACCTACAAGCCGTTCGAGATTTTCGGCGTCGCGGCCCTGCTTTACATGATCATGGTCTACGCCATTGCCCGCATTGTCGACATGCTCGACAAGCGCTTTGCCATCATCTGATCGGGGAAGTGTGATGCAAGGTCTCGATTTCAGCGTCGTCGTGCCGTACTGGGACCTTCTTCTGACAGGCGCCTGGTGGACATCGGTGCTGACGGTCTCGGCTGGAGCCCTCAGTTTCGCCTTCGGCATCCTGTTCGCCGTCATCGTCCTCTACGCACCGGCGATGCTGGCCTACCCGGTGCGCGCCTTCATGTGGGTGTTCATGGGTACGCCGCTGCTGCTGCAACTTTTCCTGATCTATTTCGGACTGGTGCAGATCGGCATCGACATCCCTGCCCTTGCCGCCGGCATCATCGGGCTTGGGCTGCATTTTGCCGTCTACAATGCCGATGTCATTCGCGCGGGCATCGTGGCGGTCGACGTCGGCCAAACGGAAGGCGCGCGCAGCATCGGCTTCGGCAAATGGCAGGCGCTGCGCTACGTCGTCATACCGCAAGCCATCCGCAACACGGCGCCGCCGATCGGCGGCAACCTGATCGCGCTGCTGAAGGAATCCTCCATCGTCTCGGTCATCGGTATCGCGGAGTTGGTCCACTCGGCGCAACTGGCGATCAGCGAAACGTTCCGCCCGTTCGAATTCTACATTACGGCTGCCGTGCTCTACTACATTCTCAACCTTGTGCTCGAGGCGGCCTTGCATCGGTTTGAACGGCATGTGGAGGTTTCCCGATGAGCACGCAGAGGCCAATGGTGGAGGTGCGCGGGGCACGCAAATCCTTCGGCGCCGTCGAGGTTCTCAGGGGCATCGACCTGTCGGTCGAGCGTGGGCAGATCGTGGCGATCATCGGGCCGAGCGGCTCCGGGAAGAGCACGCTGCTGCGCTCGATCAATCATCTCGAGACATTGAACGGTGGCGAAGTCTGGCTGGACGGCGTGCAGGTCAACCAGCCACTGCATGGCCAGGCCTTCGAGCGGCACATCAACAAGGTGCGCCAGCAAATGGGCATGGTGTTCCAGCACTTCAACCTGTTCCCGCATCTGACCGTGATCGAGAACATCACCATGGGGCCGGTGATCCTGAAAGGCATGCCGAAAGCCGATGCCAAGGCGCTCGCGCACGAGCTCCTCTCCAAGGTCGGGCTCGCCGACAAGATCGACGCCTACCCCTCACGGCTTTCGGGCGGCCAGAAGCAGCGTGTGGCGATTGCCCGTGCTCTGGCCATGCAGCCCAAGGTGATGCTGTTCGATGAAGCCACTTCGGCGCTCGACCCGGAACTGGTCGACGAGGTCAACGCGGTGATGAAACAGCTTGCCGCCGAACACATGACCATGCTCATCGTAACGCATGAGATGCGCTTTGCCGGCGAGGTCGCCGACCGGGTGCTGTTCATGGATGGCGGCGTGGTTGTCGAGGAAGGCCCGCCAGCCGAGATCTTTCGCGCGCCGCGAAAGGAACGCACGCGCGGCTTCCTCAAGAAATATCTTTCCGCCTGAGCATGATGATGACCAGATATCCCACGGAATTCCCCGATTTCGGACTGACGGCGGAGCAGCGCCGCCACGCGGTTCGCGGCCACTATTACGAGTGGCCAGGCATGGATGGCGAGCGCGGCGAGATCTGGTGCTACAGCGACCGGTTTTCGTATCGCGCCGGCGAGACGGTTACGCTGCATGTCAGTTCCACAGCTCCGTCATTCAGCATGACCATCACCCGTGACGGCGGCACCGAGACGAAAGTGTTCGAGACATCCGGCATCGCGTCGCGCTGGCAGGTCAGTCCGGACCAATGCTCGGCCGAAGGCTGCGGCTGGGAATCCTCCTTTGAATTCCGTGTGGAAAACGACTGGCCGTCCGGCGCCTATCGCGTGACTCTGACCGCCGACGGGCGCGACGGCAAGCCGATCCAAAGTCACCACATCTTTATCGTCTCGCCCCAACCGGGCAAGAAGCCGGGCCGAGTGCTGCAGGTGGCGGCGACGGGCACCTGGCTCGCATACAACACCTGGGGCGGTTCCAACCATTATCAGGGCATTACCGGGCCCGACCGCGACCAGTACTCGCCCATCGTGTCGACGCAGCGCCCCTGGTGCCGCGGCTTTGCCGTGCTGCCTGCGGACGCGCCGCGCGTGCCGCTGGAAGTCGCGGTGCCGCCGAAGACGGTGCCGCGCTATCCGCACATGGAATGGGCGCTCGCCACCGGCCATTCGAAGAAATACGCCTCGTCGGGCTGGGCCAGCTACGACAGCCATTTTTTTCGCTTTGCCGAACGGGCCGGCTATGATGCCGATCTGACCAGCCAGCACGACCTGCATTTCTCGCCCGAGATTCTCGACGGCTACGACTGCGCGGTCTTCGTCGGCCATGACGAATACTGGACCTGGGAAATGCGCGATGCCGTCGACTTCTATGTCGAGCGCGGCGGCCATGCGGCGCGCTTTGCCGGCAATTTCATGTGGCAAACCCGGCTGGAGGATGAAGGCCGCCGGCAGGTTTGCTACAAATACCGCGCGCGGGCCGAAGACCCCGCCTATCGCGGCGGCGACGTGACACGCGCCACCAATTCCTGGGAAGCGCCCGAAATCGGCAGGCCGGGTGCCGCGACCTTCGGGCTCAACGCCACCCGTGGCCTTTACGCGGGCTGGGGCGGCTGCGCGCCGCGCGGCGTGCGCGGGTTTCCGGTCTACCGGCCAGAGCACTGGGCCTTTGCCGGGACCGGCATCTATTATGGCGACCTGCTGGGCGCCGACAGCCATGTCTATGGCTATGAGGTCGACGGGCTCGATTTCGAGATCCGTGGCGGCCTGCCCTACCCGACCGCGACCAGCGGCGCGCCCGATGGCTTGCAGGTGCTGGCCGTCGGCATGGCCAGCCAGGTCGAGGAAACCGCCGACATCCCGGTCGAGGACCAGTTCCTCACCGACGAGGATGGCCGCTTCAGCGCCGAGACGCTGTTCGGCGACAGGAGCGACGCCAATCTCGAAAAGGTCAAACGCAGCAATGGCATGATCGTCAATTTTCCACGCGGCAAGGGCGAGGTGTTCCACGCCGGAAGCTGCGAATGGGTCGCCGGCCTGCTAAGACAAGACCCGATGGTCGAACGGGTTACCCAGAATGTCCTCGATCGCTATCTTGGAAAGTCCTGACATGTCGAAAGTCCAGCATGCCGCCGAAACTCGGCGAGAATCGCATCTCTTCTATCTGTCCAGCCTGCGCCGACCGCTCATCGATCGCGCCGAAGGCATCTACATGTGGACGCAGGATGGCCGCCGTTTCATCGACGGATCGAGCGGCCCGATGGTCGCCAATATCGGCCATTCCAACCGCAATGTGCTCGATGCCATGAAGCGGCAGATGGACCGCGCCACCTTCGCCTACCGGCTGCATTTCGAAAACGAGCCAGCGGAAGAACTGGCGCGAGAACTTGCCGGCAAGCTTCCGCAAGGCATGGACCGCATCTTCTTCGTCTCCGGCGGCTCGGAGGCGACGGAATCCTGCATCAAGCTGGCCCGGCAATGGGCCGTCGCCACCGGCCAGGCCGGCCGCTGGAAAGTGATCACCCGCTTTCCTTCCTATCATGGCGGCACGCTGGGTTCGCTTTCGATCACCGGCGACGATGCGCTGGCCGAGACTTTTACGCCGATGATGCGGGTGATGCCGACCGTGCCGGCACCAACCGCCTGGCGCGACCGCGACAATTTCTCGATGGAGCAGCGCGGCGTCCGCTATGCCGACATGCTGGAGGAAAAGATCCTCGCCGAAGGCCCCGAAAGCGTCGTCGCCTTCATCATGGAGCCGATCGGCGGCGCGGCGACCGCCGCGCTGGTGGCGCCCGACAGCTACTATGCGCGCATCCGCGAAATCTGCGACCGCTACGGCATCCTGCTCATCCACGACGAAGTGATGAGCGGTGCGGGCCGCACCGGCAAATTCCTCGGCGGCGACCATTGGAACTGCAAGCCGGACATCGTCGCGCTGTCGAAAGGGCTGGGATCGGGCTACGCGCCGCTCGGCGCGCTGGCGGCGCCGATGCGGCTGGTCGAGCCGCTGCTCGCCACCGGCGGCTTCCAGCACGGCCACACCTATGCCGGCAATCCGCTGGCCTGCGCCGCCGGGCTTGCGGTGCTGGGCGAAATGGACCGGCTCGACCTGATCGCCAATGCGGCTGCCATGGGCGATGTGCTGATGGACGGCCTGAAGGCACTTGCGAAACGCTTTCCATTCATTGCCGATGTGCGCGGCAAGGGGCTGCTTACGGGCGCCGAAATGGTCGCCGATCCGGAAACTCTGAAGCCGATCGACCAGCCCAAGAAAGCGACGCAACGGCTGCTCGACCTCGCCTATGAGCGCGGACTGATCATCTACGGCCGCAGGGTCAAGGGCGGCGTCGACGGTGACAATTTCATGGTGGCGCCGCCGATGATCGTCACCAGCGAGCAGGTCGGCGAGATCATCTCCATCATCGGCGACTCGCTCGAAATCCTGGCCGGCGAACTGGACCTGCCGGTCGAAGGCCGAGGGTAGAAGAAATGGCGCCGCGAAAAGTCATCATCACCTGCGCCGTCACCGGTTCGGTGCATACGCCGTCCATGTCGCCCCATCTGCCGGTGACGCCGGACCAGATCGCGGCGGACGCCATCGCCGCGGCCGAAGCGGGGGCCTCGATCCTCCATCTGCATGCCCGCGACCCCAGGGATGGCCGCCCGACCGCCGACCCCGAGGTGTTCATGCAGTTCCTGCCGCGCATCAGGCAGGCGACCGACGCAGTGATCAACATCACCACCGGCGGCTCCTCGCTGATGACATTGGACCAACGGTTGGCGGCACCGCTGCGGGCTGAACCCGAAATGTGTTCGCTCAACATGGGTTCGATGAATTTCGCGCTGTTCCCAATGCTCGACAAGCCAAGGGAATGGCAGCACGAATGGGAGCCGAGGCTACTCGAAGCAACCCGCGACACCATCTTCAAAAACACCTTCGCCGACATGGAAGGCGTGCTCGAGCGGCTTGGCAAAGGCTGCGGCACCCGCTTCGAGTTCGAGTGTTACGATGTCGGCCACCTCTATTCGTTGGCGCATTTCCGCGACCGGGGGCTGGTGTCCGGGCCGCTGTTCATCCAGTTCGTGCTTGGCATACTGGGCGGTATCGGCGCCGACCCGGACAATCTCATCCATATGAAGCGGATCGCCGACAAATTGTTCGGCGACAGCTATCAATTCTCGGTGCTGGCCGCCGGCCGCCAGCAGATGCCACTGATCTCGATCGCCGCGGCGATGGGCGGAAATGTGCGTGTCGGGCTGGAGGACAGTCTCTACGACGGCCGCCAATTGGCGAAATCCAACGCCGACCAGGTGCGCCGCATCCGTGGCATTCTCGATGGGCTGTCGCTGGAGGTTGCCACACCGGCGGAAGCGCGCGACATGCTGGCGCTCAAGGGCGGCGACCGCGTGGCTTTTTGAGACAAGACCGTGACCAATCCAGCCTCCAATGATGTCCTCCTTCGCCCTGGCACCATCGATGACGTCGAAACCATCCACGCGGCGATCCTGAAGCTCGGCACCCATATCGGCGCGCCCGAGGAAATCATCTCGACGGCGGACGATCTCAGAACCTGGGGCTTCGGCGCAAAGCCCGCTTTCTCGACGCTGATCGCCGAAGTGGATGGCGAGTTCGCCGGATTGTGCCTGCATTTCCCGATCTTCTCGACCTGGATGGGGCGGCCTGGCGTCTATGTGCAGGACCTCTATGTCGAAGACCGGTTCCGTGGCCGCAAGATCGGCGAACGCCTGCTGCGCCGCGTGGCGGCGGAATGCCGCAGGGATGGCGGCGTTTATCTGAGGCTGTCCGTCGACACCGACAATGAGGGCGCCAAGGCTTTTTACGAGAGGCTGGGCATTGCCTGGTCGAGCTACGAGCAGACGCAGAAAATCATCGGCGAGGCGTTTTTCGCCTTCGCCGACACGCCGGAAAATGGGGACCAGCCATGAAAGCCTTCTACGCGCAGGAGCAGAAGCGGCACGACCCCAAGGCTTTCCTTTCCAGCGGTGCCGCGCAACCAAATCCTGAAAAACCGGAACGCGTCGAAAGATTATTAGCCGGCGCAAGGTCTGCGGGTTGCACCATCGAAAGACCCGGGAATCATGGGCTCGGCCCGGTCTCCGCCGTGCATACGCCCGAATATCTCGACTTCCTCGAACATATTTTCGAGCGCTGGCAGCGGATCGACGGAGCGTCGGCGGAGGTCATCCCCAATATCCACCCGATCGCCCGCAACGGCTCCTATCCGGCCTCCGCTGTCGGCCAGGCCGGTTATCATATGGCAGACACGGCCTGCCCGATCTCGGGCGAGACATGGCAGAGCGCGCTGTGGAGCGCCTGGAGCGCCGTCGAGGCGGCGGAAACGGTGATGGCAGGCGCTTCCGGCGCCTATGCGCTGTGCCGGCCGCCTGGCCATCACGCTTTTGCCGATGTCGCCGGCGGCTTCTGCTTCATCAACAATTCGGCCGTCGCGGCACAGGTGCTGCGTAGACAGGCGGCCCGCGTGGCGATCCTCGATGTCGACCTGCATCACGGCAACGGCACGCAAGGCATCTTCTATGCGCGGTCCGACGTGTTGACCGTCTCCCTGCATGCCGATCCGGTGCGCTTCTACCCGTTCTTCTGGGGCCATGCCGACGAGCGCGGCGAAGGTCCCGGCCTCGGCTACAATTTCAACCTGCCGCTGCCGCGCAAATCCGCGGATGCGGCATTTCTGGAAGCGCTCGGCGTGGCGTTCCAGCGCATCCGCGCCTTCTCTCCCGATGCGCTGGTCGTGGCGTTCGGCCTCGACGCGTTCGAGGGCGATCCGTTCGGCGGGCTTTCGGTGACGACGCCAGGCTTCTCGCGCATCGGCGAGGCGATCGCCGGGCTCGACCTGCCGACGGTCATCGTCCAGGAAGGCGGCTATCTCTGCGACGAACTCGGCGACAATCTCACCGCCTTCCTCACCGGTTTTGGCGGCAAGGCGCGCTGAGCGTTCAAGCCCGCATCAGGACCGTTGCTGCCTGAGCATGGCAATCACCCGGTGCACGCTTTCCAGCGTCTCGTCGATTTCGGACGCCGTGTTGTAATGCGCGATGCCGATGCGCACGGCGCCTTGCTCGGCCGGAATGCCGAGCTGGTGGACGATCTCCCAGGCATAGTTGTGACCCGACCACAGGAAGATGTTTTCGGCGTTCATCTGCCGCACGATCGTTTCGGGCACTATGCCGTCCACGGTGAAGGAAACAGTCGGCACGCGATCGCCGAGCCGGTTCGGATCGGTGATGCCATGGATCGCCAGCCCTGAAATATCGGACAGACCATCGATCAACCTTTGCGCCAGCGGGTTTTCATAGGCGATGGAGACTTCGAACGCCTTGGCAATCCTGCGCCTTCTCGATCCGCCCTCGCCGGCGCCGAGGTCGGCAAAATAGTCAATTGCGGCGGTGAGGCCGGCCATCAGTTCGATCTGCGGCGTGCCGAGTTCGAAGCGCTCCGGCAGACCGTTCGAGGAACAGCGGCACTTATAGGCCTTCAGACCTTCGAGGATGTCGCGCCGGCCCCACAGGATGCCCATATGCGGGCCGAAGAATTTGTAGGCCGAGCAGATCAAAAAATCGCAACCGAGCTCCTGCACGTCGATCAGGCCATGTGGCGCGAATTGCACGGCATCGACATAGACCAACGCTCCGGCCTTTTTTGCAAGTTGGGTCAAGGACTTGACCCGGTTGATCGAGCCGGTGAGATTGCTGGCGTAGTTCAACGCCACCAACCGTGTTTTCCCAGACAGCAGACCAGCGAGCGTCGCCTCCTCGACCTGCCAGGTCTTTTCGTCGAACGGCAGCCAGCGCACGACGAGGCCGAGATCCTCGGCCAGTTGCAGCCATGGCGACACATTGCCCTCATGGTCCATGCGGGTGAGGATGATCTCGTCGCCTGGCTTCATCGTGCGGCCGAGCGTCCGCGACATGTGATAGGTCAGCGTCGTCATGTTGGCGCCGATGATGATTTCCTGCGGGCTCGCCGCGCCAAGGAAATCGGCCATCGCCTGGTGCGCCTCATCGACGACCTGCTGCGCCGCGATCGTCGTTTCAAAATAGCCGCCTAGATTGGCATTGGTCGTCAAAAGGCAGCGCGAGACCGCATCGGCGACGGCCTGAGGCACCTGCGTCCCGGCGGGATTGTCGAGATAGATGCGCCGGCGCCCTTTGTCGGTGAGCGAGAGAGCGGGAAATTTTCCACGCACGGCCTCGATCGAAAAATCCACCATCGTCTCCACCCCTTTGCTGTTGCTCGACAATTCCGCACCGGCCCGGTCACGGACAGGGATTGCCGACCCGCTGGTGAATGGCGTCCACCGCCTTCTGCATTTCTTGGGTCCAGACGACATCAACCGAGGACAGCGCCATCTCCAGCTGCGAAATGGTTGTCGCGCCGACGATGTTCGATGTGACGAAAGGCCGGCTCGATACATAGGCATTGGCAAACAGCGCCGGCTCCAGGCCGAAAGAGCGCGCCAGTTCATTGTATTCGAGCTGCGCCTCAGCGGCATTGGGCGTCTCATAACGCTGACCGCGGTTGAAGAGCTGCGAGCGCGAGCCCTGCGGGCGGGCGCCGTGATCGTACTTGCCGGTCAGATAACCCTGCGCCAGCGGCGAATAGGCAAGCAGCGACACTCCTTCGCGTTCGCAGACCTCGGCGAGGTTCACCTCGAAGGTCCGGTTGACGAGGTTGTAGGCGTTCTGGATCGAGGCGACGCGCGGACCGATCCCTTTGTCGGCCTCGGCGAGGAAGCGCATCACGCCCCACGAACTCTCGTTCGACAGGCCGAAATGGCGGATTTTTCCTGCCTTCACCAGTTCCTCGAATACCGCAAGCGTCTCGGCGATCGGTGTCTCGCCGACTGGCGCGCCGACAGAATCGGCGCGCCGCGCCACCGCGCCGACGCGCGTCGGGTTGGCGCCCCATGGGATGTCCCGTTCCGGCCAGTGGATTTGATAAAGGTCGAGATAGTCCGTGCCGAGCTTGGTCAGCGACTTGTCGATGGCATCAAAGATATCGGCCCGCACCAATTGCGAGGGTCGGTCGCCGCGAAACCAGCTGTTGGCGGTCCGGCCGACCACCTTTGAGGCGAGGATCACCTTGTCGCGATTGCCCTTGGCCTTCATCCAGCTGCCGATGATCTTCTCGGTCCGCCCTTGCGTCTCCGCCTTGGGCGGGATCGGATAGAGTTCGGCGGTGTCGATGAAATTGACGCCACGCGAGAAGGCCAGGTCCATCTGGGCATGGCCCTCGGCCTCGGTGTTCTGCTGGCCCCAGGTCATCGAACCGAGGCAAATCTGGGTAACAAGAAGATCGGTCCGACCGAGACGGCGTTTGTGCATGGAATTCTGCTCCGGAGGGAAAAACATGCGCGGCTGCGCGGGAGGAAACCTCATCTTATAGGAAAGCGGAGGCGCTCTCCAAGCCTTGCCAGGCCGACTTTTGCGTGAGCAGGGACGGCTAGCGGCGTGCGGCGGCCACGGCGCGGCGCTTGGCCTCGTCGATCAGCATGTTGGCCACTTGCATGCGGATCATCGCGCGCTGGCGCAAATGCGGGGCAACCCGGTCAGGATGGTTGGCAAAAGCAAAGCTGCGGCGCATGCGACTGAAATCGGCAACGACCTTGGGCTGATTCAGTCCCAGTTCGACCGCAATCGATTCAGGATCAATTGGCGGCAATTCTTCTTCCGGCTTCGGTTCTTCGCCAGCCAGGGCCAGCCTAGCCTGCTCAAGCAGGGCGGCAAATTCGCTGGCCAGATCAGCACCAGCCTCGCGATATTCCGCGGCGGATACCTTGATGCGGCCGGAATGGAGTTCATCGGCGACCGAAAGATAGTCGAACGGGATGGATGGGCGCGCGCCGGTCTCGTCGCCCTCGATGCCGTCGCCCTTGTCGGAGGCAACGAAGAGGTCGTCGAGCAACGAAGCGAAATCACGCTTGGCGCTGTTAGCGATGTCAGCCTCCCCCTTGCCTGACTGTCTGGATTGCAGAACTGTCTGGATTGCAGAGCATAGAACCGGCTCGTTAAAAATACATGCCACCGGTCTTAACGAATTTAGCCGTTGCGAGGATTGCTATCGAGGATCAATGGCTCCTCGACCAAAAGCCGGACTGCACTTTCATGCAGTCCGGAAATTCGCCAGGAGTGGCGAGGAAAAACTGGCCACGTGCCAGCGTCGAAGCCTACGAGTCGCGCTGCGCGAAAGTTTCACGGAGCCGAAAAAAAAATTTATGAAAATCATTCGGACATGGCAGGCATGCAAATGCTGCACTGCACAATTGTCACGATTCACGTATATTGTGTGGTGTGGAGGACCAACCAGGAGCCTGAATCATGGGTTTCTTCACGGAAATGTTTGCCCGGCCGCGCCCACAGGAACATCAGAGATATCGTGCGGCGCTGGCGCTGCTTCATTCGATGAGCAGCGCCGAGCGTGCCGACATCGGCATCAAGCCCGCCGATTTCCCGCGTATCGCCCGCGAAATGTCCATCCGCTAGGCTGCATCCCGCGAGATGTCCCGGATCGATCCAGGACATCTCGAACCTCACGCCTCAACGCGATCCTAGGAACGTCGCCTTGCCCAACGGCACGCCATTGTGGCGAAGGATGTCGTAGGCGGTGGTGAGGTGGAAATAGAAGTTGGGCATGGCCACATGCAGCAGATACTGCATGCCGCTCAATGTGGTTTCCCGGCCCCCCAGCTTCAACTCGATCATCCTGTCATCCGACCCGTCGATATCGGCGGCCGAAAAAGTCGCCAGATGGGCCAGTGTCTTGGCGATCCTCGCTTCGAGATCGGCGAAGCTTGCCTCATTGTCTTCGTATTTCGGCACTTCGCGGCTGGCCAGCCGTGAGGGTGCTCCCTTGGCATGGTCGGTGGCGATCTGCACCTGCCGAGTCAAAGCGAACATGTCGGGCGCAAGCCGCGCCGTCAAAAACACCTGCGGGTCGATCTTGCGGTCAAGCGCGTTTTGTTCGGCTGCCGCGAGCACATTGGAAAGTGCTTTCAGCCTGGCTGAAAACACGGGCACGGATGCCTCATACATCGATATCGTCACGTCAGATCTCCTGTCCGGCAGGAACGCCGGCGGGAGGACGTAGCGCCCTCAAGCACGATTCTTCAAGGTGCAGCCGCACTGCGTCACCACGTCGCCGCAATCGCCATGGTAGAATCTTCGTTATCGAGCGGAGATTCCCGATGAGACGCGCCCTTCTCGCAGCGACAGCCCTTCTCTCCCTTGCCACGACAGCTCAGACGGCATTGGCCGCCAGCGATACGCCCGAAACGCCTTACGTCGATGATCGCTCGAGCGCCGATGCGGTCGTCCACTCGCTCTATAGCGCCATCAACCGGCATGAATTCGCCCGCGCCTGGGGCTACTACGGCGATACAAAGCCGGCAAAGGATTTCGATACGTTCGTCAAAGGCTATGACGGCACCGATACGGTGGAGGTCAAGACCGGTCCGATTTCGGACGAGGGCGCGGCGGGCAGCATCTATTACAATGTCCCGGTCGCCATCCAGGCAACTGACAAGAAGGGCGAAGCGAAGGTCTTCGCCGGCTGCTACACGCTGCGCCAGGTCAATGCCCAGATCCAGGCGCCGCCCTTCCAGCCGATCTTTATCGACAAGGGAGCGCTGAAGCCCTCCACCGCGGATTTCGACGAGGCGCTGCCGCCAGGCTGCGGCGACGGTCCGCCGCCGCCGAAGAAGGATACCGCACTGGAGCAAGCCAAGAAGGCCTTCCTGGCGACCTATGGCGACCAGTGTGACAAGCAACTCCTGGCCAATGAGCCGGAGGTCTTTTCGATCAAATACAAGGACAAGAATGCTCAGCCGGGCGACCCGGACAAGGAAACCCGGCTGTTCCATTTCTCTTGCTCGGCCGCCGCCTACAATGATAGCTCGGTCTACTACATGACCGACGAGGTGGACGGCGTCAGGCAACTGCAATTCGCCGAGCCGGAGACGGACATACGCTACGAGAACAACGACAGCGAAGGCAAGCTGTTGAGCGTGACGGTGATCGGCTTCCAGACCACGGGGTGGGCGGTCAATTCCGACTATGACCAGGACACCCACACGATCACCACCTTCAACAAATGGCGGGGCGTCGGCGATGCCTCGGATTCCGGGACCTACCTGTTCCGCAACGGCGATTTCTCGCTGGTCCAGTATGACGTCGATGCGTCCTATGACGGCGAGGAGAATCCGCAGACCATCGTCGACTACAACACGGCGCCCTGAGCCGCACCGATCAGGGCGCCTTGGACAGCATCCAGTTCAGCGTGCCGCGCCAGTCGACCATGCGGATCGGCGTGCCATGCGTGCCGGTCTCGAAGCGGACGAAGCGGGTCGGATAGGTCTTCGACCTGGCTAGGATGGAGCGGAAGAACGCTTCCTGGTTGGCCACGGGAAAGACCACGTCATGGCTGCCCTGGCCGAAGAACACTGGCACGCGACGCTTGAAGGCGGGGCTAGCGAGAAAGCTCTCGTCCCACAGCGATCCGAGCAGCAGCAATCCATTGATGCGCCCGCCCGTATCCTTGCGGGCGGCAAGCTTCCAGCACAGCGCACCGCCCATCGAGCCGCAGGCGACGAAGATTTTCGCGCCCGGGGACTGTTCGGCATAATGGTCGATCAGGGCCGCGACCAGTGCTGCGCCCTTGTCCCCGAAATCAGGAAAATCCGGAGAGATATAGAGCCCGCCATTGCCGGCCATCAGGTTCTTGAGGCGGTTGAAATTGCCGCCGAAGGTGAAGTCGTCGATGCCTTGCTTGCGGCTGCCACCCTGCCCGTGCAGATAGAGCACGATGACGGCGGCCCCTTGCGTCTTGCCGACGGCGACATGCCTGACATCGCCGGCGTCCGTCTTCAGCATCAGATCCTGCTGCGTCTTGCGCACGCCGGTGTCGGCATACTGGGCATGCACGCGCTTTTCCGGCACCTCGTCACGCTGGTTGATATCGCGCATTTCACGGTAGTCGAGGACCGTGTAGGCACCATTTGTGTCGGATGAGAGCGTCGCCGGATAGGCGAAGAGATCGTCTTTGAAGGATTTCAGTTCGAGCGCATTGGCGTGGGCGGCGGAAAACAGGAAAAGCAAGGCCATGAAGGCAGCGCGGCACGCCCCCCTCTGGCCTGCCGGCCATCTCCCCCTCAAGGGGGGAGATTGGACACGCGTTCGGCTTTCGCCATGCTCCAAAGTTGCACGGTGGACACCGTCATCGAAACTGCTGATCTCCCCCCTTGAGGGGGAGATGGCCCGCAGGCCAGAGGGGGGTAGAAGCGCAAACGCTGGTGAACTGAAAAACATCACTCAGGCATGCGTAATTCGGCTCGGGTTTGTCAATCCTGCAGCACGCCGCCCGCGCCTTCGAGAGCCTCTCGGGTGTCAACGTCGACGGACGCGCCCTCGCCGATCTCGACATCGATGACATCGAGCCCCTCGGCCTCGACCAGATGACGTGCGCCGGTATCGCCTTCGAGATGGCCGACGGCCGCGAACAGCGAACGCGGCAGAAGCACCGGATTGCCGCGTTTGCCTTCATGCGAGGCGCGAACCACTGAGTTGCCGCCGGCCTTGCGGAACGCATCGATCAGCCGGTCGAGGTCATCGGATGCGACGCCCGGCATGTCCCCAAGAACGATCATCGCACCCGCGACGTCTTGAGGCAGATAGGCAATTCCGGCCTTCAGGGAGGTCGACAGGCCATCGGCAAAGTCGGGATTGTCGGCGAAGGTGACGTCGAGGCCCGACAGTGCGGCGCGCACCCGCTCGCGCTGATGGCCGGTGACGACGATCGTGCCCGAAGCCTTCGAAGCGAGCGCGCGTTCGGTGGTGCGGCGCACCAGCGGCTGGCCGTCGAACAGCGCCATCAGCTTGTTCGGTCCACCCATGCGGCTCGACCGGCCCGCCGCCAGAAGCACGATTGCAACCTTGAGCCGGTTTTTGGCCGGCAGCGGCTCGCGCGGCTGCGGCCGCGTCGGTATCTCCATCAGCAGGCCGCCGACGCCCATGCCGGCGATGTCGCCCGCCGTGACATCGAGGCCCGCAATCAACCGGTCGAGCACCCAATCGAAGCCGTTCTCCTTGGGGCTGCGGGCACAGCCAGGCGCGCCGATGACGCGCTTGCCGCCGAGTGTGCCGAGCACCAACAGATTGCCGGGATCGACCGGCATGCCGGCACGGACAACATTCCCCCCGGCCCTCTCGATCGCCGCCGGAACGACATCGGCGAAATCGCTCATGGCGGAAGCGCCGAAGATCACCACCATGTCGTTGTCGCGCGCGAGCGCGATGGCGGCCTCGGCGACAGGGCCGATCTCATGCGGCGTGCGGCGCTCCGCCGTCAGCCTGCCGCCCGAGCGCGCGAGCCGGGCTTCGGTGACGCGCAAGGTCTTGTCGAGCACACCGGGCTTGGTGCCCGGCAGCACCGTCTGGATGACGCCGACACGCACCGGCCGATAGGCGTTGACTGCGAAGATTTCGCCGCCTGCGCAGATCTTCATCACGGCGTCGACCAGCGATGAGGCGACCGCGAAGGGGATGATCTTCACCGTCGCAACCATCTGACCCTTCTCGACCGCCGCATGCTGAGCCAGCGTGGCGATGGTGATGGCCGGATCGACGGCATTGATGGCGTCGATGACAGCGGCCTTGACCGTGAAGATACCGGCCGCCTTGGCGTGAAGATTGACCCGACCCGTGGCGGCGGGCCTTGCCTCGATGCCGCCAAAGGTCATGCTCTGCGCAATCGTTTGCGCGGCGGCGTCCTCGCCGAGATCGTCGGAGGCCAGCACGGCGGCGACAACCTGCAGGATACCCGCCCCTTTGAGCGTGGAGACATCTTCGGCGCTCAACCTGTGCGCCTTGCGAAACCGCCTTTCGCCGGCGGTGGTGGCATGGGCCAGCACAGCCCCCTCGGCCGCCTCGATCGGGATCGGACCGAATTTCACGCCACAGCGCCCTTCGCTTCGAGGCCGCGCGAGCGGAAGGCATGGATGGTCTGCGCGAGAATGGCGACGGCGATCTCGGCGGGGCTTGCCGCCCCAATGTCCAGCCCGATCGGCGCGTGAATACGCGCGATCTGGTCGGCACTCGCGCCCAGCGCCAGCAGGCGCTCGACGCGCTTGGCGTGCGTCTTGCTGCTGCCGAGCGCCCCGACATAGAAACAGTTGGCGTCGAGTGCCGCCTTCAGCGCGAAATCATCGATCTTCGGATCATGGGTGACGGCGGCGAGCGCGGTGTAAGCGTCGAGCGGCTGGCGCCCCAGCACATCCTGCGGCCAGTCCGCATGCAAGGCGACATCGGGAAAACGGTCTGATGTGGCAAAGGCGGTGCGCGGATCGATGATCTCCAGCGGATAGCCGGCGATCCGGGCCATCGGCGCGAGTGCTTGGCTGATGTGGACAGCGCCGATCACCACAAGGCGCGGCCGCGGCAGATGCGCATTGAGAAAGAAGGTCCGTCCTTCCGCCTCGACGGAGCCGGAATTGCCGGATCGAAACGCCTTGGCGATCGCCACTCCGAGATCGCCGGCGACGTTGTCCCCCTCGCGCACGATACGGTCGCGACCATCACCGAGATCGGTGACGAGGATCGCCGCGCGGCGGGCGCGCCGCTCGGCATTGAGCGTTTTCAGCGCATAGGGATCCATCCGAGGTCAGCCCAATCGCTCAACATAAACCTTGATGCGGCCGCCACAGGACAGGCCCACCTGCCAGGCCGTCTCATCGGCGACGCCGAACTCAAGCATCCTGGCCTTGCCGGAGCCGATGACGTCGACCGCCTCGGTCACGACGGCGCCCTCGACGCAGCCGCCCGAAACGGAACCGTGGAAATTGCCATCGGCATCGATGACAAGGTGGCTGCCGACCGGACGCGGCGCCGAACCCCAGGTCTCGACCACGGTCGCGATGGCGACATCCTTGCCGTCCTTCATCCAGGCTTCCGCGATGATCAGCGGGTCGCGGGCCTCATCGAGATAGATGCTGTCGCTCATCGTTGCTTCTCTCAGGGTCTGTTTTTTCAAGGAGCCGGGAAACATATGGCTATGCGGCGTGCCTGGCGCCAGCATCCATCCACCGGCGCGGATCGACCGAAAGCGCCGATTTCTTGTCCAGCGATGCGCAGAGATCGGCGAGCGCGTCGAGATTGTGCACCGAGCGGAATTCGTCGACATGCGGCAGCATCGCCTTCACACCGCGAGGGCGCGCCTGAAAACCGTCGAAGCGGAGCAAAGGGTTCAGCCAGATCAGCCGCCGGCAGGATTTGTGCAGCCGCTCCATCTCTTCCGACAAGCCCACGACATCGTCACGCTCCAGCCCGTCGGTGATCAGAAGCACCACGGCGCCCTGCCCCAGCACGCGCCGCGACCATACAAGGTTGAACTCGGCCAGCGTATCGCCGATGCGCGTGCCGCCGGACCAGTCCTTGACCGCCGCCGAACAGTCGGCAAGGGCGGCATCGGGATCGCGGTGGCGCATCTGCCGGGTGAGATTGGTCAGCCGCGTGCCGAAGACAAAGGTATGCACGCGCCGGCGCTTTTCCGTCAGCGCATGCAGGAAATGCAGGAAGATGCGCGTGTACTGGCTCATCGAACCGGAAATGTCGGCCAGCACCACCAGAGGCGGGTGGACTTCGCGGACCGAGCGGAATTTCGGCAGGATCAATTCACCGCCGGTGCGCGCGGCCGCGCGCATCATGGCGCGCGGATCAATGCGGCGGCCGTGCGCATCGGCCTTGAACCGCCTGGTCCGCATCATGTCCACGGGCAGCCGCAACGCCGCGATCGCCTTCCTGGCATCGGCCATCTCGGCTGCGTTCATCTGCGCGAAATCCTTGCCCCGCAACAGCTCGTTGCCGGAGAAAGTGAAGCGGGCATCGACCTCGATCTCCGGGATTTCCCGAGGCGGCTGGTTCTTCTGGTGACCCTCGAACATCGCTTGACTGACACGGCTTTCGGCCGCGCGCGGCTTCTGCTTCTCCCTGACGTCAGGCGCCACCGGCGAAAACATCGCCAGCAGCTTCTCGATCAGTTCACGCGATTTCCAGAACAGCCTGAAGGCTTCGTCGAAGATGGCATGATCCTCGTGCCGGGACACCAGCACGGCGTGCAGCGTCCAGTAGAAATCATCGCGCGAGCCGATGCCGGAGACGAGTACCGCCTCGATGGCGTCCTTGACCGAGGCTGGCCCGACCCGCATGCCGGCCTTGCGCAAGGTGCGGGCGAAATAGACGATGTTGTCGGCGATCCGGCCGTCGGCCGTCGCCTCTCTGGGGTCGGGACGCGGCGCGTTCACTCTTGCTACTCCGCCGCCGCGAGCTCAGCCTTGACCTCGTCGAGGATGCGCCGGCCCTCGCCCGCGCCGATGCGGGCAATGTCGTCCTGGTATTTCAGCAACACGCCGATCGTGTCGGACACGGTCTCCGGATCGAGCGCCACCTTGTCGAGTTCGGTCAGCGCCCCGGCCCAGTCGATAGTCTCGGCGACGCCCGGCACCTTGAACAGTTCGATCTGGCGCAGCTTCTGGATGAAGGAGACCACTTCAGCGGAAAGCCGCTGGTTGGCCCGTGGCACCTTGCGGCGCACGATCTCCAGCTCTCGTTCCGCAACGGGATAATCGACCCAGTGGTAGAGGCAGCGCCGCTTCAGCGCGTCGTGGATCTCGCGTGTGCGGTTGGTGGTGATGATGACGATCGGCGGCTCTTCCGCCTTGATGGTGCCGAGTTCAGGCACCGTCACTTGGAAGTCGGAGAGGATTTCGAGCAGGAAGGCTTCGAAGGCTTCATCGGTGCGGTCGAGCTCGTCGATCAGGAAGACCGGGGCCGCACCCGTCTTTCCGGTCAGCGCATCGAGCACCGGCCGACGGATCAGGTTTTTTTCGGAAAAGACGTTGCGCTCCATGGCGGAGCGCTCGACCTTGCCGGCCGCCTCCTCCATGCGAATCTCGATCATCTGCGCGGCGTAATTCCATTCATAGACGGCCGAGGAGACATCGAGCCCCTCATAGCACTGCAGGCGGATCAGCCGGCGGCCGAGCGCCTCTGCCAACACCTTGGCGATCTCGGTCTTGCCGACGCCGGCCTCGCCCTCGAGGAAAAGCGGCCGTTTCATGCGCAGCGACAGGAAAAGCACCGTTGCCAGCGACCGGTCCGCGACATAGTCCGCACCGGTCAGGAGATCGAGCGTTTCGTCGATCGTCCCCGGCACGGGGCGCGGTTTCAAGTCGCTCATTCCTTCTCCGTAGGTACGGCTGCCCCACTTTCCAGAACGTGGTAGCCGCGTGCGTGGTAAATCAGCGGCCGCAAATTATCGCCCATACGCAGGCCTGTCACCTTGCCAAAAAGCACACGATGGGTGGCCAGGTCCTTGGTATCGATCAACTCGCAGTCGAACACGGCGAGCGCGCCCTTCAATGTCGGCGCACCAGTGGAAATGACATCCCATTCGCCGAGCGCGAAACGCTCTTCGACCGGCAACCCAGTCATGCCGGAGAATCCAATCGACAGCGGCTCCTGGTGCGAAGCCAGCGTGTTCAGGGCAAATTTGCCGTTCTTCACGAACAGCTCATTCTTGGCATTTTCACGATTGAGGCAGACCAGGATGGTCGGCGGCGTGTCCGACACCGAACAGGCCGCGATCACCGTCGCCCCGCGCTTGCCGGCGGGCCCATCGGTGGTCACCACATGGACGTGACCGGCAAAATGGCTCATCGCGTCGCGATAGGCTTGCGGTCCAATATCGTTCTTCTTCAGCACTGGAAGTTTCCGTGGCCATTGTTCGCCTGACATATATGGCCAGACATCACATGCCACAAGCGAAGTGCTTGGCCCATATCCCGAATTCGCGTGTTGCACCAAGGCCGGACAGCCTTTAGGTCTTGGCGGGAATTGGTGCCCACGCGACGTCGCGGGCTTGGAGGGACGGTTCGGCAGGATGGGATCCGGGGCAACGATATCCATCGCACTGGCCTGGCTGTTGCTGACCGGTGCCGCTGGCGCACAGACGCTCACGATCGGGGTCGCCGCGCCCCTGTCGGGACCGTCGGCCATCCTCGGCAAGCAGATCGAGGCTGGCGCCGAACTCGCCGCGGAGGCGGACGGCGTCCAGCTCAAGACCGTGGATGACGCCTGCACCGGCGACGGCGGCGCCGCAGCGGCAAGGGAGTTCGCGGCAGCCAAGGTCAATGTCGTGATCGGCTTTCTCTGCACGGAGGCGATCGAAGCGGCGATGCCTGTCCTGAAGGACGCCAACATCCCGGTCATCACCGTCGGCGTGCGAACCGAAAGCCTGACCGACCGCCGCGCCAAGACCGGCTGGCCGGTCTATCGCCTCGGGCCGCGCGGCGATGACGAGCGCAACGCCGTCGCCTCTAACCTGACCCGCCTGTGGCGTGATGAATTGTTCGCCATCATCGACGACGGCACCATCTATGGCCGCGAGATCGCCGAGACATTTCGCGCCGCGGCGGAGCAGGCAGCGTTGAAACCGGTCTTCGTCGACACGTTCCGGCCGCAGCTCGACAACCAGATCGGCCTGATCGGACGGCTGAAGAAGGCTGGCGCCACGCATGTCTTTGCCGGCGGCGACGGTGACGACATCGCCATCATGGGGCGCGATGCCGCCCAGCTCCAGGCCGGCATCGTCCTTGCCGGCGGCGAAAACCTGCGCACGCCGCCCGGTGACGTGCCCTATGCATCCGGTACGCTGATGATCGCCCAGCCGGAATGGGCGGATATCGCGAACCCTAAAGTGCTGGAGAGCTTCGCCGCGCGAAAGATCGTGCCGGACGGCTATACCTTGCCAGGCTATGCGGCGATCGAGATCGCCAAGGCGGCGGCAGGCTTGTCCGAAAGCTCCGGCAAGCCGCTGACCGACGCACTCACCGGGCATGATTTCACCACGGCGATCGGGCCGGTCCGCTTCGACGCCAAGGGCGACCTCAGCCGGAGCCCCTACCGTGTCTTCCGCTTCGACGGCACCCGCTTCGTGCCCTTGGAAAACAACTGATGTTCCGCACCGGCCCGCGCAATCTCATATCGGACGTTGCCGGCCTGCGCGTCGGCAACGCTTCCGATGCCAGGCTGAAGTCCGGCGTGACGACCGTGCTTTGCGACGAGCCGGCGGTGGCGGGTGTCCAGATCCTGGGCGGCGCGCCCGGCACCCGCGAGACGGATTTGCTGGAACCGCACAATTCCGTCGAGACAATCCATGCCGTTGTGCTGTCGGGCGGTTCGGCTTTCGGCCTCGATGCCGCGTCCGGCGTGCAGGCCGCGCTGCGCGAGCGCGGCATCGGCCTCGAGGTGGGCGGCTTCCGGGTGCCGATCGTGCCAGCGGCGATCCTATTCGACCTGCGCAATGGCGGCGACAAGGACTGGGGCCGTTATCCGCCCTATCGCGACCTCGGCTACGAGTCGGTGCAGGCTGCCGCTGCCGATTTCCTGCTTGGCACGGCCGGCGCCGGCACCGGCGCACTGACTTCGGGCCTGAAGGGCGGCCTTGGCTCCGCCTCGACGCTGCTGGACAATGGCATCACCATCGGCGCGCTGGCCGCCGTCAACCCGACCGGCTCTGTAACCGTTGGCCGCACCCGCCATTTCTGGGCGGCGCCCTTCGAAATCGGCGATGAATTCGGCGGGCTCGGCTATCTCTCGCCCATGCCCGAAGACGCCAAGCGGATCTTGCTGAAATACCGCGACAAGGAACACGGGCGGCAGATGGAAACCGGCGGCAACACGACCATCGCCGTCATCGCGACGGACGCGGTCCTCACCAAGGCCGCCGCGAAACGCCTGGCGATTGCGGCGCATGACGGCTTCGTGCGCGCCATCTGGCCGACCCATACGCCGGCCGACGGCGATCTGGTGTTCGCGTTGGCGACCGGCAAGAGCGGGATCGAACTCACCGCCGACGCCGCAGTCGACCTCTATGCCGTGGCCGGCGCGACCATGGCACGCGCCATCAGCCGTGGGGTGTTTGCCGCGACGCCAGCCGATAATGATTTGTTCCCAGTCTGGTCGTCGCGCCTGGGCTAAGGCCTTCGATCAAACCGGATCGGATTTCTCTTCCTCGAACGTCACCGCGACATCGGAATTCGCCGACAGCCAAACCTTCTTGCCATCGACCTCGGCAACCAGGGCCAGGGAAATATAATGATGATGGCCCTTGTGAGCGCCCTCGCCGCTATCGGCCTTGGTCAGCTTGATGCGCTGGCCATCGACCTTGTCGACCGTGCCGATATGCACGCCATCGGCGCCGACGACTTCCATGTGCTCACGAATTTTGCTGGTGTCGGTCATGGTAGCTTCTCCATTGGGGATTGCCGACAATAACAAATGACGAGCGGATTGGATGCATCGGCTTTGGTCCGCACGACGTTTTGATTTCGTCGTGCTAGGGATTGAAACGATCACGGCTGCCGGGGTGAAAACGATGCGAATGCTTTTCCTGTTTGCCGTTTCCCTGGCAGCGCAGCTCGCGGCGTCGATCGCCGCCCAGGCCGGCGATGTCGCGGAACTTGAAATTCTCGGCTTCACCCGGGATGGCAGCGTCTTCGCCTTCGAGGAATACGGCGTCCAGGACGGGTCGGGCTTTCCCTATGCCAACCGCTATTACATCGACACAAGCAGCGACAGCTTTCTCAAGGGCACGCCGATCAGGGTCCGGCTCGACGATGAGAATGCAACGCTCGACGCTGCCCGCGTCCAGGCCCGGCAAAAGGGCGAAGCCATTGTCGGCCAGGCCGAGCTGAATGCCAATCGCGGCATCACCGCCGGTTTCAACCCGGTGACCGAGCTTTCAGCCGATCCGCATCGCATGGCGGTCAATCCGAGGCCGATCTTCTCCCCGGTCGATCAGCCGCTCGAGTTCCGGTTGGACGAGATCGGCATGAACAACACCGAAGGCTGCGACAGCCAGGGCGAGATCAATGGCTTCCGTCTGCTGCGAATCGAGGCGCAGGATGGCGGCACCACCAAATTGCTGCACGAGGACAAGGCGATCCCCAAGAGCCGGGGCTGCCCGAACGGCTACCGCATCGGCGCGGTGCAGACATTCTCGATGGACAGCCTCAGCGCCTATGCGGTTCTGATCGCGGTGCGCCAATATGGTTTCGAGGGGCCGGACTTTCGCTGGATCGCCGTGACCGGCCGCCTGTGACAGGGCTTGTCCGACCCGTCAGGCGCAATCGCGCCCTGCGCCGCCTTCGCGACGCGATGCCGAGACCGCGCGCGGCGCTTCTCGGCGCCCTGCTGTGGGCAGCGGCGATGGGCGCCAGCGCACTCGTCAACCTGTTTCTGGACAATTGGGTGACGCCGGGCAAGATCCGCACAGTGTCGCTGCTGTTCGCCGCAGGCGGCGCCTTGGCGTTTCCGGTTGGCCTGTTCGCGACGCGGCTGGTCTCGCTCGGAAGAGGCTCCGAGGTCGCCTTCGCCGCGGCATTGGTGTGCCTCGCCGCGGCGACGATTGGCCTGACCGCCGGGCTGTATGCGCTGCAGTACCGGTCCTATTATGCCGAATGGCATGCGCCCGCATTCACCCTCACCTGGGGCTTTCAGCTTGCCTTCACGGTGGCGGTGGCGTCCTACCAGTTCGTGGTGCTGGGCATCCGGCTCTATTTTCCGCTTGGTTTTGTCGCCTTGTTCGCTGCCGGCCTCTGGTTTGCGCGGCATCAGCGTTGAGCATTTGGTCCACCTCTGGTAGGAGGCGGGCCAACCTGGAGCGGTTCAGCGTTTGATAGAATCGCCGATCCGCTCTAACTTTTTCTTTTTCGCAATTCCGGACGGAAAACCGCTGCGCACTTTTCCTGGAATTGCTTTAGACACATCAGGACAGACCGATGATCCCTCGCTACTCCCGGCCGGAAATGGTCGCCATCTGGTCGCCCGAAACCCGGTTTCGCATCTGGTTCGAAATCGAGGCCCATGCCTGCGACGCGCTGGCCGAACTGGGCGTCATCCCCAAGGAAGCGGCCAAAACCATCTGGGAAAAGGGAAGTGCTGCGGAATTCGACGTCGAGAAGATCGACGCGATCGAGCGCGTCACCAAGCATGACGTCATCGCCTTCCTCACCCATCTTGCCGAATTCGTCGGACCCGATGCGCGCTTCATCCATCAGGGCATGACGTCATCTGATGTGCTCGACACCTGCTTTGCGGTGCAACTCACCCGTGCCAGCGACATTCTGCTCGCCGACATCGATGCGTTGCTTGCAGCGCTCAAGCGCCGCGCCTTCGAGCACAAGGACACCGTCACCATCGGCCGCAGCCACGGCATCCATGCCGAGCCGACCACCTTCGGTATCAAGCTGGCGCAGGCCTATGCCGAATTCTCGCGCTGCCGCGAGCGGCTGGTGCACGCGCGCGAAGACATTGCCACCTGTGCGATTTCAGGGGCAGTCGGCACCTTCGCCAACATCGAGCCCTATGTCGAGGAACATGTGGCCCAAAAGCTGGGGCTGAAGCCGGAACCGGTATCGACGCAAGTGATCCCGCGCGACCGCCACGCCATGTTCTTCGCCACGCTCGGCGTCATTGCCTCCTCGATCGAGCGGCTGGCGATCGAAGTCCGGCATCTGCAGCGCACCGAAGTGCTGGAAGCGGAAGAGTTTTTTTCGCCGGGCCAGAAGGGCTCGTCGGCGATGCCGCACAAACGCAATCCGGTGCTGACCGAAAACCTCACCGGCCTTGCCCGCATGGTGCGCTCCATGGCGTTGCCGGCGATGGAGAACGTGGCCCTTTGGCACGAACGCGACATTTCGCATTCGTCGGTCGAGCGCATGATCGGCCCGGACGCCACCGTGACGCTCGATTTCGCGCTGTCACGTCTGACCAGCGTCGTCGACAAACTCGTCGCCTATCCCGAGAACATGCTGAACAACATGAACAAGTTCCGAGGACTGGTGCATTCCCAGCGCGTGATGCTGGCGTTGACTCAGGCCGGCCTGTCGCGCGAGGACTCCTACCGGCTGGTGCAGCGCAACGCCATGAAAGTATGGGAACAAGGCGCTGATTTCCTTGAGGAACTTCTGGCCGACAAGGAAGTGACCGCAGCGCTGCCAGAGGCGCAAATCCGCGAGAAATTCGACCTAGGTTATCACACCAAGCACGTCGACACGATTTTCAAGCGTGTGTTCGGGGAGGCGTGAGCTTTCCTTCTCCCCGTTCACGGGGAGAAGGTGCCGGCAGGCGGATGAGGGGCAGCGCCAACTTCGACGGGTAAAGCTACTCATCGCATTGTGTCAGAAGCGATAACCTTGCAACCTCGGCGCCGCCCCTCATTGCCCTGCCGGGCATTTCTCCCCGTAAACGGGGAGAAAGAAGCTGTGTTGACGCCAATCACGCCTTGCCAGGAACAGTCCTGATCACCGTGCCCCAGGGGTCCTCACGGGTCGTTTCACTCGCCACATTGTCCGAGCGCATTTCGACCCAGGCGAGGCCCGAACGAGACGGGTCGCGGCGACCGGCGCCGGCGCTCTGCCAGGCATTGGCGCCGATGTGGTGGTGGTAATGGCCTGACGACAGGAACACCGCCTGGCCGCCATATTTGGCGACCGTGTCGAAGCCGAATTCCTGGTTCCACCAGGCTTCGGCCTCTTCCGGCCTGCCGACGCGGAGGTGGACGTGGCCGACAATGCTGTTTTCCGGCGCGCCCTGCCAGCCCGCATCGCCGGCCGGCACTTCGGCAACGACAGAAGGAATGTTCATCCGCTCGGTCGCCATGGCGATCTTGTCGCCGCTCCATTTCCAGTCCTGCGGGCGGCGATCGGCATAGATCTCGATGCCATTGCCCTCGGGATCGGTCAGATACAGCGCTTCGCTGACCAGATGATCCGAAGCCCCCTCGATGGCGATCTTGTCTGATATTGCGTAGTTGATCCAACGGCCGAGATCGGCGCGGCTTGGCAGCAGGAAAGCCGTGTGGAAGAGGCCGGCGCTGCGCGGATCGTCCGGCTTGGCGGACGCGTCCGGCTCAAGAACCAGCAGCGGACGGTTGGCAGCGCCGAGCGTGATCGCGCCATCGGCACGGCTCAGTTCCTGCAGGCCGACAACCCGGCGGTAATAGGCCGCGAGGCTTTCGGCATCACGCGCCTTCAGCCCGACCCGGGCGACGCTCACCGGCGTGGTGGCGGCAAATGGCAGTTCGCTCATCATTGTCTCCGTTGCGGCGACGTTTCGCGAAGCCCCCAAAGCCAGGAGCCCGGCGCCACCAATCATTGTACGTCGTGTCAGCACCAAAATCCCGGCCCTCCACGGCTGTTTCTTTCCCCACAGAGATCGTCGATCGCCATCGTTCACACAAGACGGCGAAAAGCGAACATGGTGTTCACCATTGCGTGCAAAGAGCGCAGCCATCAACGGTTGCATGAGACAATCGCGCTCGCTATCTCAGCGCCATGAAAGTCAAAGACGCAGATATCCTGATCATTCCCGGATACACCAATTCCGGACCCGAGCATTGGCAGACCCGCTGGCAATCGAAGCTGTCGACCGCGCGCCGTGTGGAGCAGGCCGAATGGTCGAAGCCGGTGCGCGAGGACTGGACGGCGAGCGTCGCCAAGGCGGTCAACGAGGCCGAGAGACCTGTCGTTCTCGTCGCTCACTCACTGGGAGTGGCCGCGGCCGTACAGGCCATTCCGAAATTTCAGAAGCCGGTCGCCGGCGCCTTCTTCGTGGCACCGCCCGACGTCGCCAATGCCAAGATCAAGCCGAGGCATCTGATGACCTTCGGCCCCTATCCGCGCGAGCCGCTGCCATTTCCCTCCATCGTGATCGCCAGCCGCAACGATCCCTTCTGCCCCTTCGATGTCGCCGAGGACATCGCCGGCGCCTGGGGCTCGCTGTTCATCGACGCCGGCGAGACCGGTCATCTCAGCGAGGATTCAGGCTTTGGCCCGTGGCCCGAGGGATCGATGACCTTCGCCAAGTTCCTGACGGACCTGAAGGCTTAGCGTCCGTGGTCGCGCTGCATCAGGCGCCGATGGAATCCTTGATGCCCTTGAGCAGGGTCTTTGCCCCCAGCGAAATCAGCGCATGCTCGGAGCCCGTGGCGAGCAGGCGGTAGCCCATCGACACGACGCGGCCGGCGATAGCGGGTTCGACGACGTAGATCGCCGCATGCTTGCCGGCCTTGCGGGTGCGCTCGGCAACCGAGGCCACTGTCTCCATCATGCTTTCGAGCGTCGAGTTGACTGTCGCGCCGTTCGACCAGGCGATCGAGAAATCCGATGGGCCGAGGAAGATGCCGTCGATGCCGGGGGTATCCAGTATGCCGTCAAGCGCATCGAGCGCCGCGCGCGTCTCGACCATCGCAAAAGCCATGGTGCGCTGATTGGTGTCGCGCAGCCATTCGGCATAGTCGCCCTTGCCATGACGGGGAAAGGCATAGGTCGGGCCCCACGAGCGCTCTCCGAGCGGCGGATATTTCATGGCGGCGGCGAACAGCTTGGCATCGGCCACCGAGTTGACCATCGGGGCAATGACCGCTTCGGCGCCGAAATCGAGGGCACGGCTGGCCATGTCGAAACGGCCAACAGGGATGCGCACCAGCGCTGGCTTGCCCAGGGCCAGTACCGGCGCCAGGCCGCGCAGGACGCTGTCCTCGTGATGGCCGCCATGCTGCATGTCGAGTGTGACGGCATCGAAGTCCTGCCTGGCGAGGATCTCCACGGTCAAGGCGTCCGGCACGCCAGACCAGGCGGTGACCAGCGTTTCATCTGCGGCAAGACGGGACTTCAGGGACATCTAATCTCTTTCCTTATTGACGTCGCCAGTTTCAGCCGGAAACCGCCGCAAAGGCAAAGAAAAACCGCCCGGATCGGCCGGGCGGTCGATTGGTCCAGTAAGAGGCCGATCAGGTATTCCTGATCTGCTCGATCGCCTGCGCCATCAGTTCGTCCATGGTGCGGCGGATCTGATGATCGGACTGCTCCACGCCTGCAGCGTCGAAATCCTTGCGGATCTTGCGGAACACGTCATGGTCGCCGGCTTCCTCGATGTCGGAAACAACAACTTCCTTGGCGTAGGCGTCGGCGTCGGAACCGGATTTTCCGAGCTTTTCGGCGGCCCACAGACCAAGCGCCTTGTTGCGCCGCGCCGAAGCCTTGAACCGAAGCTCCTCGTCGAATGCAAATTTGCGCTCGAAGCCCTCTTCGCGGTCTTTCATGCTGCTCATGGCGTCCCTCCGGGTCAAATCCGATTCGTTGGCAGGTGAATATGTGTGTTGCCGAAGCACAAACCAAAAGGTCGCGGGCCGGTCAATATGCTTCGTCATATGCTGCGCTGCGGCATTTCAGTCCCGAAAGCGGTTGATTCGAAGGATTTGCCGATTGAGCAAACGATGTGATTGGGATAGACCCGGCATTGAACGTCACCGTCGCCGCGCTAGTTCAGGCGGACGGACAGGAAGTGGTCCCTTACCGCCTGCCCGCAAATCCAGAGAAAAATTCAAATGAAAAATCGCCGCCGCATTTATGAAGGCAAGGCCAAGATCCTCTATGAGGGACCCGAGCCGGGCACGCTGATCCAGTTCTTCAAGGACGACGCCACCGCGTTCAACAAGAAGAAGCACGAGGTCATCGACGGCAAAGGCGTGCTCAACAACCGCATTTCCGAATACATTTTCAATCATTTGAACCGCATGGGCATTCCGACCCACTTCATCCGCCGGCTCAACATGCGCGAGCAGCTGATCAAGGAAGTCGAGATCATCCCGCTCGAAGTGGTGGTGCGCAATGTCGCCGCCGGTTCGCTGTCCAAGCGCCTCGGCATCGAGGAAGGCACCGTCCTGCCGCGCTCGATCATCGAATTCTACTACAAGGCCGACGCGCTCGACGATCCGATGGTTTCGGAAGAGCACATCACGGCGTTCGGCTGGGCAAGCCCGCAAGAGATCGACGACGTCATGGCGCTTGCCATCCGGGTCAACGATTTCCTCTCCGGCCTGTTCATGGGCGTCGGCATCCAGCTCGTCGACTTCAAGATCGAGTGCGGCCGCCTGTTCGAGGGCGACATGATGCGCATCGTCGTGGCCGACGAGATTTCGCCGGACTCCTGCCGCTTGTGGGACGTGGCGACGCAGGACAAGCTCGACAAGGACCGTTTCCGCCGTGACATGGGCGGCCTCGTCGAGGCCTATCAGGAAGTCGCCCGCCGCCTCGGCATCATGAACGAGAACGAGCCGCCGCGTCCTACCGGCCCGGTGCTGGTCGCCTCGACCGACGGCCTCAAAGGCAAGCCGCACTGATTGCGGCTTGCAACCCGACATTCAGAACAGGAGCATGTCCAGCGTGATCAAGGCCCGCATTACCGTCACCCTCAAGAATGGCGTTCTGGACCCGCAAGGCAAGGCAATCGAACACGCGCTGTCGGGGCTGGGATTCGATGGCGTCGGCGCGGTGCGGCAAGGCAAGGTGTTCGACGTCGAACTGGCGGAAAGCGACAGGGCCAAGGCTGAAGCCGATTTGAAGGCCATGTGCGACAAGCTGCTGGCGAATACGGTGATCGAGAATTATAGTGTGACACTTACCTGAGGTTGTGTCGGAGGCACTATGCCGGAAGTCACGAATGAGTTGATGTACGAGTTGCTGAAGCGCGTGCATCACGAAATTGGTGAGCTTCGTCAGGATGTTTCCGAAACGAAACGGGAATTGAATGTAATGCGAGGTCACATGGTGGCAACGCAAAGTGACATCCACAACATCTATGGCATTCTCGCCCGCCAGGATGATCGACTTGAACGCATAGAACGCCGTCTCGACCTGCGCGATCTTGCCGAAGCACAGAGGCCTTACGAACCAAAATGAAAACAGCCGTCGTCCTCCTGCCTGGCCTCAATCGCGACCGCGACATGATCGCGGCGCTGACCAAGATTTCCGGACAGGCGCCGGCAACCGTCTGGCAGACCGATACCGAAATCCCCGATGTCGATCTGATCGCCATTCCCGGCGGCTTTTCCTTCGGCGACTATCTGCGTTGCGGCGCGATCGCGGCGCGCATGCCGGTGATGCGGGCAGTGGCCGAGAAGGCGGCTAAGGGCGTGATGGTTATCGGTGTCTGCAACGGGTTCCAGATTCTGGTCGAGGCGGGATTGCTGCCGGGTGCGCTGATGCGCAACACATCGCTGAAATTCGTCTGCCGGCAGGTCAAGCTCGAGATCGCCAACGCCAACACCATGTTCACCCGCCGCTATCAGCCGGGCCAGATCATCCGCTCGCCGGTGGCCCATCATGACGGCAATTACTTCGCCGACGCCGAGACGCTTGCCCGCCTCGAAGGCGAAGGCCAGGTGGTGTTCCGCTATGCCGAAGGCACCAACCCGAACGGCTCGATCAACGACATTGCCGGTATCATCAACGAACAAGGCAATGTGCTCGGCCTGATGCCGCACCCCGAGAACCTGATCGAAGCAGCGCATGGCGGCAGTGACGGCAGGGCGTTGTTCGAAGGCGCCTTGGGCATTGCCGCTTGAAGTTTGCAACCGCAACCTTAAGAATTGCGGCAATTCAAAATCATAGGGTGAGGGAGAGACGGTCATGAAACTCTATTCGCGGCCGTTGTCGCCCTACTCTTCGATCGTGCGCGCACTGGCCTATATCAAGGACGTGCCGCTCAAGATCATCGCGCCGCCGCCGGGTTTTCCGATCCCCGAAGAGTTTCGGGCCATCTCGCCGATGAACCGCATTCCAGTGCTGATCACCGGCTCGGGCGAAACCATCGTCGAATCGGTGGTCATCGCCGAATATCTCGAGGAGCGGTTTCCGGAACCGGCGCTGTTGCCGCCCGATTCCAAGGACCGCGCGCTGGTGCGCATGTTCGCCCGCATCACCGACCTCGACGTGTTGACGCCGACAATGAAGCTTTTCGAGCTGCATTTCATGCCGAAGCGCAACAATGCCGAGATCGAAGCCCAATTCGCCCGTCTCCACCATGGGCTGGCGGCCATCGAGGCGCGGATGGCGCAAGGCCCCTTCGCGCTCGGCAGCGACATCAGCTTTGCCGATGCCTGGCTGACGCCGACGCGGTTCATCTTCAACAATTTCCGCGCCATGACAGGTCGCCACGACCTGCTCGACGCCTATCCCAAATTCGATGCCTATGAGCAGATCGCCTCGCAGCATCCCGCATTGTCCAGGGTATGGGGCGAGATGACAGACGGCCTGAAGATCTTCCTGTCCGAACTCGAGATGGGTGCCGCTTGATCAAGAGCAAGACGGTCGCCTTCGTCGCCGCGGCAGGCTTTGCCCTGGCATCGTGCCAATCGACCCCGAAGAGCACGCCTGTGCCCTCGGGCAAGAGTGCTGCGCTGCTGGCCATGGAACAGGTCGCGATAGCAGCCCACAAATGCTGGATCGCCAGCAAGGATCCGGCCTTCAAGCAGTATCAGATGGCCAATGAGCTGAACTCGTTCAGCGGCACGCCGCGCTTCCTTCTGGTGCCGGCCAAGCACTATGGCGGCAAACCGTTGCTGGTCGTGCAGGCGCAGGGGAATTCAAGCCGTGTCGACGTCTTCGGACCGTTGATGAACGACCCGCTCGGCGCCCGCATCAGTTCTGATATCGCGCGCTGGCAGGCGGGCAATCCGACCTGCGCAGCCACCGCTTGAGCCAGCCATGGGCCGGTTCCTGCAGATCGCGGGATTGGTTGTTGGCCTGATCGCGCTCGTCCTGCAGTTCTCGATCACCATTCCGGCATCGATGGAAGCGGGCCGCGGCCTGCTCGGCTCGATCGTGTTCTATTTCAGCTTCTTCACCATCCTGACCAACATTGGCGCCGTGCTGGTCCACATCTCGCTGTTGTCATCCAGCGGCTATGCCTGGCTGCCTGCCTTTGCCGGCCCCCGGATGCGCGCGTGCGTCGCGGTCTCGATCACCCTGGTCTTCATCGTCTATGCCACGGTACTGGCGCGGCTCTGGCAGCCGCAGGGCCTGTTCCTGCTCTGCGACGTCCTGCTGCACTATGTGACGCCGGTGCTGTTCGTGCTGTGGTGGCTGATATCAGGCGCCGACGGCAGAACGCGATGGAGCGACGTCTCCTGGTGGGTTGTCTATCCCATCGCCTATCTGGTCTATTCGCTGGCGCGGGCGCCGCTGGCGGGCGAGGTGCCCTACCCCTTCCTCGATATCGCCAAGAACGGCGTCGGGAGCGTCACTGTCGCGGCGCTCGCCATCACCGCGCTGTTCCTGGTGATATGCGTCGTCGCCGTTTTCGTCGATCACGGTGTCGGGCGCCTCAGGAGAAAAGGCCACCGATAGACCGGTCGCTATTCCCACAGCGGCTTGATGCCCTCGCGGTGGGCGTCGCAGCGCGAGATGCCGATGTCCTTGAGCTGATCGTCGGTCATCTCCAGCAATGCCAGCCGGCCGCGCCGGCGCTCCAGCAGATGGCCGATCCATTTCGCCAGCGACCTGACCACTTGCACAAGCCGGCTGGCGAAGCCGCGCTGCCCGGACGGGCGGGTCGGCTGGCCGAGCAATTCGGTTGCCGAGTGGCGGAATGTTGCGATTGTATCCATTTTCTTTCTGCCAAAATTATCGATTGCACCCCTTTTAGTGCCTCATTAATTATGTATTGACTCCCGAAACGGTGCAATATAGAAATTTGTCACCATGACAAATTGGATTCCAGATCTCACGGGTTCAGGTCCGCTGTATCAGCGCCTCGCGGATTCCATCGAGGCGGATATCGACCGGGGAGTGATCGGCGCGGGGGCAAAACTGCCGCCACAGCGCGATCTCGCCTACGACATCGGCGCCACTGTCGGCACGGTCGGTCGGGCCTATCAATTGCTGCGTGAGCGCGGCCTCGTCAGTGGCGAGGTCGGACGGGGGACCTATGTGCTCGGCGAAAACATTGCCATTACAAAGCCAGAGGCGCCCGACGCCAGCGTGGAAGGCACGCGTTATGTCGACGCCCCCACGGACAAGCTGCGGTTCGACAGCACGGCAGCCCCCGACATTGGCCAGGGCGCCATTGTCGCTGACGTGCTCTCGCGTGCCGCACAGGACCATCCGCATGAGATTTCGAGCTACACGCGCGATTTTCCTGATCGCTGGTACGAAGCCGGCGCCCGGTGGCTGTCACGAAACTCCTTCCGGCCAACGACCGATACAATCGTCCCCACCCTCGGCACCCATGCCGCGGTGATGGCCGCGATCGCGGCCCTGACCACGCCCGGCGACTATGTCGCCTTCGAGCACCTCACCTACTCGCAAATTTCCCGCAGCGCCGGCCTGATCGGCCGGCGCACCGCGCTGGTGGCATCGGACGATGAAGGCCTCGATCCGGCGGATTTCGAACGCGTCTGCGCACAAAAGCACCCCAAGATGGTCTTTCTGATGCCGACGGCGCAGAATCCGACCCTGGTGACCTTGTCACCGGCGCGCCGCGAGGCCATCGCGCGTGTCGCCCGTGAATACAACGTCATCCTGATCGAGGATGACCTCTACGGCCATCTGACCGACGACCCGACACCGCTGCTTGCCGAATTTGCGCCCGAACGCACCATCATTGCCGGCGGCCTGTCGAAATCGGTCGCCGCCGGTCTGCGTGGCGGCTGGCTGTCCTGCCCGCCCGCCTATCGCCATCGCATCCGCGTCGCCCACAAGATGATGACCGGCGGCATGCCGTTCCTGTTGGCGGAGGTGAATGCCCGGCTGGTGCTTTCCGGCCAGGCCAGCGAAATCCGCAAACGCAGCATCGCGGAGATCGGCGCCCGCATGTCCATTGTGCGCGAAAGCTTGGCAGGCTTCTCATTCAAATCGCACGACAAAGTTCCGTTCGTCTGGCTCACCCTGCCCGATCCCTGGCTTTCCGGCACGTTCAAGAATGCCTGTCTCGAGCACGGCGTGCTGATCGATGACGAGGATGAGTTCAAGGCGGGGCGCTCGGAGTGGGTTTTCCATGGGGTGCGCTTCGGCGTTTCGCAGCCGAGGCGGCGCGAGGATATTGCCGGCGGCGTCGCGGTGATCAGGCGGCTGCTGGACGAGGGCCGCGCGGGCTACGACAGTTTTTCCTGAACCTTTCGCGGCCACCCGCCCTGCTGCCTCAATATGCCGCCCTGCGAAACCGGGACTTGTCAGCACCGGACCCGGATCAGCCTTCGGCCTTGAAGTTCTTGGCTTCCTTCTCGGCCTTGTCCTTGCCGTGCTTCTCAGCCAATTCCTTGGCCTGCCGGGGCGAAACGTCGGTGGTCTCCGCGATATGGAGGGCCTCCTTGTCCGAGAGGCGATTGTCGTTCTTGCCTTGCTTGGTAGCCATCGTGCTGTCTCCTGGGTGATAGGGACCTAACGGCTGGGACATCATGGCGTTCCCCATTTGACTTTGCAGGGCTGCAATAGCTGGCGGCGTCTTTCGTCGCGTACGAAAGACCCATCGGGGTCATCACCCTGTTGCTTTCTGCCTTTTTCCTCCGCCGACGGGTGTATCGGCCGCAAAGCTTGCGATAAGAGGAGACTCAAAATCCCTGCTCCATGGACATAAATCGCCGCCCATGACCATTTCCAATTCCGTACCGATCACATCAGAGCTCATCGCCGCGCATGGGCTGAAGCCCGACGAATATCAGCGCATCCTCGACCTCGTCGGACGCGAACCGAGCTTTACCGAACTCGGCATCTTCTCGGCGATGTGGAACGAGCACTGCTCCTACAAATCCTCGAAGAAATGGCTGCGCACCTTGCCGACCACAGGTCCGCAGGTCATCCAGGGCCCGGGCGAGAATGCGGGCGTGGTCGACATCGGCGACGGCGACTGCGTCGTCTTCAAGATGGAAAGCCACAATCACCCCTCCTTCATCGAGCCCTATCAGGGTGCGGCGACCGGCGTCGGCGGCATCTTGCGCGATGTCTTCACCATGGGCGCGCGGCCGATCGCGGCGATGAACGCGCTGCGCTTCGGTGCTCCCGACCATCCCAAGACCAGGCATCTCGTCGCCGGCGTGGTTTCGGGCGTCGGCGGCTACGGCAATTCCTTCGGCGTGCCGACGGTTGGCGGCGAGGTCAATTTCGACGCCCGCTACAACGGCAACATCCTGGTCAACGCCTTCGCCGCAGGCCTTGCCAAGACCAATGCCATTTTCCTGTCCGAAGCCAAGGGCGTCGGCCTGCCTGTCGTCTACCTCGGCGCCAAGACCGGCCGCGACGGTGTCGGCGGCGCCACCATGGCGTCGGCCGAGTTCGACGACAAGATCGACGAGAAGCGCCCGACAGTGCAGGTCGGCGACCCCTTCACCGAAAAATGCCTGTTGGAGGCCTGTCTCGAACTGATGGCCTCGGGCGCCGTCATCGCCATCCAGGACATGGGTGCGGCCGGCCTCACCTGTTCTGCCGTCGAAATGGGTGCCAAGGGCGACCTCGGCATCGAGCTCGACCTCGACAAGGTGCCGGTGCGCGAAGAGCGCATGAGCGCCTACGAGATGATGCTGTCGGAAAGTCAGGAACGCATGCTGATGGTGCTGCGTCCCGAAAAGGAAAAGGAAGCCGAGGCGATCTTCCACAAATGGGGCCTCGACTTCGCCATCGTCGGCAAGACCACCGACGATCTGCGCTTCCGCGTGCGGCACCAGGGCGACGAGGTCGCCGACCTGCCGATCAAGGACCTTGGCGACAAGGCACCGGAATACGATCGTCCGTGGGTCGAGCCGAAGAAGCGGGCGCCGCTTGGCGCCAACGATATCCCGCAGGCCGATCTCGCCGATGCACTGTTGAAGTTGCTCGGCGGACCGGACCTGTCGTCACGCCGCTGGGTGTGGGAACAGTACGACACACTGATCCAGGGCAATTCGCTGCAGCTTCCGGGCGGGGATGCCGGCGTGGTGCGGGTCGAGGGCCATCCGACCAAGGCGCTGGCTTTCTCGTCCGACGTGACGCCGCGCTATTGCGAGGCCGACCCTTATGAGGGCGGCAAGCAGGCGGTGGCCGAATGCTGGCGCAACCTGACCGCCACCGGCGCGCTGCCGCTCGCCGCCACCGACAATCTCAATTTCGGCAATCCCGAACGGCCGGAGATCATGGGCCAGCTGGTCGGCGCCGTGAAAGGCATCGGCGATGCCTGCCGGGCGCTCGGCTTCCCGATCGTGTCCGGCAACGTCTCGCTCTACAACGAAACCAACGGCCAGGGCATCCTGCCGACACCGACCATCGGCGGCGTCGGCCTGATATCGGACTGGTCGAAGATGGCGCGGATCGGCTTTGCGGCGGAAGGCCAGATGATCCTGCTGGTCGGCGCGCCGGCTTCCTGGGGCACGCATCTTGGCCAGTCGGCCTATCTCAGGGATATCCACGGCCGCAACGATGGCCCGCCGCCTCCGGTCGATCTCGAGCACGAGAAGCGCGTCGGCGACCATGTGCGTTCGCTGATCGCGTCCGGCATCGTTACGGCGGCACATGACGTCTCAGACGGCGGCATTGCGGTGGCCTTGGCCGAAATGGCGATGGCGTCCGGCATCGGCGCGACCGTTCCCGGGCTTGTCGGCACCGATCCGATCCCGGTCTGGTTCGGCGAAGACCAGGGCCGCTATCTCCTGACGCTGTCGATCGATCCGCATGGCGATGAATGGGATGCTATCCGCAAGCAGCAGGGCGAACTCGGCATCTTCGCGCCGTGGATCGGCTCGACGGGAGGCAACGCGCTGAAGCTCGGCGATGCCAGGGCAATCCCGGTCAGCGATCTGACCGCCGCCCATGAAGGCTGGTTCCCCCGCTTCATGGACCAGGCCAGTTGACGAGAGCATGATCCCGAAAAGTGGAAACCGGTTTTCGGAAGAAGATCCTGCTCAATCATAAGAAACTGGCCGTACGGGCGCTGCTTGCAGTCGTCTTCTGGCCGTCGCTGTTCTTCTTCTGGTGCCTCGGGCCGTTCGTCTTCTTCCTGCTGTCGACGACCTCGAGTGAGGTTTGTACCAGGCTGGAAACACGCGCGGAGTTTCTGGCCGCGGCCAATGATACGCTTCCGATGCTTGTCCTGCAGAACCTCATCTACGCGGTTCCGATCGTCTGCCTGGTGCTCTGGAACCGGCTGCTGCCGGAGCCAACGCGGGCAAGGCACGTCGTCACCTGCATCAAGCTTTTCGCCGTCTCGGCTGTTTTGGGAGCCTTGTGGGAGTATGGGTCTTCGCTTGTCTGCGATGGTTACGGCCAGCCGTTCTTCTCGTCAGCCTGGCAAATGACCAGCTATCTGCCGATTGCCAACCTGGCGGTCAACATCCCGCTCTACGTGCTGGTTTTCACCCTTGGCCGCGCCTTTTCGATGCGCGAGGACGAGCCGGCGCGGGGGCCGGGCGAAACCATCTCCTGAACGCCAACAGAACGGAACCGCTTCAATCCGGATTGGAAAGGCTTTAGGCTTGGCCGACTCTCATCGCACGGGCCGCCGCGCCGCCGCCCTCCCGAAACAGGAATTTCTGCAATGGCAATGGACGCCCACGACATCGAAAAACTGATCAAGGACGGGATCCCGGACGCCCGCGTGACGATCCGCGACCTCGCCGGCGATGGCGACCATTACGCGGCCGAAGTCGTGGCCGAGAGCTTTCGGGGAAAAAGCCGCGTTCAGCAGCACCAGATGGTCTATGACGCGCTGAAGGGCAATATGGGCGGCGTACTGCACGCGCTGGCGCTGCAGACCAGCGTTCCCGACTGAGGCATTTCCCGCCGACACGCTTGGCCCAAAACGGCCCATTCTTTGCGCCATTCGGGTGATGGCATGGCTAAAGTCTTGTTTCGGGCAACCTATGGGTTTATTTGAAAGACATGCTTCGAGCCTGACTCCCACGGGCGTGAAAGGATATTCCATGAGCGGTATCAACGACTACATCGACAATGAAGTGAAGGGCAACGACGTCGTCCTTTTCATGAAGGGCACGCCCGGCTTTCCGCAATGCGGGTTTTCCGGCCAGGTCGTCCAGATCCTCGACTATATCGGCGCTGACTACAAAGGCGTGAACGTCCTGGATTCCGCCGAATTGCGCCAGGGCATCAAGGACTATTCCAACTGGCCGACGATCCCGCAGCTCTACGTCAAGGGCGAATTCGTCGGCGGCTGCGATATCATCCGCGAAATGTTCCAGGCTGGCGAATTGCAGACCTTCCTCGTCGAGAAGGGCGTGAGCGTCAAAGGCGCCGCCTGACTTCGGTTTGGGCCATGTCGATATCGACATGCCCCCGACCATCAGGGCTGCCCCACCCCGGCAGTTTTTACATCCCGGATTCCGGGATCAGCACGAGCCAATGCGCCGGCCCGCCGGCGCGTTTTCGGTTGAGAGATCGGACTTGCCGTGGACCAGCAGAAATCAGCGCCGCAAGGGGCAAGCACCTTGCCCGGGGCAAGCACCTTGCCCGGGGCAAGCCAATTGCCCATTCCGCGCTGGGAGTTCATCGCGCTCTGCGCGGCGCTGATGGCGCTCAATTCGCTGGCTATCGACATCATGCTGCCGGCGCTGCAGCAGATCGGCGCCTCGCTCGGCGTCGAGAATGAAAACCACAGGCAATATGTGGTCACCGCCTACATACTGGGTTTCGGCGGCGGCCAGTTGTTCTTCGGGCCGATCTCGGACCGTTACGGGCGCCGTTCGCCGCTCGTCGCCGGCCTGATCATCTACGTGGCGGCGGCCGCCGCAGCCGCGATCGCGCCGAGCTTCGAGACACTTTTGATATGCCGCGCCGTGCAAGGCATCGGCGCGGCGGCCACGCGCGTGATCGCGGTCTCGATCGTGCGCGATACATTCGACGGCCGGCGTATGGCCGAAGTCATGTCGCTGATCTTCATGGTGTTCATGGCCATTCCGGTCGTGGCGCCAGGCATCGGCCAGTTCATCATGCTGTTCGCGACCTGGCACTGGATCTTCGTCACCATGGCCGTCGGCGCGCTGGTCGTGTCGGCATGGTCGTTGCTGCGCCTGCCCGAGACGCTGCATCCCGAATATCGCCGGCCACTGACGGTCTCCTCCATTGTCGGCGGCTTTCGCATCGTGCTCACCAACCGCATCGCGCTCTGCTATGCCTTCGCCAGCACGTTCATCTTCGGCGCCATGTTCGGCTTCATCGCCTCGGCGCAGCAGATCTATGTCAACATCTTCAACGTCGGCGAGATGTTTCCCGTCATCTTCGCCGGTGTCGCCGGCGTGCTCGCCTTCTCCAACTATCTCAACTCGCGCCTCGTCGGACGTATCGGCATGCGCCGCCTGTCGCAAGGCGCGCTGCTGCTGTTTCTGGTGATCAGCCTTGCCTGGCTCGTGGTTTCACTGGAAATGAAGATGCCGCTCTGGCTGTTCATCACTTTCTTTGCCGGTGCCATGCTGCCGTTTGGCTGCCTAGGCGCGAATTTCAACGCGTTGGCCATGGAGCCGCTCGGCCAACTGGCCGGTACGGCGTCGTCCATTCTGGGTTTCATGCAGACGTTTCTCGGCGGCATTCTCGGCACGCTGATCGGCCAGGCTTTCAACGGCACGGTGACGCCGCTGGCCGCCGGCTTCTGCAGCGTCTCCGTCGCGGCGCTGCTGATGATCCTGATTGCCGAGCGCGGCAAGATGTTCCAGCCGCAGAACGCACCCGTCTCAGGGCACGTCACCGACCTGCACTGACTTGTCGTTTGCGGGTGGTCAGGATGTACCTTCGAGCGACGCCGTGAAGCGAGGAGAAAGCATCCGCCCCGCGATCGCTCCACCCATGCCATCTGAAAAGGGCAACGGCAAAGCGTCGTCGAGCGCCTTGAGGATGGATGCCACGAAGGCCCGGCCGAGCTGGGAATCGGTTCCCAGGTCGGAATAGGTGGCACGAGGCTTGCCGATCAGCGTGCCGTTGCGGCGGAGCGAGAACCGCAGCGTCAAGGACATGCCCGCGGTTCCTGGCGGCGGCCGCCAGCATGCATAGATGGCGTCCGACATCTCCTTGATGGTGTCGATGAGATCGGTGCTACGGCAGGGATGCTCTTGCGAGAGAGCCCCGTTGCAATTCGCAAACAAGGCAAGTGCCGCAAAAACCGCGAACCGACGTTTCATTCGGGAGCCTCCGCCAAACGCACCGATTCAACCCGCACAACCCAACAGTTCAAGCCACAGGAATTGATCCTATTCCGCCCACAGTTCGTGGCGCAGGTCCTGCCAGCTGTCCTGGTCCGGTGCGACAAGCAGACCGCCGTCGACATGGGACGGCAGATAGGCGCTGCCGTCGATGCGCGCGGCATGGCCGCCGGCTTCCTGGTGGATCAGCACGCCGGGCAGATGATCCCAGGGCATCAGCTTGTTGTAGACGACAAAATGCGCATGTCCGCTGGCCAGCAAGCGATATTCGTGGGCGGCGCAGCGATAGCCGAATTGCGACAGTGCCTTGGTCTGGTTACGAGCGAGGCGTGAGCGCTCCGGCTCGTCGAGATATTGCCAGGATACCGCGCCCGTCATTTGCGAGATCGGCACGGGCGCCGCTACATGCACTTTCTCCAGGCTGCCATGGGCATGCCTGATATGGCTGCCGGCGCCTTTGGCGGCGATGAGCCAATCCTTGCCGACCGGATCATGGATGATGCCCGCGACCGTCTCGCCCCTGACCACGACCGCCAGCATGACGCCGAACAGCGGCACGCCGGATGCGAAATTGAAGGTGCCGTCCACCGGATCGACGGTGAATGCCAATTCGGCATCGCCCAAGCCATCGAGCAGCGCCGGATTGTCGGAGCAGGCCTCCTCGCCCACGACCATGGCCGACGGATAACGCTCGCGCAGCCTGGCGGTGATCAGCCGCTCGGCGTTGACATCGGCTTCCGTCACCAGATCGGCGGCGGATGTCTTCTGCCTGATATCGCCATCGCTCAATCGGCGAAAGCGCGGCATGATTTCAGCGTGGGCTGCCTCGGCCAGAATCCCGGCCAGCCAGTCGATGGCGGTATCGTCAAATGTCATCGGAAATGTCTTGCCTGATCGCGAGGGTTTCATTGAGGGCGGCGAAATCGAACAGCTTTCGGTCGAGCAAATGCGACGGCCTGGTGTTGGACAGGGCGCGGATCATCGTGTCCTTGCGACCAGGCATGCGCTTTTCGATGTCCTCGAGCATCGCCTTCATGGCGTTGCGCTGCAGCCCTTCCTGGCTGCCGCAGAGATCGCAAGGGATGATCGGGAATCGCATCGCGGCGGCGAATTTTTCCAGATCGACCTCGGCGCAGTAGCTCAGCGGCCGCAACACCATGACGTCGCCGTCGTCGTTGAGCAGTTTTGGCGGCATGGCGGCAAGCCGACCACCGTGGAACAGGTTCATGAAGAAGGTTTCGAGGATGTCCTCGCGATGATGGCCGAGCACCAGCGCCGAACAGCCCTCCTCGCGGGCGATCCTGTAGAGATGGCCGCGCCGCAGCCGCGAGCAGAGCGAGCAATAGGTGCTGCCTTCGGGGAGCTTGTCGGTGAGGACCGAATAGGTGTCCCGGTATTCTATCCGATGCGCGATGCCGTTGGCGTCGAGATAATCGGGCAGTATATTCTTTGGAAAATTCGGCTGGCCCTGGTCGAGATTGCAGGCCAGCAATTCGACCGGCAGCAGCCCGCGCCATTTCATGTCGAGCAGCAAGGCGAGCAGACCGTAAGAATCCTTGCCGCCCGACAGCGCCACCAGCCAGCGCTCGCCGGGCTTCACCATCGAAAAGTCCTCGATCGCCTGGCGGGTCTGCCGCAGCAGCCGCTTGCGCAATTTGTTGAACTCGACCGACGACGGCACCTCGGCGAACAGCGGATGGGAGCCGCCTTCGGCGGCTGGTTCAAGCGTTTCGATGTCTGGCTGCATGTTCATGGCACGGCGGCCCCTGAATGTGACTTCCGCCCGGATTAGCGCATCGGCCGCAAAATCGAAACGGCAAAGCGGATGCCCGAAACAAAAAGGCCGCCTCGAAGGCGGCCTTTCCGATATCGCAGAAAGACGTTCGCTTAGCGCGAATAGAATTCGACGACCAGGTTCGGTTCCATCTGCACGGCGAACGGAACGTCCGCGAGGCCGGGGATGCGCGAGAAGGTCGCGACCATCTTGTTGTGATCGGCTTCGATGTAGTCCGGCACGTCGCGCTCGGCGAGGCCCACCGATTCGAGGACGATGACGAGCTGCTTCGACTTTTCGCGCACTTCGACGACATCGCCCGGCTTGCAGCGGTACGAGCCGATGTTGACGCGCTTGCCGTTGACGTTGACGTGGCCGTGGTTGACGAACTGGCGGGCGGCGAAGATGGTCGGCACGAACTTGGCGCGGTAGACGACCGCGTCCAGACGCGACTCGAGCAGGCCGATCAGGTTCTCGGAGGTGTCGCCCTTGCGGCGATCGGCCTCTTCATAGACCTTGCGGAACTGCTTTTCCGAAACGTCGCCATAGTGACCCTTCAGCTTTTGCTTGGCGCGCAGCTGCAGGCCGAAGTCGGAAAGCTTGCCCTTGCGGCGCTGGCCATGCTGGCCGGGGCCGTATTCACGCTTGTTGACCGGGGACTTAGGGCGGCCCCAGATATTTTCGCCGAGACGGCGGTCGATCTTGTATTTCGCGGATTCGCGCTTGCTCATCGCATTCCCTTTTCAAAACGACACACCCGGCACCTCATGGTCCGGGGGAAGGAAACGCGCCCTCCTCTGGCCTCCGTTTTCGAGACCTGACAGGATTTTCCCACGCAACGCGGCGGAAAACCCACGGGACACGTCAGTTCAAACAAAATCGGAAACAGCTATCGTGACAGATCTTGCGTATACAAAACAAACACCGGACATCGCTGCCCGGCGTTGGCGGCTGATTAAACCGAGATTTAACCGATGTCAAGTTCGTGAGTGGCGCGGCGCGGAGCAAACCGTATAGCGTTCAAGGCGTTGATGCGATGTGGCGGGAGGTTTTGCGCCAGCGGCACCAGGAAGGGACTGGAGCTAGAGAGCCTGATTGCATGAAGAAGTTCTTCCTTACCCTGGCAGGTGCCGCGGTGCTTGCAGGGTCGGTGGCGGTCGGCCCGGAACGGGCATGGCGCGCCACTGGCACGGCCACAAACAGGTCCGCCGGGTCATCGTCAACAAGCGAGTGGTGTGGCGGCATGGTCATCGCAGGGTGATCGTCGAGAGAATACCCGGCTGCCACCGCTGGCAGGCTGCTCCAAACAACAATCCCACGGGCAGCGCATGTCGCTGGCCCTTTTTCATTCCAAGGTAGTCGAGCTCGAAGCGCTCAAGCCTAGGATTTTTTCTCCGGTAGACCCTTGCGCTTCGTCTCGGCGAATTCCTCGAGCTGCTTTTCATTCATCGATTCGTACATGCCCTTGGAAGCGCCTTTGAGCTCGCTTTTCTTGGTCTCGCCGCGCTTGGCGGAGAGTGCGGCGCCGGCGGCCTTCTGCTGGGCTTTCGAGGTGGCTGGCATGGCGAGGTCTCCTCTTGCTGTCAGGAGAAACGCCGCGCTTCGGCGGCGGTTCCAGCGCCAATGGCTCATTCCCGATCCGCTCGGCGCCAGCCGATGGACGCCCTTGGCGATTTTCGTTGGCAGCCTTCCCGTGTCCGGAACCCCAGTGTAGGACGGCTGAATGAAATCTCTGACCGATCCCTCACGGGCTCTCTCCACTGGCCTGGCGAAAATCCGCACCGAATTGCACGTGCCGGATGGATTTCCGGCTGATGTCGTTGCCGCAGCGGATGCGGCGGCCAAACGTGTGCCCGACCAGCATGCCGATCGAAGGGCGATGCCCTTTGTCACGCTCGACCCGGCTGCCTCCACCGATCTTGATCAAGCATTCTCGATCGAGGCGAGCGGCAGTGATCTTCTGCTGCATTATGCCATTGCCGACGTGGCCTGGTTCGTCGAGGACGGCGACACGGTGGATCTCGAAGCCTGGACGCGGGGCGAGACACTTTACTTGCCAGACGGCAAGGCCGGGCTCTACCCGCCGATGATTGCCGAGGGTGCGGCAAGCCTGTTGCCTGATGGACCGCGTCCAGCTGTCATCTTCACGGTTCGGGTTGCGCAGGATGGTGCGACGAAGCTGGACGGCGCGGAGCGGGCAATCATTCAAAGCCGCGCCAAGCTCGCCTATGACAGCGTGAAGGCTTCCGACGTTCCGGCCGGCTTTGCCGAAATGGCGCGGCGCATGGCAATGAACGAAAAGCGTCGCGGGGCTTCCCGCGTCGATCCACCCGAGCAGGAGGTGGAAAGGCTTGCCGATGGCACATACCGGCTTTCGTTCAGACCGCTGCTGCAATCCGAGCAGGACAATGCCGCGCTTTCGCTGGCCGCCAACATGGCGATTGCCGATGCCATGCTTGCGCATCACACCGGTTTGTTCCGGGTGATGTCGGGGCCGGATGCGTTCAAGGTTCAAAGACTGCGCAACGCGGCACAGGCTCTCGGACTGTCCTGGCCGGCCTCCACCGGTTTGCGAGACTATCAGCGAACCCTCGATCCCACCGATCCGCGACAAGCAGCGTTGATGCTGGAAATCCGCCATGCAAGCCCCGGCGCGTCCTACCAGCCCTATCAGGACGGCGTTGTCCCCTGGCATGAGGCCATGGCCGCCACCTATGCCCATGCGACAGCACCACTCAGGCGACTTGCCGATCGCTATGTCGTGCGCTGCGCGCTGGCGATCGCCAACGGCCAGCCCGTGCCCCAGGCTGTCACCGACGCGTTCGCCAGGTTGCCGAAGGCGATGGGACGTGCCGATAGCCGCGCTTCGCAGATCAACCACGCGGCCATCGACCTTGCCGAGGCGGTCATGCTGGAGGGGCGCGAGGGTGAGACGTTCAAAGCCGTCGTCACCGACGTCGTCGACCATGGCGTGCGCGTTCAGCTTGCCGACATGCCTGTCGTTGCAAACGTAAAAGCCTCGGGGCTCAGACAGGGCGAAAATCTGAAGCTAAGGCTGGTCCTGGCTGATCCGGATCAACGCAGCATCGTCTTCGAACCTGTTTGACAGGCAGACGTTGCCCACTGGCTAGCGCACGGTCAGTCCAAAGCCCTGCATCAGGCGGCTGACGGCGAAATCCGCCTTGCCCGAGGTGAACACCGCTATATCGGGTTCGCCTTGCGGCAGCGCTCCATCGATGGGCGGCAGCAGCGAGAGGGCTCGCCGTGCGATCGCTTCGGCCGGATCGATCCAGTCGACCGGCCAGGGCGCGGTCTTGCGCATGCGATTGACCAGAAAGGGATAGTGCGTGCAGGCCAGCACGACGATATCGGTGCGCATACCGTCGCGCTCGATGAAGCATGGCGCGATCTCGGCGCGTACGGCCTCCTCGTCGACGAAGCCCTCGCGCATATAGGCTTCGGACAGGCCCGCCAGCCTGTCGCTGCCGACCAGGCGGACATGGCATTTCTGCGCCCATTTGCTGATCAGGTCGCGCGTGTATTGCCGCTTCACCGTGCCCGGCGTGGCCAGCACCGAGACCAGGCCCGAGCGCGTGCGCTCGGCCGCCGGCTTGACCGCAGGCACGGTGCCGACGAAGGGATGGCCAGGAAATCTTTCACGCAGCGCGTCGATCACCAGCGTCGAGGCGGTGTTGCAGGCGATGACCGAAATCGCCGGCGCGAAGCGGTCGAGCAATTTGGCGAACAGCTCCAGTATATGGGTCCGCAGTGCCGGCTCTTCCCAGGCGCCAAAGGGAAAAGCGGCATCGTCGGCGACATAGATGAAGCGCCGGTCGGGCATCAGGACGCGCGCCTCGCGCAGCACGGTGAGCCCGCCGACGCCGGAATCGAACATCAGGATCGGCTGGTCAGTCATTGTCTGTTCCCTTGCCGCCCAGCGGCGGCGTGTCGGTATCGTCGCCATTGGCGTCGGGGAGTTGATCAGCCGCATCCACCTTGCGAGCACGCGCGGCCGCCGCCGGCAATCGCCGGGGATCGTCGCCCGGAGAGCCGTCGCCGCGCGGCATGGCCGGCGAGAACCTGTCCAGCGACGAGATGATGCCGCGCAACACCTTGAGCTCCGGTTCGGCGAAGCCGGGCCGCGTCAGCACGGCGCGCAGATTGTCGACCATTTTCGGTTTCTTCGGCGCCGGTCGGAAATAGCCGCGCGCTTCCAATGCGCCTTCCAGATAGGCGAACAGGCCGTGCAATTCTTCCTTGCTTGCCGGCTTCATCTCCGGCCCCGAAAAATTGGTCCTGGTTTCGTCCTCCAGACCCGACTTCATCCACTCATAGGACATCAGCAAGGCCGCCTGGGCGATGTTGAGCGAGGAGAAATCCGGATCGACCGGGAAAGTGACGATTTCGTCGGCGAGGCCAACCTCGTCATTGTAGAGACCGAAGCGCTCGCGTCCGAACAGGATGCCGGTGCGCTGCCCCATTCCGTGACGGGCACGGAGCACCCTGCCCGCTTCCACCGGGCCGCGCACGGATTTGAAGCCGTCGCGCTGCCTGGCGGTGGTGGCGAAGACGAAGTTCAGGTCGGCGAGCGCCGAGGCCAGATCCTCGTAAACGGTGACGGCGTCGATGACATGGTCGGCACGGCTGGCGGCGGCGCGCGCCTTCTCACTCGGCCAGCCGTCACGCGGATTGACCAGGCGCAGCTCGACCAAGCCGAAATTGGCCATGGCGCGGGCGACCATGCCGATGTTCTCGCCGAGCTGCGGCTCGACCAGGATGATCGCCGGGCCGACGGCTGCGGGGTTAGCGGAATCTTTGGAGATGGGCATGATTGTCAATGAACTGCTGTTTGCGGCATTTCAGCGTCCCCTGCCATATTCGGCCGCGAAAATGAAGCATTCGCAAATGACGGCGGCCATGCCCTTACATTCGTGACCGATCGCCGTTTGCGTGGCCAAAAGCGCTTTGATATACGGGCGGCATCCCCCGGCCAACGCCACGCGGGCAAGGCCGTCCCAATCCCAGCAACGAGGCATTCTTTCCATGGCGAAGATCAAGGTGGCGAACCCGGTCGTCGAACTCGACGGCGACGAGATGACCCGCATCATCTGGCAGTTCATCAAGGACAAGCTGATCCACCCTTATCTCGACCTCAAGCTCGAATATTACGACCTCGGCATCGAGCACCGCGACGCAACCAACGACCAAGTGACCATCGATTCGGCCAATGCCATCAAGAAATACGGCGTCGGCGTCAAATGCGCGACCATCACCCCCGACGAGCAGCGCGTCGAGGAATTCAAGCTGAAGAAGATGTGGAAGTCGCCGAACGGCACCATCCGCAACATTTTGGGCGGCACCATCTTCCGCGAGCCGATCATCATGAAGAACGTGCCGCGACTGGTGCCCGGCTGGACCAAGCCGATCATCGTCGGCCGTCACGCCTTCGGCGACCAGTACCGCGCCACCGATTTCCGTTTCCCCGGCAAGGGCAAGCTGACGATCAAGTTCGTCGGCGAGGACGGCCAGGTGATCGAGCACGACGTGTTCGACGCGCCCGGCGCCGGTGTCGCCATGGCCATGTACAATCTCGACGAGTCGATCCGCGAATTCGCCCGGGCGTCGCTGAATTACGGCCTGCTGCGCAACTATCCGGTCTACCTGTCGACCAAGAACACCATCCTCAAGGCCTATGACGGCCGCTTCAAGGATATCTTCCAGGAGGTCTACGAGGCTGAATTCGAGGCCGAGTTCAAGTCGAAGAAGCTGTGGTACGAACACCGCCTGATCGACGACATGGTGGCGTCGAGCCTGAAATGGTCGGGCGGCTATGTCTGGGCCTGCAAGAACTATGACGGCGACGTCCAGTCCGACACGGTGGCGCAAGGCTTTGGCTCGCTCGGCCTGATGACCTCGGTGCTGATGACGCCGGATGGCAAGACCGTCGAAGCCGAAGCCGCGCACGGCACCGTCACCCGCCACTACCGCCAGCACCAGAAGGGCGAGGAAACCTCGACCAATTCGATCGCCTCGATCTTCGCCTGGACGCGGGGTCTCGCGCACCGCGCTAAGCTTGACGACAATTCCGAGCTCAAGCGTTTTGCCGAGACGTTGGAAAAGGTCTGCATCCAGACCGTCGAGTCCGGCTTCATGACCAAGGACCTGTCGCTCCTGATCGGCCCCGACCAGCCCTGGCTCTCCACCACCGGCTTCCTCGACAAGATCGACGAGAATTTGCAGAAGGCGATGACGTAAGTACCCGCGGTTCCAAATGCCGAAGGCTCCGAAAGGAGCCTTCGCTTTTTGGGCCGGCGCATGCGAAGGGCTGACAGCATGACCAAGCCAATCCTCTACGGCGCGGACTACAGTGTATATGTGCGCATCGCGCGGATGGCGCTGGAGGAGAAAGGCATCGACTACGAGCTGGTGCCGCTCGATGTCTTCGCCACCGACGGCATTCCCGCCTGGTATCTGGAACATCACCCGTTCGGCCGCATCCCGGCCTTCGAACATGACGGGTTCCGGCTCTTCGAGACGAATGCGATCGCGCGCTATGTCGATGAGGCTTTCGAGGGGCCGGCGCTGCAGCCGGCCGATGCGCGGGGCCGAGCGAGGATGGGCCAGATGACAGGTATGCTCGATGCCTATGGCTACAGGTCGATGGTCTGGGATGTTGCCGTCGAGCGGCTGGAGAAGGAGGCGCCCGACGAGGCGCTGATCGCCGACGGGCTGCGCCAGGCCGAAACGGTGCTCGGGGTGCTGACGTCGCTGAAGGCACAAGGGCCTTGGCTGCTTGGCGACCAGCTGACGCTGGCCGACCTGCATGCGGCGCCGATGATTGGCTATTTCGTCAAGGTCATCGAGGGGCGCGACTTGCTGGCGCGGTTTGCACTGGTCCAGGAGTGGTATGCGCGCGTGGCTGCCCGCCCAAGCTTTGCCCACACCGAAAAGGTTGGTTGACAAGTATCGGGATAACCGTGGACAGCACCCTCGGTCCGGCAGGACAGAGGCAGGCGCTGTCCTGCCAGCCTCGGACTAGCTCGTTGGCACGGCTAGCGCCTGCCTAAATTCGCTAGGCTGCTTCCAGCGCCGCCTTCACCGCCGCTATCGCATCATTAGCCTTCGAGGCATCCGGACCACCGGCCTGGGCCATGTCGGGGCGGCCGCCGCCGCCCTGCCCGCCCAATGCGGCGGAGGCAACGCGCACCAGGTCGACGGCGCTGAAGCGGCTGACGAGATCATCGGTCACGGCAACCACGACGCTCGCCTTGTTGTCCTCGCCGGCGCCAACGAACACGACGACGCCAGAGCCCAACGAAGTCTTGCCTGCGTCGGCCAGCGGCTTCAGGTCCTTCGGCGAGACCCCTGAAACCGCCTTGCCGAGGAAGCCGACGCCAGCCACGATCTCGTTGGCGGCCGGGGCATCGGCAGGCGACCCGCCCCCGAGCGCCAGCTTCTTGCGCGCTTCGGTCAGGTCCTTCTCGAGCTTCTTGCGCTCCTCGAGCAGCGCTTCGACACGGGCTGGCACATCCGCCGGCGAGATCTTCAGCGTGGCGGCGGCCGCCTTCAGCCGCCGGTCCTGCTCATCGAGATGTTTGCGCGCGGCTTCGCCGGTCAACGCCTCGATGCGGCGCACGCCCGCGGCGACCGCACCGTCCGAGACGATGCGCACCATGCCGATATCACCGGTCGCCCTGACATGCGTGCCGCCGCAGAGCTCGACCGAGTAGGGCCGGTTGGCCTTGGCGCCGTGAACGCCCGTGCCCATCGACACGACGCGCACCTCATCGCCATACTTCTCGCCAAACAGCGCCATGGCGCCTTCGGCGATGGCGTCGTCGACCGACATCAGGCGCGTGGTCACCGGGCTGTTCTGGACGACGATCTCGTTGGCCATGCGCTCGACCTCTTCGAGCTCCTCGGCTGAAATCGGCTTGTTGTGCGAGATATCGAAGCGCAGACGCTCCGGCGCGACCAGCGAGCCTTTTTGCGCGACATGAGTGCCCAGCACCTCGCGCAGCGCCTCATGGATCAGATGCGTCGCGGAGTGGTTGGCGCGCAGCCTGGAACGCCTGGCATGATCAACCTTCAGTTCGACCGCGGCCCCCGTCTTGACCGTGCCGCTCGCCACCTTGCCCAGATGCACGAACAGACCGTCGGCCTTCTTCTGCGTATCGGAGATCTCGACCGAGAACCCCTCACCCGAGATGACGCCGGTGTCGCCCATCTGGCCGCCGGATTCGCCATAGAACGGCGTCTGGTTGACGACCACGGCGACCGCATCGCCCTTGGCGGCGCTGTCGACGGTCTTGCCGTCCTTGACCAGAGCCTGGATGAGGCCTTCGGCCTGCTCGGTTTCGTAGCCGAGGAATTCGGTGGCGCCCGTCTTTTCACGCACGGAGAACCAAACCGTCTCGGTGGCGGCCTCGCCGGACCCGGCCCAGTGCTTACGCGCCTCCGCCTTTTGCTGCTCCATCGCACTGGTGAACCCGGCAAGATCGACCGAAATGCTGCGCTGCCGCAGCGCGTCCTGCGTCAGGTCGAGCGGGAAGCCATAGGTGTCGTAGAGCTTGAATGCGGTCTCGCCATCCAGCATGTCGCCGGCGCCGAGCTTCTCCGTCGCCTCGGACAGCAGTCCGAGGCCGCGCACCAGCGTCTTGCGGAAGCGGGTCTCCTCGAGTTTCAGGGTCTCGGTAATCATCGTTTCGCCGCGGACCAGTTCCGGATAGGCCTGGCCCATCTCGCGCACCAAGGCCGGCACCAGTTTCCACATCAACGGATCGCGGGCGCCGAGCAGCTGCGCATGGCGCATGGCGCGGCGCATGATGCGGCGCAGCACATAGCCGCGGCCTTCATTCGACGGCAGCACACCGTCGGCAACCAGGAAGGAGGATGAGCGCAGGTGATCGGCAATGACGCGATAGGACGCAACCGTTTCCGCGTCGGGCGCGCGCCCAAGCGCGGAGGACGCCGCATCGATCAAATGACGGAACAGGTCGGTCTCGAAGACGCTTTCCACCCCTTGCAGGATGGATGCCATGCGCTCCAGGCCCATGCCGGTGTCGATCGACGGACGCGGCAGGTCGACGCGCTCCTCTTTCGTCACCTGCTCATACTGCATGAACACCAGGTTCCAGAATTCGAGGAACCGGTCGCCGTCCTCCTCCGGACTGCCGGGCGGGCCGCCCCAGATGTGCTCGCCACGGTCGATGAAGATTTCCGAGCAGGGGCCGCAGGGTCCCGTGTCGCCCATCGCCCAGAAATTGTCCGAGGTCGCGATGCGGATGATGCGATCGTCGGAAAAACCGGCGATCTTCTTCCAGAAGCCGGCCGCCTCATCGTCCGTGTGATAGACGGTGACCAGCAGCTTGTCCTTCTTCAGCCCGAACTCCCTGGTGATGAGGTTCCAGGCAAGCTCGATGGCGCGCTCCTTGAAATAGTCGCCGAAGGAAAAATTGCCGAGCATCTCGAAGAAGGTCAGGTGGCGCGCGGTATAGCCGACATTGTCGAGATCGTTGTGCTTGCCGCCGGCGCGAACGCTTTTCTGGGCCGTGGTGGCACGCGAATAAGGCCGCTTCTCCAAACCGGTGAAGACGTTCTTGAACTGCACCATGCCGGCATTGGTGAACATCAAGGTCGGATCGTTGCGCGGCACGAGCGGGCTCGAGGCCACGACCTCGTGGCCTTCCTTGCGGAAATAGTCGAGAAAGGTCGACCGGATCTCGTTCACGCCACTCATGGATACTGCCTTTTCAAGAGAGCCGCCGGCCAGACCGGCGGGAGATGGCTCAGTGTTTTCTAGAAGATGGAGTTGGCCTTTTAGCCGTAGCTCTTGACCCTGTCCAGAAACACGGAATTGGGCCAATTCACGCTTCGCACCGGCATTTGCGCGGGCACGCAAACGAAAACCGCCGGCGCGAAGGCCGGCGGTTTTGAACGCGGTACTAAAGAACTCTGTTACTTAAGCATCGGATAATAGGCTGGATTTATGGCCAAACTCTGGCGCTGCCCTACATCGCGCCGGCTTCGTCCTCAAAACCGTCATCGCCATTGCCCTCTGAACCACCATTCTCGAGGAATTTTTCGGCGATCAGTCCGGCATTCTGCCTGAGCGCCAGTTCTATCTCGCGCGCAGTGTCGGGATTGTCGCGCAGGAACAGTTTCGCATTCTCGCGGCCCTGGCCGAGACGTTGCGAATTGTAGGAGAACCAGGCGCCCGACTTCTCGACCACGCCGGCCTTGACGCCGAGATCGACCAGTTCGCCGGTCTTGGAGACGCCCTCGCCATACATGATGTCGAATTCGACCACCTTGAAGGGCGGCGCCAGCTTGTTCTTGACCACCTTGACGCGGGTCTGGTTGCCGACGACTTCGTCGCGATCCTTGACCGAGCCGATACGGCGGATGTCGAGACGTACGGAAGCATAGAATTTCAGCGCGTTGCCGCCGGTCGTCGTTTCGGGCGAGCCGAACATGACGCCGATCTTCATGCGGATCTGGTTGATGAAGATGACCATGGTGTTGGAGCGCGAGATCGATGCGGTGAGCTTGCGCAGCGCCTGGCTCATCAGGCGGGCTTGCAGGCCGGGCAGCGAATCGCCCATCTCGCCCTCGATTTCGGCACGCGGCGTCAGGGCCGCCACCGAATCGACCACCAGCACGTCGATGGCGCCGGAGCGCACCAGCGTGTCGCAGATCTCCAGCGCCTGCTCGCCGGTGTCGGGCTGCGAGATCAGCAGGTTTTCAAGATCGACACCGAGCTTGCGGGCATAGACCGGATCGAGCGCGTGTTCGGCATCGACGAAGGCGCAGATGCCGCCCTTCTTCTGGGCTTCGGCCACGGTATGCAGGGCCAGCGTCGTCTTGCCCGAGCTTTCCGGCCCGTAGATCTCGATGATGCGGCCGCGCGGCAGGCCACCGACGCCGAGCGCGATGTCGAGGCCGAGCGAACCGGTCGGCACCGTTTCGATCTCGACGACCTGCTCGTTGGCGCCGAGCCGCATGATCGAGCCCTTGCCGAAAGCCCGCTCGATTTGCGACAGCGCCGCATCCAGAGCCTTTGATTTGTCCACTGCCTTATCCTCTACCAGCCGCAAAGAATTCTGAGCCATGATACATCACCCCTTGGTCGTCAATGAAGGCCGGACAATCCGTAATCCCTGGCATTTTGTACCTTTTTTGTTCTCATTTGGCAAGGGGTGACAACCGGTTGAAAAACAAGCGATATCCGGATTTGTTCTTTTTTTGTCTTGCCAAGCCGGTCAGGATCTGGCTCCGCATTGGGCCAGCCGGCCCCAGCATTCCGGCCGGCCGAATCGCCGTCTTGCGTGCGAAGCTCTGTCGCGCACTCTAGCGCTTGTGCGGCTACAACAACAAAGGTCATATCGCCGCCATGGTGAAATCAGTGAAGATACTGGCCGTGGGCGGCGCCCATATCGACCGGCGTGGCCAGGTATCCGGCCCTTACGTGCCGGCCGCCTCCAATCCCGGCACGATGCGCGAGGATGTCGGCGGTGGCGTCTTCAACGCCCTGCGCGGCATGGTGCGGCGCGGCCTCTCCGCGTCTCTGCTTTCGGTGCGCGGCGGCGATGCATCAGCCGATACGGTTTCACGGGCCATCGCCGAGGCAGGCATCGCCGATCTTTCGGCGGTATTCCTCGACCGTACCACGCCGAGCTACACGGCCCTGATCGACCGCGAGGGCGAATTGATCGTCGGCTTTGCCGATATGGCGCTGTACGACCTGGCCTTTCCCAAACAGATCAGGCGTTCCAAGATCCGCCAGGAGGTGGCTGCCGCCGATGCCATCCTGTGCGACGCCAACCTGCCGTCGGCCGCACTGCAGGGGTTGCTGTCGCTCGCCGCCGGCAAACCGGTTTTCGCCATCGCGATTTCGCCGGCCAAGGTGACGCGGCTGATACCGGTGCTCGGCGGGCTGGCCCAACTCTTCATGAACCGGCGGGAGGCCGTTGCGCTGGCTGGCGGCAATGCAGATGCCGCCGAGCGGGAGATGATCGACGGGTTGCGATGCAGCGGTCTTGCCAGCGGCGTGGTCACGGCAGGCAGTGGCCCTGTGCTGGGTTTCGACAGCACAGGCGCTTTTTCGATCCTGCCGCCAGCTCCCAGAAAAGTCGCCGATGTCACCGGCGCCGGCGACGCGCTCGCGGGTGCGACGGTCGCGGCGCTGCTGCGCGGCCTGCCGCTGCGCCAGGCCCTGCGCGAAGGCGTCGCGGCGGCGACGCTGACCATTGAGAGCGCCAATGCGGTGCCCGAATTCTCCCCGGCGAGCTTCGCGGAAGCGCTGGCCCTTGTGCCGGATGCCAGGGAAGTGGCATGAGACCGGCAAATTCATGACGCCGCAGCAAAGCTTACGCTTTCCTGATGGATGCGCCGTATTCCGGATTGGAGATCAGAAATGACGCCAGAGACCGCCCGCCCTTTCATCGATATCCATGCGCCTGTGGCGCAGGCCCTGGCCGCCGGGCGTCCTGTGGTGGCGCTCGAAAGCACCATCATCACCCATGGCATGCCCTATCCCGACAATGGCGCCATGGCGGCCAATGTCGAAAAAATCATCGCTGACGGCGGCGCCGTGCCAGCGACGATCGCCGTGGTCAACGGCCGCATCAAGGTCGGGCTTTCGGACGGCGAACGCGAATCGCTGGCGATGACGGGTGACGCCATGAAATTGTCGCGCGCCGATCTCGGCTTCGCCGTCGCGCAAGGCCGCACCGGAGGCACCACGGTCGCCGCCACCATGATCGCTGCTGACATGGTCGGGATAAGGGTATTCGCCACCGGTGGCATTGGCGGCGTGCACAAGGGCGCGGAAAAGAGCTTCGACATCTCGGCCGACCTCGACGAACTGGCGCGCACGCCGGTCATCGTCGTCTCGGCCGGCGCCAAGGCCATTCTGGACATCGAAAAGACGCTGGAGGTGCTGGAGACGCGCGGTGTGCCCGTCATCGGCCATGGCTGCGAGACGATGCCCGCCTTCTGGTCGCGGCAGTCGCCGTTCCGCGCGCCATTGACCTTGCACAGGCCGGAAGACATCGCGCATTTCTACCAGACGCGCATGGCTCTGGGACTTGGCGGCGGCTTGCTGGTCGCCAATCCGGTGCCGGAAAACCACGAAATCCCCGCTGAAGAAATGGCCGGCTACATCGAAGCCGCGCAGAAGGCCGCCGAAGCCCTCAACGTCACCGGCAAGGCGGTGACGCCGTTCCTGCTGGGAAAAATCCTCGAACTCACGGGCGGCCGCAGCCTGAAGACCAACATCGCGCTGGTCGAGAACAATGCAAGGCTGGCGGCGAAGATAGCCAAGGCGCTTTAGGGTCGCGCGGCGAAGGCTCCCTCACCCGGATTGCCAAGACCGAATTGCCAAGACCAAATTGCTAAGAGCAATTCCGGGCAATCCGACCTCTCCCCGAGGGGAGAGGAGTTGGCGCCGCCGACGTCGACCTCTTCTCCCCTTGGGGAGAAGGTGGCCGCGAAGCGGCCGGATGAGGGGGCGGCCTGGTGCCCTGCCTATATCTACTTTCCCGCCCGTCGTCCGGCCTCGTAAGCCCGCCGCGCCCACACCGTCATCTCGTCGGGATCGTCGAAGGCACTGTCGGGAATGCTCCAGTAGGGCATGGCGACGAGCTTGCCGTGGCGCGTGCCGGTATAGGTCCATTGCCGGCAGCCGGCGGCCTCGAAATCGGGCACGCTCTGCTCGTCGGCTTTCAGCAGCAATTCACCGCGAATGACAACGGCGATGATGACATCGTCGAAATAGATGCCCTTGCCGCCGAAGAGTTTGCGGATGCTGACCGGGCCCAGGCCTTCGAAAAGTTCGGCGATGCGTTCATTGTCCATGCCGCGATCATGTCACCGGCATTTGACATTGTCATCGCGCAGCCGAAATCATGCTGACAGGTTGTGAACATTCCGTCGGAGTCGTTTCGTCATGCCGCTTCTGCTCAAAGGATCCTGTCGCTGCAACGCCGTGCGTTTCGAGGTGGAAAGCCACACGCCCGTACCGTTCATGCTCTGCTACTGCTCGATCTGCCGCAAGCAGCAGGGCGGCGGCGGTTTCGCCATCAATCTCGGCGCCGATTACGCAACGTTGAACATCCGGGGCAAGAGAAATCATGGCGTCTACCGGGCCGAGATCGAGGACGATGAGCATCCCCGTTGCGAGGTCTCGACCGGCGAGCGCAATTTTTGCCGCAAATGCGGGTCGGCGCTCTGGCTCTACGATCCGACCTGGCCGGATCTGGTGCATCCCTTCGCCTCGGCGATCGACAGCGACCTGCCCGTTCCGCCCGAGAAGGTGCATCTGATGCTGAAGTACAAGGCGAACTGGGTCGAGCCTGATGTTGGGCCGAAGGACAAAGTCTTCGACGTCTATCCCGAAGAATCGATCGCCGACTGGCACAAGCGGACAGGCATGTGGGTGGATTAGCTTTCTTCACGGGGTGAAGGTGCCGGCAGGCAAATGAGGCCGCACAAACTAACGAGAGGGCACCGCTGCCCCTCATCCGGCCCTTCGAGCCACCTTCTCCCGTAGCGGGGCGAAGGGAGGTCAGGCCGAGGCGCGTGCCTCGGCCAGCGCCTTGAGATCGGCCGGCTTCAGTTCGACGGATTCACCGCAACCGCAGGCCGAACTCTGGTTCGGATTGTGGAAGGTGAAGCCGGTGCGCAGCGTCGTCTGCTCGAAATCCATTTCGGTGCCAAACAGGAAAAGGGCGGCCTCGGGCGCGACATAGACATGGGCGCCGTCGCGCTCGATGTGGTCGTCCTTGGTGTTGGGCTCGGTCACCAGATCGACCGTGTATTCCATGCCGGCGCAGCCGCCCTTCTTGATGCCAAGGCGAATGCCATGCGCGTTGTCGCGCGTGGCAACGATCTCGCGCACCCGGTCGGCGGCCTTTTCGGTCATCGTGATGACGGCAAAGCGTCCCATTCTTTTTCCTCTTCCATTCCATGCAGGTTCAAGGCCTGCCGAATGATTCATCGCCTAAAATGGTGAAGTTTGTGGGTCGGTGCAACCCCGGCCACGTCGATTTGAAGCAGCGACCTATGTCGATGGTACAGTTTGACTATCGCTCTGTTTCCGGTTCGCCAAATCTGAGATATCCAATGGATAGCGTGGGAGGTGTGGGTGCAGATTGATGTTCAGCAGCCCTTGGAGTTTCGATCATCGCCGATTCGTTTGGGCCTGATCGCCGCCGGTGCCTTGGGAATGAGCGCCGTAGGCCTTGCCTTGGGTTGGCGGCTTTTGCCCGGCGTAGCTCCCGGGAGTTTCAAGCAATTTGCGGGATGGGCGGGCGCGGTGTTTTTCGCGGCCTGCTTTGTGGTTGCTGTCTGGCGCCTGTTCGGAACAGGCCGGCCAACTCTTTCGCTCTCGCCCGCAGGCTTCAGAGACATACGTATGTCGTCGGCATGGGTGCCTTGGGCAGCAGTGGAAAAACTTTCGGTCTGGGGGGCCCCAGGTTCGAGGTTCATTGTGGTCAAGGTTTCCGAGGCAGTGTCGCGCAGCTTGCCTTTAACGCGAAGCGCACGGTGGACACAATCTGCCAACAAATCGCTCGGTGTCGACGGCCTCGCTGTCTCGGTCACCGAATTCAGCGGCGACTTCAACGACTTCTTCGCAGCCTTTGTCCAGTACGCCAAGGCGCATGGCGGATTGGCCGATCCGCGCCAGCCACGCCACACGCCGGCCGCGACATCGGCCCCGAAACAGGCGGCGGCCGACTACACGAAGCCCAGCGCCTTTCTAAAACCGTTTCCGGCAGCGCAAGATGTCTTCATAGCCGAACAGGTGGACCTAGAAAGCTATCTGCATCCGCTGGTTTCAGTCGATCTCAATGCCATCAATCCTGACTGGTCGGGGTGGGTTCATATTGTCAGCCCGATCGAGCCGCTGGCGGGCATGGGCTATGTCGGCACCGCCACCGAGGCGTTTCACAATGCGTATCTCGGCGAGAATTGCATCATCTTCAAAGTCGAAGGCGACCGGTACCGCTTCATGGGCGACAGGCGCTATTTCCTTGCAAATTGGCCCGAAGCAGAGGTGACGGCAGATCTGAGAGACGAGTATGTCGAACTGCGCGAACAGTACCGAGAGCAAGAGGCGTCATACCGCAACGGTCTCGATACATATCGGAGGCTGGGCTCCGTGCATTGTGTCGAGCCCGATGGCCGCTTTAAGTTCGACAATCCAGAGCCATACCCGCTGATCGAGAAACTCGGTGGCGCCGCCGAATTCTGGAATTTGCATTTCAGTCTCGACCTTGCTGTCGAGGAAACGTTGACGCCTGATGGGCGCAAAGTCCAAGTGATACCGACAAGCAGAGCTGGACATCGTTTCGTCCACGTCGCCTCGGTCCCCGGATATTTCTATCGCAGCCATGGGGCCGATTCGATCGTGCTGTTTTACGAGCCCGTCGAAAAACTGGCGCTGATCATATTTGACTGGAGCTAAACGCCTTCAGCCTCAAGCCTAATACCAGCCCACCGCCACCTGTGCCTCTTCCGACATGCGGTCGGGCGACCAGGGCGGGTCGAAGGTCATGTTGACCTCGACGCCGGACACGCCTTCGACGGCGCCAACGGCGTTTTCCACCCAGCCAGGCATCTCGCCGGCCACCGGGCAGCCCGGTGCGGTCAGCGTCATGTCGATCTTGACCGAGCGGTCGTCCTCGATGTCGATCTTGTAGACGAGGCCAAGCTCGTAGATGTCGGCCGGGATTTCAGGGTCGTAGACCGTCTTCAGCGCCGAGACGATGTCATCGGTCAGTCGCGCCAGTTCATCCGCGGGGATGGCCGAGGCGGAAACGACGCTGTTGCCGGCCGAAACGGTCTCTGCGGTGGTGCTCACATCATCCATGGTCGTCACCCGAAAAACTTGCGCGCTTTTTCAAGCGCCTCGGCCAAAGCATCGACTTCGGCCCTGGTATTATACATGCCGAACGATGCCCTGCATGTGGAGGTTACGCCAAAGCGTTTCAACAGCGGCTGCGCGCAATGGGTGCCCGCGCGGACAGCTACGCCTTGCCTGTCTATCACCATCGAGACGTCATGGGCATGAATACCTTGCAGCTCGAAGGAGATGATGGCGCCCTTGCCAGGCGCATCACCGAAGATGCGCAGCGAATTGATGGCGCGCAGGCGTTCGTGGGCATAGGTCTTGAGGTCTTCTTCGTGCGCCGCGATGCGCTCGCGGCCGACAGAGTCCATGTAGTCGAGCGCCGCACCGAGCCCGATCGCCTGGACGATCGGCGGCGTGCCGGCCTCGAAGCGATGCGGCGGCTCGTTGTAGGTGACGATGTCTTCCGTCACTTCCTCGATCATCTCGCCGCCGCCCATGAAGGGCCGCATGCCGGCGAGACTATCCTTCTTGCCGTAGAGCACGCCGATGCCCGAGGGGCCGTAGACCTTGTGGCCGGTGAAGACGAAGAAATCGCAATCGAGATCCTGAACGTCCACGGCCATGTGCACGGCGCTCTGGCTGCCGTCGACGAGTACGGGAATGCCGCGCGCATGCGCGATCCGGACAATCTCCTTGATCGGCGTCACCGTGCCAAGCGCATTCGACATCTGCGTGATGGCGACCAGCTTCGTCCTGTCGGTCAGGCGCTTTTCGAATTCCTCGATGTGGAAGACGCCGAGGTCGTCGACCGGCACCCAGACCAGCTTGGCGCCCTGCCGTTCGCGGATGAAATGCCAGGGAACGATGTTGGAATGATGCTCCATGATCGACAGCACGATCTCGTCGCCCTCGCCGATATTGGGCATGCCATAACCATAAGCAACGGTGTTGATCGCCGAGGTCGTGTTCGAGGTGAAGACGATGTTGTCGGTGCTTGGCGCGTTGAGGAAACGGCGCACCGTTTCCCGCGCCTTCTCATAAGCGTCGGTGGCGGCATTGGAGAGGAAATGCAGGCCGCGATGAACGTTGGCGTATTCCTGGGAATAGGCGTGCTGGATCGCATCGAGCACGACCTGCGGCTTCTGTGCCGAGGCGCCGTTGTCGAGATAGACCAGCGGCTTGCCATAGACTTCGCGCGACAGGATCGGGAAATCATGGCGGATCGCCTCGACGTCGTAGGGGGTGGTTTCGATCTTCTGGTCCATCACAACGTCATTGCCTCATTCGGTCACGCACCCCTCATCCGACCGCTTCGCGGCCACCTTCTCCCACAAGGGGAGAAGGAAGAGGGTGCTTTACCTTCTCCCCTTGTGGGAGAGGGTGGATCGGCGCGAAGCGCCGAGACGGATGAGGGGTGCTCGCCTGGGCGAGGCCTCATCCAATTACCCATGCGTCACAAACCATTCATCGAGCCGCGCTTCCAGCGCCTCGACGATCGCTTCGTCGTCAAGTTCCTCGATCACTTCCGCCACGAACGCCTTCACGAGCAACCCCCGCGCGCTCTTTTCGTCGACGCCGCGCGCCATCAGGTAGAACAAATGGTCGTGGTCGATCTCCGTGACAGTCGCGCCATGGCCGCAGATGACGTCGTCGGCGAAGATTTCGAGCTCCGGCTTGGTCGAGAACTCGCCATCGTCCGACAAAAGCAGCGTGTTGCAGGCCATCTTGGCGTTGGTCTTCTGCGCATATTGGTGAACGTTGATGCGGCCCTGGAACACGCCACGCGCCTTGCCCGTCACCACATTGCGGATGACCTCCGTCGATGTCGTATGCGGCACGGCGTGGTCGAGCACCATGGTGACATCGGTGTGGGTGTCGCCGGCCAGAAGATTGATGCCGCGCAGCTTGAAGTCGGCGCCTTCGCCCGTCGTCTTGATCATGATCTCCTGGCGCACCAGCCTGCCGCCGGCGTTCATGACGAACAGCGTCAGTTTCGCATTCTTGCCGATATGGGCCTTGAACTGCGCCAGGTGTGTCGCCGTCTCCGGCTGCTCCTGGACGATCAACCAGGTCACCTCGGCGCCCTCGCCGAGCACGAGCTGGCTGACCGAGCTCGTCAGCGCAGCGCCCTCGCCGGCCTGACGCTCGACGATGACCGCCTTGGCGCCGGCGCCGACACGCACCGGCAAGCGCACATGGGTCTGGCCACCTGCCTGCAGGTTCTGCAGCTCGACCGGCCTTTCCAGTTCGGCGCCATCGGCGATGTCGACGAAAAAGCCGTCGGCGACGAAAGCGGTGTTCAGCGCACCAATGGCATCGTCACTGCCATAGGGGTCGAGCCCCGGCGCGATGCTGCCGTCGGTCAGCTTTTCGGACAGACGCTGGACGCTGACACCCTCGACGTCCGGCGCCTTGGCGCTCGACACGCCGTTCAACAGAGCGAGAACCGTCGAACCGTCGACGATTGGCGCGATGGCTTTCACGGCGGCGGCCGGATCGAAGTCCGGCACCGCGTTCAAAAGCCGGCGCAGATCGGTGTAGTGCCAGGACTCGATGCGACGCGTCGGCAGACCGTGCTTGATCGCTTCGATGGCGTCGTCGCGCTTCAGCATCACCGCGCCGTCACCCGGCAGCAGCGACAGCCGGTCGCCGAAGGCGTCGATCAACGCCGTCTCGGCCGGTGTCCGCTGCGGTTGTGTGTGCATATTCATCAGTCTCGCCTGTCTTTTGGAACAAAATGACTTGGCATCTCAAGCGGCTTCGCCGATCACACCGGCATAGCCATTGGCCTCGAGGTCGAGCGCCAGCGACTTGTCGCCCGACTTGATGACCTGGCCCCTGTAGAGCACGTGCACGCTGTCAGGCACGATGTGTTCGAGCAGGCGCTGGTAATGGGTGATGACCAGGAAAGCCCGGTCCGGCGAACGCAGCGCGTTGACGCCATCCGAGACAATCTTCAGCGCGTCGATGTCGAGGCCGGAATCGGTCTCGTCGAGCACGCAGAGTTTCGGCTCCAGGAGCTTCATCTGCAGGATTTCGGCGCGCTTCTTCTCGCCGCCGGAGAAGCCGACATTGAGCGGCCGCTTCAGCATCGCCATGTCCATGCTGAGCGATGCAGCGGCTTCCTTCACGCGCTTCAGGAATTCCGGGATTTTCAGCGGCTCCTCGCCACGCGCCTTGCGCTGCTCGTTCATCGCCACTTTCAGGAATTCCATGGTGGCGACGCCCGGTATCTCCATCGGATACTGGAAGGCGAGGAAGATGCCTGACGTGGCGCGCTCGGCTGGATCCATTTCGAGGATCGACTGGCCGTTGTAGAGGATGTCGCCCTCGGTCACCTCATAGTCCTCGCGGCCGGCGAGGATATAGGACAGGGTCGATTTGCCCGAGCCGTTCGGCCCCATGATGGCGGCAACCTCGCCGGCTTTCACCGTCAGGTTCAAGCCACGGATGATTTCGGTGCCGTCATCGACGATGCGGGCATGCAGGTTCTTGATCTCAAGCATTTTTGTTTCCTGAATATTTGTCTGGGCCGGTCAGCCCACCGAGCCTTCCAGCGAGATGCCGATCAGCTTCTGCGCCTCGACCGCGAATTCCATCGGCAGTTGCTGGATGACGTCCTTGACGAAGCCGTTGACGATCAGCGCGATCGCCTCTTCCTCGGGGATGCCGCGCTGCATGACGTAGAACTTCTGGTCCTCTGATATTTTCGACGTCGTCGCTTCATGCTCGAACTGCGCGGTCGAGTTCTTGGCTTCCATGTAGGGCACGGTATGCGCGCCGCACTGGTCGCCGATCAGCAGCGAGTCGCAGTTGGTAAAGTTGCGGGCGTTGGTCGCCTTGCGGTGCGCCGAGACCTGGCCGCGATAGGTGTTCTGCGAGAAACCGGCGGCGATGCCCTTGGAAATGATGCGGCTCGACGTGTTCTTGCCGAGATGGATCATCTTGGTACCGCTATCGACCTGCTGGTAGCCGTTCGAGACGGCGATCGAATAGAACTCACCCGAGGAATCGTCACCGCGCAGGATGCAGCTCGGGTACTTCCAGGTGATCGCCGAGCCGGTCTCGACCTGCGTCCACGAAATCTTCGAACGGTCGCCACGGCAGTCGCCGCGCTTGGTGACGAAGTTGTAGATGCCGCCCTTGCCCTCGGCATCGCCGGGATACCAGTTCTGCACCGTCGAATATTTGATCTCGGCATCGTCGAGCGCGACCAGTTCGACCACTGCGGCGTGAAGCTGGTTCTCGTCGCGCTGCGGCGCCGTGCAGCCCTCGAGATAGGAAACGTAAGCCCCCTCCTCGGCGATGATCAGCGTGCGCTCGAACTGGCCGGTGTTCTTCTCGTTCATGCGGAAATAGGTCGACAGCTCCATCGGGCAGCGCACGCCCTTGGGCACGAAGACGAACGAGCCGTCGGTGAAGACGGCCGAATTCAGCGTGGCGTAGAAATTGTCGGAGGTCGGCACGACCGAACCGAGATATTTCTGCACCAGCTCCGGATGTTCGCGGATCGCTTCCGAGATCGAGCAGAAGATGACGCCGGCCTGCGCCAGTTCCTTCTTGAAGGTGGTGACGACGGAGACGGAATCGAACACGGCGTCGACGGCGACGCGGCCTGATTTGTAGACGTTGTCGCTGACTTCCTCGAGGTCCGAGGCGTCGGTCTTCTGCACGCCGGCGAGGATTTCCTGCTCCTTCAACGGAATGCCGAGTTTCTCGTAAACCTTCAATATCTCGGGATCGACGTCGCTGAGCGAAGTCGGTCCTGGCGTGCTCTTGGGCGCCGCGTAATAGTAGATGTCCTGGAAATCGATCTTGGGATAGTCGACGCGCGCCCAGGTCGGCTCTTCCAGCGTCAGCCAGCGGCGATAGGCTTCGAGGCGCCATTCCAGCATCCAGGACGGTTCGTCCTTCTTGGCCGAAATGAAACGGATGATGTCTTCGCTCAGGCCCTTGGGAGCCTTGTCGACGGCGATCTCGGTCTGGAATCCGTATTTGTATTGGTCGACGTCGATCTTTCGGACCCGATCGATCGTGTCCTGCACAGCAGGCATATGCGTTCTCCATCCACGCCGGGGTCAAGGCCCGACAGTTTTCAAACTATGGCACCACCAAATGAACGCGCGAGCAGCGTCCGCGGCAGCGTAAGTTCCATATAGTGCGCCTCGACCGGAAATTCACCCGGCCAATATGAAACGCACGGCTCTACAAGGCCGAAGCCCAAATCCGTTTTTCTCAAGCATCGGATTCCGATGCTCCAACCGCTACGCGGCCTTCTCTCTGCCCGCCATCCGCGCGGCGATGCCTGCCAGCGCGGCGCGGAACAGTTCGATGTCCTCGGCGCCGGTCTCTGCACCGACCGATACGCGCAGGGCGCCAAGGCTGTCACCGTGCCCCATGGCCTTGAGCACATGGCTCGGTCCGACCTTGCCCGACGAGCAGGCGGAGCCGGCGGAAAGCGCCACGCCCGCCAGATCGAAGGCGATCTGGGCGGTTTCGGCTTTGACCCCGGGAATAGCGAAGAATGTCGTGTTGGCAAGCCTTGGTGCGCCGGCTCCGAAGATTTCGACGTCCGGCACCAGGGTCTTGATGATGGTTTCAACCTCGTCGCGACGCTGACGCACGGCACCGATGGTGTTCAGCCCGGCCAGGGTTTCCCGCGCAGCGGCGCCAAAACCGACGATGCCAGGCAGGTTTTCGGTGCCGCCACGGTGGCTCTTTTCCTGGCCGCCACCATTGATCAGCGGCCTCGGCATCATCAGGTCGGCAGCGGCAACGAAGGCGCCAGCGCCCTTGGGGCCGCCGAGCTTGTGCGAGGACAGAATCACATAGTCGGCATATCCAGCCGACATATCGATGGAAACGCGGCCCGCGGCCTGGACCGCGTCGACGACAAGAATGCCGCCCGCCGCCCTGACGATCTCCGCGATGCGATCGGTCGGCTGGATGACGCCAGTTTCGTTGTTGGCGGCGTGGATCGCGACCAAGGGCAAGCCATCGGCCTTGTCGTGACCGGCCAACGCCGCCATCAAGGCGTCGAGATTGACGATGCCATCGGCGCCGACACCGATCCGCGTCACCAGGTCTGCCGGGAAGCGTCCACCATTCAGCAGGCACGGATGGTCGGCCTCGCACACGTAGAGCCGGCTCATGCGAATGGCGCCGCGCCCCATCTGCCAGTCCGGCGTCAGAAGCGTCGATGCGGCCTCGGTCGCGCCCGAAGTGAAGACGACATGTTCGGCCTTGCCGTTGACCAGCGCCGCCACGTCGCGCCTGGCATTGTCGATCAGCCTGCGCGCGGCGCGCCCTTCGGCATGGACCGACGAGGGATTGGCCGCATCAAACGCCGCGACCATGGCCTCGCGCGCCGCAGAAAGCAGCGGCGCACTGGCATTATAGTCGAGATAGGCGCGTATCGCGGCCATTTTCGTCCAGTTCTTCCCGTCAGAAGCCATTCCGCCGACGTATGGCGTTATTTCCTTGAAATTCCAAGGCAAGCCGTCCTATTTACGCGGCTTGCGGCGAGGCGATCGGGCGATTGCGTTTCGGCCACCCAGTTTTGAACAATTCTAAACTAGCTTCTAGGAAGACGCTCGCCCTGCGTCAAGGTCTGTGGAAGCGGAGCCAGAGGAAGAGTGTTCCGGGCGCCGCGCACTTGTATATGTCACGTGGAGTATTTCATGCCTGAGGTCATTTTCACCGGTCCTGCCGGCCGTCTGGAGGGACGCTACCAGCCCTCGAAGGAAAAGAGCGCGCCGATTGCCATCGTGTTGCATCCGCATCCGCAGTTCGGCGGCACGATGAACAACAAGATCGTCTATGACCTCTTCTACATGTTCCAGAAGCGTGACTTCACCACGCTGCGCTTCAATTTCCGCGGCATCGGCCGCAGCCAGGGCGAATTCGACCATGGCACCGGCGAGTTGTCGGACGCAGCGGCGGCGTTGGACTGGGTGCAGTCGCTGCATCCGGATTCCAAGAGCTGCTGGGTGGCCGGCTACTCCTTCGGATCCTGGATCGGCATGCAGCTCCTGATGCGCCGGCCCGAGATCGAAGGCTTCATCTCGATCGCGCCGCAGCCCAACACCTATGATTTCTCGTTCCTGGCGCCCTGCCCGTCCTCGGGCCTGATCATCCATGGCGATGCCGACAAGGTGGCGCCGCCGAAGGACGTGCAAGGCCTGGTCGACAAGCTGCACACGCAAAAGGGCATCACCATCACGCAGAAGACCCTGCCCGGCGCCAACCATTTCTTCGCCAACGACGCCGATGTGCTGATCGAGGAATGCGCCGACTATCTCGATCGCCGGCTGGCCGGTGAATTGTCCGATCCGCGACCGAAGCGGCTGAGGTAAGACATCGGGCGATCCGTATTCGCCGGGCTAAGGGCGGGCGGGCAATGCCCGCCTCCTCGACGTAAGGCTGCCGCGGCGCGGATTATCCGGCACCGACCTATTTTTCCGGGGCAATAAGTCGGAACGATGTTTTGCGGACCGGCAATCCTGAAGGCGCCGGCCGGAAGATGAAGCCGAGCCTGGCAAAGACCAGTCCGCACGCCAGCGCGAAGGCGCAGCCGAGGCCGAAGCCGGCAACGGTGTCGCTCGGATAGTGCGCGCCGACGAAGACCCTGGTCGAGGCGATGCAGGCCGTGACCACCAAAGCGATGTACCAACGCCGCGGAAACAGAAGCAGCAGGATACCGAACACGGCGCCCATCGTCGTGGCATGGCCGGAGGGAAAGCCGGCAAAGCGCGCATCGAAGGCAAACGGGTGCAGCGCAAGGACGCCAAAATCCTGGAAGTAGAGCGGGCGGGCCCTGCCAATGGCATATTTCAGGACATTGACGGTGAGGCCGGACAGGCCGACGGAGCTCAGCACCAGGAAAGCCAGACAGGTCCAACTGTAGACCAGCATCAGCGCGCGCCGCGAAAGGCTTCGCCAATCCGTCAGGTTGGCCGCGACAAGCAGGAGCGCGGACGGAATAAGATACCAGCCGCCCAGCCCGAACTGCGTGAAGAACTCGGCAAGCCTGGCCACATCGGGCGACCATTGACCATGCGCCACCCCCGCCGGAGTATCGAGACGAACAAAGGCTGCTGCCGTCAGAAAGACCCAGACCAGGCCCCACGGCCACCATGAGATGTTGGGATAGCGAGCGGGGCGAACGGCAAGGCGTCGTCTTGCCAGTTGCAGGGTGTCGCGAAAATTGCCGAAGGATCGGCGTCCTATCCCGAGGAGCGAGCTGGAAACGGGTGGGCGCGATTTCACGAGCATTGGGAACACGACGCCATCATCGAAGTCATTGGCTCACACGATAAAGACCGAGCGACAGTTTGTCTCCCGATGAGTAGTTGAGGCCGTCGACTTCGGCAACGCGGTTGGCCGACTTGCCTTGCACGGACAGCATGCCATTCAATTTCTGTTCGTCACCGATCGGCACCAGGCCCAAGGAGCAAGCAGGATCGGCGAGCAGATGCTCCGCCACGCCACCGACATCGGTCAGCACCGTTTTCGTGCCGACCAGGAACACCAGGCTAGGCTCCTGATAGCGCGCCGAGGCCAGCACGGTCGTGTCGCAAGGTTTGTTGGCGCGCACCGCTTCCTTGATCGCCGGGCTCAGCCAGATCGGCTTCAGGGACGGGGCGATGACGCCGAACAGCAAGGCATAGGTGATGCCCGCACAGGCGGCGGTGGCGCCGATACGGGGCAGCGGCACCTGCAACTGCCGTGAGAAGGCGAGGTAGCCGGCGCAAAGCGCTGACGCTGCCGCCGGGATGCTCCACCACGAGAAACTGTGCGTAAGGTAGATCGGTGCCCCGATGCAGACCGCCGCCAAGCCGAGGCTGACCACCACCAGACCGAACGCGGTCGACCACCACAGCCACTGCTGCCAGCGTCTGAGCGGCGCATTGGCGTCCTGCGGCTGCAATGTCAGCAGCCAGCCGATCAGCAGCGCCATGCCGGGATAGGCCGGCAGGACGTAGTGCGGCAGCTTGGTCGGGATGAGTTCGAACACGAGCCAGAACGGAATGTACCATGCCAGGCAAAAGCGCAGCCTGAAATCGTCACGCACCCGATTGAGGGCCTGCAGCCCGGCGCCGACCGCGATCAGGCCGAACGGCCACATGAACAGCGAATAGGTCAGCATGTAGAAACCCGGTGGCAGGCCGTGCGATTCCTCGCCCGAAGCGACCTTGTTCAGCATATCCTTGCCAACGGCTTCCTGGAAAAAAGCGCCGCCGCTCTTCCAGCCGATAAAAGCGACCCAGGGCAGCACGATGAGCAATACCAGCGCCACGCCGCGCACGAATTTCAGCTTCAAAAGCCAGCGCCAGTCGCGTTCGAAAGCAAACAGGGCCGCCGCCGTCAGCAGCGACAGGAGCGGAGCCACGGGCCCCTTGATGAGGATCCCCACGCCTTGCGCGAACCAGAATATCCACGGCAGATGGCCCGCCACCGGCTCGTTGCGGCGCGCCGCCAGATAGACCTGCGCCAGCGCGCCCTGCGCGGCCACGCAGCAGGCCAGAAGCATGGCGTCGGTTTTGGCGTCGCGTCCCTCGAAGGCGGTCGCGAAAATCGCCGCCATCATCAGGCCGGCGGCAAGGCCGGCATTGGCGCCGAACATTTTTGTGCCCGTCCAGGCGATGCCTAGAACAGCGAGCGCGATTCCGAGCATCGAGACAAGGCGGTACACCCAGATCGGCGCGGCCGCGCCCTCGCCGCTCAATGCGACAGCTGCCGATTGTAGCCAGTAGATGCCGATCGGCTTCTTGTAGCGTGAGACATCCTGGAAGCGAATGTCGATATAATCGCCAGTTTCGACCATCTGCTTGGTCGCCTGGACAAAACGGGATTCGTCGCGGTCGATCGGCGGAAGGCTCGCCAAGCCGCTGAAACTCATTAGCAAGCTGAACAGAAAGAGGAAGAGGTAGTTTCTGTTCATCGCGGGAGCTTTCCGGATCTGATCTGCGGGACGACCCCGTCGCGGCGTGCTGGCGCTGCCCTTGCGCGGCGCCTCATTACGCCAGCGGCATGAATGAGGCAAGGATTCGCAATTGCCATCCGCGGGCAGCAAGACCAGGTTCCGCCTTTGCTGATCGCGAACTCTTGGTTGGCGCGCGATCCGGCGCAAAACCGGATTCCACTTTTGCTGATGCGACTTGAGTGCTAAACGCGCGCGTTCACATATGCCCGCGACGGACCGGGCGTACGCTTTCGGGAAAGAAAACATGCCTGCCTTCAAATCCGATTTCCTGCGCACGATGAGCGAGCGCGGCTTCATCCACCAGACCTCGGATGATGCCGGCCTCGACGCTATCTTCGCCAAGGAAACCGTGACGGCCTATATCGGCTTCGACGCCACGGCCAAGAGCCTGCATGCCGGCTCGCTGATCCAGATCATGATGCTGCACTGGCTGCAGCAGACCGGACACCGGCCGATCGCGCTGATGGGTGGCGGCACCTCGATGATCGGCGACCCGTCCTTCAAGGACGAGGCGCGCAAACTTTTGACGCCCCAGGACATCGACGACAACCTGGCCGGTATCCGCCGCAACTTCATGCCCTACCTCAAATTCGGCAGCGGTCCGAACGACGCGGTCATGGTCAACAATGCCGACTGGCTGATGGAGATCAACTACGTCAATTTCCTGCGTGATGTCGGTCGGCATTTTTCGGTCAACCGGATGCTCGCTTTCGATTCCGTCAAGTTGCGGCTCGACCGCGAGCAATCGCTGTCGTTCCTTGAATTCAACTACATGATCCTGCAGGCCTATGATTTCGTCGAACTCTACAAGCGCCTTGGCTGCCGTCTGCAGATGGGCGGCTCCGACCAATGGGGCAACATCATCAACGGCATCGATCTCGGCCGCCGCATGGAGGATGCGCAACTCTACGCACTGACCACGCCGCTGCTCACCACCTCGTCCGGCGCCAAGATGGGCAAGTCCGCCTCGGGCGCGGTCTGGCTCGATCCAGAGATGTTGAGCCCCTACGAATTCTGGCAGTACTGGCGCAACACCGAGGATGCCGACGTTGGCCGTTTCCTGAAGCTCTACACCACGCTGCCGCTGGACGAGGTTGCACGGCTCGAGCGGCTGGGTGGCTCCGAGATCAACGAGGCGAAGAAGATCCTCGCAACGGAGATCACCGCCCATCTGCACGGCCGCGCGGCCGCCGAACAGGCCAGCGAGACGGCGCGCAAGACCTTCGAGGAAGGCGCTCTCGCCGACACGTTGCCCACGGTCGAGACGGACAGGGCCGCGCTCGAATCCGGCGTCGGCATCCTGTCGCTATTGGTCAGCGCGGGGCTGGCATCGTCCAATGGCGAGGCAAGGCGGCACGTCCAGGGTGGCGCCGTGCGCCTGAACGACCAGCCGGTAAGCGACGACCGTCGACTGGTCACGCTTCAGGATTTGAGTCCGGAAAATGTCGTGAAGCTTTCATTGGGCAGGAAAAAGCACATCCTGGTGCGGCCGGCCTGAGGACCCTCACCGGTACTCGAAGATCGACCTGAATATGCCCGGCGCGATCACCGACAGCGGATTGACGTCGAGCACCGGCTTGTTGGCATTGCCCCTGAGCCGGTAGGTGACGCCGATCAGGCCGCGGTCGCGGCCATTGCCCAGAAGCGCGCCGACGATGGGCAGTTCGCCGAAAATACGGTTGAGGCCGTAGACCGGCATGAAGGTGCCGGTCATGTCCATATTGTTGTTCTGGTCGTAGAGGATGCCCTGGAACGTCGTGCCGATGCGCGGGCCACGCAGCACGCCATTGGTCAGCTTCAGGTAGCCGCTACCCTTGTCGATCTCGGCGTAACCCCGTTCGAACTTCACTCGCGACGTGTCGAGCTTGCCCTTCACCGCCTGGTTGAGGCTGCGGCTATCGCCGGCCGGCGTGGTCGAGACGATGGAGGCGAGTTTGGGTTCGTTGACGACGAAAAAGTTGCTGGTGTCGACCTTGCCCTTCATCGGTCCATCGCTGGCTCCCGACAGGGCCAATGTGATCGCGCCGCCTTCCATGTGCTCATAAATGTTGAGGAACCGCAGGATGGCGCCGGCGTCCGCCGACTGCACGTTGAGCGAGCGTCTGCCGTCGCCGGTGGTGTTGCTGATGGCGATGGCGGCGCCGGAACTCGCCGTCGCGCTCACCTTCAGTCCGTTCACCCTTGAACCGGCCGCACTGTAGTCGAGCTTCAGGTTGGACAGTTGCTCATCGTGGAAACCGGTCAGCTGATTGACATCGGCGCTGACGGAAATGTCGTCTGTTCCCGTCGTCTTCGTTGCGGTGTCCACATCGGACGTAAATTGCTTGATGAGCGAACGAGCGTCGAGCGCACTGCCATTGATGTCGACCGCGTAGCCCTTGCCCGATCGCTTGACCGAAACAGCCACGTCGTCGCCCCTGTTCAAGGTGACCTTGCTGAACTTGGCCGAAGACAAGGCGCCGTTGACCAGCACGATACTGCCGTCGACGGAGAACGTCTTGCCGTCGAGCTCGAAGTCGGACAGCGTCGTGGTGTCGCCGGACTTGGTCATGACGAATGTGGCGCTGGCGGGAACCCCCGCCCCCTTGCTCCAGCCGGCCCAGGGAATGTCCAGCCTGGCGTTGGTCAGGTCGGCCGAGACGTTCTGGTTGCCGTTGCCGCTCTTGTCGATCGCGACCTTCACCGTTCCGCCAAGCAGCGGCGTCAGGCCGGGCATGGCGGCGGCGCGGATCTTGTCGTCGAGCACCAGGGCTACCTTGCGGCTGCGCGCCGGCCCGTCATCGGCCAGCGGCTCGACCAGATCGAGTTCGGCCGGAATGCCATTCAGCGATGCCTTAGCCGAAATGACAGCCTTTTGCGGGTCGACGGTGATCGAGCCATCGGCATTGGTTACGGCCTGTCCCTCGAACGGCTTGGCCAAGGACAGGCCGGTATAGTCGAGCGACACCAGCCAATCGAGCTTCGCGGTATCGACGCCCGACTGCAGCGGAATGTCCGCCTTGACGTGGCCGGTAACGCTGCCGGAAAGATCCTCCGGCAGAAGGCCGACATGGCGCATGGCATTGATCGGTTCATAGGATGCAAGTTCGGCGACAGCGGACGCATCGCCGGCAACGTCGATATCGAGAGCGCCGATGACCGGCGGGCGGTTGGCCGCCTTGACGGTCAATGTCCCGTTGCTGGCCGCAACCACGCGGCCACTGGGCATGAAGACGGTGCCCGAGGACAATGAAATGTCGACGTCGTTGCCGTGGAATCCGACGACGCCCACCGCGTCGCGGATCGGCGGAATGCGCCCGGCCGTGTCGAAGCGCGCCCCCTCGATCTGGAAGCGGCCGAAGACCTCGTCGGCGGAAAGCGGTACCCCATTGCCGAGGCGGTCCGGCACCACCTGGAATTGGAGATTGGCGTCGACCACGCGGCCGCCGAACAAATTGTTCAGCACCCAGAGCCGCGCATTACGCGCCGAAAACCATGGCCAAAGCTGTTTGACGTGCGAGACCGGCATGTCATGGACGCTGAGCGCCAGATTGATCCCGGGAGCCTTGCCGTCAACGAATTCCACTGTTGAGGTACCAAGCACCTCGCCGGAACCAGAGGACCGAACCGCGATCTGCTCGGCCACCAGTTTACGGCTTTGCGGCTGGTAGACGCCGGCAATCCGCGCCAGGAAGATCAATGCGGGTTCAGGCGATTCCGACGGTGCCAAGGTCGAACCGTCGCTGGTCAGATCGTAACGGTACGAGGGTTCCTCACCCGCTACCCCGGTTGCCGGTTTTGGCCCGATCGAGCCGCCGAAATCGAATGAAGACCGGCCGGTTTTCAGCAGCAACCTGTCCACCTGGATCTTGTTGGAGCCGTAGACAAGCGTCGCATTGACATCGGCATCCGCCGGCAGCAGCCCGCGCGCGCCAAGATCGAGCACCGAGCCGGTGGATGAAAGGGCGGCGGCCAGGCGTGATGCGGTGGCGCCTGAGCCTTCCGATCCCGTCAGCTTCAACGCGACGGCACCAAGCTTCCCGGAGCCGGCAGCGGTGGCGTCGGCATCCGCCAGATTGATGCTGGCATCCAGGCTTGTTACCCGGTGCGCCGCGACATCGCGGATGGCGGCGGCGGCAACCGTGACTGTCCTGCCGTCGACATCCGCCTCGGCGGTGAACTTCATGCCCCCCGGCCCCGACTGAACCACGGTGGCGTCGGCGATCTTGACCAGCTTGATCGATCCGGCGTCGGGCAGCACGAACTCGACATTGCTGAGATCGATCCGGCGCATCGAATCTTCCCGCACGGCATCGAGCGCGCGATGGATATTGCCGAACACCGCGTCCGACAGTTTCTCCGGATCGACGAGGCCGTCCTGGTTGCGCAGCGCCGCGGTCCAGTCGCCGCCGGACGGCATCGCCGCCATGACGACACGGGCATCGGAGATCCTGGCACTGGTCAGCCGCACCTCACCCCATAGCAACGGCACCAGACGCACGCCAAAGCGCACACGACCGGCATCCGCCATCGGCTTGCCGTCTGATGTCTTCAGGCTGACATCGCTCACCTGGAGGGCGACGAAGCTCGAACTGTCGAGCGTAATGCGCGCGGGCCCGACCGCGACATTGACGTCGACGCCCGCCAGCCTCTCTATGGCGCTCTCCGCCTCGACGCGCAGCCGGTCCGAGCCGATGCCGGAAAGGCCGATGAGATAGACGGCCACCGCGACCAGCAGCATGAACGCGACCAGGCCGGCAAACAGGCGTGAAAGGATGCGAACGCCGCGGCCGATGGCCGCCTGACCGAGAGGCGGGACGCGGCACGCGGACGGCAAAGCCCCCAGGTCGGTGATCTCGTCCCGCCTGAACCTGATCTTCTCGTGCTGCGGTTGCTCCTGATCCACGCAATCTTCCGTTGTACGAATTCGCTCGTGGACGAATCCCCGCTCGACACTATATCGGTGTGGCTTCGCGCGTAACCTCAAACAAGGGCATCGATATGGCCGACCTCGACGTAGGCGATCCCGCGCCGCAATTCGACCTGCCGCGGGACGGCGGCGGATCGCTCAGCCTGGCGGCATCCGCCGGCAAGCCGGTGGTGCTCTATTTCTATCCACAGGACGACACGACAAGCTGCACGCAAGAGGCGATCAGCTTCTCACAGCTGAAGCCGGAATTCGAGAAGGCCGGCGCCGTCGTCATTGGCCTGTCGCCCGACAGCGCCAAGAAACACGACAAATTCAAGTCGAAATACGATCTCACCATCGATCTTGCCGCCGACGAGGAGCGCAAGGTGATCGAGGCCTACCATCTGTGGGTCGAGAAATCGATGTATGGCCGCAAATACATGGGTGTCGAGCGCGCGACGTTCCTGATCGGACGCGACGGAAGGATCGCCAGGATTTGGCGCAAGGTCCGCGTCAAGGGCCATGCCGAGGCCGTGCTGGAAGCCGTTCGCGCGCTCTGAACGTCGCCAAAGCCCACCAAAGCAATCGACAATTATGGACGCTACTCGTCAGGGGCCTCAGCCTTCGGCTGCCGCCGCGTCCTCCAGGATTTCGAAGCATGGCTCACTTGATCGGCCAGCGCGGCAAGATGGCCACGCAAGCCGCGCGCGCCCATCATCGACGACAGCGTGACTGATTGCGTGGCGAAGCGCCGCTTGAAATCCTCGCCGCCGCAGAGAAAATCAATCGTGGCAAGGCCACGGTCGAACGACCACTGGATATAGTCCATCATCAGCACCATACCCGGCGAGGCGCGCTCGTATTCGGGATCATAGGTGGTGACGAAAGCCATCATCGTGCCGCGCTGCTCGAAATTGATCGAGACGGCGACGATCTTGTCGTCAAGCTCCAGCACGAAGATGCGCAACAGCCCGAGGTCGGCCAGCACCGAAATAAGCGCGGCGAGAACGGGCGAGCCCTTGTCGAACAGATCCGAGGCGCGACCATGGCGGGCGAGCCAGAGGCGCTTCAACGTCGCGACCCGCTCGAGCACCGGTTCGCGCGGCTCATCCGGATCCAGCAGCCGGAAACGCAATGCGCCGCTTTCTTCCATGAACTTGCGGCCACGACGATAGTTCTGCCGGCCCTTCTTGGACAACGTCTCGAACCATTCCGCCCCACGCTGCCAGGAGCCGCCGACACGATAGCTGATTTCAGTGCGGTGGTTGGGCCGAAGCGCCTTGCCATGGGCCGGTTCCAGCAGGGCATGAACACCGGCATCCGGCAGCAGACGGTTGAGATAGATCAGGTCGAAGCCGCCCTGGTCAAAAACATGCTGCCAGAGGCGGGAGATCGCCCGCGGGTCGCTGTCAGGTGCAACCAGCGCGTCGCCATAGTCACTGTGATCCTTCGCTGCCCATTCGAGTATGCGGATGCCGGAGCGCCTGAAGGTCGCGAGCGCTATCACGCCGTCGAGCCGGTCGCCGTTCCAGGCAAGGCCAATCCTGAGCGCGCGCCGTTCCTGATGCGGGGTGGTTCGCCACCAGGCCGCGATCCAGTCCGGGTGCTGGAAGACAAGCCCGCCGGCCCGCTGCCAGAGCGCGCTCCAGGCCGGTGCGATCTCGGCCAGGCGCACCGCCGATGTCACGATTTCGAAGGTGCGTGTCCGCGGGATGGCGAGCACAACGGGAGCGTTCATGGCCGTGTCCCTTCCGAGGATCGCGAGGTGCGTGAGCGTGATTTTCCGGGCCGGATGCGCCTGGCGATATGCCCCCACATCCGCTTCAACGGCATGACGTAAAGGCCGGCGAGAGACTGGTAGTCACGCACATCGCGGTCAACCAGCCCGAACTTGAAGTCCTCGTCGGGCCTCGGCACACACAATGTCCCAAAGAGCCGATCCCAGAACGAGAAGAGCAGCCCGAAGTTCTTGTCGTAGTGGCGCGGATCGGTGCTGTGATGCAACTGGTGCCAATGAGGACACAGGATCAAATTGTTGAGCGGGCCGAACGAGATCTTGAAATGCGTGTGCCTGACGAAATCCATCATCAGGATGTTGCGCATGACATAGACGTTGACGCCAAAAACGGTCAGTTCGACAAGGTTCAGCGAAATCAGCGACCAGATGCCGAAGCAGAGCCCCACGATGAGGCCGTCCCAGGCCCGGTTCATCAACTCGTCGAGCGGATGGACCCGGTCCTTGGTGATCCCGACCATCACCTCGGCCGAGTGATGCACCTTGTGCAGTTCCCAAAGCAGCGGATAGCGATGCTGGGCGACGTGATAGAGATAATAGGAAATGTCGTAGGCAAGCAGCATGCTGACGGTGAAGATCAGCACCGTCACCGGCCCTGCCGGCCCCTCGATCAGAGGCGGCTGGAACTGGAACAGTGTGGAAAACAGCCAGTTGGTCCCGTAGCCCACCGCCGTGACGAAGACGATTCCGGCGGGCAGCATCAGGAAGGGCATCAGGGCCTTCTTCGTGACCCAGAACAGCAGGTCGGCCTTCGCGGACGGATGGGTGATGACCTCATGCGGGATGACGAACTCGAAAAACTCCTTCCAGCTCTTCTCCTCGACCGTGCGCCAATAGGCCACGAGGGCGCTGACAAAGGCCGTCAGCAGCAAAAGCCCGGTCGCCAGCAGACTGGTGCCCGAAATCTTGTCGAGGATCTTGCCAACCAGATCGTCCAGCATTCCTACCGCCACGGTGAATCCCAAATACCAACACGCCTTTACTCGAAAAGCGTCAACTAAATGCAATCGAAGACAGTTAAGAAACCCGAGCCTTGCTCTGCGAGCTACTGGATGCTCCCGACGGAACATGAGTGTTCATCGCCAACGATTCCGCGGCATAGGGTCCGCGTCCTGGAGATTTTCGCGCAACCTCGTGTCCGCGCTGCGTGCATTCGGCGCCGCGCGGCCGATAGGGCAATCCTTTGTTAACCCTAATAATGTGTAATCAAGCTCTCGTGGTGTCGTAAACGAAAGCTTGGTCCCGTGAACGCAACCGGTCAGTCCGCAGTCTTCGGCAGGCGCAAGGAACCACATACGGTCATCATCGCCCGAGGCAACGAGATCAGGCACTTCACGGTCCGCCCCTGGCTGGCGGCATTCATCGGTTCAGCACTCGCCGCCATTGCCATCGGCTACCTCCTGGCCACATCCTATCTCGTGCTGCGCGACGACCTGATCGGCGCCACCACCGCACGCCAGGCGCGGATGCAGCAGGCTTACGAGGACCGCATTTCGGCGCTTCGCGCCCAGGTCGACCGCATCACCAGCAGGCAGCTGCTCGACCAGCAATTGATGGAAACCAAGGTCAGCGAACTGCTTCAGCGCCAGACGCAGCTCAGTCAGCGGCATGGCCGTCTCGGCCCGCTGCTCCAACGCGCCGAAAACGACGCCGGACCGGTACCCGCCGACGATCCGGCCGCGGCCGCCAAGACGGACAAGCGCGCCGAGGTGACCGGCAGCATCAACCAGCCCGCGCAGACCTACGCGGTTGCCAGCCTGGGCGCCGACCTCGGGACCGCCGACACCAGGCCCTTCTCCTTGTGGTCGACCCGCACCGATCCGCTGCCCAGCGATTCAGCCGCAGATCGTGCCGACAAGCTGTTCGTCTCGATCAACCAGTCGCTGAAATCCATCGAGAATGAGCAGCTCAGCCGCATCAGCACGCTCGCGGACAATGCCTACAAGAGCGCGGATGCCATCCAGCAGGCGCTGCAGGCAGCCGGACTGCCGGTCGACAGTGATTTCGGCAAGAACGAAAGCGATGTCGGCGGACCGTTGATCCCGCTCGACTCGTCGATGATCTTCGACAGCAAGGTCAAGGAACTGGACGAGGCGCTGGACACGCTCGACCAGCTGAAAAAGGAAGCGCGCCGGCTGCCGCTTGCCAATCCCGCCCCCGGCCACTCCGTCACCAGCCCGTTCGGTGTGCGCACCGATCCCCTTCTCGGCACGGCCGCGCTGCATTCGGGCATGGATTTCAGGGCGCCCATCGGCATGGCGGCGCGGGTGACAGCGCCCGGCGTCGTCACCAAGGCCGGCTGGAATGGCGGCTATGGCCGTATGGTCGAGATCGACCATGGCAATGGTTTTGCCACGCGCTACGGACATCTCAGCGAGATCGACGTGACGGTAGGCGAAAAAGTCGACGCCGGCGCCATCATCGGCAAGACCGGCAGCAGCGGACGCTCGACTGGCCCGCATCTTCACTATGAAGTGCGGCACAATGGCGAGGCGATCGATCCGCTACGCTTTCTGACCGTCGGAAGGAAAGTCGCGCAGTATCTCTGACAAGGGCAACCGCTCGCCCGCCAGCTGAATCCCGAGCCACCGGCCGAGCGACGCCTCTCCCTCACCAGGCAGTCTCCCGCCTCATCGCTGATCCACCGAGGATGAGACACCACGGATCTTCAGTTCCGTCCGCGCTCCGATTATTTTTGAATTCCATTTGACTGAATAAATATTTGATGCGAACCTTACGTCACGTGAGGGCGCAAGGCATGGCATTGCGGGGGACCAATCAGGAGTTCGGGCGGCCGTACAACCGGCGCATCGTGCTGGAGTCCATCCGCCGTCATGGCCCGATCGCACGTAGCGACATCGCCAAGCATGTCGGGCTCACCGTCCAGACCGTGTCGACCATCGTTCGCGAACTGGAGGAACAGGGCTACATCCTTTCCGTACGCGAAGAGCCGAAGGGCCGTGGCCTGCCACCCGCGACGCTGCGCATCAACCCGGAAGGCGGCTATGCCGTCGGCATCCACCTGACGCCGCTTGGAATAGACGCCGCACTGATCAATCTCAGCGGCGACGTTATCGAGAGTTCACGCCGCGAAGCCCCCAACGCGGCGCCTGATCATGCGTTCGACCAGATTGGCGCCATGGTTCGCGACCTGACGGGCAAGCGGCCCGGCGGCCGCGTCATCGGCATCGGCATGGCGCTTCCCGGTCCGTTCGACGTGGACTCCATGAGCTTTGTCGGCCCGACCACGATGACCGGGTGGAAGCACGTGGCGCTGCGTGAACGGCTGACGGCCGCGACGGGATTGCCGGCGTTCTTCGAGAGCGACATGGCCGCCGCCGCGATGGGCGAGAGGCTTTATGGCATCGGAGCCCGCCATTCCGATTATTACTATCTCTATTTCGGCGTTGGGCTCGGCGGCGCCATGATGCATGACGGCAGCGTTCTGCGCGGCGCCTGGGGCAATGCGGGCGAGATCGGCCACATTCCCGTGGTCCCTGATGGCGAGCTTTGCCCCTGCGGCAACCGCGGCTGCCTCGAGCGCTACCTCTCGCTCGAAGCGCGGGGCCGCCGGGCCGGCGGCGACGCCGATTGGGTGGCACAGGTCGGCCCGATCTTCCGCAATGCCATCGCCATCATCGAGAACCTTTTCGACCCAGAGACGGTCGTGCTCGGCGGCCTGGCGGCGTCGGAGTTGCTCGAACGCCTGGCGGACGCGGCCGAACCGCTGCACAATTCGGTTTCGGCTCGCGCTGATCGCAAGACGCCGCGTGTCATCGTCGCCAGCGGCGGCCAGCATGCCGTGCTGCGCGGCGCGGCGGCACTCGCCGTCTCAGGGGTGTTGTCGCCACGCTTCGGCCAGATGTTCGCCGCCGAACGCGAGCGCGGCCGCGACATCCTTTCGGCCAGGGAGATTGCTGCATGAGCGAACCCCTGCTGGTGCTCGACAACGTGACCAAGAACTATGGCGCGATCGAAGCGCTGAAGGGGATCAGCTTTTCCATCGGCAAGGGCGAGGTGGTGGCGCTGCTCGGCGACAACGGCGCCGGCAAGTCGACGTTGGTCAAGATCATTGCGGGCGGTCTCGAACCGACATCCGGCCGCATGCTGTTCGAGGGCAAGGAGTTCCTGGCCCGTTCGCCGGCGGAAGCCAAGGCGGCCGGCATCGAGACCGTCTACCAGGACCTGTCGCTCTGCACCAATGTCGACGTTGTGGCCAATTTCTTCATGGGCCGCGAGATCACGAGGAAGGTGCTCGGCATTCCCGTGCTCGACGAACGCGCCATGGAGGCTGTCGTCGGCAAGGCGCTGGCCAGCGCCGGTACCCGCATTCCTTCACTGCGCACCAATGTCGAGCACCTCTCGGGCGGCCAGCGCCAGGCCATCGAGCTCAACCGCTTTGTCCACTGGGGCGGCAAACTCGTGCTGCTCGACGAACCGTTCGCCGCACTTGGCGTCGAACAGACGCGGCGCGGTCTCGACATGATCCGCCAAGTGGCGAGCCAGGGTATCGGCGTCGTCATCATAACCCACATCATGCAGCAGGCTTTTCAGGTCGCCGACCGGATCGTGGTGATCCGGCAAGGCGTCGTGGCGGGCGATGTCGCACGCAACAAGACAAGTCCCGATGCGGTGATCAACATGATCACCGGGGAGACGCTTGCCGGTGCCGGACCGGCGGGCTGAGGGACAAAGAGGGGTCCGGCTTAACAGGGAGCCAACGACATGAAGCGAATACTTCTTGCTGTCTTCGGTATCCTGGCACTGGCCTTTGCCACGCTCACGCCGGCATTCGCCCAGTCCAAGGGTATTGTCTACTACTTGGTGCCGACATTGCTCGACGAGTTCCAAACCGGATCGGTGAGCGCGCTGGAGCTGTTCCTGAAACAGACCGGCTACGAGATGAAGACGCTGAACGCCGACAACAAGACCGACGCGCAGCAATCGCAGATGAACGACGTGATCGCGCTGAAGCCGGCGGCGATCATCCTGGCCGCCGTCGATTTCGATGCGCTGAAACCATCGATCGAGGCCGCCCGCGCCGCCGGCATTCCGGTGGTCGAATTCGATCGCCAGATCACGTCGACACCGTCCGATTTCACGTCGGTCGCGGGTACCGTCGAGATCGGCTATGTCGCCGCCGATCAGGCCGAAAAGCTTCTGAAAGCCAAGAACGGCTCGGTGAAGGGCAAGGTCCTTCAGGTGCTTGGCGACCCCGGCGATCCTTACACGCTCGACATCCAGAAGGGTTTTGAAGAGAAGATGAAGGCGTTCCCGGACGTCAAGATCATCTCGCTGCCGGCCATGCAATGGGAGGCCACCAATGCCGGCACCATCGTTGCCGACCAGATGCTGGCCAATCCCGACATCGACCTGATCTTCAGCCATGCCGCGCACCTGTCGGTCGCCGCCGTCGCTTCGCTAGAGGCCGCCGGCAAGAAGCCGGGCGACGTGATGCTGATGAGCTCGAACGGCGCGCCGGTCGGCCTCGACCTGATCCGCAAGGGCTGGCTCAATGTCGAAGTAGAGCAGCCGCTTTACGCACAGGCCGCGGCCGTCGCCATGTTCATGGACAAGGTCGCGAAGAAGCAAGAGATCAAGCCCGGCGAATACGACGTGCTTGGCCTGAAATCGACCGTCACCAAGGAAGCGTGGGGCCCGAACATCAAGATTCCGGGTGCCGCCATCACCAAGGAGAACGTCGACAACCCGGCCTTCTGGGGCAACCAGAAGCCGCCGACCGATACGGTCAAGTCGGTCGAATAGGCATGTCGCCTGAACGCTCCGGGCCATACCTGGCCCGGAGCCCATCCCTGCCCGCATGAAACGAGACGCAGACAATTCGCTGCGGCCTTGATTGCGCACGCCAACCGGATCGACACATGAACCCTCGCACGCGTCACGCCCTGGAGTTCGTCCTCGACAACCTCGTCTGGTTCATGCTGCTCCTTGTCCTGGTCGTCTTCTCGCTGTTCATCCCGAACTATTTCCAACTCGGCATCTTCGCCAACATCATCGAGGCGTCGAGCGTGCTCGGCGTCATGTCGATCGGCCTGGCGCTGGTCATCATTGCCGGCCACATGGACCTGTCGGTCGAATCCGTCGCCGCACTCAGCGCCATGGCGGTGGGCATCCTGTTTTGCTCCTCGGGCATCGGCCTCGGTGTTCAATTGCACCCGGAATGGCTGATGGTTCCGGTCTCGCTGCTGCTGGCGCTGGCCGTCGGCGGCCTCATCGGCGCCTTCAACGGCTATCTTGTGGTCAAGGTCAAGATGAGCGCCTTCATCATCACGCTCGCCTCCTACATCTGGGTACGCGGCCTCGTGCTGGTCATTTCGGGCGGCCGCTCGGCACAGGATCTGGCACCCGCCATCCGGTGGTTCGGCATCCAGCGCCTGATCGGCCTGCCGCTTACCGCCTGGATCGCGGTGGCCTGTTTCGTGGTCTTCTCGCTGATCATGGCCAAGACGCCGTTCGGCAGGCACCTGGTGATGATCGGCGGCAATGAAACCGCGACCTTCCGCGCCGGCATCCGGGTGAACCGCAACCTGATCATCGCCTTCGTGCTCGCCGGCGCCATCGCAGGGCTCGCCGGCTGGCTGCTGGCGATCCGCACCTCCGGCGCCACCGCCAATCTTGGCGTCGGCCTGCTGTTCAATGCCTTTGCAGCCGTGGTTATCGGCGGCGTCAGCCTGAAGGGCGGCGTCGGCACCTTGCCGGGCGTCTATGCCGGCGTGCTCCTGCTCTCGGCCATCAACACGGCGATCAACCTGATGGGCCTGCCCGCCAATTTCACCCAGGTCATCCACGGCCTGCTGGTTCTGGCCGCGGTGCTGCTCGACGCATTCAAGCAAACCATTCGCCAAAGACTGGCGTGAGAGGGCGTGAGGCGAGGATTGGCATGACAGGACGACTGAAAGACAAGGTAGCGCTGATCATCGGCGCCGCGCGCGGCATCGGCAAGGGCATCGCGCTGCGCTTTGCGGAAGAAGGCGCACGGCTCGTGCTGGCCGACAGCGAGGCGGAGGCGGGGCAAGCAAGTGCGGATGAACTGGGCGTCCCCTTCATCCGCACCGACATCTCGCAAATGAGCGACGCCGAGGCCGCGGTGGCACTTTCGCTGAAACAGCACGGCCGCCTCGACATCATCGTGCAGAATGCCGGCATCTATCCCTGGCAGTTGATCGAAAACACCAGCGCCGACGACTGGGACCGCGTCATGGCCGTCAACCTGCGCGGCACTTTCAATGCCAGCCGCGCCGCCCTCGTGCCGATGAAGGCGCAGCGCTCTGGCCGCATGCTCTACACCTCATCGATCACCGGCCCCCACGTCACCAGCCCTGGCCACGGCCATTATTCGGCGACGAAAGCAGGCATTAACGGCTTCATTCGCGCGGCGGCGCTTGAATTCTCCGGCTACGGCATCACCGTCAACGGCGTCGAACCCGGCAATATCCTCACCGAAGCCATCCAACAGCATCGCGGCGCCGCCTATATCAAGAACATGGAGGATTCGATCCCGCTCGGCCGGCTCGGCAGCCCGCGCGACGTGGCCAACGCCTTCCTGTTCCTGGCCTCGGACGACGCCAGCTACATCACCGGCACCACCATTGTCGTCGACGGCGGGCAATTGCTGCCCGAGGGCAAGGATTTCCGGATGGTGCCGCCGTGAGCGGGCAGCCATACGCCAAGAAGCGTGTGCCTGTTGAGTTGCGATTCGGGCTCCAGCGCTTCAGCGAATTCCAAGCGTCCGGCCGGCTTCATGCCCTTACGGATGGCTGAGAGCAGGCAAGGCCTTTGTCTTGCCGGACAATCTGGCTCCTAAGGTCAGGCTATTCGGGAACCAACCCACGAAAGTCTTCATCGCCGTATTAGAGTTGGGGAGGACGGCAATGCGCGCCAACAGTGCGGCGGCATGAATGCGAGTGGCGAATTGCCGGCTCCACGCTCTTGAATAGCGTTTGCCGACGGCGATGCGCGCCGTCCGGTCCCATTGTTCGAACCTTGCCAATTCGCCAGCGAGAAGCCAGCTGGACTGCAGGGCCATGGAGATGCCTTCAGCGATGATGGGATGAGACTCGCCGGCGATGTTGCCGACCCGAAATATGTCGTCGGCAAATCGTGGGCGCATCCCCGGACGTAGGGGACCGGCGGCAAGCCATTCACCTTCGAGGCTGGCGTCGCCGATCGTGGAAACCGTGGCCGGACACGATGCCAGTATGTGCGCGTGAACGGCTTGGGCCGCGGACATCGCACCGCCCTCTTTGCGCAGCCTAGTCAACACGTCGCGGCGTATGCAGCACGACAGCGATATCCTGTCCTGATCCGCCCACACCATGCCACCATAGCCGCCCGGAAACACCAGGAGCGGCATGAGGTCTCGAGCGAGCGACGCTCCCCTGAAATGGGCCTTGAAGCCAAACAGATCGGATGCCGCGCTGCTCTTCGGGAGATTGGTTGGCAACCTGCCCTGCCCCCAGGAGCCATGCGCCGCAATCACCACCTGCCCGCTAAGACTTGTCTGACCCTCCCTGTTGGCGATCCGGACGATGGCACGATCGCCATTGCTGGCGATCTCCACCGCGCGCCATGGCTGAAAAACGTCGGCTCCGGCATTGCGCGCCGTGTCCAAGAGGATGCCATCCAGAACGTCCCGTCCAAGCGCCCGCCCGAAAGCATTTCCCGCGGCGCGCGGCATGCCCGCTATGATGCCAGGGCCCGACGCGAACAAGCCAACCCGCTTGACTTCCGGCCCTGCCTTGGCACGAACCGCCACGCCGGCCTTCAGACGGTCCAACAGCTCCAGATTGACCGCCGACATGAATTCGCCGCAGACCTTGCGGCGTGGAAACTCGCTTGCTTCGATGATGGCCACAGAACGACCTTGGCCGCGCAAGGCCAATGCTGCCGACGAGCCGCTTGGGCCGGCACCTATGACGATGGCATCGTACATCGCGCAAGTCCTTCCTTGGGGAAAACGCGGAAGGCGTGGGTAAACGGGCCAATTCTGCGCTCTTCACACTGCTGCGCGGAACCGAGAGGCCACAAACCGGAAAGTTCCTTGCCAGCGAAACCTGCGCGGACGCTTGCCGCCGCATCGTGCATGGTGACCTGGTTTGCACCGACAAGGCGCAGGAGCGGGCACGCTTTTAAAGCGACAATGTTTCGGCTCGGCTCGGCGGCGAGGAATACCGGCGCCAGACGGCATAGGGCTTCGAACAGGATCTTTAAGGCGGTGTCGGAAAAATGGTGCAGGAAGAGATTGGCCGAGACAACGTCGTAGGCGGCACCCCCGGGTTTTGCGATCCAGTCGAAGATATTGTCGGTAACGGTTTCAACCCGCCAGCCCAGAGCCGCGAAATCGGCGCGCCGCCGGTCGGTGACGAGGTCAACCTGGTCGAGCATGACCAGCTCCACGTCGATCCACTTCGTGGCGAGGCGCCTTGCAACCGAGAGCATGAATGCACCGTCGCCGGACCCGACTTCCAAGATTCTGATCGAACCCTCGCGCACGCTGGCCTTCAGGAGGTTGGACATGATCGCATGTTGAAACATCAGCGAATTTATCCAAATCAGATCACGTCGGGAGCCAATCGCCCTGGGATCGTCGGGAGGCAAATGATCGAGCAGTTCCGGCTGGATAAGACGGCTGTCGAGACCGGTGGCCATGTCACGCACGGCCGGCCGTGTGGAACATCATCGTCTCGGCCGTGAGGCCGGGGCCAAATGCCATTGCACAGCCCACGTCATCATCCGTGAACCCGCGAAGCATCCGCTCCAGCACGAACATGACTGTGGCGGAAGACATGTTTCCGTTTTCGCGAAGCACATCGCGCGACGGCAACAGCGCATCGGGAGGAAGATCCAGCGCGCGCTCCACGGCGTCGAGAATGGAACGCCCACCCGGGTGAACAGCCCAAAGGTCGATGTTGGCGGCGATCCTGTTTCCCAAGATGGCGCCGATCCCTTTGCCAAGCGCATTCTGGATTGCAGCAGGAACTTGCCCCGACAGAACCATGTCGAAACCGTCGTCGTGCAAGCTCCAGCTCATCAAGTCGCGGGCGTCGGCGTCCACGATCGCGTGAAAACTGTCCAGGCCGATGCCGAACGGGCGGGAGGTCACCGACGCGGCCGCGCAGCCATCGCCCCAGAGCGAGAAAGACAGCAGTTTTTCGAGATCGGCCGTCTCCTTGAGATGGAGCGTACAGAGTTCGATGCAGACGATCACAACGTGGGCCGAAGGTTCCGACAGGACGATGTGCCGCGCCAGTTTGAGCGCATTGATTGCCGCATAACATCCCATGAAGCCGATGATCGTGCGCTCCACGGTGGTGGGCAGATTGCACCGGGCGATTATTTCCAGATCGATGCCGGGAGCGGAGAAGCCCGTACAGGTGGTGACAATCAGATGGGTGACACCTTTCCTGTCTTCGCCCTCCAGGAGTCGCTCCAATGCTCGCTCGGCCAGCGCGGGCGCGGCAGTGGAATACATTTCCATGCGTTTGGCGGTACCCGGAAACGCACCGCGCTTGAAAACACCCGCCAGGTCGACGCTCAGCCCCTCAGGATCACCAGCGGGTGCGAAGCAGGAATAGCGATGTTCGATGCCGCCCTTGTCGGCCATGCGATTGAAAATTGCGCGGCGGCGGGGATCTGCCAACTGGGAGCCCGCAAATTGAAGGAAGAATTCGTGAACGCCGTGATCAGGGACGGCCGTGGCAATTCGGTTAATGAAAGCTTGAACGGGCATTTTCCCTTGACCTGCAGCCACAAACCCGCGGTCGCGAGCCGAGAGGCCCAGTTGCCCCCGGCGGGAGCTGTAGCTCCACGGCAATGGCTATCTCTATTGAGATAAACGCCCGAGGCCCAAAAAACTTCCTGCGAAAATGCCGCTCACCCGTGAAAAAGCAATGCACCGCCCGCACGAAGGACAACAGGTGAGCTATTGACCGTTGTCGACGTGGCGATTTCGTGGCGCCCGCAACCGGAAAACATCAACTGGGGGAAAGATATGGTGGGCGATGACGGGCTCGAACCGCCGACATCTTCGGTGTAAACGAGCGGGGCGACGACTAAATAACTGATTTTCCTTGATCTTTTTTCGCGCTGATGCCCGTTGTTCCCCGATAGTTCCGGTTGTTTCCGTGGCAATTCGTGGCGGCATCCGTGGCGGTCACGCCATTTCGTTGTGGAGGACGGCGCTCCAGTCTCCGGAACGGCCAGAACGCTTGACCGTCTCACGCAGCGCCTCAAGCCCGGCGTCAGGCGTAGCTGATAGCACGTCGGTGGCTGCGATGGGTGCCTGGAAGGCCTCGAGCAGGTCGCGGATCGAGCCGCGCACTTCCTCGGCGAGCACCGGGTTGTTGGCAGCCGTCTGCCTGGCGGGCTTCTTGGCCTTGTCGTCCCGGCCGAAACCCAGGCGGCCGGCGCGCCCCGTCGTGAAGGCCTCTCCGAATCCGGCCTGATGGTCGGGGTGATGGTGGCCGTAGTGTTTGCGGATGATCTTGTCGCTCGTCTCGAGATACCCTGCGACCTCTTCTATCGGTCGGCCGCCCATCATCGCCCAGGTGGCACAGGTGTGCCGGAGAGTGTGCCTGTTCAGGTCCTGCGCCGCGATCTCCTCGGGAGTAAGCGTTTCGCGCAGCAGGCGGAAGAAGGCGCTGGCCGTCGACCCCGTCTTGCCTTCCTGATGCTCGACGACGTAACGCGCGCCGTTCGCCTTCCAGCGGCGCATGTGCGCCAGCAGGCGGCCCGGGATGCGGACGGGGCCAGCCCGCTTGTTGTCGGGAACCATCTCGCCCTGCCAGTTGCGGTAGAAGATGCCGTTGTCGATGTCGACCCACGGCCTTCCCTCTTCCTTGTAGAAGCTGGCTCGCTCGATGCGGTCCGTGCGGGTTCCCGTGTAGGCTCCGGTCAGCAGGAACCTGGCGATGTGCCTGCGGGGACGCGCAGCCGTCTCGACGGTCTTGCCGCGACTGTCGGCCCTTGCCCGCTTCCCGGTGTAGCTGTAGGTGCCCTTCTTCCGGTGCGCGGCCCAGACCAGCCGTGCCAGCTGGCCGCGGGTGAAGAAGCCGTATCTGGCGGCGTTCGCCGTTGGCAGCTCGAATACGTAGTCGCCGCCGGCCGCCATCTTGCGGTCCTTGACGTAGCGCTTCACGGCCGCGCGCAGGTCCTCAAGGCAGCGTCGCGCCGTGGAGGCTGAATGATTCCTGGAGAACTCGCCGCAGGTGTTCGCGTCGATGTCGTCGACGACCTTCTCGCCCCAGTAGTCGAGCAAGGCTTCCATCCGCATCAGGAAGTCCCGCTTCTGCTGCGGCTTGCCGGGGTTGTTTTCGGACGGCTCGAACCGGAGCGCGACCTTGATTGAGTAGTGCGCGATCGCGTCGGCGATGGCCGTCTCCGAAGGCGGCAGCCTTTTCGGACGGCTGGAGGGCTTCGCTACTTCTTCGGCGTGTTTTTTGGCGACGTACTCGCGGAGGGCTGCTTGAGCCGCCGCAAGATCATCCTCGCCGATTCCAAGGTAGTGCTGCTTGCCGCCGTCGTAGATGAAGCGTTCGGCTGGGCGGACATAGCCTTTTTTGTCGGCCTTGTAGCGTCGGAGCTTGAGGGTCGGGAGATCGTTTTTCGGTCGAGGCATTTATCCAGCCATTCCTTGACCCCGCGGCGGGTGACGAAGATGTTCTTGTTCGGTCGGCGGCATTCGAGGTCGCCCTTGTCGATCGCCCCTCGTAGGGTTTTCACGGTGATCGATTCCGACTTGGCGCGGAATTCCGGATTGACGGTGAACACGCCCTGCAGCTCCGGCAGGCAGACCGCCATCTCCAGCGTCAGCGGTGCGTCGTCATGCAAATCCGCCGAGAGATTGCCCGCCGCGAATGCGGCAAAGGCCTCCTCCAGTTCCTGTCCGTTCTGGTCGAGGTCGTGCATCGTGTCGAGAAGGTCGAGCATCAGCAGCTCCCCTTCCAGATCGATCTGCAAAACTTTCTTGCCGCTGCCGCCCATGCTTTCCGGGATAGCCGGCACGGCGGTCCAGCGCAAGCTGCAACGGATGGGATGGTTGTCGGTCAGTTACGCTATACGTCGGCCCCTGAACGCTATTCGAACAGGTCCTCCGGCGGGACCTCGTCAAGGATGTCGGGTGTGTCGTGCTTCGAATTGCCGACCTTCCGGTCGATGCGCCACATTTTCATCAACTCACTCGGGAACGGCTTCATCAGGTCGGCGGGATCGGGTTCGTCGCCGAGCCAGCGGCCATAGTCCTCACGCTTCAGGATGACGGGCATGCGGTTGTGTACCTTCGCCATCATTGAGTTCGGCTCGCAGGTGACGATGCCGAAGCTGTCGACGTCCTCGCCTGTCCCCCGATCGCGCCAGGTCTGCCAGATCGCCGCGAGACAGAACGGCTGGTCGTCCGCCATGGCGATTGCATAGGGCCACTTGTTTTTCCCTGTACCGAAAATGTCCTGCCACTCGAAGTATCCGGTGACGGGCATCAGGGCGCGGCGGGATCGGTAGGCGTTTTTGAAGATGCCGTTGGTCGCAACGCCCTCGGCCCTCGCATTGATGTGCTTGAAGCCCTCGGTGCGGGCCTTGGCGAAATGAGGAATGAAACCCCACCGCATCATCTTGAAAACGGGCCCGAGGACAGGCTCGACCGCGTCCCTCACAACGTCGTTGATGATCAGCGGGTAGTCCAACCCAGGCGCTCCGTTGTACCTCGGAAATTGGTTGGCTGCCCGGTCGACATCTTCGTTGTGCTGCGCGAAGGCGAAGGCCTGCAGCATATCGTCAAGATTCGTCTTTATGTGTACCCGGCCGCACATCGATCACGCCCGTTGGTTGCGTTCGCGTCAGAACCAAATTGATGGATTGATTCCACAACGCGTCTTGACTAGCAAGGACATTGTTCCCTATTCGTTCTCATGGAAATCGAGACCCTTGGAGATGCGTGGAACCACGGCGTAAAGCTGACTGCTCGATGCATTTGGGGCAATCGGGAGGACCTGAAAACCATCCGCGAGTGCAACAACAGGTACGAACTGGCCGTATATTCGATGCTCTGGACGCGCGGCAGGGATTTCCCGCTGAGCCGTCTTTCTCAGCGGCTGCTATGCCCGAAATGCGGGTCGCGCCTTGTCGCCGTTGGGATCAGCATGCCGAGCAACTCAAGCACGGCTGCGGCAAGGATTGCCAGATGAGTTCGCAAGGGAAGAGCACTGCTCTGATCTCGACGTATCCAGCGACGAAGATCCTCGTCGAATGTGAAAAATGCGGCATGCGCGCCAAATTCGACAAGCTCGAAATGCTCGAGGCTGGTGGCGACCGCGAACTTGGTCGGCTGCTCGATGAAATTGCCCGCCGGAAGGGCTGCACCCGGGTCGACCATTTCGACATCCATGATTTGTGCGACGCCAAGTATGCGAACATCCGGCCCGGCAATGCCTACGCGAAGATGCGGGACGGGCGCTGAAGCGACGGGCCGCGCCGGACGCCATCCCGGATTTCTTCCCTACCCTGCAGGCGGTTACATTGCTTTGCATCCGAGGTGGCCCTCGGCCACGCCCTCCCAGCGCGTCGGGAAAGCATCGCATCAAGCGCCGCGTATGCAGCGCTCGCGATCGCCCTTGCCGGGAAGTATCGTCGACAGGTGTCGCCGCAGCTGGCCCTCGCGCTGGTTACACCGACCAACACGATTTTCGACTGAGGGCTTGTTGGTGTCTCCGGACGAACTCATCATCATATGAAGGGAAGTGAAGCAGCCCTTCAGGTCCTTCAGAAGCCTCCGGCCGTGATTCCCATTACGGCCACGGGCTTTCTTCTCGGTAAGATGCCGCGGAAATCATGAACGCAGGATTCATCCTGACTCCAAGTTTTCTGTCAGCGGATCTGGACCTTGGCCGTAGACGGATGCTATCGGGCAGGTGATGTTCGCGGGGCGACAAGCTCCGGCAGCGCGACACCTCGGGACCACGCTCCCACCCTCCACATCTTCCAACCTACCCACCGTAGCGGTTCCGATTGTCGGTCCGCGCGGCCCCGAATCATGGAGTTTGTTATGTCTGCCCTGCTCAACCACGTTCACGTTCCCGCCGTCGACCTTCCCAACTGTATCGGCAAGACGCGCAGCCCCGACGGGCTTAGGTCGGGTGTGTTCCGCATCACCCCTGCCCTCGCCAAGCGACATGGGATCCAGCCGATGCTGATCCTCGGGACCAAGGACGGCAGCGTCGCCCTTGGCGTAATCCGTGGCGATGCTACCGAGCTTAGCTTCACTTGGTCCGAGGACCCGGAACTTCGCCACCAGGCTGTGGTGAAGCCCGGTCGCGCCGTGCTGCTCATGCTCGAGTGCGGAGGTGCGGCATGAGCGCTGCTTCCGCGGAGCACGTCATCATGCGCCCGTCAGACACGATGTCGCTGCGTCTCGGCATCGAGCCTGGGGGCACGGTGACAATGGTCGACTTCGATCCCGCCGGCGAGGGCTACGCTGGGCAGATCACGGTGTCCTGGGACTGGTCGACATCGATCAAGCGCCGAGGTCTCTACGGCGCCTCCTCGACGCTGTTCTGCACGCGTGAGACCTGGCCGGACCGGAAAGCGCAAGTGCTCAACGACCTCGACGGTTTCGTGACCGAGACTGTCGAGGCTTCCCGCGCCCGGAAGCGATGAACCTCAAAAGGGGCCGCCTCGACAGCGGCCCCTTCCTTTTGGGCGCAGCCCGAACGCACGCAACCGCCGATCCTTCTTCGACGAAGGAGAGGCTGCCATGTTCACCCCCTATGCCTGGTACCTGCTGCTCAGCATCTGCTCGGCCGATCCAGGCGTCGGCTGCGATCATGAGGTCGTCGCCGGATTCATGGCTTGTGACCTGTGCACGTCGGCAGCCGTGCCGATCACGGCAATCATCAGCGGCTGAAGCCAATGCGCTGGTCGCAGATTGCCCGAGGAGGCGGAGAAGGCTTTCCAGAAGGCTTTCGGAAACTGGCGGCTCCGATCTCTCTTTCGTTTCTCTCAAGCTTCTCTCTGCGTTCTCGCAAGTGTGCGTTGACACCGTTTGAGTTAGCCTCTAGAGAGTTTCCTCTAGCTAACCAGAGAGGAATAGAAAAATGACCAACGTGTTTTCAACTCCAGGCAAGGTGATCAACCGCGACAAGCTGTTCAAGGCGGGCCTGATGACGCTGGAAAAGGAGGGCTGGGAAGTCAGCCGCATCAAGGGGGCAGGCAAGTCCAGCGTCCGGCGCATCACCAAGGACGGAAAGAGCAAGGTCGCCTCGATCCGGACGACGCAGAACACGTGGGTCGCCTTCCCACGGAACAAGTCGGACACGGCATGGGGCACGCTCGAAGGCGCCGACATGGTTGTCGCTGTCTCGGTCGACGAGAAGGACTCGCCTCGCTTCGCGCAGGTCCACTTCGTCGAGGGCGACGAAATGCGGGACCGCTTCGACCGCGCCTACGCTGCCCGGAAGGCCGCCGGGTACAAGATGCCAGTCGGCCGCGGCATCTGGCTATCGATGTACGATCTCGAGGCCAAGAACCCGGTGACGCTCGTCGGAGCCGGCATCGGGCTAGACAACCCTGCCGTCGGGCGCATCCCCCTCTCCAGCATCAAGGCCGGGGAGCGGGACGCCGCCGAGGAAGCCGATGACGCCGAGGAGGCCGAAGGGTCGGCGGACGCGGACGAGGTTCCGCTGACGATCGCCGAGGCGAAGCGTCGCCTGGCCGTGACGTTCGGGGTCGACCCGTCGGCGATCAAGATCATCGTCGAGGGATGAGCGTCAGAAGCGCGAGCGGATTTCCTCAATGTCCGCACGTATGCCCTGCAGCTCGAAGCGCTCCACGTAGATCAGCTGCATGACATGCGGGACCCATAGGCCCACCTGCCCGGTCATCTTCAGCCCCATGTCGAGAGGCACTCCGTCGGCCTGCAGGTAGATCGTGTCGAAGTGGACCTTCTCGCCGTCCCTCCGGATGGCGGAATTGATGGAGAAGCCCTGCTCGTTCGGATGCGCGCCGAAATCGATGAGCGTTTCGTAAAGGCGCTCAAACTGGCCGCCAATGGTCGCGGCCGCAGCCTTGATGTGCTTCCGGATCCTGTTGTGGGTGAACTCGTCCCTGACCGCCTGCTTCGCGGCGGCACTGTCGTTCCGGTTCATCCAGCGCTGCCACCGCACCTTGTCGGCCCCGATGTAGAAGCCGTAAGCCCCGTGCTCGAGGCAGAGCCGAAGCATGGCCTGCGCCTCGTAGAGCTGTCCGGCAAGGACTGCGCCCGCAGCCGCCCGGTATGCAGCATGCGCGCGCAGCATGAAAGTCATGGGCACGAAAGGACGGGGGTTAGTCGCGCCGTGCAGGAACCTCACGAACAGCCCGTCGATCCTGATCAAGTCCGCGACGGCGGGGCGCTTGTTGTTGAAAGTGGCGAACTGGTTGCCGCGGAAATTGTCGAAGTAGCCCGTCAGGGAGTCCTGCCCCCAACCGTTCGGAGGCCGGGCGAGCAGCGACGACGTCATTTCTGGAGTCCTTCGAGCGTCTCAGCGACGAATTCCCATCCCTCCGGCGTGACATGGAATTCGCCGGCGGCCTCGTCGACGGCCAGATAGCCCTTCTTGACCAATGCTCCCGCCACCCAGATGTCCGGACGATGCCAGGTGCCGTCCATCTCGATGCCGCGCAGTGGGATCCTTCCGCCCGAAAATATGAGGTAGGACAGGAAGAGTGCACGGGTCCGGGTAGTGTCGTTCTTGGAGTCGTTGTTGTCCTGACCCCAATCGCCGTACACCGCGAGGCTGTCGTAAGGTGCCGTGCTGAAAGGCTTCGCCGAAGACGGCTTCTTGTCGATCGCCAACGCCAGCGCGTCGATGATCCGCTTCGCCGTGTCCTTTTCGATGTTGAGCATGCCTGTCCCCCATTGTCGCTGTCGCCGCGGTCGCCGATCCTGATCTTTCAACGGATGAGAATGGGGAGATACAGCATGGAAATCCACTGGAAGTGAAGGCACCTCGGCCGCCGGGTCTGTGGATCGGGCGAAGCTGAAGGGCTGACGGGTCACCGTAGGTGCTTGGCGGCCGAGAGTGGCTTGAAGCCTTTTCGCCCCATCCCCTCGCCCTCTTCGAGCGGCCCGCTGTAGAAGGCATAGGTTCCGGCGACGCCATGAGGCCCCTTCCAAGGCTTCGACAGCAGAGTTCTCAGACGGTTCCCGTAGGCATCCATGACCCGCAGATAGCCGCCCCAAAGGGTTGCGTGCATATGGCCTTCCTGGAAGGTCTCCTCGGCCGTCAAGGCGCATGGATATCGAGACCAGGAGTCGATGCCTGCCTCGAACTGCTTGAGCACCCAGACATACTGGCGCTTGTACGGAATCTCCACCACCTGCGCCTGGAGCTTCGTCAAGGAGTGAGACCTGATGTGCCTCGCCAGCCTGCCGTTCGATATCCAGTTCGGGTTCTCGTAAACCAAGAAGGCCTTGATGGCGTTCTCCAGCGCGAAGCCGCCCAGCAGGAACATGGTCCTGTTGTCGCCATCCCACCATGTGCTGGCTCCTTTGACGTGGTCCTGGAAAGTGATCCTTGAACGACCCCTGGACTTGCCGAGATACAGGGCCTGCGCGTGCAGGTTTTCAGCGGTCATGTACCAGCTATGCGGGTGCGCCATCTCAGCGAACCTGCGGTTGGCATCCTGCATAGAGCCCTCCCCATCACCCTCGATCTTATGTGCATGTGTCGGAATGATCTCTTGTGGCTGTGAAGCACCTGACTAAACTCACCTCACAGGCACGGGGCGAGGCAATGAATACGGATTACACGAGCGACTTTATCGGTGCGTGGGACCAAATTTCCAACGGGCCGCTCACGCATTGTCCATCTGCCATCGCGTCCTTGAGAATCGCAAAGCACGATAAATGGGTGCTGACCACACTGGTAAAGAAAGACGACCTATCTGAACGGTTCGATTTGGACACCCCGGGGGCACTCCGCCACTATCCTTGTTCTGGGATATCAAAAGGCTGGTCCGTTGAAGTCAACCTGAAACCTCTGGTCCCGCTTGGGGAAGACGAAACGGTATCGCCGTTCCTCGCGTTCAAAAATCTATCCGCACGCATCGCCAGCATTAGTGCAGCCCCCATGCGCGAGATCGAGGCCGAGAGCGCGATCCATGGGGACAAGATTGACATCTGGAACGACCAGTGGCGGAAGTCTGGCGGCAGCGACATGATATCGTACCATGGCGGCCTCATCGACATTGCCTTGGCTGAAGGACTAAATACCGTCGGATTGGAGCTCTATGATCGCCTTGCTGGCGAGACGGTTGCGTATCAAGCTTTGACGGCACTCTCATTGCTGCTGCCGGACATCATGCTCGATCACACGCGACGTGCCTTGGTGATGACTGAAATCCGAAAGTTCTGTGACCACTCCAAGACGTTCCATGAGAACTACCGCATCTACCTGTCTTTCAGGAAGCAGGTCGAGGCGACCTACCAGAATGCCTTCCGGCTCGACCCGGACGGAAAGCCAGACCTGTCCAAGGTCGTTCGCGAGCTCACGCGTTTCCTGAAGCGCGAAGCGGTGTCGATAATGCAGTCCTACGACGAGGAGGAGGCGGCCGCAGGGATAGCCAGCATCTGCGCGCTTTCCCTCGGGAGGCGACCTGAGCCTATCCATACCCGTGGCATCTCATATGAAAAGGAAGTCGCCGAACGCCTGTCAAAGCTTGGCTACGATGTCGAGACCACCCCGATCACGGGTGACTTCGGAGCCGATCTCATCGCCGAAAAAGACGAACTGCGGTACGCCCTCCAATGCAAGAGCTATGTGAAGCCGGTGGGCGTGAAAGCGGTCCAGGAAGCTGCTGGATCACGTCGGTACTACAAGTGCGATTTCGCGGTAGTCGTATCGATGTCGGGCTTCACGGCCGCCGCTCAGGAGCTTTCGATTGAGCTTGGCGTTCTGCTGGCCAGCGACTCGTCGCTCGATCGCCTTGAAACGATAACGATGCTTGTGTGAGGCAGCCGTCGCCGGGAAGATTCGGATCGATTTATTCAAGCCGTCACTTTTTGAGCGACACCAAGGAGACATTTCTGTGGGGTTCGCATGTCTGATATGAAACCGCAGCAGTTGCCGAGGCGGCTTCGAATTGATTTCCGCAGCACACAACCGACATACGAGCTTTATACATCAAAAGGCTGCAATAGGCGGGATCTGGTGTCTGCGGGCCTCCCGGAGCAAACGGTCTCGAGGCTCTTGTGGAATTCATATGCCAACAAGGAATCGCGCTACACGCTTATCCGGCCCGAGGAGTGGTTTTGGACAGATCGGAATTGGTGGAAAGACAGATCTCCACATCTTGACGCTATGTACGAACTCGCGGGTGGGTCGTTTTCTGATCTGCTTCCCCACGAACAGGCTGAGCTTCTGAACGCGGGTTATCTTGAGATGACCGGGAGGAAGATCAAAGGAAATCAATGGTTAGGCTCCCAAGGCCAACAGCTCGATATTGTCCGATACATGCGAGAGCGGCTGATTGAAGACGGGTACGACATGGCTCCCGCCTATTCCGAAGGTTTGAACCTTTTGGTGAAAACTCACTGCAAGGCCACCTACGGCAAGGACATCACTTTTATTCGTCATGAAGGGACAGATTCTGACGAACGACGGCGACTTGCGAAGCTGTCTGTTGGTGACCTTTTCGACGATGCAGGCAGAATCTGGGATGCGAATCCAACTTACTATTTCGCCATTTTGAACGGCTTCAGGAAGATCAAAGATTTCGACAAGGGTGCAATGTTGGAAACGATCAGGGTGGTTGGCAAAGAGGCCTATTCGGCCATCTATCATCATTTTTGGACGTACCAATCCGATGAAAACCTGATGTGTCGGCCGGGGCTACCTCCGCTTGTAGGCAGCAAGAATGGTGAGTTGAAGTTTTTCTTTGTCACCCAGAATGCGAGTTTCGGATCAGCAGTTTCCAGCTTTGTCCGCGATTATGCCCTTCCTTTGGGACTGTCGATGTCCCTCATTCAATTGTCGTCAAAAAATGAATGACCTCTCACCCAATATCTTCAAGACTACAGTGTCGATGGCGGGAGCGCTATTTAGCACGCTGCTGCAAGCAACCCGCGTATTAGTGGGAGAGGCCCTGCCACCTGACACGAATGGCGTTTACGCTTTCTCTGTCGACGACGAGATCATTTATATTGGCGAGGCTTCTGGATCATCCGGATTGCGGGACCGGATTTGCAGGAAGCACGTTTCCGGCGATGAAGGCCACGCTTTGCAGAAGGAATTCCAGGGTCGGTTTCCAAATCGGCTAGAACGTAGAGCCTTCATCAAAGAGACGATATCTGTCCAATGGGTCGAGATACCTGACAGCCTTATAGTGACGCTTGTCGAAAAGTTGGCGATCGCATGCCTGAAGCCACGGCTAAACGATTCAGTGAAGCGTCGATCCGTTAGGTGAACTCACCCCGACCTAAGGCAGGCGTGGTCAGTCCTAAGACATTCATGTGGCGACCAAGGATTCAGGCACTGGCGGCACCCCTATTCCCGTGTAGTTGACGAGCGAAGGCGCGATATCCGTAGCGACAGTCGCGACGCGTCTTTCGCAAGATATGGGCATGGAACTTGAGAAGGCTGAGGCCCATGTACGCGGTGCGATCAGGTCTTTTGGGCGGCGTCTGACCGCAGCTCTCGACAAGATCCCTGGACGGTTTGGGCATGATCGGCACGGATACGACGTCTTCGACGAGGTGCTGTCGCTCGCTCTATTTGATGTCGTCGTCGGACCCTCGAGCGAAAAGCGTCACAAACTGACTGACGAGGGACTCGTGGCCGTGACGGTCGCCCTCAGGCTGACGGAAGATGGTCAGGCCGCCGACGAGCTGCAATCCGGAGATCCAAACTTCGACGATCCTGACGAGGTGTTGATGGTCAGCACGTCGCGCCTGGCCGCCGCGCTGCTGTCCGGGTGCAGCAATCTCTCGGAACAAGCCTCGATAGTGCCGTCAACTCGATGGCAGTGCAGGTCGGTGCGGGCTGACGGGCACAGCAGGGTCGGTCGGAACATCATCGACGGGAGGGCTATAACGATGGTCCCTACGCCTGTGTCGTCGAGTTGTATCGAGATACCTTGAAGGGAGGATAGTGCATGAAGACGCCAGAGGGTGAAGCGTTAACGGGGAGGCTCAGCGTCGCCGATGGCGATCCCAGGCTCGGCCTGTCTGCAGCGCTCGACAGTGTCACCAAGGCGGCGCGTCCGGCAAGCCGAGATGGCCGACGGCCCCCGCGTTCTTGGGATATTGCTGCGTAAATTCCGCCAAACACTGCAACAAGGGGAGAACGGAGCGAGAGCGGGGCAACTTCAAGCGCGGTTAACTCGAGCGTTGGTGCTACCGTCTCCTTGGCCCGCTGCCTGAATGCATTTTTGATTTCTTCGGCTATTGCCAATGGTGAAACGCCAAGGACGGCATAGAGCCCCTTGGGATCGCTGTTGCGCATAGTGTTGCCCGCCCGAACCCTCATGACGGGCCTTGTCCAGCCCCGTCACGAGTCTTCGAATATTGTCGAAAGCCGTGGATTGCAACGGAAATGACGTTTATTAGTGAACATTGGGTTCGATTAAGCCGTTAGGTCAGCCTTTCATAAACCTCTTCTGCTACTCCCGTTGTTTTCGGGGACTTGGACGTAGCAGAAATGGATCAACCGATTGCCACCGATCCGTGGCGTGAGATACGACTTCAAGTTCTCAAGCGCGACAGCTACCGCTGCGTCTCGTGCTCGACCCCGGTGAAATCGTCGGAAGCCGACATCCATCATCTGCTGCCCAGATCGATGGGCGGGACGGACGAGCTCTCGAATCTGGTCACCCTTTGCGACGGCTGCCATGCCGCCCATCATCCGAATCTGGCCGGCGGCCTTGCAAGGCGGGTTGTCGAGAGATGGGCAGTCCGGCTGGCCCGCTGGCTGGATACCGATGGCCAGGTTTCCGAAGGCGCAGGCAATCTCGGCCCGGCTCTCCGCCTGTTCGGATTGGATCGCTTCCGGCAAGGCCAGTTGCCGATCGTGCTGGCGGCGCTATCCGGAAAATCGATCCTGGTAGTCAGCCCAACTGGATCAGGCAAGACCCTCTGCTTCCAACTGCCTGCCGTGCTCCGCCGCGGCCTGACCGTGGTCGTCAGCCCTCTCAAGACTCTGATGTCGGAGCAGGTGTCAGATCTACTCGCCAAGAAAATTCCGGCCACCTTCGTAAACAGTGATTTGAGCGCCGAAGAGAAGCAAACCCGGTTCTCCCTTTTGGGACGGGGCGCGATCAAATTGCTGTATCTGGCTCCCGAGCGGTTTTTCGTCCGGAGCGAGGACGAGCGGGCACGGCTGAAGCAGACGAAGCCATCATTTATTGTCGTCGACGAAGCCCATTGCGTCGATCAGTGGGGCCGGGACTTCCGACGCGAATACGGCCGCCTCAAGGAAGTCCGCGAAAAGCTGGGCGCACCGCCCGTCTTGGCATTCACCGCCACCGCGGGGCGGGAGATGCAGCAGCGCATCCTGGCATCGCTGGGCATCGAGGACGCCGAGGTTTTCGTTCGGGACGTCGACAGACCGAATATCGCGTTGCTCCGGTGGCGATGCTCGGTCGAAAAACGTGCGGAGGAAATCGCCTCTCTTCTGCGATTGCCGCAGCTCCAAGGACAGAAGGCCATGGTATTCGTGCCGTCGACGAAGGTCGGCGAGGAACTGCAGGCTGCACTACGCAATCTCGGATTGGAGGTGCCCTTCTACCATTCAAGGCTGGGCAACGCGTGGGAACGCCAGGAACTCGTCAAGCGGTTCCTTGGACAAAGCAAGCCGTCCGTTGACCAGATCATCTGCACGAACGCCTTTGGAATGGGTCTCGATGTCCCGAACGTGCGCCTCGTGATCCACTGGCAGCAATCGGCCTCGGTTGAAGACCAGCTACAGGAATTCGGGCGTGCCGGGAGGGATGGGAAGCCCTCCGTGGCGGTGATGTTCCAAAATGGCTCGAGTATCGGCCGCGACATTTCGAGACTGCGTTTCATGGCCGAGAAGACAGTTGAGTCAGCGCAGGTTTCCACGTTTGACCGGCAGCAGATGCTGGAGCAGCGTTTTCACCAGATCGACCAGGTCAGCGAACTGATGAGAACCCGGTCCTGCATGAGGGCGGCAATCTCCGAATATTTTCAGGGACCGAAATCCACCCGACGTCCGAGCCTCTCGGTCAGGATTCTGGATTGGGCGTTCGGCACCAAGTCGAAGACCAGGCATTTCCGGGCCTGCTGTGATCACTGCGATAAAGCGCAGATCAGACGGAGAGGGCAGATGGGATACGTGTCCAGGATTCTCGATCGCTGAATGTCGAGTTGACACGGCGGATGTCCCCTGAATGTCTAGCATTGGCCCGCTTGGGTCGGTTCGAGCTATTGCCGCCGGATTGACGACTGATCATTGGCGCGACCTGCTCATTCTTATGAACGAGACGAACGACAGCTTTCGACCCCATCCGGTCATAGAGAGCAGACGCAATGGACAGCTCGATTGAGTCCGAAGCGCTCATACTTGACCGCATCTTGCTGATCGGCTTCCGATACAGTACGGACTTCCAAGGGGTGTGAAATGGAAGATGATATCTCGGATCGGGCCTTCTATGACGATGGAGAGTGGGTTTCCTGGTCCGACGTGGAAGAACAGCTTCGATACCAGGAATGGCGAGCAAAGTATCCGAATGCGATAAGATCTTTGATTCCGTATTTTCAGGATCTCTTGTCGCTTGCAGAAAGCTACCACGTTGAGACAGGTCGTCATCTCAATGTGTACGGAGACATTGGGGAGCTCTTCGGCGCCATCACCTACGGAATAAAGCTGAACAAGAACTATGCGCAAGGTGCTGATGGTAGGCTCGGCAACGATCATGTTGAGATCAAGACCATCACCCCGTTCAAGTCCAAGGACCAGGTTGCTGTGAAGGTGTCAGGTAACTTCAGCAAGCTGCTCGTCGTGAAGATCAACGCGGATTTTGAAGTCTCATCCCGGATGGTCGATCGCTCGAAGCTTCCCAGAACGGCGAAGCCTTTCCTCAGGATAAAGTGGGAGGATCTGCACGTGGCCAAATGACGGGCTTCGTCCGCTCAATCCGTCCCCGGCATGAAACGGCTGAATGGCCTTTTTGGTATTGCGGATTGGCAAGCGCGTTGATGCCGCAGATCAGAGGGGAGGGAGTAAAAGATGCTGGCCGAACGGCAGTGGTGGTTGCACCTCGCTGGCTAGTTGAGATCAGATTTCTTTGGCTTTATACGAGCCGTATTCAAGTCAATCATTTTGTCCAAAATCATCTGAACAAAAGCGCCTCCCTGTGCGGGGTCCAGATGAAGATCAACACTTCCCCATATCAGACCTAAACATAGACTGGTGGCTCTGTTCACCTCTGTTTCCAGATCTAAGAAACCAATAGGGCTTCCTGCATCAGAAGCATAAAGCACCCCGTTTCTGGCATCAGCTACCCTCTTTACCTCCGCCTCGATATCATCCAGCAGAGGGACTTGGCCCAAAAGGTTGCGGTCGCCCGCTTCTGATGTGCCGTCAAAATCTACGTGAAAGACGCTAAGGTGGAGCCTGTTGTATGCATACCCGTCACCCTTCGGGAGACGATAGGCTAGGGATTGCCCGTCTGGATGCACCGCTATAGCCAATCGGCCCTGATTGGCCGCTAAACTCGCGCGTGCTGCAAAGATCGACACCAACGCTTTGCTGAGGTGATCGTGAATATTCACGATCTTCGCGCGTTCCCTATGGCCACAGGTTTTAGCAGCCGAAATGAAGGCCGCAACAGCCTCTTCGACAGCATGTAACGCGCAAAATGACGCGATAGGTGGAGACGCTTCTCGGAACTCTTTAGCCCAAAGAGCAAAACGGACGGAATTATCAGCGCGGTACTGCGAGCGATCATCTAGGACAGGAATTTTTCCGATGATCCAACGGCTGATTTCATTATCCCAAAGTGCGTCAGCCATTAATCTCTCCAGCTCGATTCCGCGACACTAGCGCAACCGCGAATTACTACAAAATCGCCTATCGGACGCCCGACATTACCATGAAATTCATGGCGAACCTCGCGGACCCTGGCGCACCCCCCCGCCGGCCAAGCGGTCGCCGAGCATGGACGTTTGAGATCAAAGGATGCAGGAACCTAAGGACATTCCTTAAGGTTCACCTCAGCTGCGGCAGGCGCGGTTCCTCATCCTCGTCGTAGCCATGGAGGAATACTATGCTGTCGAGACCTTCGGCTCCGTAGAACGTCGCCAGCCCGCTCATCTTCTGGACCTCTGCCGACGTCTTGATCCTGCCAGCCAGGTGCACTGGAATCGGCCCGGCGATCTCGTCAATGGCCCAGACGATGACCCAGCCGCCGACCTGAAGGCTCTCGGGCAGCGCGATCGGCTTCTCCCGCGACGTGGCCAGATACAGGTTTCCATAAACGGTCAGGCGCTCCGGGATTGTCGGCACACCATGGCCGAAGACCGCGTCATGAAGCACCGTCAGGTCGGTCGGGAAGGAAACGGCCGCACCCCAGTAACGCGCCCCGCCAAGCCTGTTGAACGTCGTTCCGACTGGAACTTTGTCGATGTCGTGCTCGATCCCGTCAACGTCGGCTACCGTAGGCCAGTAGGTCTGTCTGCCATGCCATTTGGCAGCCGTCGCATAAGGCTTCAGGATCGCCATGTGGCGCGGGTCCGGCGGTCCGTTTTGCTTGCCCCTGATCTGATCGATCTCCCAGCGTTCGCCGTGCCGTCCGTCGATCTCGATGGTGACGACAGGCCGCCCCCTTGGATCGCGTAGGGAAAAAATGCGGATGCCGCCCTCAGCGAGTCCACCGTCGTAGGCCCCGTCCCCGACGCAGTGATGCATCCGGAAGGATTCCAGATCGAGCGCTTCCGGCGTCAGCAGGCGAACTAGACGGTAGCCGCCATTGAGCTCGGCGACAGGCTGCTCATCATCGGGACCTAGCCGCATCGAGTGCTGCCCGTGTTTCTTCGCCATGGCCTTGTCGGCCTCGCGCATGAGGTCATCGTATGTCGAGCACTTCAGCAGCTTGCGCGGCCGGCCCGAGGCATCGACGTTCGAGAGCCAGCGCGCGTTCTCTTGGACCGAGGCGACGATCCAGTCGAGGATGTGCCGCAGGTGGTCGCGACGAGGAAATGGATCGCCCCAGCCGTCATCCAGAGTCTTCGGATATTCGAGCCGAACATTGTTCGCGGCGATCCTGCCTATACCGCATCGGAGCAGCAGGTCGTAACGGACGTCGAGGAGGTTCTCCACGGCGACGTCGATCAGCCAGCGCTCCAGTGCATGTTTGTCCTGTGGCAGCAGGCCTTTTAGATTCATGTCATCCCTCTTCAGTTCCCTGAAGGAGGATTTGTCTCCGCAAGGTGAGAAGCAGATCTAACGAAACCTCCCCAATCGGGAGGAGGTTCAGGGGGCGGTTTGCATCCCACAAAAACGGCCGGGAGTTGCTCCCGGCCGCCTTCACATCATTTCAGTCGTTGATCAGTCCAGGCCGAAGTACCTCCGGATCGAGCGGAGGGTCATCCCGGTAACCGCGTAACAGCCCACAATCGGTCGGTTGCCGTCCCACTTCCATGGTTCGTCCCACCCGACCATGAACCCGCGCTCGTTCTTCGTGACGGTGCGGGTCCGATGGTCGTCCGAGATTGGAAGCGCGGGATGTTGTCAATGCCCGCGTCGCTGAGCAGCGACGCTTCGAGAACATCTAAGCTAATGTTGATGACTGGTCCGAGTTGACCGCTTATGGGTCTCAGAGCTTGATGGATTTGGCTACTGCCACAAGATCGGGGAGCGATTTGGCGCTGATTTTCACGACTCGAATCTTGATCTTGCCATCCATTTTCTGAAGGAATTTTGTTGACCGTAGCGCGCTCTTGAATGAGCCATACTCGTCTCGATCATAGGTATCGAGCGCCGCGTCATAGTAGATGTCGACCGCCTTCTTCACGTACTTTCGGACTGCGTTCTGAAATTCTGCTGACTGCATTTTTGCCAAGGTGATTTGCGGGGACTTCCAAGTGGTGAGCTTCTCCAAAATTTTGTACGTGCAATAGATGATCCAATAGGCGCTGGTCACGCTTAGAAGGCCGGAATTTTCATCCTCGCCAAGCTCTTTCAGCACCGACTGACGTTCTGCGTCAGCAAAATTTCCAACCAGCCAGCTCAGATACACCTCAGTTGCTGGGACGCCCTTGTAGAAGAGCTTCTGATAAGGCTGGTCGAACAGCTCTCCCTTGTTGGCGATAGCCTGAATTAAGAATTCGTTTTGGGTCGAGGCGAGAAACTGAGTAACCTTGTCCAGCTCGATGGTTTTCAAATCCTTCTTCCGTCGCGAGCCTTCTTGCTTCGGCGCGTAGTCAATATGGACGGCTTTGAAATCGGATCTCAAAGTTTGCTGAAGGTCGTCAGCAGCCCGGACGGACCATATGCGTACTGCGTTCTGGGAATTGTTATAACGAACAATGTCAGTCCGAATTGAAGCCTTGGCCGCAATTACGCGGGCCAACACCTTTGCCTCTTTTGGTGCCTTGGCTTGAACTAGGCTGGACGTGGTCTGACATCCATTGACGATGCTGAAGCGGGTGAGCTTAAGTGCAGTGGAGCCATCGTTGCCAGGGACCGGAACGGCCGTATCGGCGACGATGGTGACGCCGTTATTAAGCGCCCAAAAGGAGCCGGGCGATTCCTTTGCCGTCTTGATAATCTGCTCGTTTATTCCGCCCTTGCGAGCTCCCAAAAACAGGCGAATATTTCCTGCAAAGAGATCGTCTTGGTGTTCTTTGTGCAGCCGCTGGAGTTCCACCGCACTAACAGAACCAAACCAGGCTCGGCCATATGCACCGTGATCCTCGATATGCCCACCACTGAAGTTCAGGACACCTTCGGGGATTCCGCGCTCGGTAGAAACAAGGGTCTTGTATCTAGCGATAATATCCTCTTGGGGAACAAAGAAGAAATTCATATCGCTGTTTTTTGGGTCGTCTTGGTGCGCGGCAACGGAATCATCCACTTCCGGCGACCGCAAGCCCATTGAAATCAGTCCGGCGGCCACGGGGTAATCCGGATGCGCTTCTCGCAAATTAGTCAGCGTCTCGGCCAGATCGGGACGAGTCTTCGCTAGCTTTCCCGGATCGTTCACAAATGGCAGTGACGAAGTGATGGCATCCCATTTATTCTTCGGAGTTTTCTTGTCATGCTTTTCTGGGAAGTAGGCTTGGATAACGACTATTTCTTGATTGTTTTCGTCAGCGAATGCGATGTCGATCCCTTGGTCATTCCCGCCATCACTGGCTGCCGCCTCTAATGCTTCGTCTTCGTCTTGATAAAAGAAGTTAATGGCGAACCAGGCTGCAAATGCGCGACTCCTGGTAATCCCTCCCCGCTCCGCAAGCGCATCGATAGAAGCTAAGATATCGACTAGGTCTTTATTGACGTTCATTGGATTTTCCCTCGCTACTGACCGGGTAGCGCAACTTCCTGCAGCCAGTCAATCGACCATGCCAACATGTCCATGCGCGGATTTGGCGAGGGATCGTCGTAGGCTTGGGAACTTAATACCCGCGCTTGTGCTCTACTGGTGGGCAAGTGCCCGCCTGGGACCAGCCAGAACAGCGATCGCTGTCGGCCACGTGGCGTTCGCCGCATGGAAATGCTTAGGTCTGGGAAACGGGGGACGACATGCTCAGGCTGATTCAAGAGACGAAAGCGAAGAAGGCTGCTCAGGAAAAGCTCGCGCAGATCGTGAAGGATTCGCTGCCGACGCAGGGGATGCGAAGGATCGGCTTCAAGGGCGGCAACCGCGACCGCGAACTATTCTCAGCCGGCGAAGGCGAGCTTTGGGCTTCGATCAGCAAGACTCCTGAGGATACGACGATCCCGAGATACTGGAACGCCTTTGGCGTCTTCGAACCCGACCGAAAAATGCAGCTCATTGCGGTCGAGATCAACGTTCCTTCTGAAACCAACGGCTGGCAGGTCGCCGGGGCGTTCGCCGAAGACGAAGAGACTGGCGACATCCACCTGATGCACGATGGCGCGGTCGGCGGCGGCCGTCCCGGCATTGGACAGCAGGCCTTCCTGCTCGCTGCGAACATCCGCATGGTCAAAGTCCTTTGCGAAGACGGTCGGTTCCGCAAAGCCATACCAGTCGGCAACATGTCCGACGTGGGTTTCGTTGGCCGTCTGGCGCGCTACGTCAGGAAAGTCGCGGATTTCAAACTTGCCGTTTCCAAGGGCGATCTGGACACGCCGGAGTTCCGAAAACGGTTGGAGGAGTCCGAGAGTTACGACAAGGAATTCTCCGGAACTAAGCGCGGCCGGCGTGGCGGAACCTTCGCCTACGAGACCTATCATGGCGAGATCGTCGACATGGTCGTCGCCGAAAGGCATGCGGCGCGCAAGCTGGACGAGGAAGTCTACAACACCCAGCTGATCGACTGCTACGTCAGTCGGGCCGGGAGGATCACCGAGGTCTACGAGATCAAAACAGGCGTCGGCAGGCAGCAGCTCTACACCGCGATCGGGCAGTTGGTGACGCACGCTGCTGCCAGCGATGCGGCGAAATTTCTCGTTGTCCCAGCAGACGAGGATATGCCAATGGGCTTCGACAAGGCCATCAAAGCGCTCGACATCACGGTCCGCGGATTTAGGCTGTCAGGGACCAAGCGGAAGCGGATCATCGAACTGGATCCGGTCCGAACCTGATGGCCGCGAAAATGAATTGGCAGCGTACGCAGCCTGGCTGCGGCGGCTTCGACGAACGCACGGCAAACGAATGGCGCAACGGTCCGGAGCCGACCGAATCGGACCTGACAAACATGCCGAATTCTCGGTCGGCAGACCTGTTGCTTCCGCCGACCATCTACTGGTCGGTCAACCTTGCAAGAGCATTCCCTGAGGCGGACGAATCCGGGCATCACCGCTTGCGGCAGGCAGCGATCAGAACAGCCGCAGCGATCTACAAAAGTCACGGGATTAACAGTCTGCTCGCGCGGTCATTGGCGCTGTACGAGCGGTCTAGCAGATCGAAGCCCTTTTCCCAGCGCATACTTCGCTCTGTATTTCGATCTGGAAGCAATGAAGATCGCGCTCCACCGCCACTTTACACACGATCCGCTGCCCCGCCGAAATCTCGCTAAGTTCTACCGATACGCGGAGGTCATGAACCGAAGCCGATGCTGCTGGAGTTCGGAGGATGGCGGGTTCAACGGCTTGACGGATCGTATGTTGGGAGCACCGGGCAAGATCAGAGCGAAGGGGTTCTCCGGTCCGTGATCTTGGCAACAATCATGCCGGCTTCCCGCCTGGCTGATGTGCCGCAAGCGCCCGCACACTTTATACAGCCTCTCGACGAAATCCCGTCCACGTCACCCTTCTCGACAATCCCGCGCATCTGCATCTCGTGCAGGGAATCGGATCTTTGGTACAGGATTAGATCCCTGCCAGGGATGCCTGCGGAAACCTCGCCCGGAGGCGTCGACGCCATGCCCTCCGCCGGCTACATGTTTGGCCCAAGGAGAAGCCACGTGTCACATCATCAACACCGCCCGGTTTCGTGTCCTGCCAGCGGGGTCGCCATGCAGTTCGCAGGGCTCGCCTCGGTCGGGGCAAGCGTCATCGTCAACGCACACGCGGCCGGCCTTGCAAATTTGAAGGACGCACGGGAGCGCCGGGCCAACGGCCTCTGGCACGCCCGGCTGATCGCCGCGCAGCGCTCTTCGTCGGAGGCCCTCGCTGTCGCCCGGTCGGCGGTATATCGCGTCCAGGAACTGGAAGCTGAAGTCGCCAAGCTCCGCCGCTCGGTTGCCTCGCGCGATACCCTGATTCGGAGCATTTCGGTAAACATTGGGTGACGATTTGCACGATAGATTCAAAGACCTCCTTCAGGAAATCCCCGAAGCCGAGGATGCGCTTCGGGCGTATCGGGCGCACCGAAATAGACAGGCAATGGCCGTGGTCGAGAAGCGGCTGCGCGAGAAGAACGCACAGGTTCTCGAAGAAGCTTATGAATGGTGGATGGAGCGCCGCCGGCAGGGGAAGCCTCCGCACCCCAAGGACTGAATCCTTTGTCCTATAACTAGAACGGCAGTATTCTTGCGCCTTTAGATTGGCGGGAATCTGGAGCGGGCGCTATACCGCCTGGCGGAGGCCTGCGGACTGAGGCTGATGCTGAAGGGGTCCACGGTTGCCGTCATCGACGACCCGAAGACCGACCGTCCCGCGCCGGACGCGGATGTCCACCTGAAGCAGCGCGAGGACATCAAGATGATCGTCCCGGACCTGCTGACCCGAACCTACTACGATTCAAATTCGCCGACTGGACTGGTCGAGGACCACGTCCAGTTCACCCGCTTCTCAACGGTCCTCCTGCAGCATTCCGAGGGAGCCGGGATCAAGCTCCGGATCGAGGCGATGCTCGGCGTGACGCGGATGAACTTCCATATTGATTTCGGCTTCGGCCACGGCTCGGTCACCGCCATGGAGGTCAAGCGCATCCCCGGCATGTTCAAGGGAGGCCCGTGTTCGTCAGTTGCCTGCTAGTTGCCGACCCAATGGCTGACAAGCTGCGCGATGTTTGATTTCGGCATGGAGAACACGAGAGTGAAAGGCCTGTTCGACGTCGCCGCCCGCATCCGTGCCGGCCGCTTCGACGTCGAAGAGGTTGCCCAGGCGCTTGCCTTCTCCAAGGATTCCGAAATCGAAACCTGCCCTGTCTGCCTTACGGCGGGATACGCCGTCGGACACGAAGCAACGCGGCAGTCCCGGCTGCGGAAATCAGGAGTCAAGAACTCGCGCAGCCTCGCCGACGTCGTTTAGGAAATCAGGCTGCCCGTCGAGGCCGCATGCCGGGCAGCGCTTCGCCTTCGGGAACCAGTCCAGGCGCAGGGTCTCCGGCTGGTTTCGTCCCGCTGATCACAGACGGCACCCATCCCCGCTTCACCGGAGGCACGCCAACAAGCCCGGTCTTTTCGCCCAGCGCCCAGCGGCCACAGAGTTCCGGTCCGGCGCTGGCGAGTCGGGCAAGCTGGCCGGGTGCCAGCGTCAGCAACACGGTTGCGACATTCTCGGGAATCGAGGCGACGTCGAACGCATCCCTGTAGTCGCGGTCGCCGGCCGCGTAGCCGTGGACGTGTCCGCCGAGCGACCTGACGGCGATCGTGGGCTCGGGAGCCGGAGCATCGAGCTGCTCGCGTAGTTCGGCGGCCTGGCTGTCGACTTCATCTGCGAAGGCATCGGTCGTCGGCGGCATCGGCGTGCTTTGCTGGCCCGTGAGCCAGCGCAGGAAGTCACCCGGAACCGCAAGGATTCCGCCGACGATTTGCCGTATGGCCCTAAGGATTACTTTAAGCATTCGCTCCTCCCGTGTGCATGGTAGAAAAATATTTTGTTTACATGCAACAGACAAACGTCTTGTCAAAGAGCGGTCGTGTCAACAACCTTGGTAACCATGGCAATTGTTGACAATAAAAAGATGCTCAATTGGAGTTGAAATACTCCCGATCTCAGCGAATGCTTTTATTCAGCTGGCGGGGAAAGCTAGCGAAAGGGGGGAACGATGACGGAACTTGCGAAGATCGGGGCGGAAGCCATCCTGGCAAAGGAAGCCGCTGACAAGGCGTGGCAGGACATGACGAACAAGGCGATGAGCCTCGCCGACCACGTTGGCTGGTGGAAGAACATCGCGCGGCTGCCCTCGCAGGAGGACATGGACGGCCTGTACCGCCTTTTTGACCGCTACGAGGCAGCACAGAGAGAGTCCGATGCGAAGCGGGCTGCAAGCTTTGAGGCTTCCAATAAATGGGCCGCCGAGGCCAACGCCGCCCTCGCGCAGGCCGGGAGGAAGTTCTGATGAGCGTTTCTTGGAACGAGGTGGTCCTCTTCGACGAGGAAAACATTGACGGGGTGGCCGACGCCTTTTTCATCCCCTCCGTCTGCGTCTACGACATAGACGACATCGGCTCGGGCCGCGGGCCGATCTGTCCGTATAACGAGGACGACCTTGACGAGGCGCGCGACCATGCGGACATCCGCGCTGGATACGTGACAGGCCCCGTCGGCGACGTCGTCTACGTGTCGCCGGCGGTGCGGCCGGGTCACGTCGTCGACCGGGCGCGGGCCGCGCTGTCATGGTGGGCGTTAACGCTGGCCGAAAGGGTCCTGGCCTTCATGGTCGCCGACCTGAAATGGCAGGCGGAGCATTCTGGGAATTGGCCGGATGTGCAGGCTCACGAAGAGGCCAAAAGGTCGCATGAATGCGTCCTTGCGATGCTGGCGGAAAGGCAGGCGGGGTGATGGGCAGGAAAGCAACGCCGGAATGCGAAGCCCGCAGGCGACGGCAGGCATGGTCGTACGCGCGCAGGCGCTGCGGCATGACGGCGGCCGAGATCGCGCAACTGGTCGGCAAGTCCCTGTGGACCGTGAAGGCCTACGGCAAAGCCGCGGGCAACGTCCCGACCTGGGACGCGATCACCGTGCTGAAGGACCACAACCTCGGAACGGCAATAGATATTGTCGAGGAAAAATTTGGACACGGGGCGCTGGTGCGCCTCAGGCAGGAGGAAGCGCGATGAGGATGAACCCGAAACAGGCCGAATACGACCGACGGATGCAGCCGCGCCAACGCCCATCGGGGTTATGGGAGCACTGGGAAACCGTCGACGGCAAGGCTGTCCGCCATGTGCTGCCGGGTTTCATGGTCGCCATGCTCCCGCGGCGCATCGAGTGCTACCACGCTCCAGGATCAGCGGCGAACCTGGCGCAGAAGGCGGCGGCTCTCGGAGCCAAGGAGGTCGTGGCCGTCCCCGCGCCGAGGCCGCTGATCAGGCGCGTCCCGCCGCCACGTTCCTGATCCCGTAGGATTCGTTTATGTTCCGGCCTCGCAGTGGAGGCCGGAACCGCTTTGACCGATACCGTAACCCCCGAAGTCCGATCCCGCATGATGGCGGCGATCCGGAGCACGGACACGAAGCCCGAGATGGCGGTCCGCAAAGGACTCCACGCCCTCGGCTTTCGCTACTCTTTGCACTCGAATAGATTTCCCGGCCGGCCGGACATGGTGCTGCCGAAATACAAGGCGGTGATCTGGGCGCATGGCTGCTACTGGCATGGACATGACTGCGGCGCGGCGAAGCTGCCGTCGTCAAACGAAACCTACTGGCATCCGAAGATCGAGCGAACGCGCGCCCGCGACGTCCGGAACGCCGCCGCGGTCGAGGCGGCCGGCTGGCGCAGCCTGACGATTTGGGAATGCTGCCTGCGTGGCCGGAACGCGCCGGGTATAGAACGAGTCCTTGAAGCGGCAGTTGACTGGCTGCGGAACGGCAAGGATTCCGGTGAATTTCAGGTGAATTCCAATTTTTGAGGGGTGTGCTACGGTTCCGAATCATTGAGGGTTGGAGGGATTCGGGGGGTCGAATCCTGACAGGAATGATGAAACTGCTGACATCTGGCTCTTTCGCTGTTGACGCGGCACGGCTATGACACAGTTTCTTAAACGTTCTCGTTTTGTATCTGTCGAAGCGGGACGTTTTGCGTGACGGGAGCCACACATGCAGCACAGCGGTACGGTCGTTGACCTTTTTTGTGGGGCCGGCGGCCTGAGCGAAGGATTCCGCCAAGCGGGTTTCCATGTGCTTGCAGGACTCGACTACGACGACACTGCGGGGAAAACCTTCGTTGCGACCCACGAGGGCGCGCGATTCCTCGGCGGCCCGATCCAGAACATTACGGTCAAGGACATCCTGAACGCGACGGGGCTGAAGCCGGGCGAGCTGGACGTGCTGGTCGGCGGGCCGCCCTGCCAAGGCTACTCCGTCTACAACCACGGCCGCGGTGTTGACGACCCAAGGGCGGGACTGTTCCGGGAATACCTGCGCATCGTGAAAGGCCTGCGTCCGCGCTGGCTCGTGATGGAGAACGTGACGGGGCTGACCAGCATCGCAGGCGGCGGCATCATCCGCGAGATTGAGGAGAACCTGAGGGCTCTCGGCTACGTCGTCGACTGGAAAATCCTGAAAGCCGAGGAATACGGGGTGCCGCAGGAACGCAGGCGCATCTTTTTCGTCGCCAATAGGGTCGGCGCGCCGATCATTTTCCCCGCTCCGACGCATGGCGAAGGACTGAAGCCTTTTGTAACCGTGTGGGACGCGATCAGCGATCTCCCGGTTCTGCGGAACGGGCAGTCCCTGGACGTTGAGAAATACGGCAGCCTGCCAATGAATTCTTTCCAGCGAGAGCTGCGCAAGGGTGTGAAGCGGCTGTCGAACCATTCTGCCTCAAAGTTGTCGGCGATGAACGAGGCGCGGATGAAGCATATCCCGGCCGGCGGTTCGTGGCGCGACATTCCGTTCAATCTGCTGCCCGAAGGGATGAAGCGGGCGAAGCGTTCGGACCACACCAAGCGATACGGACGACCGAAGAAAACCGACCTTGCCTGCACCATCTTGACGAAATGCGACGTGCACTGGGGAGCCTACATCCACCCCGAGCAGGACCGGGCGATCTCGGTCCGCGAAGCGGCAAGGCTTCAATCCTTCCCGGACACCTTCGTGTTCGCGGGAAGCCGCACCGACCAGTACGTGCAGGTCGGCAACGCGGTGCCGCCCCTGCTGGGCCGTGCCGTCGCCAAGCAGCTGCTGAAGCTGGACCGAGAGATCGAGCGGGGCGCAGACGAAGAAACGCTTGCGGTCGCCTGATGGCGAAGAAAGCTGCGGCTGCGAAGCCTGAGAAGAAGAAGCAGTTCTACGGCATCGCGGAATGGTACGGAGAGCTTTTCCGGGTCATGGACAGCGCCCGGATGAAGGTGCTGGAAGGCACCAAGAACACCAGCGTCCCATGCCCGTTCTTCGCGCAGGTTCCGGCGCTGGGCCCGAAGAGCGGCAAGCTCCACTGCAATAAGAAGGGCGGGGTCTGCTCCCTCCGGAATTTCCATCCGGCGTTGGCCGCCGGGGACGAGATCACGTACGGCCCGATCACCGCGACCTGCCCGAATCGTTTCCTGGAAAACGGCACCATCGTCCGCCACATCGGCAAGGTCCTGCTGGGAACGGAGACCCCCTTGTTCGCGAAGGAGATCCCGTTTCTGAAGAGGCCTAAGACCGGGATCGCCGGGGAAGCCGAAGCTGCCGCGGAAGCGGAGGAGGAAGAGGCCGAGGAGGCAGCAGAGGAAAGCGGCGAGGAAGCGGCCGCGGCTGAATCCGGCAGGGAGGACGTGGGCCGGATCGACCTCGTCTTCGTTCATCCCGACGACCCCGAAAAATGGTGCGCGGTCGAGATGCAGGCCGTCTATTTCAGCGGCGGAGCCATGTCGGCGGACATGGCCGTGATCCGGACGTTCACGGGCAACAGCATTCCGATGCCCGGCAAGGCGCGCCACCCGGATTTCCGATCGAGCGGGCCGAAGCGTCTCATGCCCCAGTTAATGATCAAGGTCCCGACCCTGCGGCGGTGGGGGAAGAAGATGGTTGTCGTGATCGACCGGCCGTTCCTGGATTCCATGTCGAAGATGGAATCGGTGGGCCACATATCGAACTGCGACATCGTTTGGGTCGTCGTCCGCTTCGACGAAGATCAGGCGCACGGCGAGGCGAGGCTGATGATCGACCAGACGATCTTTACGACGCTCGATGACGCGGTGATTGCGCTTACCTCGGGAACGCCGACGACGCTGCCGGACTTCGAGGGAAAGCTTTCGGGCAAACTCGGGCCAGCGCTCCCTATCCCTTCCGTTGCCGTGGCGGCAGTTCCCGGGAACTAGGGGTTGCCTCAGCTCGAATCCGCATTCGCCGCTGCAAGGATACAAGAATGCCGAATGAAAATTTTGGGCTTGTGGATCAGGGCCTGAAGCAGCTTCAAGCTACGGGAACGTGGGTACTGGAGAGACATGGCTGCCGAATCGTGATCAACGAAATGCCGGGTGGCGACTACAGGTACGTAGCGAAGGTTTCGCTTCCCGGCGAAACGGATTCGATCAAGGGCAAGGACGCTTCCGAGGTCGTGCAGAAGGCACTGATGCGGGTGGAGATTTACGGAGCGACTAAACTCTAGGCGGCCCAGGATTGAGCAACGCCATCGCCAGTCGCCGTGTGCCGGTCGTGAGCCGCGATCAAGATCATGTTGCGTTTTCCGCAGTGACACTGGACGACGTGGCGTGACAGGCCGTTTACGGCTGACTGAGCGCAAACGGATCGACATGGTTTGCCGCCGAGTATCGGAGGCGCTCTCGGTCGACCGTGCCGGCCGCTGGCGAAAACCTGGTGGCTGGGTCCGGAAGCCGCGAACAGGCGGTTTCAGCAGACTTGTCAACAATACGAGCGATTTGCAGCCCCATTCAGTGGCCTCGGCGAGGACGAGTGGCACTCGGACCCACGGAAACGAGACCTCAGTCTAGGGATCGGAGGCAGCGGGCGCGCAGGATGTCGCATGCCAGATTGAGCAGTCTGCCGCTGGCCGTATCTGAGCAGACCGTCACCCGCCAGAACTTAGTGCTATCGATCTCCCGGACCACGTCCGTCAGCTGTTCAGCCTCGGCATCCTTTTCCCCGAAGGGACCGAGGCCCAGTTGCTCGGCGACGTCGGCCATGCGGAGGATTTCCACCGCCAGTTCTTCGAGATCCGACCGCAGCTGGGGAATAAACTCGAATCCGATCTGGGGGATCGCATCCCGCATCGCGCCTCGCAGGCTGCCAAGGATCGTTGCCTCGATGGCCGGCCGTCCGTCTTCAGCGGCCGATACGAGGGTCGTCTCCAGGACGCTTGCCACCGTAAGCTGGACTGAGGCGCGTATCAGCGCCGGATCAAGGTCGCCGGGGTCGGCGAGGCTAACTATTTGCGCAGTCAGCGCTTCGATGTCGATCTTGGGAGTGTGGTCGGTCAAAGCCCTTCGTCCTGGCCAAGCAGCTCGTCGATCTTCGTGACGTGCTCCCCGAGCGAGGAAACGATCTCGTCGAGTGCCTCGACGGTGTCCTCGTCATCGGCGACGTGCTTGTCTACGAAGCTGCTGAGGTCCTCGCCGAAGAGGTCGATGTCTTCCCGAAGCGCCTGTAGCCGGCCCTTGAGCTTGGCCAGCTCTCGCCGCTGTTCCGTGTTCATCCCGCTGATCCCCTCGCCCGACCCTTGGTCGGTCATCGCACAGGGGCGTTAACGGATGGTTTGCTCAGACCACCGCGTGCCACACGTACGAGATGACCTATCCAAATGACTTGTACACCGCCAACAGGATTGGCCGACCCGACCGCGACGTCAACCAGACAGCCGGCGACGGACTGATGCACAGCAGATAGGGAAACGGACAGGAAGGCGAAAGGGCGCAGCGCCCCCGCGCACACCGCTCCTACCACGAATTGCTGCACAAGCCGCCGCATTCTGCGCAGCTCGCTCGCGAAGTCCATGCCCGCTCTCCCAATCGCCGCCCGGACACGCCCCGAGATCACGACGATCTTCCGGACTCTTGGGTGATGATAGGTGTGCGAGTCTTCGCCGGTTCGGCCAGAGATGAAGGTGACTACCGGGCGTTCCATCGTCCGGTCCACTCTCATTGAGGGACCTTGGGAACCCGTCGACCGAAGCGCCGTTTGACTGATCGCTTCATCATTGACCTACCCCAACAGCAGACGGCGCGCGATAAGAAACAAGCGAAAAGATTGGTGGAGTAATCAGAAAAGAAAACAGCAGCTTGCTTTGCGCCGGGATCGAGAAGCCCTTCTTCTGATGTTCGCTCGCTCTTGTCGTCCGTCGCGTGTCACTTTCGAGACAGGTCTTTGAGCTGCTCGGCGGTAACGAAGCCACTTGTCTCTCTGCCAATACGACCCCGAAAGCCGTCGCGGCCGACCAGACCAGATAGTCCCGATGTCCCTGGGTCGCCCTGCCCGCCGTTGATACCTGGTCCGCCTTCGCTATGATCATCGATGCCGGGGACCAGTCCCTTGTGGCCGTGGCCACCCGGGCCGTATAGCCCGCCGTCGCCACCAGGTCCCCCGGCTCCTGGCTCGCCGCCGAAACCTCCTCTTCCGCCTCTGCCGCCGCGGCTGGTAACGACCACCTCGGGCACTGGTCCGCCTTCTTCTGCCAGGATCGTGACGGAGCCACCGTTTCCGCCACTGCCACCGTCGCCACCTGTGCCGCCGTCTCCACCATTGCCGCCTGGCCCGCCGGGTTTCCCGTCGCCTCCCTGAGACGCTGCATGGCATGCACTAGCTTCGCCGCCTCGTCCGCCGTTTCCACCCCGGCCACCACGTCCGCCGTCGGCTCCACGCCCGCCTGTTCCACCATTGCCCCCATCGCCACCGTTTGCCGTAATGTCGATGGTAGTCTCTTCGCCAAATTTCCTCGATATCAGGATCACATCAGCCGCAGAGGAACCGTCCTGACCAGACTCCCCGCGCGCCACTCCCAACTCACCCCCGTCTTGACCTACTAGTCCGACACTACCATTGCCGCCGGGCTCTGAATCGTACCCCCCAACCAAGTCACACCCACTGCCGTCTCGGCCGTTCTGTCCATCGTCACCACCCTCACCCTCAGCGCCTACTTTCCTCGCCCAGATATCCTCAGCCGGATCGTTTCCCTTATGGGGCGGATTGGCCCCATCCTTTCCCCGTACGCCACGTGTGTTGATGATAACGACGGGGCCGGATGTCGTATCGCCGATTCGAATATCTAGCGCGCTGAGGGTGTTCAGCGAGCTGCCGTTGTCGAATTGCAGAAAGGGACAGACGATTGATATTCTCTTTGCTTCATCGACAACAGCTTTGTCCTCGGGGTGAACCAATGTAACCATGTTCCGTATGACAATCTTATCGTTTCCTTCCTCTCCGCACTCAAAGTGGCTGATTTTCACGGTACCTTCCCAAACCACATCAGCGGACAGAGCGGGGCAGACAGCCAGTAGAACCACCGTACAAGACGCAGCTAAGAGTCCAAAGAGATCGTTCATTCGTCGATAGCCTTCGTCCACATTGAATGAACCCAAATCAGGCTACGCCACAATTCAAAAGAGCGGGGCGCGGTGACGGCCACGATGCTAGATCCCAAACGGCGGCGATCAATGCCGGTCCGGGATAAAGGCAGGACAGTCCGTCATCTCAGGCCGGCCCAACACCTCCTCGATGGACATGCCGTTCAGCGTTCGCAAATGGGAAACGAACACTGTCTGCGCTATTCGATCTCGCATGTCCCTCACTTTGTCTGCGGCCAGTTTGCCTTCCTGGGTCACATCCCGGGGATCAACGGTCTGCCGGTATACGTCCAAATACAACAGGCCACTGTTGCCGTCGGGGTCGGGTCGCAAGCTCTGCCTCTTTTCGGGTTCGAACTTGAGATCGACAAGATCGAACTCCGGCGTGACGGCATTGATTGCCATGGATCCGACGTCCACATTGTGCAGGAAATTTATCTTACTATCCCATACAACAACGATTGACGATATGAACTTTCCAGATTCGACGATCTTTCCACTTACCTGGTCTGCATACGTATTCGCATAGAGGCATTTTGTGTCTAATTTACCACCGACCAGAACATCATCGAGAATTAGGCCATCCACATCGTTTTTAACGTCAAAATCACAACTTCCAGAATTGCGACAGTCCGAGTATGCCACAACAAGCTGATTCCTCAGAGCGGACAGCTCCTCCTGATTGACCCGAAAATATTGCTCCCAAAGGTGAACGTCCTTGGCCTTGTAGTCCTCGTAAGTCGCTAACCGCTGATCAACCCTGAGCAAGTACTTGTAAATCTTGCCGAGCTTCTCATAGTTGTTCGCGTTGAAATCAAGCACTGTGAAATCCAGCTGCGGCCAAGGGGTGAAAAGAAACGTGTCGGGGGCTGAGTTGGCATACGTAAAGTCGGTCGACGCTTCGGCCATTTTGGTCAACAGCGTGTCGATGAACTCTTTCTTAGTAGGATCGCCGGCGCTTACGATCGCCTTCAAGTTGGTTGCTATGCCGCCACCTCCAGCCGAGTCGACAGTGGCCGTTACCTTTCCCAAGCGTTGCGCCAATGCCAAGGTATCGGCCAAAGTTGTAGATGCACTTGCTTTCGCGTCGCCCGACAGTACCTTGACGTCGAAATTAGCGCCTCCACTGTAACTGAAGGTGTTATTCAGCACAACTTTGGCTTCTCTGTCTATATTGGACAACTCATAGACTACACTGATACTGGATTTTCTCGTCCAGCCACGCACAAAATGCGTTCCACAATGCTTCCTGAACTCCTTGTAGTCCTTCGCGTTCAGATACTTCTTAAACTCATCCCGAATGGTAAAATCCTGCATCAGATCACGTCCATGATCTGCCTCAGCCTCGATAATGATCAAAGCCGTCTCAGAATCGTTCTTTAGGAAGTTCTCGAAATGTCCGAAATTCTTTATTGTTGAGTTACCGCCAAGAATTTTCCCTAGATTGGCGGACGACGAAGCTTCAGCACTATAGTCAACTTTCAGTTCATTCTGGAACTCATTTATATCCTTTATGAATTTAAACGATAATGTGGAGTGGACGGCGCCCTGCGTATCTTGTTTGACGTTTCCGTCCGGGTTATCCAGACACCTCTCCTTGGGTTTGGACGGGTCAATGGCGTCAACACTGTCACCAATGGCCAGATCACTCGTGATCCCGTATGGCGATTTGCGCATGCCATCCAGAATGTCAGCAAGATTGGCGGCTTGTGTAGAACAAAAGCCACCCAGCGTGATGGACAGAACAAGAAGGACGAATCTAATTTTCTTCATCTGTCACTCCTAATTCATTGCCGGAAGAAGATCTTTTAGCTGGTCTTTGGTGACGCTGCCGCTCAGGCCTTTTCCCAGATGGCCCAGCGAGCCGTCGTCGCCATTGTGACCAAGCGGCCCCGCCTGGCCGGGTTTGCCAGGATCGCCGTTCGCGCCATTGTTGCCTGTACCGGCTTGGCCGTGATCTTCGATGCCAGGGATCAGCCCCTTGTGACTGCCCCCGCCCCACCCGAATATACCGCCTTCGCCACCCGGTCCGCCTGCCCCTGGCTCCCCTCCCAGTCCGCCCCTTCCTCCTCGGCCGCCATTGAAGGTTGCAACGAGCGGCGGGACGGGTCCGCCGTCTTCCTTGAGGACAGTCACCGTTGCGCCATTGCCACCATTGCCACCGTCGCCGCCAGCACCGCCGTTTCCACCGTCACCGCCTTTTCCGCCAGTGCCCCCGTCGCCTCCTCGAGAAGCTGTGTGACAACTACTGGCGTCACCACCATGACCGCCGTAGCCACCTTGGCCACCACGGCCGCCATCGGCCCCACGGCCACCCATCCCACCATTGCCGCCATCGCCGCCATTTGCGGTAATATCAATGGTCGTGCCTTTGGCAAATTTCGTTGAGATCAGGATCACGTCGGCGGCAGAAACCCCGTTCTGTCCCGGCTCCCCGCCCGCCACCTTCAAGTCACCTCCCTGCTGCCCCCCCTGCCCAGTCCCTCCTGGCCCGCCGGGGTCCGAATCGTGATCATTAATTAGGGCGCATCCGCTACCGTCTCGACCGTCGCCTCCGGAGCCGCCTTTGCCGCCATCAGCACCTACACGCTTTACCCAGATATCTTCAGCTGGATTGTTTCCGGTATAAGGTGGATTGCCACCGTCTTTTCCCCGGGTGGCGCCACGTGTGTTGGTGATAACGACGGGGCCGGAAGTCGTATCGCTAATTCGAATATCCAGAATGCTTATGGAACTCAGCGAGCTATCCTTCTCGAATTGGAGGAGTGGACAGAAGATCGATATCTTTTTAACATCCCCAAATGGATCTTTGTCCCGCGGGTGAACCAAGGTAACTTCACCGCTAATAATAATCTTTCCAATATTCTTTTTCTCACAATTAATATAATCTACTTCAACATTGCCAGACCACGTAAGATCAGCCGAAGCAGCCGGTCGGTCTGCCAGTGTTAACATGACGGCGACTGTTGATCCGAGTACCACCGACAAATGAGAGAGATAACTGCGCATCGTCGTATTCCTCCCGATTTTTCTTTCTGTGCTTACGCGTTACTTAATTTTTTAGACCTTCTTTTGTCAGGCGCAATCCGTCAAGCATGCTTTGAATGTCGAGATTCCCCTCTCCTTGGAGGACAAGGCCTATATCTCCTTTGGCCCCGACTCGACCGCTCGCACCCCTCCTCCCAGTGGTTCCGTGACGTCCATCGGCACCGGCGGCACCTGGCTTGCCATTGATGACGCCCCTTGCCGCTCTTTCGGCCGAGCCGCCGATACCTGGGTGACCGCCAGTGCCTCCCATCGCTCCGTTGCCCCCTAGACCACCGTCGCCACCCAGCCCACCCAACCCGCCCTCACTCACAAGTTTGATCGGCACTTGTGAGGTCGACACAAAACTTTGGTCAGTAAAGGAAACAAGAATATCTCCGCCCGGGCCTCCTGCCCCCCCCGAACCACCATGGCCGCCTAACCCGCCAACGCCGCCGTTGCCGCCTCGACCGCCATCTCCGCCACTACCGGGCACAAATCGGTAGGTTCCGTCGGCCCCCTTCCCACCACGGCCACCATCGCCCCCTACGCCAGCGCGCCCGCCGAGTTGACCGGGATGGCCCAACTCTCCTTGCTGTCCGGTGGCTTCGACGTAGACGGAGCTGCCAGCATTGATCTTGTTGAGATGCAGCATCACGGTTGGCCCCTTGGAGCCCTTGGAGCCGATGGCGCCTTTCCTGCCTGGGGTGCCTTCGAGTCCGGCCGTTCCAGGTTTGCCAGTGGAACCAATTCGGGAAGCCACTGGGAACCGTTGAAAAGGAAAGAGGGGTGCGCGAGGCGCATCCCTGCCATTAGCGGATCGTTTCTTCGCGCCGCGAGTCGGCGGTTCAGGCATAGGATCCGAATCGTGCTGCGGTGCGGAAGGTGCCGCGAAAATCGCCAAGGGGCCCGACAGCTCTCCGATCTGAAAATCGACCGGTCCGTCGAACACTAGCCGGCTGCCGATTTTGAAGATTACCTCATTACAGCTAACCTTGTATTGTCCACCGTTCAACGTCACTGTGACCGGGCCATCCACGACGATGCCGGCTGTCCCCGAGTTACTGCAGCTGTCGCTTCCGAGCGTGACCTTGTCGGCCCAGTGTTCGTAGGTTTTGTCTTCGGCGCTCGCTATTGGCGGCAATGTTGCGATGAACAAAAGCGCAATCACACACCTTGACAATCGCATCAACCCGCCCCCCCAGCGCCTTTTCATTGTTGATCCCAATCTGCTAAAATATCAATAGGAAAAGTCAGGCATTGAGCTATGGTGCGTACAATGTGTGTTTTCATCATTACTTGCTGATGATTGACCACTACGAAAACTTGGATCCTCAATCCCTTGCGGGATGGAAGGAGGTAACGCATGCGTCAAAGGTCTCGCCCTGGGAGTCGATCTCGGTGGATCGAATGGTTGAGAGCAATTGTGTTTGCGTTGGCAATCATGGGCTCGCCACCTCGCTCAGAAGCCTCCGAGAAGCAGGAAAGCTGGGTCGACACAAACTTCGTGCCCTGCGAAGGGATGGGCTTAAACGCCTCTGGCCGCATCGGGGTACACGTCGATTATCGAATCGAAGGCAAAGTGATCGAGGTGAGCAGCTTCTTGTTGACCACAAGCTATCAGTTCGAACACGAACCGACCGCTCAGATAACGTTTACCGGGGTCGATGGTGCGACTGCCAAGTTCAATCTCCAAACTCCGTGGTTCGCGACCGTAGGGCCGGACGATGGCACCAAGGCGCTTTATCTTCCTCGCTCTGGCGATGGAGACACGGACGATGCGCAGACGCATTTCCGAATGAAACCCGGGACGCCCATCAAGATTTCGAGCACCGCACGCTTTCCCCAAGAGGGTGGCAATTGCTTTTCGACGTTCGACAGTCGGATTGTGCTGCCGTAGCAAGAAAGGTTTGGCGCTATATGTCGACGTTTGGGGATACGTGAACTTCACCGATCTGCGGTTTGCTAGCGCCAGCGTGGGACCAACTGAGTAGTGGTTCGACACCGTCCGCCAGGGTGGATCATCCCAACGCCGGTGGATAACTGAGTCATGACCTCTCCTGATGGAAGCCGGAAATCCCTGCGGTACACCATCACGGCTTCCTCCCGTCCCCCGGCGCCGCTTCCAGCGCCTCCACAACCCTGTCCAGCCGCTCCAACGAGATCCCGTCCACGCGCCCATGCGCGACGATCCCAAGCAGCGTCTCCGCCTCGATGCCCGCCAGTTCGGCAGCCTCGGCGATGGACAGACCGCGCGCGTTTACAAGGGCTGGTAGCGATGTTGGCGACGGCATCGGCTTTGACGATAAGGACATCCACGTTCGGGAGTCCGATTCCGCGGACGACGTTGCGGCTGACACCCACTCTTCGCGCTCCCTTTCGCATTGCCTGCTCCATGGTCTGAGAAGGACGCGCCTGCTACAAGGGTCCCGCCGGCAAAATAATCGGGAGGGGATCCGCATGGAAGCCTTCGAAGCCACGATGACGTCTAACTTCTTCGCGTTCAACGTCGCGGTCGGACTCGTGAGCGTCGTCGCGTCCGGCCATCTCGCGCAGCGGATGCGGCCAGGGTTCGTGCGCGGAGCCTCGGGCTTCGTCCTTGCAGCGGGAATCGCGCTCTTCGTGGCTGCGGCAGGAACTTGGCTGGTTGCGGCCTTCTCGTCGCCAGCAGCAGCCGCGACGTCCTGGAGGATACCATTCCGCGCTGTCATGTGGTCGCTGGAAACTGGCGTTGAGTTCGCCGCCCTCGGCATTGTCGCAGGGATGCTCGCTTACGCCGTGCTCAGGTTGAGGCTGGGCACAAAGACAAGGGATGAGCCATGACAGACTGGCAACTGGTCCTGTTGACGGCCGTCGCGACGACGATCGGCACCGTGCTTGTGACCTACGTCGGGCACCGGATGACGGTCGCGAAGGACACGCAGGAAGAGCGCGACAGACACGGCACCTACGTCGCCACACGGGTCGTCTGCATGCTGGACCCGTTCGTGCTGCAGTGCGTAGATGTGGTCAACGATCAGGGCCTATACGTCGACGACGAACTGACCCCGCAGGTGGACGCTCCGTCGATCTCTTTCCCGGACGACCTCGACTGGAGGACGGTCGATGCCGCCCTCATGTATCGCATCCTGACGCTGCCGAACGAGATCGCCGCAGCCGACAGCACCATCGTCGCGTACGCCGAGCATTCGGGGCCACCGAATTGGGACGAGGTGTGGGACGAGCGCAGGTTCCAGTACGGTCATGTCGGCCTCTATGCTCTCGACCTGGCCGCCGATCTCCGCCGCCGCTACGGACTGGAGCCGAAGGACTACAGCCGCTGGGATCCTCGCGGGGTTCTCGACGCGGCATACACGGTGGAGGACGTGCGCCGGAAAAACGCCGACACGAGCATAAAGAAGATGGTCGCGAACTCGCTGAAGAAAAAGAAGGCAGCCAAAGTCGAGAAGGCGACCTAGACTTCGCCTTCAAGCTTGCAGATGCCAACGTTTTCGATGATCTGGTGGTCGGCGAAGGTCGTTTCCTTCGTCTCGCCCGACCGGAGATCGACGACGAAGCGATAGCTCGCCCCCTTCGATATCTCGTGGCCCCACTCGGCTACGATCATGTCAGCATCTCTCTTCAGGATTTTCTTGAACGCCAAGCCGGGGACCGTCATCCGAACTGAGCCTTTCGCGCCCTGGTTCAGCCTGTCGCCGTCGATCCACCATGTCTTGTGCTGGCCGTCCGGATACCGATCTACCGGATAGTCCTCCCCGAACAACGTGCACTCGAGCCGCTGCTGCGCCAGCGACGGGGTTGATATGGCTACCATGGCCGCGACAGCTAGCATTCTTATGATCACGGCGGTGGTCCCTGCTTCGGTTCGCTGTACAGACTTCGGCCGTTCAGGGCAAACAGCCATCAAGCCCCTCCTAAACCTTCACGAGGCTTACCTCGTTTTGGCGCTGCGAAGCGAGAAACAATTGTTTCGGCGAAAGACTTCTGGACGCTCGCGTCATGAATCTAGACTTGAGGCATCGGGTGCATGCCCCTACAAGAGAGCAACGCGGGGAGGATGGCATGGGTGACTTCGAGAGAACTTTCGGGGCAGGCGCAGACGCAGTCGAGATCGTCGAGGCGTATTCCCGCGGGGACGACTGGCCGCCTCCCAGCGGAAGGTCAACGAATAGCCGCCGCCTGTCGCCGGAGCAGCGGAAGAAACTCGACTTCGAGCGAGCCGCAGAGGCGGCCATGGCCGGGTCAGTGAACAAGATGACGCTAATTGGCATCGTCACCAAGCCCGCCACCGTCAAGCGCAGTGGCTTCATCAACGTGAGTTTTGAAATGGCGACGTGGGTACCCGCCTTCGTTTCCGCCGACGTTACCCGTCACGCTGTCAGCGTGGATGACGATCGGCTGTATGATCTCGTCGAGAACGAGGTGTTGCCAGGAACCCGCGTCTATGTTGAAGGCGCGCTGTGCAAGGAACCGGGCCTAACCTCGATGGGCATGCAGGAACGTGTGTTCGTGTCCATCCGCAGGACCATCGGCCGCCTGGTGGTGCTCGATTACCCGGGCTTGGAAGCGATCCCCAAACAGACCTGGCTCACTGACGACACTATACCGCCGCGCTAGCCTTCCGCCGGCGGCCCGCTCAGTGCGTCAGACAGATGATTTCCGAATCCTGGCATGGACGCTATGGATTTGGCCGCGATGGGAACTCAGACTTGGGGGAGTAGATGCCGGAAGAACGAGCAAGGTGGCTGCATCCAGACGAGATTCAGCGCGGAGGTCCGTCGAAACCTGAAAGATACTGTCGCGCATGGCAATCTCTGTACCTGAAGATGGATGACTATCGGTTCGAAAGGTGGTCCGCCTTCAGTAGCACCGACAAATACATTGACGACGATGAAGCGTTCAAAACGCTGTCGGCAAAGATGACCGAAAGCGGATGGGATTCACTAGACAAGGAAGAGAAGAAAACTTTCGGTGATCGTCATCTCAAAGCCATACATGCGGAGCCGGCTCCCGAGGGCATGACGCTGACCGGGTGGGCGAGCATGGATGGGTTCGCCGGAAGCACCATCGTCTCCTTCGCAGTAGAAAACGACCCAAACTATCAAGGCAGGAGCTTCGATAAGGATTACGCGAAATCGTTCAACCGAATACAGGTATCGCTTCATAGCAGCAACGACGACCGGATTGGGTCGCTCTCAATCCTAGGTGAATCCTGGCGGGAGCTCTCACGAAGAGACCCCGACGACGACTCGCCCGACGAGGACATTCTTCACGCCAGCGTTTCCCTGCCGCTGGAGAGGATGAAGGCGCTCGCTGACGAATTGGCGGGACTTCCTAGAAGGCCTCGTCTTAAAATGAACATGAGCTCGCTCCTGTTCCAAGAAGAGTCGGAGCGCGTCTTTTATCCCGGGAGACCACCGCGTATTTGCGATGATCTATGACCATGGCGCACCCTTGGTACTGAAATCCATCGCCTTCCAGCGGCTATCCAGCAAGGACGAGGACCTCTTCAGTATTGGCTAGCGAACGGCGGTAGTTTTGCTGGCATGACCATCACAGCTTCTCCCGCGCAGCCTTGTCGGCCTCAATGATCTGGCCGGCGAGATCGACCCACTCGCCCCACAGGTTTTCCCGACGGTTGGGGTCGACGTCGAAGCCGCCTTGGCCGTCCTTCTCGAGGAAACCGATGGACCACGGAAGCCTGTGATAGACAGGCCACTCGTCATCGATCCGGCGCTTCCGGCGATCCTTCGCCTCGTCGGCAATGATGCCTCTGCAGGCGCTTCCATTCAAGCTGCAGTTCCGCGTCCGTTGCGTTCTGTCCGTGTATTCCATCATAGCTTCCTCCCGCTTTCCGGCGCCGCCTCAAGCGCCTCCATGATCCGCCCCAGGGCATGGACATCCAGCATCCTGAAATCCCGTCTCTCGACCAGCGCGCGCATCACGCCGACATCGACGTCGGCGATCTCGGCGGCGGACTCGACGGACAGGCCGCGCTGCCGGATCGTGTCGAGGATCGACAGCACGGTGGTTGCGCGGAGTTCTGAAAGCAGGCCGATCATGGCTTCCTCTCCGGCACCTCAATCAGCGCCTCATAAATCTTGTCGAACCTCTCGATGCTCAACCCCGACCTGTGCGGCCGCTCCAAGGCCCCGAGCAGCGCGGCCGGCTCCATCCCGGCTATGACGGCAGCATCCTCGACGCTGAGGCCTTTCTCGCTGATCAGATCGCGGATACCCAGCCCGAGTTCCGATTTCGCCAGCAGGACGTCGGCGTTCGGCAAGCCGAGATCGCGGAAAATGTTGCCGGACATCAGTGCCATCTCCCCTGCGGATTCTGCGGCAGCGCCAGCGCGAGGTCGGAAACGTCGGCAAGCGCGACATCGCGGACTGTCAGGCCCCATCGCCGGATGTGCGCGTGGATAGCCTTGACGGTGGTGTCCTGGTCGGCGGGGCCGTGCAGCCTGTAGATGCGGCCGGATTCGGTTTTGGCCGTCATCGTCAGCGTCTCGAACTCGACGATCGGACTGGTGACGCGCGGAATGCCCGTGGCGGCGTGAACGCCGACGAGGCGGAAGCCGATCATGTTCTGCTGCATCAAGCCCCAGTGGATCAGGACGACGTGCGGCTCTTCGTCTACGGATTTGTCCATGTGTTCCCCCCAGTGCCATTCGACCGTTCCCTCACAGATCGTGGGGCCGCCGGCCGAAAGCGAAAAGGGCCGCGCTGCCGAAGGCTTTACGGCAACAGGGAGCGCGACGGAGCCCCGCTTCGTGTACGGTCGCGGGAATCGGGAATCACATGACGGATGACGAGATGAAACTGCCGTTGCCGCGCCTCAGGCGTATCCCTGACGAAGTGAAGAAGGCGCTCGACGAACACCGCCGGAATATGCCGCTGTCGCCCTGCGTAGACCAGACGGAGAAGGACATCGAGACCTACTACCGGAACGAGCCGGAGGGATCTGCAGCGGCCGTCCGGACGACGCATGGCGGCATTCTGACATACGCGCTGACGACATTCGATCTCCGCAGGAAAAGCGGCCGCATCAACGTTGAAGGATTCGGCGACTTCTACGCGAAGTCCGGAAAGAACTGCTACGAGCCGACGGGCCAGAAGCGGCTAGTCGTCCCGACCGAGGAGGTCGTCGCATGGGCCAAGGAGCACCCTCGCGGCGAGACCGGGCATTCGACCTACCGCCAGGGCTGAGACGACGGCGAGCTTAATCGGCGGACACCTCGCGCAGGGATTCAGGTTCGGCATCGGGGGAACGTCGATGTCGATCTTATCCCGGCTGCACCTGAACGTCCCGTCGGAAAACAGCAGTCCAGCTTCCGATCGCTGATGCACAGGTGTTTCACAAGGTCGGAGAGCGTGACGGGTTCGGGGCGCAGGGTTTTCCGGATTGCCTAACGCGGCTTCCGGCGTGGAATTGAATTCCTCGACGAAAGCGCTCGGGTCGTCCCGGACTGAATTTTTTTTCCATCGTCCCCCTGTATCTACGAGCATTTCGCGTTTTTTGATTCCAGATCGCGGAGTAACGGGGGGAAGGCGGCAACGAGCGTCATGGAGAAACACCCAGCCGCTTCGGCATACGGGAGGCGGAGACGAGTTCCCCGAGGTCCTTCCGGCTCTCTCTGGACACCCGCCAGCGGACCGTGTGGACGGCTTCCTCGCGGGTGCATCCGCGTTTGACCAGGATGTCGACCGTTCCTCGGATGATCGCCGTCAGCGCCGTGCGGAAATCGCCGGACCCGGCAGGACTTAGGTTGACGGTATCGGCGTAGGCCGCTGCCGACGCGGCCAAGGCGATGTCGACCTTTGAAGCCTCCGGACGGCCGTGTTTCTTGAGCCACGCACGGTATTTTGCCATGCGCTTCGCTTTCGCCAGGCCCGCTGGTGTCAGATTCTCCGCCCTCGGCATTCCCCACGTCCTTCCCGTCTCTACGAGCCGCGCTCTACGAGACGCAATCTCGCCTGCGGCCACGCAAGCGACAAACTCAACTCAATTTGAGAAGCTTCGGCTTCAGTCGTCCCGACCTTGCCTTTGCCGTCACCGTGCCGGGAACTCCGACGCGGCCGGCGAAGGCTTTCCCGAGCCAGTTCCGGATTTCCTCCGACCCCGGCCCGTCCGTCGCCAGCAGCATCAGCGCCGCATCGGCAAGCGCGGCACGGACCATGGGAGCAGTCGGCTCCGGCGACCCCCGTTTCTTGGCCTCCCGCTGCCGTTTGCGGTGCTTCCGCGCAGCTTCGGCCAGGTAAGCGCGGCGGTCATCAGGAGCAGCCTCCCGTATCGTCCTGCGGCGAGGCCGTTTTGTGAGAAGTCCGTAGAGCGCGTCGACGTCCTGCATGTTCGTTCCCCTGTCCATGATCCATGCTGATCCGGACGGCTGCACGAAACAACAGTGATTTACGCGTAAATCATGAAAGTGCGGAAACGCCCGGCAAGGCTTCGCAAACTGCCATTCGGCATGGGTTGTCGGAGACCTTAGTGCAGAGCCGGCCGACCTCTGATGGGAGCCCTGGAGCCTACGGCCATGGGTTTCGGGAACCCGGCCATATCCAGATTCGAATCCTTGGCGGCGGTGGCAGGACTGGCACTGCCCTTCCCTCCTGCTCGGCCTAACCCCCCAAATCCGCGAAGCGGCACGGCTCTTCTTACTTTCAGGCCGGAGGCGCACGTTGACTCAATGCCTCGCGGGGAGCCGCTACGTTCAGGCCCTGGAGCCTTCAGAGCGGACTGTTCGAATCCTAATGCTCCGGAGGACAAAAATGACACCCCCGCAAACCCTCTGCTAGTATCGTCGGAATCCGGCATCCCGAAAACTCCGATTTCCCCAGGCTTTGTCAGCCTTCGTCAACAATCATTTCGTCCCGGTTTCCGCAAGTCATGTCAACAATTGGATTCTCTTCGTCCCGGTTTCCGCGATTTCGCCCACCCCTTGGCGAACGATGGGACGAAAAATCCATGAATCCGTCGCATCCAATGCTGTACGCATATGAGACGAAACCTTGCTCCACAAGGGTTTTAGCTATTTCGTCCCATCGAAAACAGCATGGTTGACGAAATCATTTCGTCTCATCTGTCAAAATAAGCCGAAATAAATAGGACGAAACCCTTGACGCGGGCTTGGCCCCGACAAAACATCTGATGGAGCACAGGGGGAACGAATGCTTCATCAACCGAAAATTCCGGTCGGGTACCGGGTCAGCCAAAAGACCATGGATGGGCTCTTCCAGCCGGAAACACGCGGAGACCTAAACAAGGCCTTCTCCTCGAAAAAGCAGCTGCAGGTCATCGCCCCGGAATCTCCGAGGCCGTCCGAGATGCTTGAAGGCGTAGTCGTCATCGGCCTCGACGACCTGACGGCCGATGACGAGAGCCTGCATCAGATGCTGATCTCCCGGGCATACGACGAGGACAGCCTGATGTCCGCAGAGCCACATTCGTTTGACATGTCGGAGGCCGTGCGGTGTCTCGGCAGCCGGGTCGAACGTTCCGACATCAGGCTGTCGCTGGCGCGGCTCAAGCGGACGACGGTATCCTACGGCCGGTCATCGGAGCGGCGGTTCGAGGACGTCCAGCTTTTGGAAGGCTGGATCGAGGTCGCTCCCGGTTCCGACATCATCCGTTACAGGCTTCCCGAGCCGCTGCGCGTGCTGATGCGCAACCAACGGGAATACGCCTATATCGAACTGGCCGCGTTGCCAAAGATGCGGTCGAAGTTCTCGTCCCGCCTCTACAAGCAGCTGGCGCTCCGGGCCGCGAAGCAGAAGTGGGTTCCCGGCGACGACAACACCATCACCGTCTCCGGCACGCCCGACGAGGTTGCCGAATGGATTGGTTTCCCCAAGGAAGCCAACGGCAAGGTCCACGTCGGCAAGCTGAGGGCCCGGTTCCTGGACAAGGTCGAATCCGACTTCGCCGATGTCCGCGCCTTCCGGCTTGAATACGTCCCTCACGAGCCGGGCGGGCGCGGCAATCCGCTGGCCCGGGTTGAGTTCGTGCTGCATCTCGCCCCGCCGCCCCGTCACAGCGTGCCGATGTTCTTCAAGCCTTCCGACAGCACGGTCCGCGTCGGCAACAAGGACATCATCGGCTACCGGGTCGAGTCCCGGACTTGGCGCCGGGCCGCGACGAAGTTCGGTCGTCGCCTCGTGATGACGAACCGCGGCATCGCGGATTTCTGGCTGATCGCCTTGAACGAAGCCATCTCAGGGGTCGCCCTGTCCGACGGCTACCACACGCGGAAGTTCCGGGGGTCCAGGCTGCTCGACGCGATCCGCTCAAGGGACGCTGACTATGCGGCATGGGGGTTTGTATCCGAGGAAGCCGACGTTCCAGACCTCGCCGCCAAACAGGGGCAGCCGGGCTACACGGCTATCGAGCGCGAGGCCGACGAGGCCCGGCAGCAGCGCATCGGGTTCGGCAAACGCAAGCGCCAGGCTCCTGCGTTCATCAACGACCAAAGCGAGGATGTGGCACGGTCAGCCGCGGCGACATCGATCACCACCTTCGCCGACTGCAGGGAGATCGTTTTCACGGTCGATCCCGCACTCACGGCGATCAACGTCGACGCGCTCGTCGGTTCCCATATCCAGAAGCTCAGGTTCACCGGGAGCCGTTCGGTCATGCTGACCCTGCGGTTCATGGAAGCCGGACGGTGCGACACCTGGGAGCTGGGAAAGTTCCCGGTATCCGAGGCTGATCTCGAAGGCATCCTGAAATCTTTCGGCCGCCACTTCGACGGCATCGAGGAGTACCTCTGATGGCAAAATGGGAACGCAACCGCATCCGCCCGTCCGACGGTCCGCTGCTTCCGTCCATGCCCGCCGCCGTCCAGCCTGCGCTGCGCTTCATGCTCGGCGCGGAGGCCCGAGCCGAGGCTGAGGCGTTCAGGCTGGAACTCAACGACCGCATCCAGTGGTCAAACATTCCAGGGCATCTGATGGTGGCCTTCGTCGAGAAGCACCTCGTCGGCCAGCTTGCCGACCGCTGGCCTCAGGTCGCCCGCGCTGACGAAGCTGTCGGTGGCCTGCTGACGGAAGTGCTGCGGGCCTTCGCGGCGAACCCGAAGCTGCCAGGCTGGTGGAAGTCCCCGGCGGTCGCCTTGGCAAGCGGCCGGCCAGAACGGCTTCGGGAAACCTGCGAAGGAGTCCTTGCGCATGCCGGAGTGCCGTTGCCGCAATACGAATCCTACAAGGAGGAGGTCGAGGACCATATCCTGAAGGCTGCCGTCCGGCACTGGCAGGACCGAGACCGCCCGGAGTTCGAGGGTGACGATGCTTGACGTCGCTGCCCCGAGCCCGGTATCGATCGCAAAATCTTAGATCTCTGCCTCTACGGTAATTGGCAGACAGGAGTTCAGACCATGAGGCCCTCGACACGAATAGCCCGCTGACCGCCGCGCCCCCACCGGGGGCGTTCGTCGCCGCTATCGTTTCGAGAGGAATCCATCATGGCTTACACAACCAAATACTACACCGCCGACACCCATTTCGGCCATCAGCTGATGCTGTCCGAGACGGCCTGCGCCCGGCCTTTCGCCGACGCCCGCGAGATGGACGAGACACTGATCCGCAACTGGAACGCCGTCGTCCGTCCGGACGATCTCGTCTACCACCTCGGCGACTTCAGCTTCGGCCTACATGACGGAGACCGCGTGCGGAGCATCTTCGCGCGCCTCATGGGTCGCAAGCGCCTTGTCCTCGGCAACCATGACTACGGCAAAGCCAACAAGGTTCATCCGGTCATCGCTGGTCTCGCTTGGGACGAGCCGCCGGCCGCGCTGGTTGAGACGACGGACGAGGGCCAGCGTCTCGTGCTGTGCCACTACGCCATGCGGACGTGGCCCGGCATTCGCAAGGGCGCTTACCATCTTTACGGCCACTGCCACGGCGGGCTACCCGGCCTCGGCCGCTCCCGCGACGTCGGCGTGGACTGCCCGGACACGGGCTACAGCCCGCGAACGTTCAAGCAGCTGACGTCGCGGATGATCACGGACCAGGAACTGCTCGACGACAACGCGAGGGGGATTCAGTCGCTATGAACCTCTGGATCATCAGCGACCTGCACCTCGAATTCGAGGACAAGCATCTCGACATCCCCGATGCCGACGTCGCCGTCGTCGCCGGGGATGTGACGACGGGCTTGGCGAACAGCATCCACTGGCTAGGCCGCACGATCGCCCCGTCCATGCCCGTCGTCTGCGTCGCGGGGAATCACGAATATTACGGGCACACCGTCCTCGAAGGAACTGAGTGGGGCCGGGTCGCGGCAGAGGAATATCCCGACGTGCATTTCCTCGAGAACGAGGCCGTCGTCATCGGCGGGGTCCGGTTCATCGGCTGCACGCTGTGGACCGATTTCTTGGCTGACGGGCCGAACCGGGACTGGGCCATGGCGGTCGCCGAAGGCCAGATCAACGATTACAGGGGGGCCATCGCTTGGCGAAGGTTGCCCGAATACGAGAAGTTCACGCCGCGGGACGCGCTCCGGCTGCACGAGCGGAGCCGCGGATATCTGGAGCGGTCGCTGGCGCTGCTCGACGACCCGACCGTGGTCGTCACCCATCACGCGCCGCACCCGGGGTCGATCCATCCGCGCTTCTTGCGGTCGGGCCTGAACGCGGCGTTCGCATCGGACCTCTCGGAGGTCATTGAAGCAGGCCGGCCGCGGCTATGGGTCCACGGCCATGTCCATGACTGCTTCGATTACACGGTTGGAGAGACGCGGATCGTCTGCAATCCGAAGGGCTACTACAACGAAAATTCGGCGTTCGACCCGGGCCTAATCGTCGAGATTTGAGTGCGCTGTAAACTTTTTGCGAAAACTTTACAACCGCACCGGGGGATGGAGATTTGAAGATGGCGGCGGAGACGGAACACCAGCGGAAACACGAAGCGATCCGAGCGGAATTTCCCGATCTGGTCACCAAGCCATTCGAGTGCGACGTCGGCTGGTTCCCTATCCTGGAGGCCATCTTCGGCACCGTCAGGCAGGCGATCCCGGCAGGGCGAGAGGGCGATTTCATGTTGCTGCAGGTCAAGGAGAAGCTCGGCGGCCTGCGTGTTTACTACCGTCTCAGTAAACGGGTAACGGCCTCCGCTGAGGCGCAGATTCACGCCGCCTGCAGCGCCGCCGAAGCCAGCGCCGCTATCTCTTGCGAAGTCTGCGGCAGACCCGGCGTTCTCCGTGTCCAGGATGGTGGCTGGCTGATCACTCGGTGCGACAAACATGCCGACGGCGGCGTGCCAGTGCCGCCGGCCGATGAGGGATCGGAGTGACAGGGGCTGAGGAACTCGCCCTCTTCGCCGAGAAGGCGTTCCCCGACATCGTGCCTCCGCCCGAGGCTGTCGGAAGGCTGCTGATCGCCCGCTCGACGGCCGGCCCGCGGTTGTGGACGGGGATCAGGATCCTGCGAGCGCTCGGCATTCTAATCGACAGCGGCAGCCTTTCTTCTTGATCCCAAATGCCGGATGTTCCCCCCCATGGCGCTGCACTGGTTTTCACCCCCGGTTTACATCAAAGACACCAAGCCCGGGATGACCGCCGGCATCAATCACATCGAAGGTGCCTCCGAGCGCCTCCTGACGTTCACCAAGCGGGGGCCGAAATGGGATCTCGCGGTGAGAGCCTGCATGGCGGCGCTCGCTGACCAAGCGACCCCTCAGGAGGTCCGCAGATGCTTCCGGCTGGCTGCCAAAGAAGAAGGCATCCTGAGGGAGAATCCATGAGGCCCGTCACGAACGGAAACCGCGCATTTCCTGGGTTTGGAGCCGCCACGTCAACAAACGTTTTCGTGGCGGTTTTCGTGGCGGTGACGGACTGCATTCCGGCTAAGTGCTTGAAATCTATGGTGGGCGATGACGGGCTCGAACCGCCGACATCTTCGGTGTAAACGAAGCGCTCTACCAACTGAGCTAATCGCCCGCTCCGGGCCGGACCTTTAAGCGGTCGGGACTTGCTTCGCAAGGCCAAATGAGCGCGAGGCGCCCTGTTCGCAGGCCGGATTTGCGAACAAAATGCCGGCTGTCAAAAAACCTTCTCCTGTTTGGCGTTATGATGGTTTGGTGCGCTTGACACCCGGTAGCGAACCCCTTATCCAGCGCCCCAACGACGAACACGGCTGACACGTGCTCGTCAATGCGCGGGTGTAGCTCAGTTGGTTAGAGTGCCGGCCTGTCACGCCGGAGGTCGCGGGTTCGAGCCCCGTCACTCGCGCCATTTCTCTCAAGGGACACAAACCCTTGGCTTAGTAGAAATGTCGACGTTGTCTGTCAAAGATGCATGTATGCGGATGTGATCCAGAACCTTTCAAATCTGGGTTCGATCTGCCATGCATGGGCTTGCGGCCATGATCGTGGTGCCGGATGAGATTTGTCTCCTGTCAGCTCGGAACGTCGGCTGCCGGCTTGTTTCGGCTCCTGCGTTGACAGATATCTCCCTTGGCCTGACGTTTGCGCCAGGCAAACCGCTTGGGGCTTGCGCTTCCGCCTAAAAAAACGCTTGATTCACCTCTGAAATATCCTGGCCTGAGATAATCCGGCTACCATAACCATACAGCCTGAACGACCCGGGAGGACTTACAGTGTCTATCGCCTCAACCACCTCGATGAGCACGGTGTTCACGGCCATAAGCCTTGCTGGCCTTACAATGGTTGCTTCCACCATCTTTCCCGCCACTGCTTCGGCTGCTCGGCTTCAGCGATGCGCAAGGGAGGGCGGCATTTGCCGACTGCCATTTCCGGCTGAAGTGGTTTTTGGTGACGGGGGCCGCACTACATCGCGCTTTATCGACCGTGACGCGGTCCCCTGCTCAACTCGCGTTTTTGGCGACCCTGCGCCCGGCCACGAAAAGACGTGCTATATCGTGTTACGCGGTCGTGGCGAAGCCGATGGCGGTTACGATGAGCCTCGCCGCGAGAGATGGGTGGCCTGCGCCGACGAAGGCGAATTCTGCGATTTCTATGGCCGCAAGGTGGTCAGGTATGGCGCGCGCGGCCGGTTCACGCAGGACGTGTTCCGGGATGGCGTCGAATGCGACAATGAATCTTTCGGCGATCCCGCTCCCGATGCCGGGAAGCGTTGCTATATCAAGCAGTAGCTTCTCAACGCCCATCGAACACGAGACATCGGAGGCCGAACAGTCCGGCCTCCGGGGGTGGCCTGCGAGCCCCGTGCAATTGCCTCAGCTCTTGGCCAGCAGCGCCTCGACCTCCTGCACTGTCGGCATAGACGGTGCGGTGCCTGGACGGGTCACGGAAATGCCGGCAACGGCGCAGGCGAAGCGTACCGCCTCCAGAGGCTCCACGCCGCGCGAAAGTGCCGCGGCAAGGCCGCCATTGAACGCATCGCCAGCTCCCGTCGTCTCAACCACAGGCCCCGCGCTGATGGCGGAAACATGCTCGGAGCGATCCTTCGTGTGCAGGAGCGCCCCCTTGTCGCCGAGCGTGACGATGACTGTGCCAACGCCCTTTTCCAGCAGCTTGCCGGCGGCGGCGCGCGCTTCATCGACCGAGGAGACTTTCAGCCCGGTCAATTCCTCGGTTTCGGTCTCGTTCGGTGTTAGATAGTCGCAGAGCGTGTAGACGCGGTCGGGAAGCTTTGCCGCCGGTGCCGGATTGAGAATGGTCGTCACCCCTGCCCCGCGCGCGATCTCCAGCGCCCGCAGCGCGGCGTCGATCGGCTGTTCGAGCTGCGTGACGAAAACACCGGCACCACGGATCAGCTCGGCATTGGCTTCGATATCGTCCGGCGTGATCAGCATGGCGGCGCCGGGACTGACGATGATGGCGTTGTTGCCGCTTCCCTCCTCGACGAAGATGTAGGCGGCACCGGTATAGCTGTCCGGCGTATCGATGGCGGCGCTCTTCACGCCGGCATCCTTCCAGGTCCGCTTGGCCATGTCGGCGAAGGCATCGACCCCGAGCCGGGTCAGGAACGTGACGTCGGCCCCCAACCTGCCGGCCGCCACCGCCTGGTTCGACCCCTTGCCGCCTGGTCCCAGCTTGAAGGAGTTGCCGAGGTTCGTTTCGCCCATGCGCGGCTGGCGCTGCGCCCTGTAGGCCGTATCGGCGACGAAGACACCGAGGATGACGATCGGTTTGCCCGAGGCCATGCCGCTACTCCGCATCCGGCGGCACGACGCCCTTGCGGAAGGCAAAGCAGCCATAGAATCGGCGTTCGCCGGTCTGGATGACGCAATAAGCTTGCTTGGCGCGCTTGTAGAAGGCGTAACGCTCGACCGGCACCATCGGCCAGGACTTGCCCTCGGCGGCATCGATCTCCTTCTGCACTTCCTTTTGCACGGCTGGGATCTCGTCCGGCTTGCCGACGATCTCCATGCGGGCGGCCGAATCGTCGACGAACGTGTCCAGCGGGTAAAGCGACAGCACCGCCTTCACCACCTGCGCCGCCGAGGCATCGATGCGCAGCACCCGACCGAGCGCCGTCTGGCGCGCGACCGAATCGGACGGGAAGTTGGTGTCGGCGATGATCAGGTCGTCGCCATGTCCCATTGCCCGCAATGCCTGGAGCACGTCGGCATTGAGCAACGGATCGATCCCTTTGAGCATGATGGTCCTCGTGAAGTGCGTTTGAGATCAGAGACGCTTCCCGGTCTCGGCGTCGAACAGATGGATATGGTCGAGCCTTGGCCGAAGTTTCAGCGTATCTCCGGGCTTGAAGTCATGGCGTTCGCGAAACAGCGCCACCATCTCACCGTCGCCAAAACGCAGGAAGACCAGGGTTTCCGAGCCGGTCGGCTCGACCACGGAAATCTTCGCCGGCACGCCATCGGGATGGATCTCGAGATGCTCGGGGCGCACGCCATAGACGACGGCGCGCCCCTCCTCGACGGCGTTGTTCGGAGCGACCGGGAACAGCGTTCCGGCAATGTCGACGCCGTCCTTGCGCCCAGTACCCTTGAGCAGGTTCATCGAGGGCGAGCCGATGAAACCGGCAACGAAAAGGTTCGCCGGCCGGTCGAAAAGCTCCAGCGGCGCGCCGACCTGTTCGATGCGGCCGTCGCGCATGACGACGATCTTGTCGGCCATCGTCATGGCTTCGATCTGGTCATGCGTGACATAGATGGTGGTGGTCTTCAGCCGCTGGTGCAGTTCCTTGATCTCGGTGCGCATCTGCACGCGCAGCTTGGCGTCGAGGTTCGAAAGCGGCTCGTCGAACAGGAATACCTGTGGATTGCGCACGATGGCACGCCCCATGGCGACGCGCTGACGCTGGCCGCCGGAAAGCTGGCGCGGATAGCGCTTCAGATAGGGGCTGAGGTCGAGGATGTCGGCGGCGCGCTTGACCCGCTCGGCCACCACGGCCGGGTCGGTTTTCCGCAGCTTGAGGGCGAAGGCCATGTTCTGCTCGACCGTCTTGTGCGGATAGAGCGCATAGTTCTGGAACACCATGGCGATGTCGCGCTTTGCGGGCGGCAGGTGATTGACGACGCGATCGCCGATGGCGATCGTGCCGCCGGAGACGGTCTCGAGCCCCGCCACCATTCTGAGCAGCGTGGACTTGCCGCAACCGGACGGCCCGACAAGCACGACGAACTGGCCATCGGCAATGTCGACGCTGACTTCGTGCAGAACCTTGACGGTTCCAAACGCCTTGGCCACATTGCTGATCGCGACTTGAGCCATCGTTCCCCCATCGGCTCCAACTGGCCGTAGGCGCAGAAGCTAACCAACGCGACCGGTCAGGGCAAGTCGGTCCCTTATAGATAAAAACCCGTCCTCGTTGACACGGCGTTTGGTTGTGAGAATAGTGACGAGCGCCAATCCGAACGCCGGTACTCTATCCGAAAAAACGGAACGCGAGGCGACGCAGGTTGGGGTCCTGGTTTCGCTTCTGAACACGGCCAGCGCCCGGCACGATTGGCACTTCGATTCACGACTAACGTTCTGGGAGGAATAGTCCATGCGAGTAGGTCTTTACGACAAACTGGTCCGTGCCGGCGCTACAAGGCGCGACATATTGAAGGGCGCGGCCTCGATGGCCGCGATCGCGGCCGCATCCGGCGCCGGGCTTGGCGCCCTGACGCGCCCGGCTTCCGCCGCAAGCGAACTGCGCTCGAAAATCCTGCAGATCCCCGGGGTTGGCAAAGGCCAGCCGACCGACGCCGACTTCCAGAAGGTCGGCGAGCTTTGCCTCGAGGCGACCAAGGCCAATGTCAAGGAAGGCGAGTTCGCCGGCGTCGAGCTCACCTTCATGGGCCTCAACAACCAGAACCTGCACAATGTGCTGTTCCGTGGTTTCCTGAAGCCATGGGAGACCTATACCGGCGCCAAGATCAGCTGGATCGATCTGGCGCAGGCCGACTACAACGCCCGGCTGCAGCAGTCGATCGCCACCGGCACCGTCGATTTCGACATCATCGAGATGGGCGCGCCGTTCGAGGGCGACGTCTGCGGCAAGGGCCTGACTTCGGAGATGCCCGACTGGGTCAAGAAACAGATCGACTTCGACGATCTCGTCAACTACCTCAAGCCGCCCGTCGGCACCTGGGATGGCAAGCAGTATCGGGTCACCATCGATGGTGACGCGCACAACTTCAACTACCGCACCGACGTGTTTGCAGACGCCGACCTCGCCAAGCAGTGGAAGGATAGCGGAGCGACGAGCGAATGGGGCGTGCCGAAGACCTGGCAAGAGGTTCAGGCCGTGACCAAGTTCCTCAAGGGCAAGAAGTTCAAGGGCCAGGATGTCTATGGCTATCTCGACGCGCCCAAGCCCTGGGGCGGTTTCGGCTTCTACTTCCTCGGCAGCCGCGCCACCGCCTACGCCAAGCATCCCGACGACAAGGCCTGGCTGTTCGACGCCGACACGATGAAGCCGCGCGTCAACAATCCGGCCTGGGTACGCGCCATCCAGGACGTCATCGATGCCCTGCCGTCGGAACCCGCCGACCAGATCAATGCCGATCCGAACACCACCGCCTTCCAGCAGTTCCTGGCCGGCACCGGCTCGATGATCCCCTGGTGGGGCGACGTCGGCTCGAACGTCAAGACCAACGATAGCTCGGTTATCGGCGACGTCACCGGCTTCTCGATCCTGCCGGGCTCCGACGACGTCTACAACTCCAAGACCGGCAAGTGGGAGAAGCTCGCCAGCGGCCCGAACTATTCGCCCAACTGCGCCTATCTCGGCTGGGGCGTCTATGTCATGGCCCGCGTCGATAGCGACGAGAAGAAGAAGAAGGCGGCATGGTCGGCGGCCGCCCATCTCGGCGGCAAGGACCTGTCGATCTGGACGGCGATGTATCCGTCGGGCTTCCAGCCCTATCGCAACTCCCATTTCGACATTCCCGAATGGGTGGCGGCCGGCTACGACGAGGCTTTCATCACCTCGTACCTGAAGTCGGAAGGCGACAGCTACAACCATCCCAACGCGGCAATCGAGCCGCGCATCCCCGGCATCTTCCAGTACTACAGCGCCGCCGAGGATATCCTGGCCAACACCTTCGCCGGCAAGATGAAGGCGCAGGAAGGCGCCGACGCCATCGCAGCCGCCTGGGAGAAGCTCACCGACCAGATCGGCCGTGACAAGCAGGTCAAGCTCTACAAGGCCTCGCTCGGCATGTAAGCTGCCCTTTGAACCGTGGTCCGGCGGCAACGCCGGACCACAGCCTTCCCTTCCAAACGGGCGAGATTTGTGGCTGACCAGACTTCGACCGCGACCCGGTGGCCGGCAGACGCCGCCCCCCATGATCTGATCCCGCCAGGCCGCCGGCGTTTGGGCTGGGCGCTGATGGCGATTGCCACGCTCGGCCTGCTGGCAACGATCGTGCTGCAGATCCTCTACAAGACCGAGGTCGATACGATCGGCTTCGAGACATGGCGGCCCGTGGTCTACGCCTATGTGCTGTGGGGCGTGGCGATCGGCATCGGCCAGGTTCTGACACGCGGCGAGGACGGCCAGCGCGCGCTGTTCCTGCTGCCCGCTCTTTTGTTCACCATCGCCATGGTGATCTTCCCGACGCTGTTCGGCTTCTACATCGCGCTCACCGACTGGAATCTCAGCTCCTTTAGCGGTCGCAGGTTCAACGGGCTCGACAATTTCTGGCAGATGCTCGCCGATCCCTACTACCGCAACGCCTTGTTCAACATGGTCCTCTACGTGCTGGCGGTGCTGGTCGAATATGTCGTGGCCTTTGGCCTGGCGCTGCTGCTCAACGCGCAGATCCGTGCCCGAAAATTCTTCCGGGTGGTGTTCCTGATGCCGCTGATGCTGTCGCCCGTCGCGGTGTCGTGGATGATCGGCAAGTCGCTGATGGAATATCGCTTTGGACCGGCAGCGACGCTGGCGCGCCATCTCGGCTGGGAAGACCCGGCCTTCTTCTCGAACCCGATCACCGCGCGCATCTCGATCATGCTGCTGGACGCCTGGACCTTCATTCCATTCATGATGATCATGCTGCTGGCGGGGCTGCAGGCGATGTCGCGCGAGGTGCTGGAGGCGGCACGTGTCGATGGCGCCACGGCCTGGCAGACCTTCTGGCAGGTCACTTTCCCACTGATGCTGCCGGTGTCGGTAACGGCGGTGATCCTGCGCATCATCTTCAAGCTGAAGCTTGCCGACATCATCATCACGGTCACCTCGGGCGGTCCGGGCGGCGCCACCGATTCGGTGTCGAGCTTCATCTACCGCGAGTACCGCGACCGCTCGAATGTCGGCTACGGCACCATGCTGGCGATGGCCTATCTCGTCATCATCGTAGTGTTCGTGACCTGGCTGTTGAAATTCGCCAGCCGTTTCGTGCGCAATGTGAATTAGGGCAAGATGAGCGTTCAGACCACCGACTACGTCGCATCCGAAATCCGCTCGCCGGCGAGCTTCGTCGCCAGCCGCGTCTTCATTTACGGCGCGCTCGCCTGCTGGGGCTTCATCTGCCTGTTTCCGATTTATTGGACCATCACCACATCGTTCAAGACGGCGGTGGATGTCACCCAGGGCCACCTGATCCCGTTTGTCGACTTCCAGCCGGATTGGAAAGGCTGGCGATCGCTTGGCCTGTCGCCGGACTCGATCTTCCAGACATCGACCGTGCGTGACGAGTTCCTCAAGCGCTTCATGAATTCGGTCATCACCTCGGTTGGGGCGTCGAGCCTGGCGATCATTATCGGCAGCCTCGCCGCCTATGGCCTGACCCGCTATCGCTACCATTTCGCCTGGTTCAAGAACGAGGACATCTCCTTCTTCTTCCTGTCGCAGTTGATCCTGCCGCCGGTGGTGCTGGCCTTGCCGTTCCTGGTGCTCTACCGCGAAGTCGGGCTGCTCGATACGCGTATCGGGCTGATTCTGCTCTACACGCTGATGGTGCTGCCGATCGTCATCTGGATCATGCGTGACCAGTTCAATTCCATCCCCGTCGAGCTGGAGGAAGCAGCCCTCGTCGACGGCCTGTCGATCTGGGGCGCCTTTTTCCGCATCGTCATGCCGATCGCGCTGCCAGGCATGGTGGCAGCCTTCATCCTGGCGATGGTGCTGTGCTGGAACGAGTATTTCTTCGCCGCCCTTTTGACCTCGACGGACGCCAAGACAATCCCGGTCATGGTTGCCAGCCAGACGGGCTCGCAAGGCATCAACTGGTGGTCGATGGCGGCCCTTGCCACCGCCGCCATCGCGCCGCTTGCCGTCATCGGCATCGCGCTGGAGCGCTACCTGATCATGGGCATGACGGCTGGTGCGGTGAAGTAGCGTTTTTCCTTCTCCCACAGGGGGACAAGCAAGAACCCGCGTTAGCGCCTCAGGATCGCCCTGAGGTGATCCATGATCATGGCGACACCCTTTTGCCCCAACTCCACTGACGCCTCCTTGGCACTCGCCGTATACCAGCTCTTGTTGTCCTCGAAGTGCGCCGCATCCACCGCCTCCGGACATAGCGCCAGCATCAGCGATGTCTCGCCGATGCCGGCATGGTCGAAAGGATATTTGCCGTTCATCGCGGCCGGCATCAGCGGATGCACCTGCACCCAGTTGAAGAAATTCTCGCCCGCGGCATGTCCGGCATAGTAGTCGGCCATGGTGTCGGAGCCCCACCAGCCCTCGCCGCGCTGCTTCTCGAGGAAGCGGAAGATCGCCTGTCTGCCGGCGGTCTTGAAAGCGAGATCGGTCGGCATGCCGGCGACGAAATTCTCGGTCTGGTGATGAATGATGGCGTGGATGTTGCGAAAGCCGATACGCAGCAGGCTGTAGAACAGCTCCTCGCCGAACGGCGCCAGTTGATTGCCGCCGACCTGAACCGAGCCGCTGCCTTCCGGCGGCGCCACGGCATAGCTCGCCGCGCCATAGTAGAAGGGCGGCAGGATGACGATGTCGCTCTCCTTTTCGAACAGCTCCAGCGTCTTGATGACGGCCAGTGTGTCCATGCCAACAGCCATGTGCTCGCCATGATATTCCAACACGCCGAGCGGCAGTGCGACCGGCCAATTCTGCGCGATCGCCTTGCGGATCTGGTGCGGCAGCATCAGTTCATAGCGCATGATCTATTCCATGTTGGTGTGGCGGGCGCGCATGGCTTCAGGCGAGGCCGCGGTCAATTCCCTGAGTTTCAGCACCATGATCTCGAACAGCAGGAACAACGCACCCTCGAAAACCGAGCCCATCGGCAGCACCGACGTCTTTTGCAATCCCTGGTCGTTGGCCATGGTCCGCGCCGGCACCAGCAACGTCAGATCGGCCAGGCTTGCGGCGCTGCCGCCCCCCTGGGCGGTCACGAGTAGGACGGTCGCGCCTGCCTCACGCGCGATGCGCATCAAAGTGAGTACGGTCGGGGTTTCGCCAGGCCCGGAACTGACAAGCAAGACATCGCCCTGCCCTACCGGCGGCGTGGTCATGTCGCCGACGACCGAAACCGGCAGACCCAGATGATAGAGCCGCATGGCGAAGCCCTTCACCTGCAAGGCCTCACGGCCGCAGCCATAGGCGACAATCTGTCTGGCGCCCGCCAGCATCCCGCAGGCGGCGTCGATCCGGTCGCCATCGACGCGCGCCAACACAGCGCCAAGCTCGTCGAGCGCGGTCTTGAACATCTGCGAGCCGGAGTTGTTCACGGCGGCGCCACCGCCGTGCCGGCAATCGAAGATGATTGGCAATTCCCGATCACGCTTTTCCCCGGAACAGCTTGATTTCGTTCATGCTAGCAACCGCGAAAATGCGTGTCCAACGCTCAGCGGCGCTTTTGCCGAGCCACGAGCATGATAGTGTCATGTCAGACAAATCAGCAAGGCAAACGGGCAGGATATGAAGACACGGAATTTCGACCGCATCGGCAATGGCGGCATCACCTTCACGGAGTTGGGCTTCGGCACGGCGCCGCTCGGCAATCTTTACCGCGCGGTCTCCGACGAGGACGCCAATGCGACGCTGGAGGCCGCCTGGGCGACCGGCTGCCGCTACTATGACACCGCGCCCCTCTATGGGCTCGGCCTGTCGGAAACGCGCCTTAACCCGTTCCTGCGCTCCAGGAAGCGCGACGACTATGTGCTGTCGAGCAAGGTCGGCCGCATCATGCGCGCCTGCCCGCCCGAGGAGCGCACCGGCATCGGCAAGTTCTTCGACACGCCGTCGCGCAAGGAGGTCTACGATTACAGCTATGACGGTGTCATGCGCTCGTTCGAGGCCTCGCTGGAGCGGCTGGGCGTCGACCGCATCGACATCCTGTTCGTGCACGATGTCGACATCTTCACCCATGGCAGCAAGGAGGCATCCGACCAGCGCATCGATGAGTTCATGCGCTCGGGCTATTATGGCCTGCTCGCCTTGCGCGACCAGGGCGTCATCAAGGCATTCGGCGGCGGCATCAACGAGTGGCAGGTTGCGCAGGCCCTGGCCGGGCGCGGCGATTTCGACCTGTTCCTGCTTGCCGGGCGCTATACGCTGCTGGAACAGGAGGCGCTGACGTCTTTCCTGCCGCTTTGCCAAAAACGCGGCATCGGCATCGTTCTCGGCGGCCCCTACAATTCCGGCATCCTGGCGACCGGACCGAAGCCCGGCGCCTATTACAACTATTCCGAAGCGCCGCAGGATGTCATCGACCAGGTGACGCGCATCGAGGCCGTCTGCAAACGCCACGGTATCAGGCTGATCGAAGCCGCCCTGCAGTTCCCGCTGTTGCACTCTTCGGTGGTTTCAGTCATCCCTGGCGGTCAGCGCCCGGGCGAAGTCGAGAGCAATCGGTCGCTGCTGGATGCGAAAGTCCCCGCAGCGCTCTGGGCCGATCTCAAGCAAGAGGGCCTGATGCGCGCCGACGCCCCGACAGTTTGAGGAGCTTCCGATCGGGAGATACGTGTCCAAAAATGAAAAGCCGGGCAAGCCCGGCTTTTCTGGTTTTTTGAAATAAAACGCGCTTAGTTGACGGCGTCCTTGAGGCCTTTGCCGGCCGAGAACTTCGGCACGGTGCGCGCCGGGATCTTCACTTCGGCGCCGGTCTGGGGGTTGCGGCCGGTGGACGCAGCGCGCTTTGACACGGTGAAATTGCCAAAGCCGACAAGCCGTACATCGCCGCCCTTCTTCAGTTCGCCGGAGATGACAGAAAACACTGCATCGACCGCCGACTGCGCGTCACCCTTCGAAATGCTCGCGGCGTCGGCGACAGCGGACACCAGTTCGTTCTTGTTCATAAAAATTCCCTTCCATGAGAACACCGGAACTTACGACTCATCCGGCAGGAAACGGACTTTAGAAAGAAGCGTTCCCGCAACCAAGTCGAAAAGGCAGGAAAAAAGCGGAAAAAGCCCGGAATTCCGGGGTTTTTCACATGAAAAAGCCGGGCGCGAGGCCCGGCTTTCTGTTTGTGCGCTGCAACCTTAGAAAAAACTAATGCGCAAGCGACTTTCCGGCATCGTCGGCACTATCGGTCGCGGCCGGCGGATTGACCGGTTCGACCCATTCGATCGGCTCCGGCATCCGCACCAGCGCGTGGCGCAACACCTCACCGACGCGTGAGACCGGAATGATTTCCATGCCGTTCTTCACGTTGTCCGGAATCTCCGCCAGGTCCTTGGCGTTGTCTTCCGGGATCAGCACCTTCTTGATGCCGCCGCGCAGTGCGGCGAGCAACTTCTCCTTCAGGCCGCCGATCGGCAAGATGCGGCCGCGAAGCGTTATCTCGCCAGTCATCGCCACATCGGCCCGCACCGGAATACCCGTCAGCACCGACACAATGGCCGTGGCCATGGCCGCGCCCGCGGACGGACCGTCTTTCGGCGTGGCGCCTTCCGGCAAGTGCACGTGGATGTCGCGCTTGTCGAACAGCGGCGGCTCGATACCGAAATCGATGGCGCGCGAACGGACATAGGAGGCCGCCGCCGAAATCGATTCCTTCATCACGTCGCGCAGATTGCCGGTCACCGTCATGCGGCCCTTGCCGGGCATCATGACACCTTCGACCGTCAGCAGCTCGCCGCCGACTTCCGTCCAGGCAAGCCCGGTGACGACACCGACCTGATCGTCAGCCTCGACCTGGCCGAAGCGGTAGCGCTGAACACCGAGATAGTCGGCGAGATTCGCCGCCGTGATGCTCACCGTCTTCTTCTTCGTCTTCAGGATCTCGGTCACCGCCTTGCGCCCGAGCTTCATCAGCTCGCGCTCCAGGCTTCTGACGCCCGCTTCGCGGGTGTAGGTCTGGATGATGGCGCGGATCGCGTCCTCACCGACGGAGAACTCCTTCGGCTGCAGCGCATGATCGCGGATCACCTTCGGCATCAGGTGCCGCTTGGCGATCTCGATCTTCTCGTCCTCGGTGTAGCCGGCGATACGGATGATCTCCATGCGGTCCATCAAGGGCGCAGGGATGTTCAGCGTGTTCGCCGTCGTCACGAACATCACGCTCGACAAGTCGTATTCGACCTCGAGGTAATGGTCCATGAACGTCGAGTTCTGTTCGGGGTCGAGCACCTCGAGTAGCGCCGATGACGGGTCGCCACGGAAGTCCTGGCCCATCTTGTCGATCTCGTCGAGCAGGAAGAGCGGGTTGGACTTCTTTGCCTTCTTCATCGACTGGATGACCTTGCCGGGCATCGAGCCGATATAGGTGCGCCGGTGGCCACGGATCTCGGCCTCGTCACGCACGCCGCCGAGCGCCATGCGGATGAATTCGCGGCCGGTTGCCTTGGCTATCGACTTGCCGAGCGAGGTCTTGCCGACGCCGGGAGGGCCGACGAGGCACAGGATCGGCCCCTTCAGCTTCTTCTGGCGGCTTTGCACGGCAAGGTACTCGACGATGCGGTCCTTGACCTTGTCGAGGCCGAAGTGATCGGTGTCGAGGACGTTCTGCGCGTAGGCCAGGTCCTGCTTGACCTTGGAGTTCTTGCCCCACGGTATCGACAGCAGCCAATCGAGATAGTTGCGCACGACGGTCGATTCAGCCGACATCGGCGACATCGTCCTCAGCTTCTTCAACTCGGCTTCCGCCTTTTCGCGGGCCTCCTTGGAGAGCTTGGTCTTCTTGATGCGCGCCTCGATCTCGGCGGCTTCGTCGCGGCCGTCCTCGCCCTCGCCGAGCTCCTTCTGGATCGCCTTCATCTGCTCGTTGAGGTAGTATTCGCGCTGCGTCTTCTCCATCTGGCGCTTGACGCGCGAGCGGATGCGCTTCTCCACCTGCAGGACGGAGATTTCGGCTTCCATGAAGCCCATTGCCTTTTCCAGCCGCTCCTTGACGGAAAGCGTGGCCAGCATTTCCTGCTTTTCAGGAATCTTGATGGCGAGATGCGAGGCAACCGTGTCGGCGAGCTTGGAATAGTCGTCGATCTGGCTGGCGGCGCCCACCACTTCGGGCGAGATCTTCTTGTTCAGCTTGACGTAGTTCTCGAAGTCGGTGACGACCGAGCGGGCCAGGGCCTCGACCTCGACCTCTTCCTCTTCCGGCTCGACCAGCGCCGTGGCTTTGGCCTCGTGGAAGTCGGGACGGTCGGTGAAGGAGACGATTTTCGCACGCGAGGCGCCCTCGACCAGAACCTTGACGGTGCCGTCGGGCAGCTTCAGCAATTGCAGCACGTTGGCGAGCGTGCCGATGTCGAAGATCGCATCGGGCTCGGGATCGTCATCGGCGGCATTCATCTGGGTGGCGAGCAGGATCTGCTTTTCCTGACCCATCACCTCTTCCAGCGCCTTGATCGACTTTTCACGCCCGACGAAGAGCGGAACGATCATGTGCGGGAACACCACGATGTCGCGCAGTGGGAGGACTGCGAAGACGCCGTCGCTGGGAGCCTTGGATATTTTGGCCATTGTCCAACCTTTCATGTCGCGGCCACCATCAGGCCAACCGCGAATCTTATATTAACGACCGGGGATCGTTCCGCCTACCACCGTTTGTGACGGGAGTTTTACAGCACAGAAATCGGGCACCTCGGCCTTCTGGTGTTAGGTGGATGCAAGCGGGGCAAAGATCAAGAGTTAACATCGTCCGCAAATCCACTCCATCGCTCAGGCCGTATACCCGTCACAGCAAAACGGCGCCGCAAGGGCGCCGTTCCACAAAAATATAGGGCCAAGTGCCATATCAGGCGCTGACATTGCCCTTCTTTTCCTTCTGTTCGGAATAGATGTAGAGCGGCCTGGCGCTGCCGGTCACCACTTCTTCCGAGATCACCACCTCGCGCACGCCTTCGAGCGCGGGCAGTTCGAACATCGTGTCGAGCAGGATCGCTTCCATGATCGAACGGAGGCCGCGCGCGCCGGTCTTGCGCTCGATGGCGCGCTTGGCGATCGCAGAAAGCGCGTTCTCGTGGAAGGTCAGGTCGACATTTTCCATTTCGAACAGGCGCTGATACTGCTTGACCAGCGCGTTCTTCGGCTCGGTCAGGATCTGGATCAATGCCGGCTCGTCGAGATCCTCCAGCGTCGCCAGGACCGGCAGACGACCGACGAACTCCGGAATGAGGCCGAATTTCAACAGATCCTCGGGCTCGACCAGGCGGAAAACGTCACCCGTGCGGCGATCCTCCGGCGACGCGACGATGGCGCCAAAACCGATCGAGGTCTTCCTGCCGCGATCCGAGATGATCTTGTCCAGGCCAGCAAAGGCGCCGCCGCAGATGAACAGGATGTTGGCGGTGTCGACCTGCAGGAACTCCTGCTGCGGGTGCTTGCGGCCGCCCTGCGGCGGCACGGAAGCGACGGTGCCTTCCATGATCTTCAACAGCGCCTGCTGAACGCCCTCGCCCGACACGTCGCGGGTGATCGAGGGATTGTCGGACTTGCGCGAAATCTTGTCGATTTCGTCGATGTAGACGATGCCGCGCTGGGCGCGCTCGACATTGTAGTCGGCCGACTGCAACAGCTTGAGGATGATGTTCTCGACGTCCTCGCCGACGTAACCGGCCTCGGTCAGCGTCGTGGCGTCGGCCATGGTGAAGGGCACGTCGATGATGCGGGCCAGCGTCTGCGCCAGCAGCGTCTTGCCGCAGCCGGTCGGGCCAATCAGCAGGATGTTGGACTTGGCCAGTTCGACATCGTTGTTCTTGCCCGCATGCGCGAGGCGCTTGTAGTGGTTGTGCACGGCCACAGACAGCACGCGCTTGGCGTAAGGCTGGCCGATGACGTAGTCGTCGAGAACCTTGAGGATCTCCTGCGGGGTCGGCACGCCCTCGCGCGACTTCACCATCGAGGTCTTGTTCTCCTCGCGGATGATGTCCATGCACAGCTCGACGCACTCGTCGCAGATGAACACCGTTGGGCCGGCGATCAGCTTGCGCACCTCGTGCTGGCTTTTGCCGCAAAACGAGCAATAAAGCGTGTTCTTGGAATCACCGCTGTTGTTGCCGACCTTGCTCATTTTCATGTCCTTTCATGGCCGCCCGCCGATGGTCTGGCTGAAAGGGCGCATACTCTATTTATCGCGGGAATCCGCCGCCGCCAGTCTTCCGGCTCCCCGCAACGTATTCCGTACGAAACACAAATCAGAAAACGTGGCAATGATTCGCAGCTTCCCCACGCAAAGCTAAGCCGTCGAAAATCAACATAGCCTTAACGTAGGCAATCCCGACCTCCGAGGGAACAGCCAATTGTGGCCGAAATGACGCAAGACACGCCAAAAGCGCGTGATGGTGCCATCCAACTGCCACCCAGCCTTTATGCCAACGCCCCCTCGGCCGCCTCGCGCGACGAAATGACCTTGTCGATCAGGCCGAAATCCTTGGCCTCGTCGGCGGTCATGAAATGGTCGCGGTCGAGGGTCTTCTCGATCTCGTCATAGCTCTTGCCGGTGTGCTTGACATAGACCTCGTTGAGGCGACGCTTCAGTTTGATGATGTCCTGGGCATGACGCTCGATATCCGACGCCTGGCCCTGGAAGCCGCCGGACGGCTGGTGAACCATGATGCGTGCGTTCGGCGTGGCAAAACGCATGTCCTTGTGGCCCGCGGTCAGGAGCAGCGAGCCCATCGAGGCCGCCTGGCCGATGCACAGCGTCGACACGGCCGGCTTGATGAACTGCATGGTGTCGTAGATCGCCATGCCCGAGGTGACGACGCCACCCGGCGAGTTGATGTAGAGGTTGATTTCCTTTTTCGGGTTCTCGGCTTCGAGGAACAGGAGCTGCGCGCAGACCAGCGTCGCCATGCCGTCCTCGACCGGACCGGTGATGAAAATGATGCGCTCCTTGAGGAGGCGCGAGAAAATGTCATAGGCCCGCTCGCCGCGATTGGTCTGTTCGACCACCATCGGAACGAGGTTCATGTAGGTTTCGACGGGGTTCTTCATTCGATATCTCTTGTCTCGCGGTGGGATTCCGGCGCCGGACAGGCTGGCAGCTCGGGCAGAATCGGTTCTGGATCGTCAAGATGTAAATAGGATGCCGGCTCATCCTTCTGCAAGGCCGACCCGTCCTAGCCATCTGGGTAAGTCGAATCAAGCTTCCGGGCAAGGATTAGCAGCAGCTGATGCCGCGCCGGCCCGAAATACCGAGCCAGCCCCGACAGGTAGCAGTTTCTTAACCTCGTCGCTTAACGAAATGCGCCGAAACCGCTTTTCTCCGCAACGGCTTCCCCTACAATTCTGCGTTGAACTTTTGCCTGCAGTCAAACGGGGGAGTGCCATGTCTGGGAAAACCGCACGCTTCGCCATTGCCGGGCTGACCCTGCTCGGCTCGATTTCGCAAACGGCGGCCGGCGGCCGCGCCGTCGAATGCTACGAGCCCGTCCGCACACCTGACGTCTATGACACGGTCTACGAGGACGTCATGATCAGCCCCCCCGGCCAGCAGGTCGTCGACTATGATCCGCCGATCTACGGCACGCGGGAGCGCGTGGTGATGACCGTGCCGGCCCAGGTTCGGTATGAAGTGGTGCCGGCAATCACCCGGACCGTCTACCACACCGTCAGGGTCGATGGCGGCGGCTATTCCTGGGAATGGCGCGTCATCCATGGCCGCCGTGTGCTGTGCAAGGTCTGGCACAAGGCGCGCTACGAACGCGTCGCCGAGACGGTGGTGATCCAGCCCGAACGCACGCGCCGCGTCGTCATTCCGGCGCAATATGACAGCATCGCCGAGGAGGTGCTGGTGCGGCCCGAGCAAAGGCGCGTCATCGATGTTCCCGCTTCCTACCAGACCGTCGCGCGCCGCGTGCTGGTGCGCGAAGGTTCGTCCGGCTGGCGGCGCGTGCATATTCCCAGGCACTGCCAGAACTAGGGTTAGGCCACCTCGGCCCGCAGCCAGGCCTTGAGACCGGCGATATCGCCATCGCCAATGGCTTTGGCAACACGGCGCCCCACTGCCGCGCCGAATTTGTAGCCGTGACCGGAACATGCCGAGACGACCAGGCACTTGCCGGTCTCATGCGCCAGGAATTTCTCGTCATCGGTGAAGGTGTAGGCGCAGGTGACCACTTCGGTCACCTTGTACTCCGCGATGCGGGCGATCGGCGGCGAAAACAGGTTGCGGATCGCCTCGCCCTCGCCCGGCACCGGATCCCGGCTCCAGTCGGCGTCGCTGGTCTGCACCTTGTGCAGGCCCGAGCCGAACTTCATGCCGGTGCCACGGGTGAGCGGAATCATGTAGCCGTCGGTCTTGCCGCCAACATCGAGAATAATGGGCGCGGCCTCCCATGCCGCCTTCAGGTCTGCAGGCGGCTCGACATAGGCGAGAGCGGTGCGAAAAGTCCTCAGTTCGCCGCCCAGTTCCGGAAACAGTTTCAAAACCCAGGCGCCGGCCGTAACCACGATGCGGTCGGCCTGCATCGTCTCGCCACTTTCCAGCAGGATATGGCCGGCCTCGGCATCGATCTCCGTCACCTTGCTGTGCTCGTAGACGTTGGCTCCGTTGGCACGCAGCCATGTGGCCAGCCCGGCTGCTATCTTGCGGCAATGCAGTGCGCCGCCTTCCGTCGAGAAATAGGCATAGCGGAACGAGCCAGCCTCGAAGAACGGCCAGCGCTCGACGGCCGCGTCCGGTTCCAGCAGTTCGAAAGGGAAATTCCCCTCTTCCAGACCCTCACGATATTCCTCGGCTTCATCGCCGGGCTCGCGCGAAACGCAGACGAATCCGCGCGCATCGAGGTGGTTCTCGCCGAGATCAGCCCACATTTCGTCCCAGGCCTCATAGGCTTCGGTGATCAGCCGCCCATATCCGGTTCCAGCGCGGTAGGCGCGGCGGATGATGCGGTGGTGGTCGCCGGATGCCGCCAGCGGATTGGGGATCGGCCCCTGCTCGACGATCGACACGCCGTGGCCGGCCTTGACCAGCGACCAAGCCGTGGAGAGACCGGCGATACCCGCGCCGACAACGATCACATTCATCCGTTCAGACTTTCCGCGACCCTACTGGCTGGCTCAATCAATCGGGCTGCCGCACGCAACATACGGTCTGGAACCGGACTGGCAAGCCGCGCTATGGGTCTGGCATGACCAAACCGACGCTCTCCTATCTGGCCTTTGATCCAGCCACTCGCCGGCTTAGGCTCGACCCGCGCGAGCCGGCCTTCTTCCTCAATCCGTACGAGGCCTACGGCTTCCTGCACAACGCATCGAATGCGTTTTTCTGGGAAGAATTCGGCTTCTGGTGCTTTGGCGGCTTCGGCGACGTCAACAAACTGCTGCGCGACCGCCGCTTCGGCCGCCAGAACCCGGCCGGCATTCCCGACAGCCGGGGTGTCGGTCAGGATAGAACCCATCTCAAGGCATTCGACGGCATCGAAGCCAATTCGATGCTGGAACTGGAGCCGCCGGTGCACACGCGGCTGAGGACGTTGGTCAACCGTGCCTTCGTCTCGCGTCAGGTCGAACGGTTGCGGCCGCGTGTCGAAGCGCTCGCCAACGAATTGATCGACCGTTTCGACCCAGGCAAGGCCGTCGACCTCCTGCCGGCCTTTGCTTCGCCCCTGCCGATCACAATCATCGCCGAAATGCTCGGCGTGCCGGTCGAGATGGGACCGCAACTGCTCGACTGGTCACATCAGATGGTCGCCATGTACATCCATGGCCGCAGCCGCGAGACCGAGCACACGGCCAACCGCGCGGCGGACGAGTTCTCCAACTTCCTGCGCGGCTATGTTGCAGAGCGGCGCAGGAACCCGGGCGACGACCTGCTGTCGCTGCTGATCTCGGCCCAGGAAGACGGCCAAAAACTGTCAGAGGACGAACTGGTCTCCTCGGCCATCCTGCTGCTCAATGCCGGCCATGAAGCAACCGTGCACCAGACCGGCAATGCCGTCTATTCCATCCTGGCGCAAGGCGGCGACCCGCGCCGCTTCTTCACCTCACCGGAAACGACTGCGGCGACGGTCGAGGAATGCCTGCGTTTCGACGCGCCGCTGCACATGTTCATGCGCTATGCCTATGAGGAAATCGAAATCGCGCCCGGCATCGTCGTGCGGCCGGGCCAGACGATCGGGCTTTTGCTCGGCATGGCCAATCATGACCCGCACGCCTTCGCCGAACCCCTTGCCTTCCAGTCCGGCCGACCGGACCAAAAGAACGTGTCGTTCGGTGCCGGCATCCATTTCTGCATCGGCGCACCACTCGCCCGGCTCGAACTGCAGGTTTCGCTGAAGACTTTGTTCGAGCGGTACCCGCTACTGCATCTTGCCGAACAGCCCCGCTTCCGCGACACTTACCACTTCCATGGGCTGGAGGCGCTCTCCGTGCGCTTCTGACCATGGTGGGCTGGGGCTTGCTATGAGATTGTTTTCGAGAGGCGCGATCGCGCTCGCCGTGACGATTCTGCTCGGCTGCATGGCTGGCGCCGTGGCCCAGCAGACGGAGAATATCCCGCAGCAAAACAGTGACGCCATCGCCAGGAAGCTGGCGAGCGTGCTGCTCGAACGCCAGATTGGCGCGAAAGTGCCGGCGGAGAGGTTCGGCGCCTATGAGGTCGATTTCAACCTCGACGGATTTTCCGAGATCTATGTCTATGTGCAGGATCCTGCCTGCGACGGGGTCAAGTGCGGGCTGTTCCTGTTCGTGCTGGAGGGCGACGGCTATCGCGAAGTGCTGGGCGACATTCCGGGCGCCAGGCTGACGGACCCGGCCAAGGTCGGGCTCGGCGCCTTCAAGCGCAAAGGCTTTATCGACCTGCAGCTCAACCAGACGCTGGCCAGTTGGAACGATGAGCGCTATGCCGACAGCTCGACATTTCCCGCTTCTTCGCTCGACGGCACTGCCTTTATCGCGGCCTGCCGGAAAAACAAATCGAGCGAACAGCCCGAAGAGGGTGAGGCTGAACGGGTGACCAGCGAATGCCAGTGCCAGTTCAACCGGTTCGAGACGATCGGCCTTGCACAGGCCGATCTCGACACCTACGCGGCCTCTTTCGGCGAAAGCTTTGTCTATCCGACCGGTGACAGGGAGAAGCCGTGGCAGGCGCTGGTCAAGGATGCGGAGGATGCCGGCACCGGCTGCGACGTCGCCAGCGGCAAAAGCCAGTGGCAGCCGGCCTATTTCAACCATGGCGACCAGCAGCAACAGAGACTTGACTTCGATGCCTTCCTCGACGCCTGTCCGGTGCAGGATTTCATCCTGACCAACCGCAAGACCGGTTCGCCGGACCGTGCGCTTGGCCTGTGCGGCTGCCTCGCCCGCGAGCTGCCGACGCAAGGCGTCACGCAAACAGGGATGGATCTCCTGACGCAATATTATCGCGATGAGATATCGGACGCGGATATCGATGCGCAGGACAGCGAATTGCTGGCCGCCCACGACAAGGCCTCCGACGCGTGCCTCGCCCAGTTCCCGGCGAGATGATCAAAGCTTGATCACATACTCCTTGCGAGTCGTTTCGAGCACGTCCCAGCTTCCCCTGAAGCCCGGCCTCAACACGAAGCTGTCGCCGGCTTTCACGGTGCGCGCTTCGCCGCCCTCTTCCGCGATCACCGAGACGCCTGAGAGAATGTGACAGAACTCCCACTCGTCATAGACGATGCGCCATTTGCCGGGGGTCGATTCCCATATGCCGGCATAGAGGCCGCCGTCGCGCTCCTCGACATTCCAGGTGCGGAATTTCGGGTCGCCCGAGATCAGGCGATCAGCCGCCGGCGCGCCGTGTTCGGCATCGACAGTATCGATGCCGACGGCAAGGAATTTTGGCTCGGCCATGGCAATCAAACCTTGGCGAGTGCCTGTTCGAGGTCGGCGACGATGTCGGTGACATCCTCGATGCCGATGGAGAGCCGCACCGTGTCCGGGCCAGCGCCGGCCTTGACCTTCTGCTCGTCGGAAAGCTGGCGGTGCGTGGTCGATGCCGGGTGGATGACCAACGACTTGGTGTCGCCGACATTGGCCAGATGCGAGAAGAGTTCGAGCGCCTCGACGAATTTGATGCCCGCCTCATAGCCGCCCTTGAGGCCGAAGGTGAACACCGCGCCGGAGCCCAGCGGCGAATATTTCTTCTGCAGCGCGTTGTTCTTGTCGCCAGGCAGACCGGGATAATTCACCCAGGCGACCTTGGGATGGTTGGACAGCCAGCCGGCGACCGTGATCGCGTTGTCGCAGTGGCGCTGCATGCGCAGCGGCAAGGTTTCGAGGCCGGTCAGGATGAGGAAGGCGTTGAACGGCGAGATTGCCGGGCCAAGGTCGCGCAGGCCGAGCACGCGGGCGGCGATGGCGAAAGCGAAATTGCCGAAGGTCTCGTGCAGTACGAGGCCGCCATATTCGGGGCGCGGTTCCGACAGCATCGGGTACTTGCCCGATTTCGACCAGTCGAAAGTGCCGCCGTCGACAATGACGCCACCGATCGAATTGCCGTGCCCGCCGATGAACTTGGTCAGCGAATGGACGACGATATCCGCGCCGTGCTCGATCGGGCGGATGAGGTAGGGCGAAGCCAGCGTATTGTCGACGATCAATGGCAGGCCGTGCTTGCGGGCGATGTCGCCGATCTTCTCGATATCGACGAAGGTGCCGCCCGGATTGGCCAGGCTCTCGATGAAGATCGCCTTGGTCCTGTCGTCGATCTGGTTCTCGAAGGTCGAGAGATCATTGGTGTCGGCCCAGCGCACCTCCCAGCCATAATTCTTGAAGGCATGGCCGAACTGGTTGATCGAACCGCCGTAAAGCTTGTTGGCGGCGACGAAATTGTCGCCCGGCTGCATCAGATTATGGAAGACGATAACCTGCGCGGCGTGGCCGGAGGCAACCGCAAGCGCAGCCGTGCCGCCCTCGAGAGCCGCGACACGCTCTTCGAGCACTGCCTGGGTCGGGTTCATGATGCGGGTGTAGATGTTGCCGAAAGCTTTCAGCCCGAACAGCGAAGCGGCGTGGTCGGCATCATCGAAGACAAAGGAAGTTGTCTGGTAGATCGGCGTGGCGCGCGCGCCGGTGGCCGGATCGGGCTTGGCGCCGGCATGGACGGCGAGCGTGTTGAAACCGGGCGTACGGGTCACTGAAACCTCCCTCAAGAACCTTCTCAAAATTCGCCGGGCATTCTTGGCGAAGCGCGGCCTGGAATGCAAAGAAGAAAACACCTTTCGGCGTGCGATCCGCGATGAACGCGCGGGAAACTCAATCGCTTTCCGGAAAAATTTTGCGCGCCGGCAGTGGACTGGAATCTCTTGCCAAAAAGCGATCCCGGATCACCTCACTTCTGGCGGACGCCAAAACTCTGGAAGCCCTGGCGCATCAGCGGCTTCTTCGACGACAGCACGCCGGAATTGACACCGGTCCAGCCGATCTCGCCGGAGAGCTTGCCATATTCGATCTTGGGGCAGCGGTTCATCACCACCTTGATTCCGGCTGCCTCCGCGCGTGCGGCCGCCTCGTCATGACGCACGCCAAGCTGCATCCAGACGACTTTGGGCAACGGATCGAGTTGCAAGACCTCTTCCACAATGCCCGGCACAGCCGATGGCGCGCGAAAGATGTCGACCATGTCGATCGGCTCTGGAATGTCGGCCAGCCTGGCATAGGTCATTCGGCCGAGGATTTCCTTGCCGGCCTGGCCAGGATTGATCGGGAACACCGAAAACCCCTTGGCCAGCAAGTATTTCAACACGAAATAGCTCGGTCTGACGTCATTGGCGGACGCGCCGACCATGGCGATGGTCTTCACCGAATTGAGGATGCCGCCGATATAGGTGTTGTCGTAGCTATCGTGATTCATGCCTCGTCCTCATACAACGCCTCAGCGAAAAAACCATCCGGGTCATTGCTGAAATCGCGCAGCATGCGGAAGTGGTCCGTATCGCGAAAGTCGGCGGGCTCAAGCCCGAACCTGCTGATGCGGAACAGCCGCGCGCCGGGACAGGCCATCAGCAGCGGCGAGTGCGTCGCCATGATCACTTGCGCGGTGCCCGACTGGTCCATGCGCCGCAGCATCTTGAGCAGTTCGATCTGGCGCGAAGGCGACAGCGCGCTTTCAGGCTCGTCGAGTATGTAGATGCCTTGCCTGCGGCAGCGTTCCTCGAAGAAACGGATAAACCCCTCGCCATGCGACCAGGAGAGAAAGTCAGGCGGAGGCGGCCCGAACGGGTCTTCCAGCGCCGCCTGATCGAGATAGCGGGCGACGGAATAGAAGGATTCGGCGCGGAAGAACCAGCCGGCGGTGACCTTCGGCAGCCAATGGCCACGGAACGTGTTCGCCAGCGCGGCGCCACTCTTGTCGATGGCGCTGGAATGGTCGACCGGCCGGTAACCCTTGCCGCCGCCGGCCTCGTCGTAACCGGCCAGCGCCCCGATCGCCTCGAGCAAGGTGGATTTGCCGGTGCCGTTCTCGCCAACGATGATGGTGATCGGCGTGGTGAATTCGAGTTCGAAGGCGTGGCCGCGAAACAGCGGCAGGTTCCACGGGTATTTTTCCCAATCGTTCACGCGCTCGGGGTCGAGCAGGATGCGTTTGAGATAGGGTGCCTTCAGCCGCGTCAGCTGCTTGCGGTGGGCCATCACTTGGTCAGCATCGCCGGGGCTGCATCATTCGGGCAGCGAAATCGTGCCGTCTTCCGCGATTGGAAAGGCCGGATTGTGCGCCACTTCCCAGACATGGCCGTCGGCGTCGGCAAAATAGCCGTACCAGCCGCCCCAGAAAGCGCGGCCAGCCGGCTTGATGATGCGGCCGCCGGCTTTTTCTGCCATGGCGAGCACTTCGTCGACCTCGGCATCAGAGCGGGTGTTGTAGGCGAGATAGACGGCGGACGGCGCCCCGGTGAAGGCGACGCCGGAATCCTCCTCGGCGCTGGCGCGCGGGAACAGGCCGAGGATGGCGCCGCCCATCTGGAAGAAGGCGACACCATCGGTGATCCCGGCATGACGTTTCAGGCCCATCGCCTCGTAGAAACGCACCGCGCGATCGAGATCGTCGGTGGCGATGGTGATGATGGAGATGCGCGGTTCCATGCTCCCGTCCTATTCGTCCGTCCATTCCGGCTTGCGCTTGCCGATGAAGGCGCCGATGCCCTCTTCCGCGTCCCGCGCCAGCATGTTCTCGACCATGACGCGGCCGGTATAGGCATAGGCATCCGCCAGCCCCATTTCGGCCTGCGCGTAAAAGGCTTCCTTGCCGGTCTTCACGACCAAGGACGATTTGGACGCAATGGTTTGCGCGTATTTGGTGACAATCTGATTCAGGTACTCACGCGGCACGACGCGGTTGACGAGGCCGAATTCCTTGGCCGTTGCCGCATCGATCGTCTCACCGGTCAACAGCATCTCCATCGCCTGCTTGCGCGAGACGTTGCGCGACAGCGCCACCATCGGCGTCGAACAGAACAGGCCGATGTTGACGCCCGGCGTGCAGAAGGTCGCCTCATGCGAGGCGATGGCCAGGTCGCAGCTCGCGACCAGTTGCAGGCCGGCGGCTGTCGCCAGGCCATCCACCTCGGCGATGACAGGCAGGGGGTGGCGCACGATCGTCTGCATCAGCGTGGCGCAAGCGGCAAAGGTCTCTTCGAAGAAGGCCTTGCCGCGATCGGCGTCGGCGCGCCGCGCGGTCATTTCCTTGAGGTCATGGCCGGCGCAGAACACCTTGCCGGCCGCCGAGAGTACGATGACACGAACGGCCTTGTCGGCCCTGGCGCGGTCGAGTTCCGCCGTCAGCGCCGCCATGACCGCCAGCGACAAGGCGTTGGCGGGCGGATTGGCAAGCGTCAGGCGCAGCACGCCCTTGTCCAGCCTTGTCGTGACCGGGCCCTCTTCGGCGGCAGCAGGCTTGATGGCAAGGATTTCGGCCATGGCTAAGGTCTCCGCGACTCCGATCGTGTTGGCAGAGTATCTAATATCGGTTCGGGTTTCGTCCAACACCCATCGCTTGCGCCAGGGCGATGTATATGTTGCCAGAAACGCCCGGCTGCGCCCATACAAGCATGCGCAGAACGAGAGACCGACATGCCCGCCCAGACCAATCTCAAGCCGGTGCTGACCGCAGTGCAGATCAACGTGTTGATGGAGAGCGTCTTTCCGCAACTCAATGAGAGTTCCGCCGCCTATGAGGCGATCGACGTGTTTCCCGGCGGCTGTATCGTGCGGCTCAATGCCGGCGAGCGGCATTTGCGCCCCGGCGGCACGGTGTCCGGCCCCGCGCTGTTCACGCTGGCCGATATTGGCGGTTATGTCTGCGTGCTCAGCCATGCAGGGCCGGATGCGCTCTCGGTCACCACCAACCTCAACATCAACTTCGTGCGCAAGGCGGAGGCCGGGCCGATCGACGGGCATTGCCGCATCCTGAAGCTAGGAAAGAGCCTGATGGTGTTCGATATCGACATCGTCGCCGGCCCCGATGGACAGACAGTGGCGCATGCGACAGGCACCTATTCGATCCCGCCGAAGCGGGGATAAGCTGCCAGGCCGGTTCGTGCTTTGCGTGGAACGCCCGGCCGACTAGATCGTTCTGCCGCATGCCCGACGTGACAACCTACCTTGCGTTCCTCGCTGCCGTGCTCACCTATCAACTTTCGGGCGTCGGTCCCGACATGATGCTGGTGATCAGCCGCGGCGTGGGGCAAGGCTGGCGCCATGCCCTGTCGACTGCGGCGGGATGTGTATCGGCCGGCGTCGTCCAGATTCCGTTGCTCGCAATGGGACTGGCCTCGCTAGTCACGTCCTCGCCATCTCTCTACTGCATCCTTCAGGTCGTCGGCGCGGTCTATCTGATCGCCATCGGTATCAAATTCCTGTTGGCGCGCCGGCAGGGCGAAGATGGCGGCGTCTTTGCCACCAAGAGCAGCATACCGGCCGCTTTCCGGCAGGGCTTGGTCTGCAACCTCACCAACCCGACGACGCTCGCTTTCATGCTTGCGGTTCTGCCGCAATTCGTTCACCCGTCGGCCGGGTCACCTGCGCTTCAGTTCATCGTTCTCGGCGCGACCATGAAGATGACGGGAATGGTCGTTCTCGGCGCTGTCGCGCTGACCTCCGGCGCGATCGGCGACTGGCTGGCGCGCCGAAGCTCGCTCCTTATTTGGCAGCAAAGGCTGAGCGGAGCCCTGATGGTCGCCATCGGCATCAGGCTCCTCCTTGCCGCCGTGAGCGGGCGGCGGTGAGCGGGATATAAGCTATCAAATCGAGCGTGCTAGTGAGGTAAAATAATACCGTTTCATCTACTCTTTGAAATTAAAAGGTTTTTCCGGATCTTCAATCACCACCGATACTTGACGCACCCACCGCCCTCGCCTATAAGCCCTCACGAAGCAGCGGCCCACAAAGGCCGCCGTTTTGTTATTGGCTGATGACAAGCGTCTTTCGCCAATCCAAGCAACAAGAAACGCCTTCCCCGTGAAGGTCAAAACCGAGAGCAGAAAACATGACAACCTTTTCGCAGAAGCCTGCGGATGTGGTGAAGAAGTGGATCCTGATCGACGCCGAGGGTCTCGTCGTCGGCCGTCTTGCCACTGTCATCGCCAATCATCTTCGCGGCAAGCACAAGCCGACCTTCACCCCGCATGTCGACGACGGCGACAATGTCATCGTCATCAATGCCGACAAGGTGGTGTTCACCGGCAAGAAGTTCACCGACAAGGTCTATTACTGGCACACCGGCCACCCCGGCGGCATCAAGGAGCGCACCGCGCGCCAGCTGCTCGAGGGCCGTTTCCCCGAGCGTGTCGTCGAGAAGGCCGTTGAGCGCATGGTTCCGCGTGGCCCGCTCGGCCGTCGCCAGATGAAGAACCTGCGCGTCTATGCAGGCGCGGAGCATCCGCATGTCGCCCAGCAGCCAGAAGTCCTCGACGTGGCCAAGCTGAATTCCAAGAACAAGAAGGTCGCATAAGATGGCTGAGCTTTCCTCGCTCGCAGAACTGGGCGCCGCCACCGGGAACACGAACACCCAGGCCGCGGCCCCCGTCCATGTCCAGAAGCTCGACAAGTCGGGCCGCGCCTATGCCACCGGCAAGCGCAAGAACGCCATCGCGCGCGTCTGGGTGAAGCCGGGTTCCGGCAAGATCGTCGTCAACGACAAGGAATTCGCGACCTATTTCGCGCGTCCGGTCCTGCAGATGATCCTCAACCAGCCGGTCATCGCGTCCAACCGTTCGGGCCAGTACGACATTGTCGCCACCGTCGTCGGTGGCGGCCTCTCCGGCCAGGCCGGTGCCGTTCGTCACGGCATCTCCAAGGCGCTGACCTACTACGAGCCGGCGCTGCGCGCCGTGCTCAAGAAGGGCGGCTTCCTGACCCGCGACAGCCGCGTCGTCGAGCGCAAGAAGTACGGCAAGGCCAAGGCCCGTCGCTCCTTCCAGTTCTCGAAGCGCTAAGCGTTTCGAATTTTCGATATCAAAGGCCGCCTCCGGGCGGCCTTTGTTTTTCGGGCCGCAGATTTCAGTGATCGACAGGTTGTGGGACGGCGCCCCTCCGACCTGCCGGGCAACAGTCACGAGAGGGAGATCGGCAGCTTCAGCCCTAATTGATGCTGGCCGTATGCGTCGGTTCGGCCGGCCGCTTCTCGTCGGCATAAGGCACACGATAGCCGTTCGCCGCCAGCCAGGCGATCGCCGCCTTCGGCTCGTCGGTCTGGATGATGGTGGCGCCGCGATCGGCCCAGAAGCCCCAGGCTTCGCGCGGCGAGCTGGCCTGGACCGCCAGTTCGTCGCCGCGGCCGCCGGCGAGGAAGCCGCCCGGCTTGTTGACGATGGCATAGGTGTCGGCCCAAATATGCCAATCGCCCCTCACCGCCTCGGCGCGCATACGCGTGCTAAACAGCGGCCCGCCGGTTTCGGTCAACGTCTCGGCGCCCGCCCGCCAGTTGATCAACTCGATCGCGCCCGGCGCGAAAGCGTGGTCGACCGTCGAGGCGAAGCCGGCATCATGCACGGCGTCATCGGCGATGATCGGCATGAACTGGAAGCCACCGCCGGCCGCGGCCATGGCGGCTTTCACCGTGCTGATCCTGTTCTGGTTCCAAAGGTTTTCCTTGACGATGACCTGCTCGGCCATGCCGAGATCGCGAGCCACCGCGATCATGCCCGGGAGGTCGCCGACTTCGAGCTTGTTGTCGAGATTGATGAGGATTCTGTCCCTAGTCGTCATCAGCATTTCGCGCAATGTCGAGACGGTCTCGTTGGTGACGGCATGGGTGCCCTCGATCACCAGCCGGCATCTCTTCAATTCGGCCAGCGTGTAGTTGATGACTTCGCCCTTGCAGGTCGTCGTACGGTCGAGCCAGCTGTCATGCATGACGATGAGCTCGCCGTCCTTCGAGCGCCTGATGTCGACTTCGACGATTTCGGCCCCGATCGCGATCGAGCCTTCGACGGCCGCGAGCGAATTTTCCGCATAGAGCGTCTTGCCGGCCTGCATGCTGCCGGCCCTGTGCGCGGCCACCATGACATGGTCGCGCCACTGGTTGGCATGTTCGAAGCGGTCGAGGATCTGCCTGGCGCGTGTTTCGCCGGCCAAGGCCTGGCCGGAGGCGGCCGCCAGCGCGGTGGAAAGCAGAAGGTTCAGCCAGATCGTCCGCATCGAGAATCGCTCCTTGCCGGATCGAGCCGGGGATAGGCGACCTCGGTGACATCCAAGTGAACGAAGCCGGCTAGCGGTTGGCAGGCGATGTGGTTCAGATGCGCTTCGAGAGCCGGCAGAACCAGGCCATTGCAGGCATTTCGACCAGGCGCCATGTGATCCACGACACGGCGATGGTGGCGGCGAGCATGACGACGATCGCTACAGTCCCTGTCCAGCCGGGCCCAAAGCCTGTCGCGGGCCCGCCACGCAGCACGATGTCGCCAATCAAGCCGGGGCCGAGCTTGCGCTCGACGAGCCCGGCGACGTTGATCAGGCGCGCCTGGACGAAGATGTGGACCATGTAGATCGAATAGGACAGCGCGCCGAGCGTCAGCATGAAGGGTGTCCTGAGCAACGCGCTGATCCAGCCGCCTTCATGGGCGAACAGAAACAACGCCAGGGCGAACACCAGGGGCGCGGCTATGCCGGCGTCGTCGTCGCCCGCCAGCGAGACAAAGAGAACGATGACGGCCACCATGACGATTTCGGCAAGAGTCCAGCTCACCCCCGGGCCGTTTGCGACCAGGACCTGTCGCGCCCCTGCAATGGAATCATGCTGAAACCAGGCCAGCAGGGCGCCGAGCGAGAAGCCGTAGAGGCAGCGGATGAAGCCGAAATCGTAGGACACATCCATATGATGCGTGGAGAAGCCGAGCAGGAACAGCGGCGCGGTGACGGCGGCGGCGACAAACCATATCCAGGCGCGTGCGCCGGCGATGAAGACCACGCCGGCAAACAGGAGATAGGCGAAAAACTCGGCCGAGCTGCTCCAGCTTGGCGCATTCCACGTCAACCGATCCTCGAAGCCGACACCTTGCAGCAAAAGGAGATTGGCAGCCAGGCTCTTGAGGTCGAAGCCGCCGGTGAAGGGAGCGGCCCCCGTGCCATGCAATTGCGGCAGCATCAGCCGCAACAATTCGAAGGCGGCAAAGGCGGCAAGCATGACCAGATGCAGCGGATAGATGCGGCCGAAACGGACCAGGGCAAAGCGGGCGACCTCTTCCAGCCGGCCCAGCCGATTGGCATAGCTGGAGGCGATGACGAAGCCGGAAAGGACGAAGAAGAAGTCGACGAAAAGATAGGACGAACCGATAAAGCTGCTCTGCGAGATCACTGATGCGGTCGGGAAATGAAACAGCGCCACCAGCAACGCGCAGATGCCGCGCCACGAATCGAGAACCTGGAAGCGATCGCCGGCGATCGTGCCGGCGTGGGTCGACACCACGGCATCCGACGGATTAAGAAACGCGGTCTGCGTCATGATGATACAAATCCTGTCTTGCCGTGGCGCCCGGGCGGCGCGGTTTCGTCTCCCCAAGCTGTGACTGGCATCTTCCATGCCGGTTCTGTAGTTGTTGCACCCCGATGAAAACGAGGACCCGTAATGGCGACCAAGAACATCGACCATGCCTTCACCGCCCGCTCCAAAACGGGTGGCGCCCTTGAGCCGACCTATTCGGGCGCGCTGTCTTTCATGCGGCGCAAATACACCAAGGACGTGAAGGGCGCGGATGCGGTGGTGTGGGGCATTCCCTTCGACGCCGCCGTCACCAACCGGCCGGGTGCCCGGTTCGGGCCGCAGGCGATCCGCCGCGCCTCGGCGATCCTCGACAACGACCCGCAATACCCGTTTTCGCGCGATCTGTTCGAGCACCTCGCCGTGGTCGATTATGGCGACTGCCTCCTCGACTCGGGCAACCATCAGAAGACGCCCGGCACGATCGAGCGCGAAGCGGCCAAGATCCTGAAATCGGGCGCCTTCCTGCTGACGCTGGGCGGCGACCATTTCGTCACCTGGCCTCTGCTCAAGGCGCATGCCGCCATCCACGGACCGCTGGCCTTGGTGCAGTTCGACGCCCACCAGGACACATGGCCCGATGACGGCAAGCGCATCGACCACGGGTCCTTCGTCGGCCGAGCGGTCAAGGAAGGCATCATCGATCCCGACCGCTCGATCCAGATCGGCATCCGCACCCATGCGCCCGACACGTTCGGCATCAAGATTCTCTATGGCCATGAGATCGAGGAGATGCGCGCCTCCGACATCGCCTACGCCATCGTCGATCGCACCGGCGGCAAGAAGACCTATCTGACCTTCGATATCGACTGCCTCGATCCGGCCTATGCGCCTGGAACCGGCACGCCAGTTTCGGGCGGCCCGTCCTCGGCGAAGATCCTGTCGACGCTGCGTCAGCTCAACCAGGTCGATATCGTCGGCGCCGATGTCGTGGAGGTTGCGCCGGCCTATGATCACGCCGATATAACGGCGATCGCCGGTTCGATGGTGGCCATGCAGTATCTCGGCCTGCTGGCCGAGCGAAAGGCACGGCTCGAGGAGCTGAACACCGGCAACCACAATGGCGCCGCGGTCAACCACGGTAACGGCATATAGTCTTGGTATATCAGGGAATTTGATCAGGCAATGAAACCGAAAATCTTCATCGACGGCGAGCACGGCACCACCGGCCTCCAGATCCGGGCGCTGCTTGCCGAGCGCGGCGATCTGGAGATCATTTCCATTCCGGTCGAGCGTCGCAAGGAAACGGCCGCGCGCGCCGAATTCCTCAACGCCGCCGATATCGCCATCCTGTGTTTGCCAGACGATGCAGCCAGGGAAAGCGTCTCGCTGATCACCAACGACACCACCAAGGTGATCGATGCGTCGACCGCGCATCGCGTGGCCGAAGGCTGGGAATATGGCTTCGCCGAACTGGACAAGGAGCAGGCGAAGAAGATCGCCACGGCCAAGCGCGTCGCCAATCCCGGCTGCTGGCCGCAGGGACCGATCGCGACGCTCAGGCCACTGGTCACCGCAGGCTTGCTGCCGGCCAATTTCCCGATCGCGGTCAACGGCATTACGGGTTATTCGGGCGGCGGGCGCCCGATGATCGAAGACTATGTCGCCAAGGGCGAGGACGCCTCGGAGTTCCTGCCCTATGGCCTGACCCTGCAGCACAAGCACGTGCCGGAATTGAAGGCCTATGCGAAGCTGTCGCATGATCCGATCATGCAGCCGGCGGTGGGCAATTTCGCGCAAGGCATGATCACGGTGGTGCCGTTGCAGCTCGGTGGCCTCGACCGCGTGCCGACGGGTGCCGAACTTCACGCCGCCATTTCGGACCATTTCGCCGCGATAAAGGGCGGTGTGGTCGAGGTGGCGCCCTATGCGCATCTGGAGCGCGTGCCGGACATCGATCCGGAGATCTACAACGGCACCAACCGCATGAAGGTCTATGTCTTTGCCAACGACAGCAGAGCCCAGGCGCTGCTGCTGGCCGTCTACGACAATCTCGGCAAGGGCGCCTCGGGCGCGGCCGTCCAGAACATGGACCTGATGCTCGGCCTGTGACGGACGCGCCGGCCTTTCCAGCGCGCTGGCAAGTCAGCGATCCCGAACTCATTGCCGAAACATTCTCGAGCCGCATCTGGAAGGTGCGGCGCGAGGACGGCTCACCGGCGATCGTGAAGGCGCTTAAGCCGTTCGACGACGTTGCCGACGAGTTGCGCGGCGAGCATTTCCTTGCCTGGCGGCGCGGCGAAGGCGCGGTGCGGCTTCTCGGCCGTGACGGGCATTCCATGCTGCTCGAATATGGCGGGGACACACTTCTATCGCAGGTTCTCGACGAACAAGGCGACAATGCAGCGACCGCCATCGCGGCGGATGTGATGGCGAAATTGCTTTCGCCATCTGATCACCCCTACCCGCCCGAACTTCAGCCACTCAGGGAGCGGTTCGCCAGTCTTTTCAAGAAAGCCGCAACCGATCGCGTCATCGGCGATGACGGCCTCTATGTCGAGGCCGGCGCCATCGCTGACCGGTTGCTGGCCAATCCGCATGACATCAGGCCGCTGCATGGCGATCTGCATCACGAAAACATCCTGCGGGGACCGCGCGGCTGGCTGGTGATCGATCCGAAGGGCGTGCTCGGTGATCCCGGTTTCGATGCCGCCAACATGTTCTACAACCCGCTCGACCGCGATGCACTTTGCCTCGCCCCGGAGCGGATCGCAGATATGGCCGAGGTCTTTGCCCGGACGCTGGGACAATCACCCGCAGCGATACTGGATCATGCCATCGCCTATGGTTGCCTGTCCGCTGCCTGGCACCATGAGGACGACAATGCGGTCGAGGAGAACCGCGAATTGTCTATTGCCGCGGCGATCCGCGCGGTGCGGGCGCATTTTTGACCTCAGGGACAGCTGTGGTAACCGCCGCGGACGCCGACAAGCTGCCAAGGCCGGTAGTCGACGCCATCCGCCGCCGCATTGCGTCAGGCGGATTTCGACGGCGAGAAGACGGCGCGGTCCAACGAGTTCTGGATGTGATCGGCCGTACTCAGCGTCCGACGGCAATCTCGTTGGGCAAGGGATAGGCGCCCTTGGTGCCGCGCCAATGGGCGGCGGCAAAGCCCAGCACAACAAGCGCAAACGCCTGATGGGTCAGCGCCATATGCAGGGGCACCTGCATCAGCAGCGTGCCGATACCGATCGAAGCTTGCACCAATACCAGAACGAACAACAGCGTCGCGCGTCGCGCATGCGTCGAGCCTGGCAGCCGCCGACGCGTGGCGATCATGTGCCAGAGCGCGACGGCGAAGACCGTATAGGCGCCGAGCCGGTGGATGAACTGCACCGTCTTCGGGTTCTCGAAGACGTTGCGCCACGCCGGATCGAGGATGAGCAGATCGCCGGGAACGATCCTGCCGTCCATCAGCGGCCAGGTGTTGTAGCTCATGCCGGCGTCGAGACCGGCCACCAGACCGCCGAGATAAATCTGGATCAGCGCCAGAAGCACGATGAAACCGGCCAATCTCTGCGTCGAGCGATCGGCCGCAGGCTCGGAGTGAGGAGCGAGACCCCGCGCGACAACCATGGTCGCGGTGAAGATCAGGGCCGCCAGCGTCAAGTGCGTGGCGAGCCTGTACTGGCTCACCGACACGCGGTCGACCAGGCCGGAGGCCACCATCCACCAGCCGATGGCCCCCTGCAGCCCGCCGAGAAGCAGAATGCCGACCAGCTTCGGTCCAAGGCCGCGCTCGATGCGGCGCGTCGCCCAGAAGACCAGAAGCGGCAAGGCAAAGACCAGGCCGACACTGCGCGCGAGCAGGCGATGCGCCCATTCCCACCAGAAAATCGACTTGAACGCCTCGATGCTCATGCCCTTGTTGAGCTCTGTGTATTGCGGGATCTGCTGGTAGCGTTGGAATTCCTCCTGCCACTCGGCGTCGTTGAGCGGCGGGATGACGCCATGGATCGGCTGCCATTCGGTGATCGACAGGCCGGATTCGGTCAACCGCGTGGCGCCGCCAACCAGCACCAGCGCGAACAGCACCAGGAGCACGACGTACAGCCAGCCGCGCACGAGTACCCGGTTGTGCAGGTCGCGGTCGCGGGCCTGATAGGGCGCGGCGGCGGTGATGGCGGCCATGGCTATATCCCGGCAGGTTGAATGTCGCGGATTGGTGAACCATCGCACTCCTGCTGGCAAGACCGCGCAGCGCGGCACGCCGTCGCGCCTGATGTGGTAGGTTGCGCGCGTCCCGCGTTCGGCCTAAGCGGTAGCCATCAACGAGGCCAAGCCATGCCCATTCGACTGAAAAAGCTTATCGGAATGTTCCTGCTTTTGGCGCTGGTCATCATCTACGCGCTGGTCGCGTCGATCTTCGCGGTCGCCCGCCTGTCGGAGTCGGGCGCGCTGGTGCAATTCCTGTTCTTCCTGCTTAGCGGTCTGCTCTGGGTGCTGCCGGCGATGGGCATCATCAAATGGCTGATGCTGGAGCCGAGGGCCAAGCGCTGAGCCCAGCCCGGACCGGGCAGTCCGTCAGATCGTGACGAGCATCTTGCCGGCGTTGGCGAGCGGCGTCGTCACGCCCGACAGCATCGTGCGGATATGGTGCAGGCTCTGGTAGCGGCCATTGACCGAAATGCGCGGCAGGGCATGCAGGAAACCGGAATGTTCGGCGCGCAGCACGCCGTGGCGGGTGGTCACGGCGGAAGCATAGCCGGCGTCGCGCGCATAGCCCACTTCGCGGCAACCGACGGCGCTGGCGTAGCCGTAGGGATAGGCGAAATGGCGGGGTTCCTCGCCAAGCTCAGTTCGCAGCATGTCGTTGACGGCGCCGATCTCGCGCCGCGCATCGGCCTCGGAAAGCCGCTTCAGATTGCTGTGGTTGACCGTATGGGCGCCCATCGTCACCAGCGGATGTGCGGCGACGGTACGGATCTCATCCCAGTTCATCAGCGTGCGCAGGCGTGGGGCGTCCGCGTCGACCCCATTCGAAGCGGCCAGATCGCGCAGCACGCTCCGCAGGTCCTCCTCGCCGACCTCGGTGGTAAAATAGGCATGCAGGCGGGCGATGGCCTGATGTTTCCTGACGGGGGTCGCGCAATCGATCACGGTCGGGCCGTTCGGTGTGGTCAGGGTCAGGCGATCGCAGGCATTGACGATATCCTCGACCACATCCCACCAAAGGTGGGCGGTGCCATCGATCAGCCCTGGAGCGACATAGATGGTGAGCGGCGCGCCATGCTTCTCCAGCACCGGCAAGGCCTCGGTCATGTTGTCGCGATAGGCATCGTCGGCGGTGATGGTGGCGAACCGGCCGCCCTTGCCGCCTGCCTTGATGCGCTCCACGGCTTCGTCCATCGAGACGAAGGCATAGCCGTCCGCTCTCATGTCGGCGATCACGGCATCGAGGAAACTGGGCGCGATGTTGAGGTGCCGGTTGACGCTGTCGGGCTTTTCGGGTGTCGCCGTCACGCGGTGCAGCATCAGGATGGCGCCGATGCCGCCGACAAACGGCCTGGCCAGCGGTGCGAGGCCGGTATAGCGGGCGACGTTGAGCGCCAGTTTCCGGATTGCCTCCCCACCGTCGATCATTCATTCACCTTTTGCGCCTAGGCTATCCAAGCACGGAATACGCCCGAGCGCCCCCCAAATCGGGATCAGTACGCCTTAAGGATTGAGGTATGGTTGACGCAACCGCGTCATTTGATGGCAAGCGGCTCGCGGCGATCCAGGCTTCATCACGCGCACTGCCCGGGCATACCGCGGGGCTGTCGGTTTCAGTTGCCGCCGCCGAAGGACTCGCGGCGTATGCGGCGTTCTGTCGTTCGGCACTCTATGCGCCGGCGCAAAGTGCGGCATGGGTCTTGACCTGGGCCGCCGAGGTCAAGCCCGATCTGCTCATCGCCACGCTCGAACTGGAGGGCAGGCCGGCTTTCGCAGTGGCGCTGGAGGTGGTCAAGCGCGGCCCGTTGCGGGTCGCCCAGTTCATGGGCGGCCGCCACGCCAATGGCAATTTCGCCGCCGCCGAACCGCAATGGCTGGCGAGCGGCGACATCACAGCCATCCGCTCAATGCTCGCGGCGATCGCCGGGTCCCGGCCCGATGTTGATCTCATCGCGCTGGAAAGATTGCTGCCCGATCTCGACGGCATCGCCAATCCGCTGGCATCGCTCGATCATTTCGCCAGCCCCAACCTTTCGTTGGCCGTCGACCTCAGCGGTGGATTCGATGCGCTGCTGCTGCGTGCCAGCGGCAAGCGCAAACGCAAGAAGCATCGTTCGCAGACGCGCAAGTTCGAGGCCGTCGGCAGCCACCGGCGCATCGAGGCGCGCAGCGCCGACGAGGTGGAGAGGCTGCTCGACGCGTTCTTCGAGATGAAGGAACAGCGCTTCCGCAAGATGGGCATTGCCAACGTCTTCGGTGACGACCGGACACGCGCCTTCTTCCGGGGGCTGTTTACGCAAGCGCTTGCCGAGGACAAGCCTTGCTTCGTGCTGCATGGGCTGGAGGTCGCCGGCAAGTTGCGCGCCGTCACCGGATCGAGCCGCTCGGGCCGGCGCCTGATCTGCGAGTTCGGGGCGATCGCCGAGGATGAACTCGCCAACACCAGCCCGGGCGACTTCCTGTTCTTCGACAACATCCAGAACGCCTGCCAGAGCGGGTTCGCGGTCTATGATTTCTCCGTCGGAGACGAGCCCTATAAGCGGCTGTGGTGCGATATCGAAACGCAGCATTTCGAGATCCTGGTTCCGCTGACGCTCAAGGGCCGTGCGCTGGGACAGGCACTTCGCCAGGGCGCGCGGCTGAAGGCCTTTGTCAAGAACAGCCCGACGATCTGGAAGCTAGCCAAGATGCTGCGCCGCAAGGCAGCCGGACAGACGCCCCCCCTTCCCACGGAAGACGAACACTAGACCTCAGAAATTGAGAGCCTCGCGGAGCGCTGGGCCTGCCCTGACGCGCAGATCGAGATCAGCCTCGATGTGGTCGATGTGGTGCAGCATCAAGCGGCTCACCAGCCCGGAGTCGCGGCTTTCCAGCGCACCGACAATACCCGTGTGCTCCGTGTGGCCGCAGGCCGATACGCCAGACCGCCCGTAAAGCGCAATGACAAGCGACGAGCGCGCAACCAGTTCCTCCATGAAGCGCTGCAGGATGGCATTGCCGGCGACCGAGGCGAGCAACAGATGGAAATCGCCGGACGCCTTGATTTCGGAACGCCGCGCCGTCGGACCGCGCTCGGCGATGAAGCGGCCCTCCTCGTCGAGTTGCGCCCTGAAGGCGACAATATCGGCTGATGTGACCCGCTCGCAGGCGGCAGTGGCAATGCCCGGCTCGATCAGCCGGCGCGAGGCGAACACCTGGCGCGCTTCCTCGGGCGATGGATTGGCAACGAAGGCGCCTCGATTGCGCTCGGTTCGCACCAGCCCTTCGAAAGACAGCATCTGCAGCGCCGCGCGAGCGACGGTGCGCGACACGTCGAACAGCGTGCCGACCTCGCCTTCCGACAGCTTGGTGCCCGGCGCCAGCCTCCGGTCGACTATGGCGTCGCGCAGGCTGTCGCGGATCGCCTGGGCGCGATCCTGGTTGGCGCTGTCGGCGGCGGAATAGATCTGATCGGTGATGTTCATGGCGATGATGGTTCCCGCCCTCTTTTAACGCGAGTCCTCGCCCGTGCACGAGAGGCAAAGTGAACACGAAGTCGAAAAAGATTGCATACGATTTTTGTGCAGATCGCGCGCGATAGCTCATAATTTGTGCAATGCACAAAGTAGCCTAGATGATAGGCAGCAGGCAATAGCCTGATTTCTTTAAACGATTCAAACGCTTGGTCCCACATCCCCAGATTGGCACGCATGATGCTTTGGTTAATGCGCCAAACGGGGAAGCCTGAATGTCCAAAGCCGCCGAGATCGACATCGTGTCCGTTTCGAAAGTCTATGGAACGACGACCGCCGTCGAGGACATCAGCCTGAAGATACCGGCGGGCACCTATTGCTGCCTGCTCGGCCCCTCCGGCTGCGGCAAGACCTCGACGCTGCGCATGATCGCCGGTCACGAAAGCATCTCGTCAGGCGACGTCCGGCTCGGCAACATTGTTGTCACCGACCTGCCGCCGGCAAAACGCGGCACGGCAATGATGTTCCAATCCTATGCACTGTTCCCGCATCTGGATCTCGTCGACAATGTCGCTTTCAGCCTAAAGATGAAGGGCGTCGACAAGGAACAGCGCCGTGCCAAGGCGCTCGACATGCTGAAGCTGATGCAGATGGAGGCCTATGCGACGCGCCGGCCCGCGCAGCTTTCCGGCGGCCAGCAGCAGCGCGTGGCGCTCGCCCGGGCTTTGATCACCGATCCGGAAGCGCTGCTGCTCGACGAGCCGCTGTCGGCGCTCGACCCGTTCCTGAAGATCCGCATGCGCGCCGAGCTGAAGAAACTGCAGACCTCGCTCGGCATCACCTTCGTCCACGTCACCCACAGCCAGGAGGAGGCCATGGCCTTGGCGGACCTGATCGTGGTGATGAATGAGGGCCGTATCGAACAGGCGGCGCCTCCGCGCGACGTGTTCGAACGGCCGGCCACGGCCTTCGTCGCGCGCTTCATGGGCGACCACAATGTCATGTCCGGCCGGGTCACCGGCGAGCATGACGGCATGGTCGTCTTCGACGTCAATGGCGGCGGCTCGCTCGCCGCCTGCGGTCACGGCCGAGAGCCGGGCGCGCCGATCGATATCGCCATCCGCACCGATCATGTGCGCATCGGCGACGCGCCTGCGCCCGGCCTCGGCTTCACCGGCATCGTTTCCAACGTCGAATATCGCGGCCATTCGGTAAAGTTGTCGGTCAACGGCGCCGGCATCGACGACTTCACGGTGATCGTCGACGATTCGGATTTCTTCGCAAAGCCTGCCGCCGTCGGCGACGCCGTGCCGCTCGCCTGGGACCGGCAAGACGCGGTCGTTCTTGGCCGTCTCAATTGATGACCGCCTTCACTCAACACTCAATGACCAAACCAAAACAAGACAGGGGAATGAACATGACAAAGACGACTGAAACAAAAACGGGAATTTCGCGCCGCTCGCTGCTGAAGACGGGGGCTGCTGCCGTCGGCTTCGCCGCCGGTTCCGGCGTCATCACAGGCTTTCCGACCATCTGGGCGCAGTCCAACATCACGCTACGCCAGTTCGGTACCGGCGTGTCGAACCTCAATGCCATCGCCGACAAGTGCAAGGCCGATCTCGGCATCACGCTGGAGATGACCGCGACCGATTCCGATGCCGCCGCCCAGCGCGCCGTGACCCAGCCCGACAGCTACGACATCGCCGACATCGAATACTGGATCTGCAAGAAGGTGTTCCCGAGCGGCGTGCTGCAGCCGATGGATGTCAGCAAGCTGAAATATTACGACGAACTGGTGCCGCTGTTCAAAACCGGCAAGCTGACGCCCGACAGCGTCATTGCCCAAGGCACGGCGCCGCACACGGTCGGCTTCGTCGAGGCGCAAGACAGCAAGACCTTCGCCAAGGCACCGACCAACTGGTTCACCATGGTGCCGACCATCTACAACGCCGACACGCTGGGCATCCGCCCCGACCTCGTTGGCCGCGACATCACCACCTGGGCCGACATCATGGACCCGGCCTTCAAGGGCAAGACCGCGATCCTCAACATCCCGTCCATCGGCATCATGGACGCTGCGATGATCATGGAAGCTACCGGCAACATCAAATATGCCGACAAGGGTAACATGACCAAGGACGAGATCGACAAGACGATCGACTTCCTGATCAAGGCCAAGCAAGCCGGCCAGTTCCGCGCCTTCTGGAAATCCTTCGACGAGAGCGTCAATCTGATGGCGTCGGGCGAGGTGGTGATCCAATCCATGTGGTCGCCGGCGGTGGCCGCCGTGCGCTCCAAGGGCATTCCCTGCCGCTTCCAGCCGCTCAAGGAAGGCTACCGCTCATGGGGCGGCGGCCTTGGCCTCGCCGCCCATCTCAAGGGCGCCGAGCTCGACGCCGCCTATGAATACATCAACTGGTACACGTCCGGCTGGGTCGGCGGCTATCTCAACCGCCAGGGCTACTACTCGGCCAACATGGTCTCGGCCAAGAAGTTCATGTCCGAGGACGAGTGGGGCTACTGGATCGAAGGCAAGCCGGCCAAGGGCGAGATCAAGGCGCCCGACGGCACCGTCATGGAAAAGGCCGGCGCCGTGCGTGACGGCGGCTCCTTCGAAGAGCGCATGGGCAAGGTCGCCTGCTGGAACTCGGTCATGGACGAGGATCGCTACATGGTGAAGCGCTGGAACGAGTTCATCGCGGCGTAAAGGGAACAAGCGCCCTCCTCTACCCCTTCTCCCTGGCTGGAGAAGGGGAACGCGGCCCGGCCGTATCGCCAAACCCGAGAGCATTGATGACAGTCGCGCTCGAACGCCCCGCAATCGCCGCCGCGAAACCAGCCCGACGACGCCGGTTCTCCATCGGCGCCGTCGCGCCCTATCTGCAGTCGGCACCTCTGGCGCTGATCCTCGGCGCTTTCTTGCTGCTGCCCATCATCATGATCGTCGTCGTGTCGTTCTGGGACTACGACTTCGCCACAATGTACCCGGACTTTCTCACCACCAATTATTCCGACGTTCTCGGCTCCTGGGTCACCTGGAAAACCTATCTCAACACCATCAAATTCGCATTCATCGTCTGGGGGCTGACCCTGTTCATCGGCTTCTGGGTCGCTTATTTCCTCGCCTTCCACATTCGAACGACCGCCATGCAGATGGTGCTGTTCCTGGTCTGCACCGTGCCGTTCCTGACCTCGAACATCATTCGCATGATCTCGTGGATACCAGTGCTCGGCCGCAACGGGCTGATCAACTCGACGCTCGTGCATCTCGGGCTGGTGCCGAAGCCCATCGAATGGCTGCTGTATTCGGAATTCGCGGTCGTGCTGGCCATGGTCCACCTCTACACGCTGTTCATGGTGACGCCGATCTTCAACACGCTGATGCGCATCGACCGTTCGCTGGTCGAGGCCGCGCGCGATGCCGGCGCTTCGGGCTGGCAGGTGCTGTGGAACGTCATCATCCCGCTGGCCAAACCCGGAATGGCGATCGGCACCATCTTCGTCGTCACCCTGGTAATGGCCGATTTCTCCACCGTGCAGGTGATGTCGGGCGGCCAGAGCGCATCGGTCGCGCTGATGATGAAGAACCAGATGTCGCTGCTGCAATATCCGGCCGCCGCCGCCAATGCCGTGGTGCTGCTGGTGCTGGTGCTGCTGATGGTCGCCGGCATCCTGCGCATCGTCGACATCCGCAGGGAGCTGTGACGTGAACCACGAAAAACGCACTCTTGAATTCTACGCGCTGGCGGTGTTCTTCGCGCTGTTCGTGCTGTTCCTCTACGGCCCGCTGTCGGCGATCCTGATTCTCTCCTTCCAGGGCGAGACCGGCGGCCTCACCTTTCCACTCAACGGCGTATCACTGCACTGGTTCGCCAATCTGTTCGAGCGTCAGGCGGTCGGCGATTTCGGCGGCAGCTTCAAGCGCTCGCTGGTTCTCGGCCTCATGGTGATGATCGTCACTGTCGTCGTCTCGCTGCTGGCGGGGCTGGCCTTCCGCCAGAAGTTTCGCGGCGCCACCGCTTTGTTCTACCTGGCGGTCGCCAGCCTTGTGGTACCCTCGATCATCATTTCGCTGGGCATCGGCGTCGTCTTTCAGCAGATCGGCTTCCGACCAGCCTGGTATACGTCAGCCTTCGGCGCGCATTTGACCTGGACCTTGCCGTTCGGCGTGCTCATCATGTTCGCCGTCTTCAACCGCTTCTCGCCTGCCTATGAGGAAGCCGCTCGCGACCTTGGCGCCTCGTCCTGGCAGACCTTCGCCCATGTCGTGCTGCCGATGATCGCGCCAAGCCTGATCGGCGTCGGCCTGTTCGGCTTCACGCTGTCCTACGATGAGTTCGCCCGCACACTGATGACCTCGGGAACCTTCAACACACTGCCACTCGAGATCTACGGCATGACCACCAATGTCACCACGCCGGTGCTCTACGCGCTGGGCACGGTGACCACCGTGTTTTCCTTCCTGGTGATCGTCGCAACGTTAGGCGCCATCCTCTATGTCGGCCGCCGCCGGACCAGGGCGTGATCGTGCGGATACTGGTGGTAAATCCCAACACGACGGCGAGCATGACCGAGACGATCGCGGCCGCCGCGCGCAGTGTCGCCGGTGTCTGGACCGAAATCGTCGCCGTCACGTCGTCCATGGGGCCGGCCTCGATCGAAGGTTATTATGACGAGGCACTGGCGGTGCCCGGCCTGCTAATGGAAATCGCCGCCGGCGAACGTGCCGGGGCGCAGGCCGCGATCATTGCCTGCTTCGACGATACCGGGCTTGATGCCGCCAGGGCCATGGCCGCCATTCCCGTCATCGGCATTTGCGAGGCAGCCCTCAGCATGGCCTGCTTCATTGCCCAGCGTTTCACTGTCGTAACCACCACCGAACGCTCGCGTGTGCCTGTCGAGGGGTTGGTGCAACGCTATGGCATGTCGGGTCGGGCGCGCGTGCGAGCCGCCGATATTCCGGTGCTGGCACTCGATGACCCGGCATCGGGAGCGGTTGGCAAGCTGCGCGATGAGATCGCCCGGGCCGTGGAGGAGGATCGCGCCGAGGCCATCGTGCTTGGCTGCGCCGGCATGGCGGATCTTGCCCACAGGTTGCAGAGCGAGTTCGGTCTGCCTGTCGTTGACGGCGTCGGAGCCGCTTTGAAGCAAGCCGAGGCCCTGGTGGCTCTTGGCCTCGCGACATCGAAGCGCGGTGCTTATGCGACCCCGCTCGCCAAACCCTATCGTGGTATGCTGAAATCGTTCTCTCCAGGAGCAGTCGCTGCCGAGTAAGCACCATGAAACCGATCACCCGCACGCTGTCGCTGGGAGAATTGGCTGACCTCATCGACTGGGCGGCCGCGGAGGGCTGGAACCCTGGCGTTGACGATGCGGCGATGTTTCAGGCAGCGGATCCCATGGGTTTCATCGGCGCCTTTGCCGGCGGCGAAATGGTCGCCGGGATCTCGGCCGTGGCCTATGGGCACGATTTTGGTTTCGTCGGTCTCTACATCTGCCGGCCGGATATGCGCGGCAAGGGTTACGGCAAGGCGGCATGGACCGCGGGCATGAACAGGCTGGCCGGGCGCACCATCGGGCTCGATGGCGTCGAAGAGCAACGAGCCAACTACGAGAGCAAAGGGTTCAGGCCGCTCTACGAGACCATCCGTTACAGCGGGCGCCCTGCGGCCCTGACCCTCGGCGCCAAACGGCCTCGCATGGTGACCGCGCAATTGGTACCCGACATCATGAGATATGACACGCTCTGCTTTCCCGCCTCCCGCCATTCTTTCCTGCAGCGATGGCTGCTGCCGCCGCACCGCGCGGTGGCAGCGATCGGGCCACGGGGAACGGCCGGCTACGCGGTAGCGCGATCCTGCCGCAGCGGCTTCAAGATCGGCCCGCTCTTCGCCGACGACATGCAGACCGCACTGGGATTGCTCGAAGACCTGGCAGGCGCCTGCGAAGGAGGCGACCTTCACATCGACGTTCCGGCCAGCAAGGTGGACTTCATCGCGGCGCTGGTGGCGGCAGGCTTCTCACCGACCTTCACCACCACGCGCATGTACAAAGGCCCGCCGCCGAGGCTTGACGCCAACAGGATATTCGGCGTGACGACGCTGGAACTGGGATAGGCCAGGCGTGCCTTTGAGCGGCGGCTCTTTCAGGCTGCTGAACGCCGCCCTGGCACCGGATTGCCTGGCGGCTCGTGGCCGAGCGGCGTCACCAGCGTCAGGTCGGGATAGCCGCTCTCGATCAGCTTGACCGCGGCCTGCGTCACCTCGTCGTCGGCCTCCAGCATCGACAGGAACACCTCGGTGGCCTCCCCGCCCAGACGGCTGATGCCTTGCGCATCGGCCGGCCCGCACTCGACCACCACCAGATCATAGGCTGTCGTCAGCGACTGCATGATGATCGGCAGCCGGTCGGCGGCACGCATGGCACGCACCGGATCGGCGGTGCCCACCGGGATGACATGGCAGTCGGAATAGAGGTCGGCATGGATCACGTCGCTGAACTGCGCCTGCGACGCCAGCAGATTGGTGATGCCGGGGAAAAGCCCGCTGTCCAGCATCGGCCGCGAGGCAGCCCCCGAGGCCGTGAGGTCGAGCAGCAGGACGCGCAGGCCGGCATCGGAAACCTCGCGCGCCACCAGGATCGCCGACGCCGCCGCTTCGTCGCCCTCGGGGGAAACGAATATGGCGCGCGCCGCCCCGCTGGCGATCAGCTTCTCGGCGGCCTTCTCGACGTCGATCTCGCCGAGCACGGAGCGCGGTCGCCGAACCTCCACGACGGGTTCAGGCTCGGCCATAGGTTCAGGTTTGGCCACGGGTTCAGGTTTCGCCAAGGATTCAGGCTCGGCGGCAGGCTCCGCTTTGGCGACAGGCTCGACCTCGGCGGCAGGTTGCGGCTGCGCCGGTGTTTGCGCAACCGTTTCGGGCCGTGATGCCTCGGAGGCGCGATTGGCGAATTCGTCGGCGATCGCCGGCTCCAGGCGGTTGGATGGCTCCTGATAAGCGGCTGGCGACATTGCCACCTCGTCGATCGGTTCAAGCCGCGCGCCGCTTGCCGGGCGCATGGCGCGGCCCGAGAAAAGTTCCCGCAGCAGCGTGAACACCGCCGCCAGCAGAAGGGAAGCCGCCGCGGCAGCGCCGACGATCGGCCCGACCTTGGGGAAGTACGGTTCGGAGGGGACCGAGGCCGGCGAGGCGATGCGAGCGTCGACCGGAACATAGTTGCGATCCTGACGCGACGCCGCCTCGCGATAATTGGTCAGGTAAAGTTCGAGTTGCTGGCGCTTGGCGGCGGCATCGCGCTGCAGCGCGTCGAGACCGACCTGCTGTTCGCCGGCCTGTGCCGAAGCAGCCTTGAGCGTGTTGACGTCGGCGACGAGTTGGTTTTCGCGCGACTTGGCGGCATCGGCCTGCATCGCCAGGCCCTTCATGATCTTCTGGGCTTCGCTGCGGATCTGGGCATCGAGATCGGCCAGCTGTGATTTGGCCGCGCGAATACGTGGATGATTGTCGAGCAGCGTCGTCGACAGATCGGCGATGTTGGCGCGCAGTTCGACCTGCCGTTCCCGCAAACGCTGGATCAGATCGGAAGACAGCACTTCCGGCAGTGAATCCAGCGATCCGCCATTTTGCAGTGCCTTGCGCACGCTCTCGGCCGTGCCTTCGGCCGCGGCGCGGTTGGCTCGCACCCGCGACAACTCGGTCGACAACTCGGCCAATTGCTGGGTGGCCAAGGTGGAATTGTTACCGCCCATCAGGAGGTCCGACTGGGCGCGGTAAGCCGCGACCTTGGCTTCGGCATCCCTGACCTGCTTGGACAGGTCGGCGATCTCGGGTGCCAGGAAGTCCGCGGCGGCGGTGTTCGATTCGCTCTTGGCCGCGCCCTGCCCCGCAATATAAGCCGCGGCAATGGCATCCGGGATGGCGGCGGCAAGCTTCGGATCCTGCGAAGAGAACTCGATGGCAATGATGCGAGTCTTTTCAACGCCGTAGACGTTGAGCTTCTCGCGCATTTTCTTCAGCACGCGTTCGTCGGCCGGAACATCCATCGGGTCGTTCTTCAGGCCAAGCAGGATCAGCACACGGCTCAGGGACGACATGTTGATCGTCTCGTCGAACTCAGACAATCGCGACAGGCCGAGTTTCTGGGCGACCTGCTTGAGGATTTCGTTGGACGAAATTATCTGGACCTGGGTGGCAACGCCTTGCTCATCGAGGATCGGCTTGTCGCTGTCCGGGTTGCTGCTGGCGGGCCGCGTGTAGACGGATTCTCGCGGGGCGATCTCCACCTGGGTCTGGGCCTTGTAGTGCCGGGTCGCGAACGACGCGGCCGCGAAGGCAAGTCCCGTCACCACGAGAACGAAGACCAGAATCCGCAGCCAGTTCCGCCCCAGGCTGGCGAAGAGCTGCCTGAGATCAACGTCGACGTCTGCGGCCGCGGACTGAACGGACATGCATCCCTACTCCGAAACTGGGTCGGGACGCACCGTAAACAACTATGGTAACTCAGCCGTTAAGATCACGGTAAGCTTCCATTAGGGTTTACTGGCGGGCGATCGAGAAAATCGATAAAATCGCAAAACCTGCCCGTAAGAACGGCTATCGGCGCACTCCTTTACCGGCCATTAACCCTAACAGGATGATAACGGACCCGATCCCAGATGTTTGCTGCGACGCCGCAGCGGCCAGTCGAAGGTACCTGTCCGGTCATGAAAAGCACTGCTTCCCTCTTTCGCGCACTGCTTGCCGTGTCGATGCTCGCGGGCTGCTCCAGCTATCGGCCGACGCCGGCCGCCTTTCACGAGGTCCTCGACCAGCCGTATCGTCTCGGCGCCGGCGACCGTGTTCGCGTCACCGTGTTCGAGCAGGAGGGCCTGACCAATAGCTATAGCGTCGACCAGTCCGGCTACATCTCCTTCCCACTCGTCGGCGCCATTCCGGCACGTGGCCACACCGCGCAGCAGATGGAAAAGGAGATCGCCGACAAACTGCGGCAGGGCTATCTGCGCGACCCCGATGTCTCGGTCGAGATCGATCGTTACCGTCCGATCTTCGTCATGGGCGAAGTGGGCGCCGCCGGCCAGTATTCCTATGTGCCCGGCCTGACTGTGCAGAAGGCCATCGCCATCGCCGGCGGCTTCACGCCACGCGCCAACCAGGAGAGCGTCGACATCACCCGCGACATCAACGGCAAGGTGATAACCGGCCGCGTGGTCACTTCCGATCCGCTGCTGCCGGGAGATACCGTCTACGTCCGCGAACGCCTGTTCTGAACAGACACCTCGTGGCGGGCAAGCTCAGGATCGTCCACTGCTTTCGCTCACCCGTCGGAGGAATTTTCCGGCACGTGCGCGACCTGACGGAAGCGCAGGTCGCCGCCGGCCACATGGTCGGCATCGTTTGCGACTCCACCACCGGCGGCGAACTCGAGGAGCGCCTGTTCGAGCAGATGAAGGGCACGCTGGCGCTCGGCATCCATCGCACGCCAATGCAGCGCCATGTCGGCCCGGGCGACGTGACCTCGGCGCGGCGCACCTACAGGATCATCAAGGAATTGCGGCCGGACGTGCTGCACGGGCACGGCGCCAAGGGTGGCGTCTATGCCCGTCTGTTCGGCTCATTGTTGCGGGTATCAAGGTCTCGCGTAGCCCGCCTCTATTCGCCGCATGGCGGCTCTCTCCACTATGACGAGAACACAGCCCCCGGAAAGCTGTTCTTCGCGCTCGAGTATCTCATGGCGCGCTTCACCGACAGTCTGCTGTTCGTCTCCGACTACGAGCGGCGGACCTATCGCAGGAAGGTAGGCGAACCGCCGATCCCGAACACGCTGGTCTACAATGGACTTCGCGCCACCGAATTCGAGACGGTGACCGCCGGGTCCGATGCGGCTGATTTGCTCTATATCGGCATGATGCGGGACCTCAAGGGCCCAGATATCTTCATCGATGCGCTGGCCGCCGTCGCTTCCCGGCTTGGCCGAGCACCGAGTGCCGTGATGGTCGGCGATGGCGACGACCTGCCCCGCTACCACGAGCAGGTGAAGCGCCTGGGGCTTGAAGGCAATGTCCGCTTCCTGCCGCCTATGCCGGCCCGGGAGGCCTTTGTCCTGGCGGCGCTCGTCGTCGTTCCCTCGCGTGCCGAGGCCATGCCCTATACCGTGCTGGAGGCACTTGCCGCGGCAAGACCAATGATTGCGACCTCGGTCGGCGGCATACCGGAGATTTTCGGTTCAGGCTCCCCCGCCCTGATCCGGCCGGATCCGGCCGAACTCGCCGATAAGATGAGCCAGGCGCTGGGCGACCTCGCCGCCTATCGCAAATTGATGCCCGATGAATCCACGCTCAGGGCGCGCTTCGGCGCCGACGTCATGGCCGCCGAAATCGAGAAGGCGTATTTCGCCGCGCTGGCAAACTAGTCCCAAGCTCTTCCAAAGCCATGGGTTGTTTCAAGGGTTTCTTAGCTCTCTTTTGCTAATCACCCTGGGGAAGCTTGCGGACTGTTCCATGAACGAGATCGACCCCGCGCACCGCTTTTCATCAGAAGCGGTCCGTAAATTCGACGGCCCTGCCGAAGGCGACAAGCCCGGCGGCATGAACGACGTTGCCCGACAGGTCGCGTCGCAATACCGGCGCGATACAATGTCGCCGATCATGGTCAGCGGCGTGCTGCGCATGGTCGAATTCGCGGTGCTCCTGGTCTCGGGGCTTTGCGTCTATTTCTACTATGTCGGATTCTTCAATTACCTGGCCTGGCAATATCCGCTGACGATCGCCGCCGCGTCGTTCCTCGCCGTGGTGCTGCTCGATGTCACGGATTGCTACCAGGTCGTATCCCTGATGCGGCCGATCGCCAATTTCGGGCGCATCCTGCTGGTCTGGGCCGGGACCTTCGCCCTGATGGCGTTGACGGCATTCGTCATGAAGATGTCGCAAGACTATTCGCGCCTGCTGTTCGGCACCTGGTTCGTCGTTGCCTTTGTCTGCCTCTTCGGCCTCAGGCTGGTGATGTCGAAGCTGATCCGGCGCTGGGCGCGCGATGGCAGCATGGAACGGCGCGCCGTCATCGTCGGTGGCGGCAAGGCGGCGGAAGTGCTCATCCGCTCGGTGGAAAAGCAGCCTTACAATGACATCCGCATCTGCGGCATCTTCGATGACCGCAACGACAAGCGTTCGCCAGCCCTCGTCGCCGGCTATCCCAAGCTCGGCACCATTTCGGAACTGATCGAATTCGCCCGCATCGCCCGCATCGACATGCTGATCGTGTCGTTGCCGCTGACCGCCGAATCGCGCGTGCTGCAATTGCTGAAGAAACTGTGGGTGCTGCCGGTCGACATCCGACTGTCGGCGCATTCCAATGCGTTGCAATTTCGTCCGCGCGCCTATTCCTACATCGGCTCGGTGCCGATGCTCGATATCTTCGACAAGCCGATCAACGACTGGGATTCGGTCGCCAAGCGCGCCTTCGACATCATCTTCAGCCTCATCGGCATCGTCGCGTTCTCACCTGTGATGCTTGCCACCGCAATCGCCATCAAGCTCGACAGCAAGGGGCCGGTGCTGTTCAAGCAGAAGCGGCACGGCTTCAACAACGAGGTGATCGAAGTCTACAAATTCCGCTCTATGTACACTGACAGGTCGGACCCGACCGCCAAGCAGACGGTGACCAAGAACGATCCGCGCGTCACCCGTGTCGGCCGCTTCATCCGCAAGACGTCGATCGACGAGCTGCCGCAATTCTTCAACTCGCTGCTCGGCTCGCTCTCGCTCATCGGTCCGCGCCCGCACGCCATTGCCGCGCAGTCACACAATTTGCTCTACAACGAGGTGGTCGATGGCTATTTCGCGCGCCACAAGGTCAAGCCAGGGGTCACCGGCTGGGCCCAGATCAATGGCTGGCGCGGCGAGATGGACACCAATGAAAAGATCCGCATGCGGACGGAGTATGACCTCTATTACATCGAGAACTGGTCGCTGCTGTTCGATCTGCGGATCCTGTTCCTGACGCCGATCCGGCTGCTCAATACGGAAAACGCCTATTGAGCGCGATCAGCCATGATCTGCCGCGCGCGGCGATCAACGCCAAGCTGATCACGCTGATTTCCTCGAGCGCGGTCGTGCTCGGCATTCTTCTGTCGGGCTTCGTCATCAGCGAGCCGGCGCCTTACGAAATTTACATGGCCGCGCTTATCGCCATCTGGGCCCTGTTCGGCCTGCGGATTTCGCGCGCGGCCATGCCGCTGCTGGTGCCGCTGGTGACCATGAACATCGGCGGCATGATCTCCATGACGCAGATGGCGGACCTCGCCTATACGCCGCTCTATCTCGCCGTGTCGCTGTTTCTCGCCTTCAGCGCGGTGTTCTTCGCATCGGTCACCGCAACGCAGCCGAACCTCTACCGGCTGATCTTCAATGCCTATGTCGTCTCGGCCGTGGCCACGTCGCTGCTTGGCATAGCAGGCTATTTCCACGCCTTCCCCGGCGCGGAAATGTTCACCAAATACGACCGCGCCGCCGGTGCCTTCCAGGACCCGAACGTGTTCGGGCCGTTCCTGGTGCTGCCCGGCATCTACCTGCTCTATCTGCTGTTGACCGGACCGGTCACGCGCATGCCGCTGCTGGCCGTGCCGCTGCTGATCATCAGCGCCGGTATTTTCTTCTCGTTCTCGCGCGGCGCCTGGGGCATGTTCGCGGTCTCGGCCATCCTGCTCACCGGCTGCCTGTTCCTGCAGAGCGCCAGCGGCATGTTCCGCCTTCGCGTGGTGATCATGACCATCGCCGCCCTGTCGCTGCTGGCCGTCGCCATCATCGTCATATTGCAATTGCCGGGGGTGGCGGAGATGTTCTCCAGCCGCGCCCATCTCGAACAGAGCTACGACACCGCCCGCCTCGGCCGTTTCGCCCGCTACTCGATCGGTTTCCAGATGGCCATGGAGCACCCGTTCGGCATCGGGCCGCTGGTCTTCGGCACGATCTACGGCGAGGACACACACGACATCTGGCTGAAAATGCTGATGGATTATGGCTGGCTCGGCTTCGTCTCGTTCCTGACGCTGGTCGCCTGGACGATTTCAGCCGGGTTCCGCATTCTGCTGCGCGACCGGCCGTGGCAGCCCTACCTGCTGTGCGCCTACGTCGCCTTCATCGGCAATATCGGGCTCGGCACCTTCATCGACATCGACCACTGGCGCCACATGTACCTGCTACTCGGCCTGATCTGGGGCGCCATCGCCCTGGAATACCGCCACCAGCGGCTGCTACAGCCGGTCTTGCCGGCCTCTTTCAAACCAGCGATCGCCGCAAGATAATTATCGCGGAAATCGGTTGACCCGAGCCGGGTTATCACGATACATCGCGACCGGTCCGGAGTGTAGCGCAGCCCGGTAGCGCACTTGACTGGGGGTCAAGGGGTCGTCGGTTCGAATCCGGCCACTCCGACCATTACGAAGCAGGACTTGCCCCCAAAAGTCCGCCCTGCCGCATCAGCTAATTCTCGAATTGCCCGTTTTGCCCAGCTCAGCTCCTGATTGGATCCGGCGCTAACCTTGGCACACATCCACCCATTGCGCGCCAGTAAGCTCAACCATGCGCTGCGGTGCAACGCGCACCGCAGCGTTGGTGGCGCCGGCGGCGGGTACCACCTCGACGAATTCACGCAGCGAGACGTCGCAATAGACCGGCAGCGGTGACGGCAGGCCGAACGGACAGACACCGCCCACCGGATGGCTCGTGGCAGCGACAACCTCTTGCGCGTCCAGCATGCGCGGTTTGCCGCCGAACTGGTCCTTGAACTTGCGGTTGTCCAGCCTGGCGATGCCGCTGGTCACGACCAGCATGGTGCGCTCGCCGACGCGAAGGCAGATGGTCTTGGCGATCTGCGCCGGCAACACGCCATGCGCCTCCGCCGCCAGCGTCACCGTCGCCGAACTTGCTTGCGTGACAATGACCTCGATGTCAGGCGCGTGAGCAGCAAAGAAGGCACCAACGGAATCCAGGCTCATATCGAAAAACTCACGGTTCCCGCTGCATGGCAGATGCGATCGGCGCGGATTTGGATGTCGCACCTATAAACACGTGCGATTTGCAGATCGGCAAGCCCGGCCTGCCGGAGAATGCCGGCATCAACAAGAAACCCGCCAAGCGGGCTTGGCGGGTTTCTTGGGCAAGCCTGCCGCCGACCTATGCCTGGGGCCGGCCTTGTGCGGCCAGTGTCGGTGCGGACGCAATGGGAGCGTCCTGGGGCAGACGAAGCGCGGACGCAATACGACGCAGCTTCGCCGGATCGGCCGTTCGGCCGCTCTCGATGTCCTCGATCTCGTCGACTGAGAGGCCGCAGGTCAGGGAAAGCGCTTCGAGGCTGTATCCGCGCGTTTCCCGCATTGCCCTGAGGGTATTGTAACCGGGCCCGATCTCGTTGGCTAATGGTTCGGAGAGGGCGTGGCTTTTTGCATTGTTGGGCATTGGCAACTCCGTTGGCTGAAAGCGTTTGATCAAAATGGGATGTTGCCTGAGACGAGCAGGAAGATGCCCTCTCGCCGGCGATTTGCCAAGCGCCAAACCGACCGTCACGGGATCGTGAAGCGGATGTCCATGCGGCTGCCTCGTCCTGTCCCGATCAAGTTGTTTTGAACGCGTGAGCGGCTTTTGCCCGGCAGTTTCGCTTCATCCGGTCGTTATCTCGATGTCGCCGGCGTGAAACCATCCCGTTCCAGCCAGCCTTTCCCAAAAGGATACCCCCATGAACCTCAAGACATCCCTCTTCGTGCTCGGCACGATTTCCATGCTTTCCGGCGTCGGTGTGGCCAGCGCGCAGGCGGCGGACGCATTGCGCGTGCGCGGCACGGTGGTCAGTTTCGAGCCGTCGCTGCTGACCGTGAAAACCCGTCACGGCGATACTTCCGCGATCAAGCTGAAAGACGGCTGGAAGCTGTCAGGCGTTGCCAAAGCGTCTGTAAACGACATCAAGCAGGGCGATTTCCTCGGCATCGCCTCTGTCTCCAAGGCCGACGGCGGCAGCGGCGCGCTGGAAGTGGTGGTCTTTCCGGCTGCCTTGAAAGGCACTGGCGAGGGGGACCGCCCCTGGGACCTTGAGCCGAACAGCCGCATGACCAACGGCACCGTCGCCGACGTCACCGAGATAAACGGGCGGGCGGTGACGTTGACCTATGACAATGGTCAGACGAAGAAGATCTCGATACCCGACGGTACGCCCGTCGTCACGTTCGCGCCGGCCGCGGCGGCCGATCTCAAGCCAAGCGGGACGGTTTTCGTTACCGCTCAGCGCGAGGCTGACGGCACGCTGAGTGCCAGCCGCGTCGTGGTGGGAAACAAAGGTGTGGTCCCGCCTATGTAGGCCAAAACGGACGACACGGCTTTCGGCCTGCGCCCTCGCAACGGTGCAGGCCCTCCGGCTTGCCCGGCAACAGTCCAGAAACAAAATTCTACAGTCGGGAAATACTGACGAAAAAATTCAGGAGCGTAATTCCATTCGCGGCGGTCGGGATATCGGCCCGATTGATACCTGCCTGCGAAAGAAGGAAACGATCCAATGAAGAAGTCCCTCCTCTCGGCCCTCGGGCTTGCAGCTGCAATCGCTTTCGCGGTGCCGGTGGTCGGCGCGACGAGAGCGGACGCGGCCCCGATGGCAAAGCATCATCATCATCATCATCATCATCACCATCACCATCATCGCCACCACCATCGCTATCACCACCATCACCACCACCATCATCACCACATGAAGAAGATGACAAAGAAGACCTACTAAGCATACCAGACTGCCAGAGAAGACCGGTCTTGGCTTCCTGTTCGAGGCCGGTCTTCTCCGGTCATGCAATGCCTGGCCCGGACGACCCGGGCTAATCCGACTGCCGGATGGCGGCGACGGTCCAGCTGTAGCGACAACAAGCAAGTGCCTTTGACGCGACGCCAAACCGCGATACGGCAAGGGGTACTTCCAACCGGCACGCTGCGCCGGATCAGGCTTCGCCAACAAGGCCAGGGTATCCCCGATGACGGCCAAGGCCGATCTTTCCCGGACAGACCGCATTGTCCTGTCGGTCGCGCGATTGTGGCTGACGCTGCGCCATCCTGTCCTTGTCGTACGATTTGTCATGAAACTGGGCTATCTGCCCAATCCGGCCGCGCCCGTGCGCTATAACGAGCTTTTGCTCTGGCGAAAGATCCTCGATCGCAACCCGCTATTCGTGACGCTGACCGACAAGCTCGCGGCCAAGGCTCATATCCGGGAAACCTGCCGCGATGTCGCCGTGCCAAAGACGCTCTGGTCCGGGCGCGACCCTGCCGACCTACCACCTGACCTGCTGACCGGAGACGTCGTGGTCAAGGCAAACCATGGCTGCGCCATGAACATTTTTGTCTCCAACGGCGAACCCGATCGCGCCGCCATCGTGCGCAAGGCCAGCCGCTGGCTCAAAAAACGCTACGGCCGGCGCAATGGCGAATGGGCCTATTGGCCTGTCGTACCGGCTGTTTTCGTGGAGGAGCTGCTGGCACTCAGCGGCGGGACGATCGCCACCGACATCAAGGTCCATCTCTGCAGCGGGGTTATATCCCATGTCTGGGTGGAGGATAAGCACGCCAAGCGCTCGCTGCTGTTCGACCGCGACGCCAATCCGTTGCCCGGCCGCGATCCAGACTATCCCGGGGAGGACCAGGCCTTGCCTGTCAATGCGCGGCTCGTCGCCTATGTCCGCCAGGCGATCTCGATCGCGCCCGGCATAGCCGGCGACCTCGATTATATCCGTATCGATTTTCTGGTCACCGACGATCGTCTCTATGCCGGCGAGGTCACCGTCTACTCGGCCGCCGGATATGGCACATGGACAAACCCGGCGATCGCCGGGGAAATCGAGCGGCTGTGGCGGCTCGATCAATCCGCATTCTTGCGTCGGAAGCACAAGCGGGCCGTACGCCTCTATGCCGACGCGCTTCGTGCCAGATGCCGGAGCGGCACTACAAATCGCTGATATGAATGAGAGTGGCGGCCGGCCTGGAAAGGCGAGCCGCCATTTCTCCGGATTCCTTGTCCTGGGGTGGCAGTCAGCGCCGGCTAAACAGCAGGCTGGCGACGAGACCGAGCACGACAAGGCCGACCGCAGCGGCGGCCGCCGGATGGTCGCGTGCCGATTTCTCGATCACCCTGCCCTGTCTGCGGATTGCCGGCATGGCATCTCGCAGGCGCTCCGCAAGATCCGAATATGTATCAAGAGCAGCATCACGGCTGTCTTCATAATAAGCGCCACCCCGCTTTGACACTGCCTTGCGCAACGCCGCGAGTTCCCTCGAGAGAGCCGCGACCTGCCTTTCGAGGTCGATGTCCGAAAGGGTCGAAAATGAAGCCATCATGCGTTTCCTTGTCTTGCAGAAGGAAACGTAACGCCTCACCCGACCGCCGGTTCCGGTTTCGAGGCGTCAAAGCACCCGGTGCTCGCGGTCAGCGCACCTGGTCAAGCAGACGCTTGCATTCCAGGAGGTCGAACAGCGCCTCCTGCAGCAGCGCGCGATTGTCACGCGAGAGTTTCGACGCGTCCGGCGCGACCGGACCTTCCTCGTCGCTCTTGCCCAGGCCGAAGAAGCGGCGGCTGGGCTTGACCCTTGGCTGGCCAACCAGTTCGTCATCTCCGCCGCGCGGCTGTGCGGCCGGCGTCAGGGGCACCTGGTCGGCCTGCTTGCGTTGCGAGATCGCCTCGACCGCGGCCATGTCGCCATTGCCGATGGCGACCAGGAAATGATTGCCGTTTTCGCGTAGCAGCTTCTGCACGCCCTTGATGGTGTAGCCCTGGTCATAGAGCATGTGGCGGATGCCCTTGATCAGTTCGACATCCTGCGGCCGGTAGTAGCGGCGGCCGCCGCCGCGCTTCATCGGCTTGATCTGGTTGAAGCGCGTCTCCCAGAAACGCAGCACATGCTGCGGCAGGTCGAGATCTTCCGCGACCTCGCTGATGGTGCGGAAGGCGTCGGGGCTCTTGTCCATGGGCGAAATCCTCACGCTGGAGCGTGGCCCGGAACGGTCTTCAGACGAGATCGCGCCCAACGAGGAGAAGAGCTTGTTCCGCCAGCGCGGAACAGATCATACGCCAGAACACCAATCCGGCCATACCGCCGAATCGGGCCTTATTTCAGCGGTTTGTGAAGCAATATTCAAGCCCGCCGTCATCGCCGCGCCGGTTTTCAACCGGGCAATGAAGGCTATTTGCCGCCCTTGGCCTTGCTGTTCTGGTGAGAACGCAAGATGCGGTTCTTCAACACGTTGGACGATTTGAAGGTCATCACCCGGCGCGGCAGGATCGGAACTTCCTCGCCGGTCTTGGGATTGCGTCCGATGCGCTCATTCTTGGAGCGGACATGAAATGTCGCGAAGGACGACAGCTTCACTGTCTCGCCGCGCACGATCGCTTCACAGATTTCGTCCAGCACGGCCTCGACGAGTTCGGCGGACTCAGTGCGCGACAGGCCGACCTTTCTGTAGACGGCCTCGGCCAGGTCGGCGCGAGTAAGTGTTTTTCCCCCCATGCGACCGTCCCATCAGTTCAAACGTAAAATCGGCACAACAGCGGCAGAGCCTAAGTAATTGATCCGGCAAGGTCAAGGACCGAAACCGGACCGTTCTCCACTTACCAGCGAACCAGAACGGCGCCCCAGGTGAAGCCGCCGCCCATCGCCTCCAGGAGCACCAGGTCACCCTTCTTGATGCGGCCGTCGGCGACGGCCACCGACAGCGCCAGCGGTACGGAGGCAGCCGAGGTGTTACCGTGCAAATCGACGGTCACCACCACCTTTTGCTCTGCTATCCCGAGCTTTTTGGCTGAAGCGTCAATAATCCGTTTATTGGCCTGGTGAGGCACGAACCAATCAAGGTCTTCGGCGGTAATCCCAGCGGCCGAGAAGGTCGCCTCGATGACATCGGTGATCATGCCGACCGCGTGCTTGAAGACCTCGCGGCCTTCCATGCGCAAATGACCGACCGTTCCCGTGGTCGACGGCCCGCCGTCGACGAAAAGCTTCTCCTTGTGCGCGCCGTCGGAACGCAGGCTGGCCGCCAGGACGCCCCGGTCGGCGATCGTGCCGGCCCCCTCGCCCGCTTCCAGAACCAGCGCACCGGCGCCGTCGCCAAACAGCACGCAGGTCGAGCGATCACTCCAGTCGAGAATGCGCGAAAAGGTTTCCGAGCCGATGACCAGCACGCGCTTTGCCAGGCCGCCGCGGATATAGAGGTCGGCTGTCACCACCGCATAGACGAAGCCGGAGCACACCGCCTGCATGTCAAAGGCAAAACCGTGGTGCATACCGAGCCGGTTCTGGATTTCGACGGCAGTGGCGGGGAAGGTGTTGTTTGGCGTCGAAGTCGCCAGCACGATCAGATCGACGTCGTCCGGGGTCAATCCGGCATCGGCAAGGGCGGCGCGCGCCGCGGCCTCGCCCAGGGAAGCCGTCGTCTCGTCGTCAGCCGCGATATGGCGCTGGCGGATGCCGGTGCGCTGGGCGATCCACTCGTCGGAGGTCTCGACCATGCCTTCAAAATCGGCATTCTTCATGATGCGGCGGGGCAGCGCGGAGCCCGTGCCGCGCACAACTGATCTGATCAAAATTCTTTCCTATTCCTTTGCGTCGGTAACGACGTCGGATTTCCTAGATGTCAGGGCATGCGGGTTGCGCGCATGGAACAGATCGAGGTCGGCCTCGATGCGGTCGAGCAGATTGTTGCGCACCATGTCGTAGCCGAGTTCGATCGCCGCGGCGAAACCATCCGAATCGGCGCCGCCATGGCTTTTGACGACGATGCCGTTCAGCCCCAGGAACACGCCGCCATTGGAGCGGCCGACATCCATCTTTTCGCGCAGGCGGTCGAAGGCGCCCTTGGCGAAGACATAGCCGATCTTGGCCATCAGCGTGCGGCTCATCGCGGCCCGCAGATAGCCGCCTATCTGGCGGGCGGTGCCTTCAGCCGTCTTCAGCGCGATGTTGCCGGCGAAGCCTTCCGTCACCACGACGTCGACCGTCCCCTTGCCGATGTCGTCGCCTTCGACGAAGCCATGGTAGTTCATCGAGGCCATGTTGGCTTCGCGCAACATGCGTCCCGCTTCCTTGACCTCTTCCTGGCCCTTGATCTCTTCCACGCCGACATTGAGCAGGCCGACCGTGGGCCGGGCGATGCCGAATACGGAACGCGCCATGCCGGTGCCGAGAATGGCAAAATCGATGAGTTGGTGCGCATCGGCGCCAATGGTGGCGCCCACATCCAGAACCACGCTTTCGCCACGCAATGTCGGCCACAATGCCGCAATCGCCGGGCGTTCGATGGTGGCCATGGTGCGCAGGCAGAATTTCGACATCGCCATCAGCGCGCCGGTGTTGCCGGCGGAAATGCATGCATCCGCGGCGCCCGATTTGACCGCCTCGACCGCCTTCCACATCGACGATTTCCAGCGGCCGTGGCGCAGCGCCTGGCTCGGTTTGTCGTCCATCCTGACCGCGATCTCGCAGTGGAAGAACTCGCTGACCTCGGCCAATTTGGGGAACTTGGCGAGTTCGGGGCGCACCAGTTCCTCACGTCCGTAGATGACGAAGCGAATGTCGGGACGGCGGGTCGCGACCGTCATGAGCGCTGGAATGACCACGGTTGGTCCGTGATCGCCGCCCATGGCATCGATGGAAATCCTGATCACGCGGTATTCATCTCACGGTTAGGCGGCAAGTCGTTTTAGTGATCGCAAAGGCTCGGCGAAAATAGCGGTTTTAGGCTGTCGCACAACCGACTTTTCCGTCGCGGGCGAGGTTTTCAGGATTTTCCCAGCAAGGATCGCAGTTTTTGCTGAAATTCATTCTCCGCCGATCCGGTGTCGTCACCGGCATCAAGCGACGCGCCGGGCTTGCGCGGATAGGGGTCGATCGCCAATCCGAAGAACTGTTCGGCAAGCGCCCCGACATCGATGGTGTCGCCTGAAAATGTCTCGGGGCTATCGGGCCCATCCGCGTCGAGCAGAATTTCGCCGCCGCCATCGAATCCCTGCCGTCCGAGCTTGGAGTCCTCGGGCAAGAGCAGCGCCTCGACCGGCTCATCGATATGTGCCTGGACGGGGTCGAGCGTGACGATGCAGGCCTGGGTGATGTCTGCCTCGACACGGCCGCTGAGCTTGACGCCATTGCGCTTCCACGACGCAACGAGCAGTTCGGCGCGATAGGCTTCGACCGACAGCAGCCCGTGCGCCTCGGCGAGCGCGGCGCGTTGCGCGGGGTCGGCCTCGATCACCACGGGCAGCCCCTTCTGTGGCAGCCGGGCGACATTGGCGAAAAAGGATACCGGACTTTGCATATCGGCGTGTTTCATCGATCAGCCTCCGTTGGCTCCTGGAAATGCCACAGTGCCGGCAACGATCGATTCGGTCGGCTGCGCATTCAGTTGCCGGCTGGCGTCGGCGACATACCCTGCCAAACGCGATGCTTCCGACCAGGCGTCGGCGTCGGGACGGACATTACGGGCAAGTGCCGCGGTCAGACCATCATGATCGCCTCGTTCCAGCGCATCATCATAGGCGGCGGTGCGGCCATAGAACATCTTCGCCAGTTTCTTCATGCGTTTTGGCACACCGACGTCGCCAATGCCCAGTTCCCGCAGCGAATGATCGACATCGAGGAAGAACTCGTCGATCAGCACCTGCGCGATCTCCTGGGCCACGCCGTCCTCGCCGCGCAAGCGGTGCTGGACCAGGAACATGTGCAGCGAAAGCATCTCGAAACGGCCGAGCGGCGTGTCCGGCACATTCCAATGGGAATAAAAAACAGTCTGCCGCGCCGCCGCCACGATTTGTGCGTAAAGCGCGTCAGTGATGGCGCGGTTGGCGTGGCGTTCGCGGCCAAAAAGGCGCTGGAACATGGGGATGGTCTCCGGGGACCGTTTGTTGAATTGGCCTTGTTGCATCGGCAAGCAAGCTGGTTTACCGGTTTTGCGGCCCAGCGCAAGTTGCGGCGATATAATGGAGAATTGTTGTTGCGCGCGCTGAATTTCAAGTCGACCTTCTCGTCCAGGCCCGCCGGCGCGATCTCGCTGCTGGTTGTCATATCGGCGCTCTCGGCATGCCACACCAACAAGATGATCGGTGACCTCAGTCCGAGCGAAACGTTCACGCAAGGGTATGTCTATGACCAGCAGGCCGTCGATTCGGTGCCCGTCGGTTCCAGCCGCGAACAGGTGCTTCTGGCGCTTGGCACACCATCGACGACGGCGACGTTCGACAACGAGGCGTTTTATTACATTTCGCAAACCCGCAAACGCTATGTCGCCTTCGACAAGCCCAGGCTCGTCGACCAGAAAGTGCTCGCGGTCTATTTCGGTGCGGACGGCCGCGTCACCCAGATCGCCAATTACGGCTTGAAGGACGGCAAGATCTTCGACTTCATCTCGCGCACCACGCCGACCGGCGGCAAGGACCAGAACTTCCTCAGCCAGATCATCAACGGCGCCAGCAAGCTGGCCCCCAGCATGCCCGGCGGCACCCCCTGATTTCTAGATTCCTGCTTCCCTAGAATCCTGCTTCCCTGACCTTGGGGAACGGAAATGTCTCAGGCGACCGAAAACCCGTGGGAGCGATCTCACGGGTTTTTGTTTCCCAATGAGGAGCCGGCTTGTCAGGGATGTGGCAAACCCATATCAACCGGCCAGGCTTGGGGCTTGGACATGAGCGGTGACGACCGTGCGGTGCCGGATGGCTGGATGACGACGGGGACACCCGACCGGCAGACAGTGACATCGGACTGGCTTGCCATCGATCCGCCGCCGATCGACGGCGTCAGGATCAAGGAAATCAGGCCGGTCGCAACGTCCAACCCGCGAGGATCGCTCCTCGCGAGTTCTTGATTTCAAGCGTTGAGCTATTTCAAGTTTCCGGGCTCCCGCTCAGCCGTGCGCGAGCACCGCCAGCAGCAGCAAGGCCACGATGTTGGTGATCTTGATCGCCGGGTTGACCGCCGGGCCGGCGGTGTCCTTGTAGGGATCGCCGACGGTGTCGCCGGTCACCGACGCCTTGTGCGCCTCGGAACCCTTGAGGTGCTTGACGCCGTCCTTGTCGGTGAACCCGTCCTCGAAAGATTTCTTGGCGTTGTCCCAGGCGCCACCGCCCGAGGTCATCGAGATGGCGACGAACAGGCCATTGACGATGACGCCGAGCAAGGAAGCGCCAAGGGCGGCGAAGGCGGACGCCTTCGAGCCCGAGATCAGCAGCACGCCGAAATAGACGACGAGCGGCGCCAGCACGGGCAGCAGCGACGGGATGATCATCTCGCGGATCGCCGCCTTGGTCAGGAGATCGACGGCGCGCGCATAGTTGGGCTTCGAGGTGCCGGCCATGATGCCCGGATCCTCGCGGAACTGCTTGCGCACTTCCTCGACGATGGCACCGGCCGCGCGGCCGACGGCCGTCATGGCGATGCCGCCGAACAGGTAGGGAATGAGGCCGCCGAAGATCAGGCCGGCGACGACATAAGGGTTGGAGAGATCGAAGGAGATTTCGCCCATGCCCTGGAAGTAAGGATACTTGTCGCCATTGGCGGCAAAGAACTTCAGGTCGTTCGAATAGGCGGCGAACAGCACCAATGCGCCGAGGCCGGCCGAACCGATGGCGTAGCCCTTGGTCACCGCCTTGGTGGTGTTGCCGACCGCGTCGAGCGCGTCGGTGGAGTGGCGCACTTCCTTGGGCAGGCCGGCCATTTCGGCAATGCCGCCGGCATTGTCGGTGACCGGGCCGAAGGCGTCGAGCGCCACGATCATGCCGGCGAGGCCGAGCATCGTGGTGACGGCGATCGCCGTGCCGTAGAGGCCGCCGAGCTGGTAGGTGGCGATGATGCCACCAACGATGACGATCGCCGGCAGCGCCGTCGATTCCAGCGAGACCGCGAGGCCCTGGATGACGTTGGTGCCATGGCCGGTCACCGATGCCTGGGCAATCGAGTTGACCGGACGCTTGTTGGTGCCGGTGTAGTATTCGGTGATCACCACGATAAGGCCGGTCACCACGAGGCCGATGAGGCCGCAGATGAACAGGTTCTTGCCGGTGATGACGATGCCGGCGACGGTGCCGACCTCGCCCCAGCCGAGCGTGGCCGAAGTGGCGACGCCGAGGCCAACGACCGACAGCAGGCCGGTCACGATCAGCCCCTTGTAGAGCGCGCCCATGATCGAGCCGTTGGAACCGAGCTTGACGAAGAAGGTGCCGACGATCGAGGTCAGGATGCAGGCGCCGCAGATGGCGAGCGGATAGAGCATCGCCGCACCAAGGATGGCGGTGCCGCCAAAGAAGATGGCGCCCAGCACCATGGTGGCGACAACCGTCACCGCATAGGTCTCGAACAGGTCGGCGGCCATGCCGGCGCAGTCGCCGACATTGTCGCCGACATTGTCGGCGATGGTGGCGGGGTTGCGCGGATCATCCTCGGGAATACCGGCTTCGACCTTGCCGACCAGATCGCCGCCGACATCGGCACCCTTGGTGAAAATGCCGCCGCCGAGGCGGGCGAAGATCGAGATCAGCGAGGCGCCGAAGCCGAGCGAGACCAGCGAGTCGATGACGATGCGGTCGTTTGGCTGGAGGCCGAGGAACTGGGTGAGGATGAGATAGTAGATCGAAACGCCAAGCAGGGCCAGGCCAGCCACCAGCATGCCGGTGATGGCGCCCGACTTGAAGGCAATGTCGAGGCCGGCGGCAAGGCTGTTGGAAGCCGCTTGCGCGGTGCGCACGTTGGCACGCACCGAAACATGCATGCCGATGAAGCCGGCGGCGCCCGACAGAACGGCACCGATCAGGAAGCCGATGGCGGCGGTGATCGACAGCAGCCACCAGGCGAGCACGAGCACGACCACGCCGACGATGGCGATGGTGGTGTACTGGCGTGCCAGATAGGCCTGCGCGCCTTCGCGAATGGCGGCGGAGATTTCCTGCATGCGCGCGTTGCCCTGATCGGCCGCAAGGACCGAACGTGTCGCCCATATGGCGTAAAGGACAGACAGCAAGCCGCAGGCGATGACGGCGGAAATTATGGTCATTGCCGGGTTTTCCTCGATTGTTGGCCCAAAAGAACCCCTCCCTGGGCCGTTGAGACAAAGACGGAATCCCGTGCATGGAATCCCCCTCTTCGCATCGGTGTATGCGAAACAGGGCTGCGAACGTCAAGATATTGTTCGATTTTTGCCCGGCTTTCGCCCAAAAGGTCCAGGCGGGCGAGTGTGGGTCGCGATCGCCCGGCGGTTAGATCGATTGAAATCGATCCCGACCACCGGGCATGGTCAGTCCGCTTCCCTGCCCATGCGCCGCGCCGCGTAGCGCTCGACCGCCGACAGTCCGTCATAGATCAGCACGGCAAGCGCCGCGACGATCAGGCCACCCTGCAGAATGAAGGCGAGATTGTTCGACAGCAAGCCGGCGATGATCACCTCGCCGAGCGTCCTGGCGGCCACCGTGGAGCCGATGGTGGCGGTGGCGAGGCTGATCACCACCGACAGTCTGATGCCGCCAAGGATGATCGGCGCGCTGAGCGGCAGTTCGACCTTGGTGAGCCTTTGCCAGCCGGTCATGCCGGCGCCACGCGCCGCCTCGACGACATTGGCCGGCAGCGTCGTCAGCCCGGTCAGCGCGTTCTCGAAGATCGGCAGCAGGCCATAGAGAAACAGCGCGATCAACGTCGGCTTCTCGCCGAAGCCGACGGCCGGCACGGCGAGCGCCAGCACCGCCACCGGCGGAAAGGTCTGGCCGATATTGACCAAGCTGCGCGACAGCGGCAGGAATTCAGCGCCGGCAGGCCGGGTTACCAGGATGGCAAGCGCCACAGCGACGATGGTGGCCGCGACGGTCGCGATCAGCACGGTGCGCAGATGCAGCAGCGTCAGCGTCAGCAGGCTGCCTTGATTGTAGATCGCGGGCGCGTTGTTTTCGGTCAGCGGCTTAAGCAACGGCTCGAACCAGCCCGGGCTGGTGATGAAGGCAACGAGCAACACCACCAGCGCAAGCCTGAGCAGCAGAGGCAGCCAGGCTTTCATGCCGGCCTCGCCGCCCGCTTGACCAGGCCATCCACGGTGACGCGGCCGATCGGCTTGCCGTCGGCGCCCTTCACCGGCAGCGCCGGCCTGCCGGACCAGAGAAGTTCCGCGAGCGCGTCACGCTGGCTGGCGTCGCCGGGGATCGCCTCGCCTTCGGCCCCGCCCTGCTCCACGGCATCGCGCACCCGCCCGAGCGACAGCAGCCTGAATGGCCTTTCGCTGGCGCCGACCAGCGTCTCGACAAAGGCATTGGCCGGCCTCGCCAGGATCTCGGCCGGCCTTGCATATTGCACGAGCTTGCCGGCATCCATCACCGCGATCCTGTCGCCCATATGCACGGCCTCCTCCATGTCATGGGTGACGAGGATGATGGTGGTGCCGAAGCGCTTCTGGATCGCCAGCAGATCCTCCTGCGCCTTGGTGCGGATGATCGGGTCGAGCGCGCCGAACGGCTCGTCCATCAAAAGCACGTTGGGCTCGGCGGCGAGCGCGCGAGCCACACCGACGCGCTGCTGCTGACCGCCGGACAGTTCGTGTGGATAGCGCGGCCCGAACTCCTGGGGGTCGAGCTGGTAGAGCGTCATCAGTTCATCCACGCGGGCCTTGATGCGCGCCTTGTCCCAGCCAAGCAGCACCGGCACGGTGGCGATATTCTGCGCCACCGTGCGATGCGGAAACAGGCCGTGCCCCTGGATGGCGTAGCCGATGCTGCGGCGCAGTTCGTAACCGGGCACCGATCGATTGTCGGCGCCGTCGAGCTTGATGACGCCTGACGTCGGTTCGACCAGCCGGTTGATCATGCGCAGCAGCGTCGTCTTGCCGGAACCCGAGGTGCCGACAATGACGGCGACGGTGCGCGGCTCGATGACCATTGAAACGTTGTCGACGACCGTCGTCGCGTCATAGCGCTTGGTGATGCCTTCGATCTCGATCATGCCGTTTCTACCCTGCGCTTGGTGGCGGTCATTTCGATCACCGCGTCGAGGATGATGGCGGCGGCAAAGGCGAGCGCCACGGTCGGCACCGCGCCGAGCAGCACCAGGTCCATCGCCGTCTGACCGACGCCCTGGAACACGAACACGCCAAAACCGCCGCCGCCGATCAGCGCGGCGATGGTGGCAAGACCGATGTTCTGCACCAGGACAATGCGGATGCCGGTCAGGATCACCGGAAAGGCCAGCGGAAACTCGACACCGAACAGGCGCTGGCGATCGGTCATGCCCATGCCCCGCGCCGCGTCATTGGCGGCACGCGGCACGCCGGCGAGGCCGACCACGGTGTTGGCCACCACCGGCAGCAGCGAATAGAGAAACAGCGCGACGAAGGCGGGGGCGGTGCCGATGCCCCTGATACCGAGCGCGGCCGCGCCCGGCACATGGGTTGCGACCCAGCCGAGCGGCGCGATCAGCAGGCCGAACAGCGCGATCGAGGGGATGGTCTGGATGATGTTGAGAACATTGAGGACGCCAGCCCGCAGGCTTTCGACGCGGTGGCACAGGATGCCGAGCGGCAGGCCGACGATCACCGCGGCAAGCAGCGAGCCGAGCGCCAGGGTCAAATGTTTGGAGCCTTCGGCCCAAAAGCTGTCGGCGCGGTTGGAATATTCCTTGAGGATCGAGAGGCTGTCCCAGCGTCCCGACATCAGCAGCAAGCCGATGGCTAGCGCCGCAACGACAAGCACGCCAACGCGCGCCGAGGGCGGCAGGTTGAGCCGGTTCAGCACGTCGGCGAGCAAAAGCGTGAAGGCGAAGATGAGAATCCAAAAGCCGGAGGCCGGCGAGATCCGGGCAAAGGTATTGCCGGCCGGAGTGAGGAATGTGCCGGCGACGCCGATGAGCAGGGCCAGCGCGACAAGCGCGACCACGCTGGCGGCAAGGCGCAGCGCCAGCGGCGTCCTCAACAATGCGATGAGCGCCGCGACGATCACGATTGCCAGAAGCAGTGGTCCGGTGGTCGCCGGCAGTGCGTCAAGGATCGAACGCGCCTGCCCGGGGACGATGCGATTGGCGCGGAACGTGGCAAAGGGCGCGGCGAAAGCCGCATAAGCGGCGATCGCCGCGATGACGACGCCGAGCTTGTCGAAGCGGAGGGTCATAAGGTGCGTTGGCGCGAGGCGCCCCCCTCTGGCCTGCCGGCCATCTCCCCCTCAAGGGGGGAGATCGAAAGTCGCGAGAGTCTTCGCCAACCGGTGGAATTGCAGAAAGAAGCGGGACGCAGGAGCCGCCAATCTCCCCCCTCGAGGGGGAGATGTCCGGCAGGACAGAGGGGGGCGCCTCGCACCAGCGTCACTTTCAAGCTGATTACTTCAAGAACCCGTTCTTCTTCAAAAAGTCCTCGGCGACGCCCTTGACCGGCTCGCCGCCCACCTGCACGCGTCCATTGAGCTCCTGCAGGGTGACGAGATCGAGCTTGGCGAAGACCGGCTTCAGCAGCGTCTCGATCTCCGGATGCTCCTTCAGCACGGATTCGCGGATGATCGGCGCCGGCTGGTAGACCGGCTGCACGCCCTTGTCGTCGGTCAACACGACGAGGCCCGATGGTCCGATGCCGCCATCGGTGCCGTAGACCATGGCGGCATTGGCGCCGCTGGTCTGGTTGGCGGCCGCCGCGATGGTCGCGGCCGTATCGCCACCCGAGAGGGTGATCAGCTGGTCGGGCTTCAGCGTGAAGCCATAGGTGGTCTGGAAGGCCGGAAGGGCTGCCGCCGAATTGACGAACTCGGCGGAGGCCGCCAGCACCACCTTGCCGCCGCCGGCGACATATTTGCCGAAGTCCGAGAGCGTGACGAGCTTGTTCTCGTCGGTCACTTCCTTGCGCAGGGCGATCGCCCAGGTGTTGTTGGCCGGCGCCGGCGACAGCCAGACGATCTTGTTGGCGTCGTAGTCGAGCTTCTTGGCCGTCTCATAGGCCTTGGCGGCATCCTTCCACGCGGGATCATCGGCCTTCTCGAAGAAGAAAGCGGCATTGCCGGTGTATTCGGGATAGATGTCGATCTCGCCGGCGGTGATCGCCTTGCGAACCACCGGCGTGCCGCCGAGCTGGATGCGATCCGTGGTCTTGATGTTGTTGGCGTTGAGAACGAGCTGGATAATGTTGCCGAGCACGCCACCCTCGGTGTCGATCTTCGAGGAGACGACGACCTGAGCGCTCGCGGAAGCCGCCGTGATGGCGAGCGCGATTGCCGCGCTGGCCAGAACCTTGACTGAAAACATTATGAGAATCCCTTGCTGTGAACCGGAATGCGGTGGCCGCATATGAGCATGGCTTCAACGGCCAGTCGGGGCACACGGTTTCATAAGAAAGGGGATCGACGCAATATTTTTGTTCCGTACGCGCCGATGTCGGCCCGGCGGCAACAGCGGGCTGGCGGTCGGCCGCCATCGGGTGGATAATGCCGCGGGGGTGCGGGGGCAAACACGGAGAGCGTGTCATGGCCATACACAAGGTCGGTTATCTCATCGGCAGCCTCGCCCGGGAGTCCATCAACCGCAAGCTCGCGAAGGCTCTCGTTCAACTTGCCCCTCCCGAGCTCGAAATGACGGAAATCGGCTTCAAGGATCTGCCGCTCTACAGTTACGACTACGACGCCAATTTCCCACCCGCCGCCCAGGCTTTCAAAAAGGCGATCGCCTCGGTCCAGGCCGTGCTGTTCGTTACCCCGGAGTACAACCGCTCGATCCCTGGCGGACTGAAGAACGCAATCGACTGGGCCAGTCGCCCCTACGGCAAGAATTCATTCGCGCGCAAACCGTCCGCCGTCATTGGAACATCGCCGGGTGCCATCGCGACCGCTGTCGCGCAACAAAGCCTGCGCAGCGTTTTGAGTTTCTGCAACTCGCCGCAGATGAACGCGCCCGAAGCCTATATCCAGTTCACGCCTGGGCTGATCACGGATGAGGGCGAGGTGACGGTTGAATCCACCGAGGACTTCCTGCGCAACTATATGGCTGAGTTCCACATGTTCATTGCGCGGGTGCTTCAGGTTTTGCCGCCGGACGCATAGCTGACGGATAGGCGTCAAGCCGGCCGCAAGCTTGTAATCTTCAGCGCGCCGAGTGCCACGAAGCAAAGCACGGCGACCGGAAAGATCATCCAGTTGAGCATCGTCCAGCCCCAGGCGTTGTAGACCATGCCCGACATCAGTGACGCGCAGGCGACTGAGCCGAACAGGACAAAGTCGTGGAAGCCCTGCACCTTGCCCTTTTCGGAAGGGTGGTAGCTGGCCGCCACCATGGCGGTGGCGCCGATGAAGGCGAAATTCCAGCCGAGACCGAGCAGGATCAACGCTGTCCAGAATTGCCACAGCGCCAGGCCCGACAAGGCAACGACGGCACAGCCGATCAGCAACAGCAGGCCGGTGGCGACAACGCGCTCGGCGCCGAAGCGATGGATCAGCGAGCCGGTGAAGAAGCTGGGCCCGAACATCGCCATGACGTGCCAGGAGATGCCCAGCGTCGCATCGTCCTCGGACAGGCCGCAGCCGACCATGGCAAGCGGCGCGCCGGTCATGACGAAGCTCATCAGCGCGTAGCTGCCGACCGCGCAGAAGAGCGCCGCGACGAAACGCGGCTTGGTGACGATTTCGGAAAGGGGTCTGGCATCGCCGTCGGCAACGTCCACCTTGCTCGCGGTCTTTGCCGGCAAGCGCAGGAACGACAGGATGACGGCGCCGACCGCCGCCAGCGGCAGGATCGAGGCGAAAGAGCCGGCAAACATGACAGGCGCGAACAATTCGCGGGTGAAGATGACGATCTGCGGCCCGAGAATGGCGGTGATGATGCCACCGGCGAGCACGAAGGAGATGGCGCGCGCCTTGAACGCCGGCGGCGCGTTGTCGGCCGCGGCAAAACGGAATTGCTGGACGAAGGCGCCGCCGACGCCGATGACGAGCAGCGCGAACGCGAACAGCCAGAAGCTGCCATGAAACAATGCCAAGGTGGCGACCAGCCCGCCGAGCGCTGTGACGACGGTTCCGGTCATGAAGCCCCCGCGCTGCCCCAGCCAACGGATAATGGCCGCAGCCGGCAAGGCACCGAGCGCCACGCCGAGGTTGAAGCCGGTGATGGGCGCCGTCGCCAGGGATTTGTCGGCGCCGAGCAGATATTGCCCCGCCAATGCGCCCATGGAGATGGCGATGGGGGCCGCCGAGCCGATGATCGCCTGCGAGGCGGCGAGGATCAGCGCGGTGCGCCGCGCCTCTTTGCCCGCCTCGACGGCGATGGCGGTCACGAAGCGTCCTTGCCGCGACCCTCGCCACGCACGCGGCGTGACACACGGTCGAGCACGGCATTGACCAGCTTCGGCTCGTCTTCCTCGTAGAAGGCCTTGGCGATATCGACATATTCGGTGACGATGACCGCGACCGGCACGTCATCGCGCTTCATTAGCTCGTAGACGCCCGCACGCAGAATGGCACGCAGCGTGGAATCGAGGCGCGACAGCGGCCAGTCGTCGGTCAGCGCCTGGCGGATGATCGGATCAATGGTCTTCTGGTTCTCGACGACGCCGGTCAGGATGGCGCGAAACCACTGCGCGTCGGCCTCGCGGTAGAGCGCACCGTCGACTTCCTTGCCGAGGCGGAACGCCTCGTACTCGGCGGTGATCTCGAACACGCCACTGCCGGCGACATCCATCTGGTAGAGCGCCTGCACGGCGGCCAGACGGGCAGCACCGCGCTTGTTGGCGTGGCGCACCGCGGGCTGTCCTGGCGAAGCGGGTTCGCTCACGATCGCGCTCCCAATTGTTCCTTCAGCGCGATCATGGTCAGCGCCGCACGCGCGGCAAAGCCACCCTTGTCGCCTTCCGAGCGCTTGGCCCGCGTCCACGCCTGCGCATCGTTCTCGGTGGTCAGGATGCCGTTGCCGATGCAGACCGACTCCTGCACGGACAGGTCCATGAGCGCACGGCTGGATTCATTGGCGACGATATCGAAATGATAGGTATCGCCGCGGACGACGGTGCCGAGCGCGACGAAGCCGTCATAATGCGTGCCGCCTTCGCCGGCGCCGTCCAGCGCGAAGGTGATGACGGCCGGAATCTCGAGCGAACCGGGAACCGTGACGACGTCATAGCTGGCGCCGGCTTCGTCCAGCGCGTTGGTGGCGCCGTCGAGCAAGGCGTCGGCCAGATCGTCATGGAACCGCGCTTCGATGATGAGCAGGTGCGCCTTCGTCTTGGGACGGATGAACGCCTTGCCGTGTTGGGATGTGCCAGCCATAAATGTCTCCGGGGGTTGCCGGTGACTTAGGCCGAAGCCGGATTGATCGCAAGCGGAAGATTGCTGGGAGGTGGGTCAGGCCTATCGCCTCTTTGGGCAAGGTGTCGAGGCCGGGCAGTCCGTACCAAGGCTTTCAGCCCATGCACGAACGGCTTCGTGATCCACCACACGGCCGGCATTCACATCGGCCAATGCTTCCCGCGTGAGCCGCTCTTGCTCTTTGGAGTTCCCGCTTTCCATCACAGTCACTTCCTCATTTGAACAGCTCTGCGATGTCGGTCATTGGCCCGAAGAACTTCATCGGCTGATCCGGGAATGGCAGAAAACTCTCGCGTTGATAAAAACCGCGTGCATTTTCGTCCTTGGCATCGACCACAATCGCGAACGAAGCAATCTCGCTCCTGACGCAACGGGACAGAGCGTCAGCCAGGAGATATCGGCCGTAGCCCTGCCCCCGATGCCGCCTGTCGACAGCGAGGCGTCCTAGCAACGTGGCCGGAATGAGCGGATAGCGGGGAAGCTTGCGAACGGTTTGGGCAGGCCATTCGCCGATGGCTACGGCGGTTGCGGACAGCGTGTAATACCCGGCCACGGACCCGTCCGGCAAAACAAGAACAAAGGGTGCCGCGACGTTCTTGCGCGCATCCTGCCCGGCCTGCACCCTGAAATACCGATCGAGCGCCTCTATGCCGCTCTCGAAAGATGTCCTGTCGTGCTGCAGATCAAGCACTTCGACCCGAAGAGCCCCCTCGGCCGAACTGCTCACCTTTAGGTACCGGTGGCTTGACGATAGTGGCGCACCGTCTCACGCAGACGATCATTCACGGGTTGCGGATTGATCAAAGCATCCACGAAGGCGCGACTATCGCGGACGGAAAGATCGAGGCGCTGATGCTCCTCGATCGCTCGGCGGGCTGCTTCCTGGATGCTGGTCAGCACAAAATCCGTCACCGTCCGGCCCTGAAGTGCGGCTGCGTGCTCGATAAGATTTTTCTGATCGGCCGTGAGGCGCGCTTCCAAACGCTCGCTACGGACGCGGCTGCGAGGTGTATTCAAAGCGGGTGAAGTCATCTTCGTCTCCTGGCGACAATGTACGGCCAATGGCCGTAAATTTTAAGATTTATCTCACGCGCAGGCGTGGAACATCAGGGCCGCTCGCCGTCCCTGCTGCGCGACCAAGATCATGATGTCGCTAAACATATCTTCGATGGAACCGTGGTCGCGCCCGGCGTGCCGAAGATCGCTTACCAGTTCCCGGACGGAACCTATGTCGATAGCGCCATGGATGCGCGACATGACCCAACCCAGTGATGGAAATGTTTCGCACGTCTGGATCGTCGTGCCGTGCGTATTTCAGGCAGACATCTTGCGCGAAATACAAGTCGTCGTGCCGCGATATGCTGAGGAAAGCCCGGATCCGCTGATGCACATCACCATACAGCAGGTCCTTGTAAGTCTTCGAACTGACGAGATCCCAAGCTCGTCGTAGATTTGCCGCTCAAAGCCCCTCTTTCGCGGCCTCCGCCAGGCGCGCCGCGTACCGCGCCATGGTGTCGATCTCGAGATTGACGCGGTCGCCGGCCTTGCGCTCGCCCCAGGTGGTGACGGTCAGCGAGTGGTGGATCAACAGCACGTCGAAACGGGTTCCCTCGACCCTGTTGACGGTGAGCGAGGTGCCGTCGAGCGCAACGGAGCCTTTCGGCGCGATGAATTTCGCCAGATCGCGCGGCGCTTCCAGCGTGAAGCGCACCGCGTCGCCCTCATCCTTGCGCTCGACGATCTCGGCGGTACCGTCGACATGGCCGGAAACGATGTGGCCGCCGAGCTCGTCGCCGATCTTCAGCGCCCGCTCCAGATTGATCCTGGTGCCCGATTTCCAACCCGCCGCCGTCGTCAGCCTGAGCGCCTCCTCCCAGGCCTCGACCTCGAACCAGCGCGCGTTCGACCCGCTGTCGGGCAAGGCAGTGACCGTCAGGCAGACGCCACCGCAGGAAATCGAGGCGCCAATGGCGATGGTCTTGGGATCATAGGCGGAGTCGATGCGCAGTCCCACCCCTTCCCGCAGCGGCTTGACGGCGGCCACGGTGCCGATATCGGTGACAATCCCGGTAAACATCGATCTCTATCCCTGAAAATCCCTGATCCATTCGGCGTAGCCGTCTTCGCCGAACCGCATCTCGCGCAGCTTGCGAAAACCTGCCGGGATATGGTCGGCGTCGATGGGCGACGCAATGCCGTCACCGCCGATCGCTTCCGGTCCCTGGAACAGGACGATGCGGTCGACCAGCCCGTCGGCCAGGAAAGCGCTCGCCACCTTGGCGCCGCCCTCGACCAGCACGCTTGCCATGCCGAGCGCCGCCAGATCCTCGAGCAGTTCCGGCAATGCCACGCCGCCGTCGTGCGTCTCCGTGCCGATGAAGCGCACGCCGGCGCGCTCGAGCGCCGCCCGGCGCTGCGGATCGGCCTCCAGGCAAGCCGCAACGTAAAGCGGTACGCGATCGACGCCCGACACCAGCTTCGAGCCCTCCGGCAGCCTGATCTGGCGGTCGAGGACGATGCGCGCCGGTGAACGGTTCTCCAGCCCGGGCAAACGCACTGTCAGCGCCGGATCATCTTCCAGCGCCGTGCCGATGCCGACCAGAATGGCGTCCGCCTCGGCGCGCATCAGGTAGACTTCGCGGCGCGCCATGTCGCCTGTTATCGCGACTTGGCCGGCGCCTTCCCTGCCGATCTTGCCGTCGCTGGAAAGCGCAATCTTCAGAATCACTTCCGGGCGTTTTTTCAGAGAGCGAATCAAATAGCCCGCCATTTGTTCGGCCGCTTCGCCGGCCAGGACCTTTTCAACCACTTCGACGCCGGCGGCGCGCAGAATGGCATAGCCCTGGCCGGAGACCCGCGGATCGGGATCGCTCGCAGCTCCCACGACGCGCGCAACGCCGGCGTTGACCAGCGCATTGGCGCAAGGCGGCGTGCGGCCGTGATGGGCGCAAGGCTCCAGCGTGACATAGGCGGTGGCGCCGCGCGCGAGTTCGCCGGCCTCCGCCAGCGCCTCGGTCTCGGCGTGCGGCCGGCCACCAATCGCGGTCACGCCGGTCCCGACGATCATCGGGCCTGAGCCGTCGTCACGCACGATGATCGTGCCGACGGATGGATTGGTCGAGGTGCGGCCGGCGTGCTTGCGCGACAGCCGCAAGGCCGCGGCCATGAAACGGCGGTCAAGGGCCGCTTGTTCGGCCTCGCTGCGTTGCGGTGCTGCCATGCTCAACCGGCGTCCTCTTCGCTCTTGTCCTCGTCCCCCTTCAACTCGCCGAGCAGTTCGTGGAAATCCTTGGCCTCACGGAAATTGCGGTAGACCGAGGCGAAGCGCACATAGGCGACATCGTCGAGCGACTTCAGTGCATCCATGACCAGCCGGCCGACCTCACCCGAGGCCACTTCCGTCTCGCCCGAGCTTTCGAGCTGGCGCACGATGCCGGTCACGGCGCGATCGATGCGTTCGGGGTCGACGTTGCGCTTGCGCACCGCGATCTCGACGGAGCGCAACAGCTTGTCGCGGTCGAACGGCACTTTTCGCCCCGATTTCTTGACCACCACGAGATCGCGCAACTGCACGCGCTCGAACGTGGTGAAACGGCCGCCGCAATCGGGGCAGACACGCCGCCGGCGGATCGCCGCGCCGTCCTCGGCGGGACGCGAATCCTTCACCTGCGTATCTTCGGACTGGCAATAGGGACAGCGCATGGAGAGCCTTGGGTTCGCGAATCTGGTGAGGTGAAAGGCTTAGAGCCTTTCCGGTGCGGATTGAAGCAGTTCCGTTTCTTCGATCGCCTGCCGCGCCTCAGAGATAGCGAGGCGCGAGGAAGATTGCCAGCGCGGCAAGCAGCCAGACGGCAATGCCGCCGGCAACAGCCAGGCGATAGTCGACCTTGTCGATGAACAGCCAGCAGGCGCCGAGGAAGGCGAGATAGGCCGGAATCGTCTTCATTCCGGCAAGGCAGGCAACGCGGAACCCGCCCGGATCACCCTTGGCGCCGACGGCGAGCAACGCGATGACGGCAAAGGTCGGCGCCAGCGGCAGGATGCCGGGCAGGACATTGCCCCGCTTGGACGCCCAGACGATCAGGCCGTCACCAGTCCGCCGACCACGCCTTTCCAGACGATATCCATGAGCAGCGCCTATGCCGATCCGGTCGTCCGCTTCACGGCGCCACATCCTTGGTTGGGAAGCCGCAGGACGTTCCGAGATTGCGGTAGGCCTTGGTGAAGCCGTCCATCGGAATGCTGGCGACAGCCTGCTTGCCGAAGGTCACGTCGAGCGAGGTGGCCTGGCGCATGGCACGCAGCAGCGCGAGACTGGTCTTAGCCTGATTGTCGACCGTCCAGCTGGGGCGGCCGATGACGCCATCGTTGGAGTAGACCGTGGCCGAAACCTTGACACCGGGATCGCCGAAAGTCGCCGCGATCTTCTTGCCGGTTGGCAGGGTCTTGTTGTCGATGGTGATCAAGATCGCCGGATAAGCATCGGGCGGCAGCGCATCGCCGGTCGAGATCGACAGTGTCAGCGTGGCCGAATTGCCGCTCGCATCGAAGAATGCCGTGGAGGCCGCGCATGTCTTGTGCGCGTCCTGGCCGGTGTCGAGCGTATCGACCATAGTCGTCCAACGGCCGAAAGTGCTGGTGGCGGGCATGTCCGGAGCGGGCTGCGTCTGCGCCAAGGCAGGCCCGCAAGCAGCCAGCCAGCCGAAGGCGCCGAGTGAGGCAAGACAAAAATCGCGCATCATCAATCTCCAGTTCCATGCGCCACCCGATCAGGGGTGACGCACCGCCGGTGGATAAAAGATGACGCTTCGCGCCCGGTCAACCGAGATAAGGATGGTCAACCGAGATAGGGATAGAGCGGGAACCGATCGGTCAATGCCACGACCTTGGCCTTGACCGCCGCTTCGACCGCCGCATTGCCTTCGTCGGAATTGGCGACCTTGAGCCCATCCAGCACCTCGGCGATCAGCTTGCCGATCTCACGGAATTCGGCCTGGCCGAAGCCGCGCGTGGTGCCGGCCGGCGTACCCAGCCGCACGCCCGAAGTGACGAAGGGCTTTTCCGGGTCGAAGGGGATGCCGTTCTTGTTGCAGGTGATGTTAGCGCGGCCAAGGGCCGCCTCGGCGCGCTTGCCGGTGGCGTTCTTGGGCCTGAGGTCAACCAGCATCAGGTGGTTGTCGGTGCCGCCGGAGACGATGTCGAGACCCGTTTCCTTGAGGCTGGAAGCCAGCGCCTTGGCATTGGCGGCGACGCTTTCGGCATAGACCTTGAAGCTCGGCTTCAACGCTTCGCCGAAGGCCACTGCCTTGGCGGCGATGACATGCATCAGCGGGCCGCCCTGCAGCCCGGGGAACACCGCCGAGTTCATCTTCTTGGCGATATCCTCGTCATTGCACAGGATCATGCCGCCACGCGGACCACGCAACGATTTGTGCGTGGTGGTCGTCACCACATGGGCGTGCGGCAAGGGCGAGGGATGCACACCGCCAGCGACGAGGCCCGCTATGTGCGCCATGTCGACCATGAGATAGGCGCCGACGGCGTCCGCGATCTCGCGAAAACGCTTCCAATCCCAGACACGCGAATAGGCGGTGCCGCCGGCCAGGATCAGCTTCGGCTTGGTCTCGTGCGCGGTCTTTTCGATCGCGTCCATGTCGAGCAGGTGGTCGTCCTTGCGCACACCATAGGAGACGACCTTGAACCACTTGCCGCTCATGTTGACGGGCGAGCCGTGGGTCAGATGGCCACCGGAATTAAGGTCGAGGCCCATGAAGGTATCGCCGGGCTGCAGCAGCGCCAGGAACACCGCCTGGTTCATCTGGCTGCCGGAATTCGGCTGGACGTTGGCGAAGTTGCAGCCAAACAGCTTTTTGGCGCGCTCAATGGCCAGTTCCTCAGCCACGTCGACGAACTGGCAGCCGCCATAGTAGCGCTTGCCAGGATAGCCCTCGGCATATTTGTTGGTCATGATCGAGCCCTGCGCCTCGAGCACGGCGCGCGAGACGATGTTTTCCGAGGCGATCAGTTCGATCTCGTGGCGCTGGCGACCGAGTTCGTTGCGGATGGCGCCGAAGATCTCCGGATCGGCATCTTCCAAAGTGGTTTCGAAGAAGGATTCGAATTTGTTCGACGCCGCCGCTGCTGTTGCCATGGCCTGAGTTCCCCTGGGGTTGGAAGGGCAAATTCGTGCATGCCGTCGTCCCAAACCACTGGACGGTTCCGGGCGACATGCATTGCGTTCGCCGGGCCATTAACACAGTTGTTTTAGCCTCGCCACGTTTGCGGCGCGAAATTTGCTGGCCGGTTTGCGGCAAACGATCGGGCGGACCGCTATTTCCTGTCCCGCCGCTGCTTCAGCAAGGCCTCGGTCAAGGTGATTTCGGAAAATAGCGCGCGCATCGTGTGATCATTGATCTCTTGGCTCCGGAACATGTCGCGCAGCGCGGAGCGTTCGGCTTCGATGCCCGCCGCCCTGAGTTCCAGCTCCAGCCTGCCGGCCTCGCGGGCCTCGGCGCGGGCCTCGGCGGCTTCGTCGGAAGCCGCGATGCGTCTACGGTAACCTGCCACGATGCTGTCGGCGACAGCCAGCCGGGCCTCGACCGCCTCGCCCTCGCCTGGCTCGTTGGCGATGCTCTCGATCCGGGCGATCGCCGCATTGGCGGCGCCGACGCGCGCCCGGCGTTCCTCCGCGGCGGCCGGATCCTCGCCGGGCTCGACCAGCCCCCGCGCGATCCTGGGCAAGGCAAAGCTGGCAATGACGAGCGAGCAGATGATGACGCCGGCGGCGAGGAAGATCACCACATCGCGTGCCGGAAAGGGCGAGCCGTCCTGCAAAGCCAGCGGCAATGACAGGATGCCAGCCAATGTGATGGCGCCGCGCACGCCGGCGACCGAGCCGGCGAGCTGGACGCGAAATCCGAACGGCGCCGCCTCGCGCTTGCCAAAGCGCGCCGCGATCGCCTGGGCAATGTCGCCGACCCAGATCCACAGGAAGCGCAGCCCGATCAGGCAGAGCGTCAGGATCAGCACCGTCGCCACCGGCTCGATCAGCCAATGCCGGCTGGACAATTCCGGTGGGACCTTGCGGATGATGTCGGGAAGCTGCAGGCCGAGCAGAATGAACAGAGCGCCATTGAAGACGAAAGTGAGCGTCGCCCACAGCGACAGGGTCTGCATGCGCGCCGACACGCCGAGATGGCGATACATGCCGGAGACCCCGGTCAGCAGGCCGGCGGTCACCGCCGCCAGGATGCCCGAGGCGCCGACATGTTCGGCGCCGAGATAGGCGACGAAAGGCAGCAGGATCATGACGAGAACCTGCGCCTCGGCCGGCACGCCGCCGATGCGGTTGAGCAGTTGTAGCGCCTTGGCGGCGATGAACAGGGCCGCGACACCGGCCAGGATGCCGGCGGCGACGGCATAGAGGAAGCTGAGCGAGGCTCCCGCGAAGGAGAAGCTGCCGGTCAATGCCGCCGCCACCGCAAAGCGGAACATGACCAGGCCCGACGCATCGTTGAGCAGCGACTCGCCCTCCAATATGTGCATCAGCCGGGACGGAACCACATTCCTGTCGACGATCGAGGACACCGCCACGGCGTCGGTCGGCGACAGCACGGCGGCCAGCGCGAAAGCGACGACGAGCGGAATGCTCGGCACCAGCCAGTGCAAGGCATAGCCGAAGCCGACAATGGTGAAGAAGACGAGCCCGATGGCGAGGTCGAGGATGGGTCCGCGCAAACCAATGAGCTCACGTTTGGGCGCGGCGAAGGCGTCACCGAACAGGAGCGGCGGGATGAACACCAGTAGGAACAGTTCGGGATCGATCTCGACATGCAGGCCTTTGGCCGGCCAGGCAAGGGCCGCGCCGATGGTGATCTGCAGCACCGGCAGCGGCACCCGAACCAGCCGGACGAGCGCGCCGGACAGCGCCACGAAGACGAGCACGACGAGAATGAAGATGGCGACGTCCATGGCACGATTCCGGCTGTTGCCGACCATGGCCAATTGCCGAAACTTCGTCCAGCCGGTCGAAGGCAGGATCTGACGGCGTCCGCAACAAAAAAGCCGCTCTCAGAGCGGCTTTTTTTCAAAGATATCAGCTTGTTATAGTGAAGACGTGATCTGCAGCTCGCTGGCGCCGTCGAGTGCGTAGACGTCGTCGCGGAACTGGACGACGCCAGGTCCCGTCGACCATGCCGAGAGATAGAGGAAATGCACCGGCACCGGATTGGTGACCTGGATCGGTGTGTTCTGGCCGGTCTTGATGGCCGCCTCGAAATGCTGGCGATCCCAGCCGGGCGTGTCGCGCAGAATCCAGGTGACGAGATCGCGCACGTTCTGGACGCGCACGCAGCCCGAGGAATCGAAACGCATCATCTTGCCGAACAGGCTCTGCTGCGGCGTGTCGTGCATGTAGACGCCGTCCGGGCTCGGGAAATTGATCTTGACCGACGCCATGGCGTTTTCCGAACCGGGATCCTGGCGGAAACGGTACTTTTCAGCATCGTCCGTCGACCAGTCGACATTCATCGGATCGACTTCGCTGCCATCGGGCGCGAACAGGCGGATGTGACTGTTCTTGAGATAATCGGGATTCTTCCGCATCAGCGGAATGATGTCCTTGCGCACGATCGAGACCGGTGCGTTCCAGTACGGATTGACGATGATCTCGTTGATCTTGGAATTGACGATCGGCGTCTGGCGATCGATCTTGCCGACGATCGCGGTGTGGCGAAGCACGACGCGGTCGTTCTCGACCGCCTCGATCTGCGCGGCCGGAATGTCGACCAGCACGTAGCGGCTGCCCAGCGTACCGGCCTTCTCCTTCAGGCGCTGCAGATTGGTCTGCAGCTGGCCAAGCCGGATCTGCGCCGACACGTTCATCGCGGCGTAGGTGTATTTGCCCATCGAGCCGTCAGCCGGCAGGCCATGGCGCAATTGGAAGCGCTTGACCGCCGAATCGACATAGGAATCGAAGGCCGTCGAAATGCCGGCACTCTGCGACAGGTCGCCAGCAACCATCAGGCGCTTGCGCAGCGGCACCACGTCCGGATCGTCGACGCCGAGCTGAAGCTTCTTGGTGGCGGGAACGTCTGTCCAGCCGCCCTGCGAGACGATGTTCTGGTACTGCGCGACCGCCTGCTCGGTGAAGGCGACGGTCTGCGGGCTGAAGATCGGCAGCGTCGAGGCCACCTTGCCGCCTTCGCTGGCGCGGGCATCGAACTGATCATCCCAGTTGCCGCGGGCCGAGGATTTCAGGATATCCCCGATCACATCCTGCGCATTCGCACGGCCGGCCACCATGGCGGCTGCGAGCACGGAGGCTCCGGAAAGGAAAAAACGGCGGCTGGTTCTCATGGACGTTCCAGACATTCTTGTAGCGTTCGATCACTTGCTGCGTCGATCATCGCGCGATCTCGCCCGCACTCTAAAATCGGCAATCTTAACAATTAGCCAACCATGGTCCGTATCACATCGGCGACAAAGGCAGAGGCGCGACACGGTTGCGGGTGGACGCATGGTCTTCACCACAGCATCACTGCCACTCTCGGTTCCATTGGAATATGGCGGCAACGTGGCCTTGGCCCGCAATTTGCTTCGGCCGGACGAAAGAAAGAAAAGACCGGTGCTTTTCGGCACCGGCCCTGACTGGAGGTCGCTATTTCGGCCACGCTTCTGCGGCGCGCTCCGTTTCCTGGATGGTTTTACATCCGATATGCAATCGTGTCGTTCCAGAAGCGGTCGAGGCGCTGCAGGGCGCGGTTCATCTGCTTGAACTCGTCGGTGTTGATGCCGCCGACCTGCTCGATCGAGCCGACATGACGCTCATAGAGACCGGCGACTACATCAGCCACTTCATTGCCCTTCGGCGTCAGCGAGACGCGGACCGAACGGCGGTCGATGCGCGAGCGCTGGTGGTTGATGAAGCCGAGATCGACCAGCTTCTTCAGGTTGTAGGAGACGTTCGAGCCGAGATAGTAGCCACGCGAACGCAGCTCGCCGGCGGTCAGCTCGGAATTGCCGATGTTGAAGAGCAGCAGCGCCTGGATGGCGTTGATGTCGGAACGGCCGTTGCGGTCGAATTCGTCCTTGATCACATCAAGCAGACGGCGGTGCAGACGCTCTACCAGCTGCAGCGATTCCATGTACAGGGAACGGATAGCCTCACGGCGATCGTCGGAAACGTTGGCGGTCTTCGCCGCCGGACGCGAATTGATCATTGTCTTTGCCTCTCGTTTGTCGCCCTGGTGATTTTTTGTTTTTCACCTTGATCGCGACACTATCGAATACTCATAAAATTCGACTTAAACGCTAGGGCTAACAAGAGCTTACCGGTAAGAGGTTTCGGAAGAGGCTTAACGAACGGTCACCCGAGCAAGGATGATTAACCTAAAGATTTAGGCAATGATCGCGGGGCTGGATTCAGGCGATCGCCAAGTCGTCAACGCGCGCAAGGGCTTAGTGCCGTGCCGGCCGCTTTTGCAGGTAGATGACGACGCGAAAGACGATGTAGAGCAGCGCCACGCAGGCATGCGAGACGAGGATCAGGAGACGATGACCGAAAAGCTCGGGAAAGCCGGCATACATGACCGTCTCGGTGACCGCGCATATGAACCAGATCACCGGCCCCCAGGACGCCAGCATCCACAAGCCGGCTGCGGCAAAGGGAAAGAATACGGCGAGCAACACCGCCGCCACCTGCCAATGCACCGGCATAAGGTCGAAGCGCCACAGCGAGCCCGGGTAGAATCCGATCAGCTTGATCCAGTACAGGACGCCGAACATCAGACAGTAGCCCGCGATGACGCGCTGGAACCAGGCGAAGATCACCTCGACCGTCGAGGGCTGCAGGACGACGCGTCTCGATGTCACCTCGCTCACAGCCCAAGCTCCCAATCACCGAGCGGAGCGAAATAGGCTTCGACGTCCGCCTCGGCGACCGCATCGATCTTTGCCGGCCGCCATTGCGGCTTCGAGCCCTTGTCGATGATGGCGGCACGGATGCCTTCGTAGAAATCGTGGCCGGCCAGCATGCGGTTCAGGATGCGGAACTCCATCCTCATGCAGTCGTCCATCGACAGTGTCTGCCCGGCGCTGATCTGCCGCCAGGCGACGCGAAGGCTGGTCGGCGAGCGCATGCGGATCGTCGCCAGAGTTTTGGCTGCGAACTCGTCCTTGCCGGCGCGATCCAGGCTGTCGATGAGATCCGGCAGCGACGGCTGGGCGAAATGACGGGCGATCGCCTCCAGGATCGGCCTGTCCGTCTCCCGCTTGGCTGGGACAAAGAAACCGCGCAGCACCGCTTCCGGATCGCCCGTCAGCGCCAGCCGGTCGAGGAAGCTTGCCTGGTCTTCGGTCTTGATGGTGTGGGTGGCCAGCCCCGACCACAGGGCATCGCCATAGCGGATGCGGTTGCCTGTCAGCGCCAGGTACATGCCGAAGGAACCGCCGAGATCGGGCAGCAGATGACTGGCGCCGACATCGGGGAAAAAGCCGATGCCGACCTCAGGCATCGCGAACTGCGCATTTTCGGTCATCACCCGATGCGAGCCGTGAAAGGAAATGCCGACTCCGCCGCCCATGACGATGCCGTCGATGAGGGCGACATAGGGTTTCTTGAAACGCGCGATATAGGCGTTGAGCCGATACTCGTCGGCGAAGAACTCGACCGGCGGCTTTCCGGCGCGGCCGGCTTCGTAGATGTGCAGGATGTCGCCCCCAGCCGAAAACGCCCTGCCCTCGGCCTTGACGGCGACGACGTCCACGCCGTCGTCGCGCTCCCAGGAACGCAGGGCCTTGTCCAGCGCCTTGACCATGCGATGGGTGACGGCATTGAGTGCCTGCGGCCGCGTCAGCGTGACGACGCCGGCCCTGCCCATCCTTTCGAAGCGAATTTCGTCGCCTCCACCAAAATCCATCGCCAGAGAATCCTTGTCCCCGCGCCTGCGGGACTGAAGTGCTAAGCGGCGACCAGGGGAACGTCAATTGCCGGGCGCGAAGAGAGGCAGGTCAGTCAGGTCGAATTGCGGCAAGCGCGCTACCATACGAACGGGATCAGCGCCTTGGTCCGCTCCACATAGGTGGGGAACTCATCGGGAAATTGCCGCGCCATAAGCCGGTCCTCGGCGCCGACCCGCCACACAAAGATCGCCCCCAGCAGAATGAGCAGAAAGACGAACGGGCCACCGAGCGCGACCGCGGAGCCGATGCCCGCGAGCAGGCCGCCCGTATACATGGGATGGCGCACGTAGCGGTACGGGCCTGACGTCACCAGCTCATGTCCCTGCTTGGCTGAAACGGTCTGGCTCCAGTTACGCCCGAGGCTTTGCCGCGCCCAGACCAGGAAAAGCATGCCGGCAACCGTCATCAGCATGCCGACGCTGCTGACCATCCCGTTCACGGGCGCGAAGTTGACGAAGGCGAAGAATGGCAGACGCGGAAGCAGGAAAGCCGCGATCATGGCCAACATCAGGCCGAAGCTCTGCAGCAAATGCGGCTCCGTATCCCGTTTCACTCCGATCGCTTGGACAGTCAGGTAGACAATGAGCAGTATCCAGGCGGCATAGATGAACCACACGACGGTCATGGCTGCTCCTCGCAATGCCGGCCGCGCCATTCGGTGCAACGCGTTCCGTCTTGGCCGAAGCTGGCGCCCAGTGCTAGAAGATGGCCACCTTCAACCGGACGGCAAGACATGGCCGGACTTTCCCGTCTCGCAACGATCGGCCTGATGGTTATCTGCGTCATGTCTCGCGACGCCGTCGCCGCGACGGTCGACGAGCTTTACCAGTCGCAGACCATCGTCACCGGCCAGGGCGAGGTAAACCGCCAGCTCGGCTTCAAGACTTGCCTCGACAAGGTCCTCGTCCGTGTTTCGGGCGATCGGCGGCTGCTTGCCAGACGCGAAATGGACGCGCTGCGCGACAAGGCCGGCAGCTTTGTCGACAGCTTTCGCTACCATGACCGGCTGGAGGGCATTCCGATCCATGACGAGCAAGGCACGCACGACCGGCCGCATGACCTCACCTGCCTCTACAAGCCTGATGTGATCGACAAGGTGCTGGCGTCGCTCGGCAGCAAACCCTGGCTTGGCGAGCGGCCGACGCTCACCGTCTTTCTCACGACCGAACAGGGCGCTCGGCATTTCGCACTGACGGCCGAGGAAAAGCGTGGCGAGACGATGCGCGAATCCTTCGTCAATGCCACCGGTCCAACACTGATGCATGTCGTCTTTCCGAAGGCCGCGCAGCTTGGGGACCTGAGCGAAGAAGCGTTGCGCGCGGCCGACATGGCAAGGCTCGATCGGCTGGCCAAACAGGCCGGTGGCGCCAGAGCGCTCGCCGGCAGCATCGTATGGAGCGACAAGGAATTCGGCTGGATCGCCGATTGGCGGCTGGCCGATCACGGCAAGACCTATCGTTGGCAGGTGCGTGGGGTCAGCTTCGACGAGGCGTTCCGTGTCGCCATCGGAGGCTCGGCGCAGATCCTTTCGGGTAATGGGCAGCCCTGACCCAATAGGCGTGGTGGGACAGCGCTGTGGCAGCTTTGACCCCTGGCACAAACGTGTCGCATTGGTCAGCACCAGGGGCTCGTGGTAAAAGCCGTCAATCCGGAGTTTTGGCCATGAACAAATTCACCCCAGCAAAACCTGCCGGCGCGCGCAGCGTCGACGACGTCACCGGCAGCCGCCGCCTGCGCCGCATGCGCAAGGCCGACTGGTCGCGCAGGCTCGTGCAGGAGAACCGGCTTTCGGTCGACGACCTGATCTGGCCGATCTTCGTCGTCGAGGGCAGAAATGTCCGCGAACCGATCGCCGCCATGCCCGGCGTTTTCCGCCTTTCGGTCGACCTTGCCGTCAAGGAAGCCGAACGCGCTGCCAAGCTCGGCATTCCGGCACTAGCCACTTTCCCCAATGTCGATCTCGGCCTGCGCGACCAGACAGGCTCGCACATCCTCGACCCGGAAAACATCATCAACCGCGCCACCCGCGCGATAAAGGACGCGGTGCCCGAGATCGGCATCATCACCGATGCCGCGCTCGACCCGTTCACCAGCCATGGCCATGACGGCATCCTGCGCGACGGCATCATCGTCAATGACGAAACCGTGGAACAGGTCGCGGCGGCTGCCGTCATCCAGGCGGCGGCCGGTGCCGACATCATCGCGCCTTCGGACATGATGGACGGCCGTATCGGCGCCATCCGCGACGCGCTCGACGCCAACGGTTTTCAGGACGTGGCGATCATGTCCTACGCCACCAAATTCGCCTCGGCCTTCTACGGCCCCTATCGCGAGGCGGTCGGCACCGCCGGCCTGCTCAAGGGCGACAAGAAGACCTACTATATCGACCACGCGAATTCGGACGAGGCGGTGCGCGAGGCCGAACAGGACATCGCCGAGGGCGCCGACATGCTGATGGTCAAGCCCGGCCTGCCCTATCTCGACATCATCCGCCGGCTGAAGGACGAATTCCAGATGCCGACCTTCGCCTACCAGGTGTCGGGCGAATATTCGATGATCAAGGCGGCGGGTGCAAATGGCTGGATCGATGGCGAGAAGGCGATGCTGGAATCGCTGCTCGCCTTCAAGCGTGCCGGCTGCGATGGCATCCTGACCTATTTCGCGCCCGAAGTGGCTGTGATGCTGAAGGGCTAGCCCCGACTTCCCGGGCAATGCCTTTCAGTAGGTGTCACCACTCTTTCGATCGGTCGGCGGTTCCTTCGAATTCCCGCTGACAAAAACCGGCAGCCGCGGCTATGATAGTCGCACGGCCGGAGGCGGCCGGCAGCCCGCACCTCGGACAAAGAGGTATGGCGAACGCCTCCAGAGGATGCTCCCTGACCCGTTTCACCGTCGGGCGAAGGCGTCGGCAATGCGGGCACTGACGAAGGCTTCGCCGTGACCCGAGGAAACGGACATGCTTGCCTATCGCGATGCCAAGACCATGGCGAAAGCCATGCGGGAGGCGCTTGCCGCCCGCGACCTGACGATCAGCCACAGTGACGCCCTGGAGATCGTCGCGCGCCAGTTTGGACTGGCGAGCTGGAATATTCTGTCGGCGAAGATCGAAGCGCCGCCTGCCGGCCAAGACAAGATCGTCTTTGAGCGAACTGCGCCGATCGTTCGCATCTTCGACGTCGCCAAGGCGCACGAATTCTACCTAGGCTTCCTCGGCTTCACCGTGGACTGGGAGCACCGCTATGGGGAAAGTTCCCCTCTCTATACCCAAGTCTCGCGTGGCAACCTTGCACTGCACCTGTCCGAACATGCGGGCGACGCGACGCCTGGCGGCAACATGGTCGTTTATATGGCAGGCATCCGCGACTTCCACAAAGAGCTTGCCGGCAAGGAGTACCGCTACATGAATCCCGGCCTGGAGCATGAAGACGGCCGGCTGACGGTGGAGGTCATCGACCCGTTCAGCAACCACATCCGCTTCATGGAACTGACGGGCGAATGAGCTGATATCGCGGCGGCCTGGGCGGCCGTCACTGGCCGTCCGGGCCGATCGCTAAAAACAGTCCCGACATCGCCTGGCGGCAAAGGTCCGGATACATACTTTCGATCCGAAAATACCGCTTGCAATTCGCAATCAGTTTGCTAAAAGAAAACCACTTGCAAATTACAACTGGTTATCGAGGAGGTCTTCATGTCAAAACTTCGTGTTAACGCGTTTACCCTCTCGCTCGACGGCTATGGCGCCGGTCCTGATCAGGATCTGCAAAATCCGCTCGGCATCGGCGGAGGATCCTTGCACAAGTGGTTTGTCGACACCCGCACCTTCCGCAAGATGGTGCTCGGACAAGATGGCGGCACCACCGATACCAACGAGGCGTTCGCGGCGCGCAGCTTCGAGAATGTCGGCGCCTGGATCCTGGGTCGCAACATGTTCGGGCCGATCCGCGGAGAATGGCCTGACGACAAGTGGAAGGGCTGGTGGGGCGACAACCCGCCCTACCATGTGCCGGTTTTCGTGCTGACGCACCACAAGCGGGCGTCTATCACCATGGAAGGGGGCACGATTTTCCATTTCGTCACCGACGGCATCCATTCGGCGCTCGAGCAGGCGAGATCGGCGGCTGGCGGCAAGGACGTGCGGGTCGGCGGCGGCGTCGATACGATCCGCCAATATCTCCAGGAGAGGCTGATCGACGAGATGCACCTGGCGATTTCGCCGGTGCTGCTTGGCCGGGGCGAGAACCTTTTTGCTGGCCTCGACATGCCCAAGCTTGGCTACACGTGCACCGAACAGGTGGCGACAGCGCTGGCCACGCACGTGGTTATCAAGCGGGCTTAAGCTCGGCGCCGCCCCTCATCCGCCTGCCGGCACCTTCTCCCCGTATAGTGACGGGGAGACGGAAGGGTCACTCAATATTTCTCCGGCACGTAAAGCTCGCGCGGCAGGACCTGGCGTTCGTATTCCGGGTTGAAAACGCGCTCCGGCAGCGTGATCTCCTCGTGCGGCACCTCTTCATATGGCAGCTGCTTGAGCAGATGGTCGATGCAGTTCAGGCGTGCCCGCTTCTTGTCGTTGCCCTCGACGATGTACCATGGCGCTTCGGGAATGTTGGTGCGGGCGAAGGTTTCTTCCTTGGCCTTGGTGTACTGCTCCCAGCGCACCCGCGACTGTAGGTCCATCGGCGACAGTTTCCACTGCTTCATCGGATCGTGGATGCGCATCAGGAAGCGCATCTGCTGTTCCTCATCGGTGATCGAGAACCAGTATTTGACCACGGTGACGCCGGAGCGCACCAGCATGCGCTCGAACTCCGGCACGTCGTGGAAAAACTCCTCGACCTGATCGGGGCTGGCGAAGCCCATCACCCGCTCGACGCCGGAGCGGTTATACCAGGAGCGGTCGAACAGCACGATCTCGCCGCCTGCGGGCAAATGCGGGACATAGCGCTGGAAATACCATTGCGACTTCTCGCGTTCGGTCGGCGCCGGAAGCGCCACGACGCGACAGATACGCGGATTGAGCCGCTGGGTGATACGCTTGATGACGCCACCCTTGCCGGCGGAATCGCGGCCCTCGAAAATCACCACCAGTTTCTTCTTGTGATAGGCGACCCAGGATTGCAGCTTGATCAATTCGGACTGAAGGGTGATCAAGTCGCGAAAATACTGCATGCGATCGATCGAAGGCGGATGCGAGTTCTTGTAGATCTTGGCGATCTCCATCGACAGCGCCGGTTCCGACAATTCGAGTTCATAATCTTCGTCGAGCGTGTCGGCGAGTTCGGCTTCAAGCCAGTCCTTGGCAGGGGAATTCTGTCTTAGCTCGGTCATATCAACTGCTCCGCTTGCAAGCCTGTCGGTTCCCTGGGGTGTCCCCAAATTGCTGCCAGCCGCCGGGAATGGAAACACCTGAGCCGACTTCAATATAGGCCGGCGGTGACGGTTTTATTGCAGCCCGGGCGCGATTTGCCGCCGGTGCAAATTTCGCGACGCATGATCGATCGGCGTCATCGCATGGCGACAAGCCGACCGAATTGTCCTACAAATCCCCGGTCGCGTTCCAGGCCTGCCCTTGGGGGCACGCCTCTTCAACAAAATCGTGAGGATCTGACATGGAATACCGCACCCTTGGCCGTTCCGGCCTGAAGGTTTCGACACTGACGCTTGGCACAATGACCTTCGGCGGCGCCGGGCCTTTCGCCGCGGTCGGCAACAGCGATCTCGCCGAAGCAAAGCGGATGATCGACATGTGCATCGACGCCGGCATCAACCTCATCGACACCGCGAATGTCTATTCGAACGGCCTGTCGGAAGAGATCATAGGCGAAGCGCTCGGCGGCAAGCGCAAGAACGACGTGCTGATCGGGTCCAAGGCCCGGATGCGGATCGGCAAGGGCCCGAACGACGAGGGCCTGTCGCGCCATCATCTGATCCGTGAATGCGAGAGAAGCCTGAAGCGATTGAAGACCGATGTCATCGACATCTATTTCGTCCACCAGTGGGACGGCCTCACCCCGCTCGAGGAAACCGTTGCCGCGCTCGACACTTTGGTCAGCCAGGGCAAGGTGCGCTACATCGGCTGCTCCAACTATTCGGGCTGGCAAGTGATGAAGGCGCTTTCCATCAGCGACAGCCGCCACCAGCAACGCTTCGTCACCCAGCAGATCCACTATACGCTGGAAGCGCGCGAGGCCGAGTACGAACTGCTGCCGATCTCGGTCGACCAGGGGCTGGGCGTGCTGGTCTGGAGCCCGCTCGCCGGCGGCCTGCTGTCGGGTAAATACCGCCGCGACAGCCCGACCGCGCGCCAGCTTGCCGGCTGGTCCGAGCCGCCGATCCGCGACGAGGACCGGCTCTGGCGGATCGTCGATGTGCTGGTCGAGATCGGCAGGGATCGTGGTGTTTCGGCGGCACAGGTGGCGCTCGCCTGGCTGCTCGGCCGCCCTGCCGTCTCCTCGCTGGTGATCGGCGCCCGCAATGACGTCCAGCTGAAGGACAATCTCGCGGCCGCCGCCCTGGAGCTCGGCACCGAGGAACGCCAGCGTCTCGACGCCGTAAGCCGGCCGCCCCTGCTCTACCCCTACTGGCATCAGCAACTGACAGCGAAGGATCGCTTCGGCCCCGCCGATCTGGTTCTCGACCGCAGCGATATCTGATCAGCGTCAGGTCGAGAGCGAGAGCTAGCTCTCGATGAACCGCCAGAGTTCGGGATCGGGTTCGATCTGGCCGCCGAGCACGAAATATTTGTAGAGGACGAGCAGGGAGATCGCCTGCTCGTCCAGTTCATTGGAAAATTTGCGGCAGTAGGCATTGGCCGTGGCGATGATGCGCTCCGCCGCGGCCGGATGCCGTTCGAAATAACCTACCTTTTCACGGAGATCGGAGAAGTCCGGGTCGAGCGGCGCATAGTGGACTCCAGCCTCGAGCTGGCTCTCGCCAAACCATGTCTCGTAGGTCGGCGGCGGCATCAGACAGAGCGAGTTGGAGTTCATGATCCATTTGAGGTTGGTCGCCACGTCATTGCCCTCCAACGAGACGATGTAGCGATAGCGCAGGTGCTGGCTGATGCTGAGGAAGGGCTTGCTGTACGCAACCGGTGCATTGCGCTTGTGCGAACCGACGTCGCAGAACGGCAAGTCGCGCGCGACATCCAGGAACCGTGTCCGGATCGGATTGTTGAGGTCGCCGCGCCAGACCACAGCCGGGCGTTTGTCGGTGAAGACGACGGCGTCGGTGGGCATGTGAAAATGGCGGAACTTATTGAACTTCATGACGACGGCGTTGCCGTTGTCGGCGCGGATCGGCCGGTCCTTGACGAGCGTCGGCAGCTCGGGCACGCCTTTTACGTCGCCGAACTTCAGGTCGATGAGCAGTGACGGATCGAAATAGCGGGCAAATTCCTTCAAGTCGTAATAGTACATGCTCGGTTCAAAAGGCAGCTGGTCGATACGCACGGCATCCGCGCTTGGCGTAAAAGCGTCCTGCAGCTTGTTGTAGTGATTCAGCCGTCGGCGCACGGCCTCATCCGAGAGCCTGGCCTGTTCCAGGCGGCCCGCCAACCGTCGTCGGAAGATCGCCTGGGGTGCGATATCGCGGATCACGTTTCGCGCGTAGTAAAAGACCTTTGCGGTCGTTCGTTTTATGGTGGCCATCGTTCTTTTGATCAGAGATAAACGCGATTAAACAAATGACGGCCGGGACGGTTCCCTCGGCATGATCGCATGATTGGGCCACGCAATCCAGCGCTGCCCGAACACGTGGCAGCCGGCCGAGACGAGGTGCCCGGCAACTAGCCCGTTATGTAGCGCCACACCTCGGCATCAGGTTTGATCTGGCCCGAGAGCACGAAGTATTTGTAGAGCACCAGCAGAGAGATCGCCTGTTCGGTCCGCTCGTCGTCGAATGTCCGGCAATAGGCATTCGCGGCGGCGATGATGCGCTCCGCCTTGGCCGGATTCCGCTCGAAATAGGCCACATGGTCCGCAAGGTTCGAGAAATCCGCCTCGAGCGGCACATAGTGCACATTGGCTTCGAGCTGCCGCTCCGCGAACCATGTCTCATAAGTCGGCGGTGGCATCAGGCAAAGCGACTTCGAGTTCATGATCCATTTGAGGTTGGTCGCTACATCATTGCCTTCGAGCGAGACGATGTAGCGGTAGCGCTGGTGCTGGCTGATGCTGAGAAAAGGCTTGGCGTATTCGGCCGGCGCGTTCGGCTTGTGCGAGCCGGCATCGCAGAACGGCAGGTCGCGCACTGCCTTGAGGAATCTTGTCCTGATCGGGTTGTTGAGATCGCCGCGCCAGACCACGGTCGGCAGCTTGTCGGCGAACGCAATAGCGTCAGCCGGCATCTGGAAGTGACGAAACTTGTCGAGCTTCATGATGACGGCGTTCCGGTCGTCATCGCAGATTGGCCGATCCTTGACGATAGCGGGCACCTTAGGCACGTTCCTGACGTCGCCGAATTCGAGGTCGATGAACAAATCCGGATCGAAATAGCGGGCGAATTCCTTCAGGTCGTAATAGTACATGGTGGGCGTGAACGGCAGCTTGCTGATGCGCTTGGCATTGGCGCTTGGCGCGAAACAATCCTGCAGCTTGTTGTAGTAATTCAGCCTGCGGCGCGCCGCCTCACCGGAAAGCCTCGCCCTTTCGAGCCGGCCGGCCAGCCTTGCGCGAAACAGCGTTTGCGGAGCGACATCGCGCACGACGTTTCTCGCATAATAGAAAACTCTTGCGGCGGTCCGCGAAATTGTGGCCATCGGTCACTTGATCAAAACAAACAGGCAGCTCTCAATTCATTGGCGCCCCGCATTTCCTACATCATTGTGGCGCCCATCTGGCAAGCCCCCGCATCTCTTCCAGCAAGCACCCAGGCATTGTCGCTTCAGCTGTTGTGTTTGACGGCTAATGCTCCTAGGCAGGTTCAGGGCCGCAAGGCAGTGATAAAAGGAGCCGATATGGCGCGAGCACCCAACTACGATCAGGAACGCAAGGAGCGTGACCGCCAGAAAGCGGCCAAGAAGGCTGAAAAGCTGGCCGCCAAGGTTGCCGCCCGCGAACGTTCGAAGCCCGAGACCGAGACCGAGACGGAGACCAAAACCGAGGAGTAACGGCATGCGGCCCGCGAATGCGGGCCGTGCCTCAATCCGAATTGTCGGTATCAGCCTAGGTCAGGCTGGCGCCTTGTCACTGATGAAAACATCCACCTCCCGCGCCGCGGCGATGAAAGCGCGTCGGGCATTCATGGCCGGCTTGTCGCCGGCGAGTGCGTCGTGGCAGGCCTGCAGCGCCGCACGATGCTTGGCGCTGCGCTTGCCGGGCCAGCTGTTGAGCAGGTAATCGGAAGCTTCCCTTGCCGAACGCAAGAGCTGAGTGCTTCCCGCCGTGACGGACTTGACGGTCACGGGTGTTTCAAACCGATTGTTTTCCATTGCCGCTCTTACGCCATCGGCTTGCTTGAAGCGAGGCCGAAAGTGCTCTTCACGTCAGATGCGGCCTGTTTTCCGGCGAATGCTGCCCTGCATCGACCGCACTAGGCGGCGACGACAGCAAATCCCCTGGCGCGAAGGCCACGTCGGTCGTTGGCAAGCGACGTCACCAACCGGTCACGGCTGCCGACGATGTGGGCCGACAGCAGCCGCGTGGCTTCATCGGCCTGGCCAAGGCGTGTCGCGGCAAGGATGGCGCGATGTTCGAGCCAGGCACGGCCAAGGGCCGTTTCGTCACGCACTTCCAGCCAGCGGGCGCGCGACAGCCGCGTCATGGCGTCACGAACCGCCCGGAACAGGAATTCGTTGCCGGAGAGCCGCGCCAGCTCGATGTGAAAATCCATGCCGACACGATGCCATTCCTCGCGCGGGGTATTTTCGTCGCAGGAATCGAGCATCGCCTCGATGACATCGATCGCGCTCTTGTCGGCTTGCCCGCACGTCAGCCGCAGCGCGGCTACCTCGACCGCCTCGCGATAGACCGCGATCTGCTCGAGCTCGGCCAGGTTGATGGGCGAGACCGTCCAGCCGCGCCCGTCCCTGCCGACCAGCCCCTCGGTCTCCAGCCGCAGAAGTGCCGCCCTGACCGGCGTGCGCGAGGCGCCGAAACGGCCTTCGATCCAGCGTTCGGTCAGCCGCTCTCCCGGCCCGACCTCGAGAGCCAGGATCATCTCGCGAAGCTGCCGTTCGACATTCTGCATCTGCGACATCGCGCGTCCTTTCCGAAGCCGCATTGACAGCGGCGGGCTTGAAGTTCATGACGGATACCAGATTGGTATCCCAAAATGGTATCCGCAACAAGCGCCGACACCGGGCAGGCAGGACATGACACAGGAAGACACGCGGCAGAGCGGCTACAACATTCACTGGCGGCGCAATCTTGCCGTCTGTTTCGCGGGCTCGTTCAGCACGCTCATCGCCATGACCCTGCTCTTGCCCTTCCTGCCACTCTATGTCGAACAGCTCGGCGCACAGGGTCATGCGGCCATCGTGCAGTGGTCCGGCATCGCCTATGGGGCCACCTTCTTCGCCGCGGCAATGGTCGCGCCGCTGTGGGGACGCCTGGGCGACCGCTACGGCCGCAAGGTGATGCTGGTCCGCGCCTCCTTCGGCATGGCGATCTGCATGTCGCTGACGGGCATGGTCGAGACGGTCTGGCAATTGGTTCTGCTGCGCCTGCTGATCGGCTTCGCCGGCGGCTATTCCTCGGGTTCAACCATATTGGTGGCCATGCAGACGCCGAAGGAGCGCTCCGGCTGGGCGCTTGGCGTCCTGTCGGCGGGTATCACGGCGGGCTCGCTGGTCGGCCCGCTGCTCGGCGGCGTGCTGCCGCCGGTAATCGGCATTCGCGCCACCTTCCTGTTGTCGGGCGGCGTGATCTTCCTCGCCTTCCTGGCGACGACGTTCCTCATCAAGGAGAGCCCGCGCCCAAGGCCGGCCGAGGCCGCGCCGGCGGCAAAGCCGAAAAGCGGTTGGTCTCAGATCCCGGACAAGCGCCCGGTCGTGGCCATGCTGACCACCGGCATGCTGCTCGCCTTCGCCACAATGTCGATCGAGCCGATCATCACCGTCTATGTGCAGCAGCTCATCGAGGACCAGGGCCGGGTGACGCTCGTCGCCGGCGTCGTGATGTCGGTGGCCGCGCTCGGCACCATCCTGTCGGCATCCTGGCTCGGCAAGCTCGCGGACCGGATCGGACACTGGAACGTTGTCGTGGGAGCGCTGGCCGTCTCGGCGCTGCTGCTCATCCCGCAGGCTTTTGTCACCAACAGCTGGCAGCTTATCGGCCTGCGTTTCCTGATGGGCCTGGCGTTGGGCGGTCTCCTGCCCTGCATCACCAGTGTCATCAGGCACAATATCCCCGACGGCGTTGGCGGCAACGTGCTTGGCCTGGCGATCTCGGCGCAGTATGTCGGGCAGGTCGCGGGACCGCTGGCCGGCGGTTTTGTCGGCGGCCATTTCGGCATGCCGTCGGTGTTTCTCGGCACATCGGTGCTGATGGCCCTCGGTGCCGTCTACAACTGGATTGTCCAGTCCCGGCGGACGCGGCATATGGCGCTGGAAGCGGGCAAGCCCTGACGCTTGGCCGACCTGCAAAAAGAAGGAGCACGCCGACCATGAACCTCGCCGATCCAAACGGCAGCCGCCTCCTCGTGCTTGCCGGCGGCCTCGTCGGCGCCGCGGGCGTGGCGCTGTCGGCAGCGGCGGCGCACCGTGGCGGCGCTTTCACCGGCACGGCCGCCTCGTTCCTCCTGATGCATGCGCCGGTGTTTCTCGCCATTGGCCTTGTCGGCGCGAACCGCTGGCTGCGAATGGCCATCCTGGTCCTGCTCGTCGGTCTCGTGCTTTTCGCGGGCGATCTTCTCGCCCGCGATTTCCTGGGATCGAGACTGTTTCCGATGTCGGCGCCAATCGGCGGCACCTTGCTCATCGTCGGCTGGCTGGCAATAGCAATTTCTGCGCTGGCTCGCCCACGTTCCTGAGGTTCAAGCCAGCAGGATTAGCGCCGACGTTCGGGTCGGATCAGCAGATCACGATTGCGCGCGGCCGGCCTCTTCAGGCGTCTGGACTCTGGCCGCTCGGCGGCGGGCGAGATACCCCAGTAGTTGCGGTAAATGTCTTCGAACAGATGCTGGATGGGGTGCATGTTTTTCTCTTTCCAATTGAATCGATCCAATCGCAAGCACAAAAAGGGCAATGCCGATCAGCTCCGCTTGCGCCCTACGAGGAAGCGCAAGTCGCGAATCCACGGACTGGTTCTGTCGCGGCGCTTCTGGCTGTTGGTCGCCGACCCGATATTCCAGTCGTTGCGGTAGATGTCTTCGAACAGATAGTTGATGGGATGCATCATTCCCTCCGAGGTCAATTAACAGGCCAAATCCGCCACTTTGGATCGATTCAAAGATAGGCCTTTCATTGGCGACGGTCAAGCAAAATTTGAATCGATCCAACGAAAGTGCTAGATGCGGCCCAAGAACGTGCTAAATGCATGTCAGGAGACCCGCGCAAATGGCGTCACTTACCGCAGGCAATCGACGACCCGTCCGGCTGGCCGATATCGCCAAGGCCGCCGGGGTTTCGCACGGCACCGCGTCCAATGTATTCAGCCGGCCCGAGATCGTGCGCCAGGAAGTCCGCGAACGGGTTCGCGCAGCCGCCGAGGCCATGGGGTATGGCGGGCCCGACCCAAAGGGCCGGCTGCTACGGGCCGGCAAGGTCAACGCCATTGGCGTTGCCACCGCCGAGCCCCTCTCCTATTTCTTCGACGATCCGTTTGCGCGCGTCATGATGGCGGGCATCTCACAGGCTTGCGATGCGACCGGAGCCGGCATCTCACTGGTTTCGGCCGCCAACAACGAACAGCTTGCCTGGAACATCCAGAGCGCGCTGGTCGACGGCTTCATCGTCTTCTGCATCGAGGGCGGTTCGCGCCTGGTGGAACTGGCACGCGAGCGCAAGCTCCCCTTCGTCGCGCTCGACCTCGATTCCGAGGACGGGTCGGTCGCCGCGATCGGTGTCGACAACATCGCCGGCGCCGGCATGGCGGCCCGCCATCTCACCGATCTTGGACATCGCCGCTTCGCGGTCCTGGCGCTGCCCTTCGCCGACGACCGAACGGGCATTGTTTCGGCCGAACAGGTCCGGGCCGCTACCTATGCAGGGACGCGCAACCGCCTCACGGGCTATCTCCGGGAGCTTTCGCGGGTTGGCGTCGATATATCCAAAGTGCCCGTCTACGAGACCGCCAACGACGTGGCGAGCACGAAGGCGGGGCTCGAAACCATCTTCGCCTCCGACGCGCCGCCCACCGCCATCCTTGCCATGTCGGACAGAATGGCCCTGGTGGCGCTCGAATGGCTGAGCGCACGCGGGCTCAACGTGCCCGACGATGTTTCCGTCGTCGGGTTCGACGATGTTCCGGAGGCAGCGGTGTCCAAGCCGCCATTGACCACGATCGCCCAGCCGATTGCCGAGATAGGCCGCCTTGCCGTCAGGGCGATCCTGGAGAGCGATGGGCCGGTCAGCAGGCATCAACTGCCGGTCGAACTGATCGTGCGGGGCTCGTCGGGTCCGCCCCGCGCTTGAATCGCCGCCGAACCGCCTATCGGTTGGCTCTTGCCATGGCGGAGAGGCCCAAAGGCGCACGGACCGGCGCGGGATCCTTTTGGGCCGTGCGGGCCTTGGCCGAGCCGCCGATGGTCGACAGCCATTCGAGATAGAAGGCGAGCGCGAACTGCATGGCGATGCCGGCCGATATCAGCAGGCTGTCATAGACGAACCCGCCTGGATTGATCAGCTTCATCACCTGAGCGACCATGGCGATGACCGTGCCGGCGATGAAGACCGGCAGCGATCGTTTGCCCAGTATCGCCAGCGGATGATCAGGGCTGGTGCGGAACAGGCTGGAGAGCGCCGGCAGAGCGACGACGAGGTAGCTGACCGCCAGGATGTGCAGCAGCCGCGGCAGCGACAGGAAGGTCTTGTCGAAGCCGCCGATCACCACCGGCAGGTTGAACCAGGTTATCTGCCCCCAGAGCGGGCTGTGCACCCAGACCAGCGCCGCCAGCACATAGGCGGCGGCCGCGCCGACCAGCCAGCGGTTGACCGGAATGACACCACCGCGCCTGACATGCAGCATGGCGACAAGACCGATGTTGAACAGGAACTGCCAGGACAGCGGGTTGAGGAACCAGAAACCGGGCTCGGGATAATTGGGCGGCGCGATCTGCCAGATTCCTGCAACGAGCCACAACGTGCCGGATGCGACAAGGGCCGCGACGGGCCGGTAGCTGACGAACAGGACGAAGGCCGGCGCCATCAATAGTAGTGCTGCATAGACCGGCAGGATGTTGTTGTAGCCGAGCTGGTGGCCGAGCGTGACGATGCCGACCAGCACTTGCGGCGGGTTCTTCATCAGCGGCTCTATGTTGATCAGCTTCACCAGTTCCGGCCGCTTGGCAAACACCGCCACGGCGCAGAACAGGGCCATCACCACCATCGTCGTGACGATATGGGCGACATAGAGCACGCCCGCCCGCCGCCACATCTTCAAGGTCGCGAGAAGCCGGCCACCCGGGCGGAACTTCGTGCCGTAGGCGAGCGCGACCGAGATGCCGGAAATCAGCACGAATGCCTCGGCCGCGTCCGAGAAACCGAAATTCTTGTAGGTCAGCGCCTCGAAAGCCGTGCCCGGCACATGGTCGATGAAGATCGTGAGCAGGGCCAGCGCGCGCAGTACATCGATACGCGTGTCGCGTTCGGGGATACGCAAATTGCGATCCGGCAAAACAGGGGTAGTCATCGACAAAAGGCCTCAAAGCTGGTTGTTCATGTCCAGCAATGCGACCCCCGACGCACCGCTTCGATTCCTCCCACAGGAGTGTATCGGCGCAGAAACGGGCTGGAATGCGCCTGGTTCAATCAACTTTCGCGGAGCATGAAAATATTGCGTTTTGAAGCCGGCAAATTGAGCGGAACCTCATATAATCAAAGGGATGCGAGATGACTGGCGATAATGTCGAAGGCGGCCGGCTAACGCTGGACCTAGCCTTTCCGTATCGTCTCCTCCGCGCCGGCGAAAAGAGCCGTGAGTGCCTGTTCCTGCTGCATGGATCGGGCGTCGACGAGACAAGCATGGTGCCGCTGGCGAGACGCATGGCGCCCGATGCCGTCCTGATCGCGGTGCGTGGCCGTGTCCCCCAGGAGGACGGTTTTCGCTGGTTCGAGCGAATCACGCCGACCACTTTCGACCAGGAAAGCATCCATGTCGAAACCACCGCCTTCGCGGCCTTCGCAAACGAAGCCGTCGCGCGCCATGGGCTTGATCTCGATCACGCGACATTCCTTGGCTATTCGAACGGCGCCAATCTGGTTTCGAGCCTGATGCTGCTCCATCCCGGCATCGTCCGCAGCGCTGCGCTGTTGAGACCGATGCCGGTGCTCGACAAGGTCCCGGCGACGGACCTTGCGGGAACACGAACGCTGATCATTGCCGGCGCCGCCGACGAGACCTACGGGTCTTTCGCGCCGGCGCTGGTGACGCTGCTCAGCCGGCACGGCACCGAGATCGACGCCCGGATTGTTCCATCGGGCCACGAAATCGGCGAGCCGGACGCCGCGATCGTCGGGCAATGGCTGCCGGGATTGGCGTGGACGCGCGCGCCATCACGATAGGCAATCAGGGCAGGCGGTGCTGCCGATGCCATCAGCCGACGTGATGCTGGCTTTGCTCGCCCAGATGGAGGGGTAGCTTACCCCCGCCCCATCCGGTTCCAGGCATCCAGCCCGGCGATCTTGTAGGCCTCGGCCAGCGTTGGGTAGTTGAAGGTGTTGTTGACGAAGAAGTCGACCGTGCCGCCGAGATTGATCACCGCCTGGCCGATGTGAATGAGTTCGGTGGCGCCCTCGCCGACGATGTGCGCGCCGAGCAGGCGCCGCGTCTCGATCGAGAACAGCAGCTTCAGGAAGCCGGTGTTGACGCCCATGATGTGGCCGCGCGATGTCTCGCGAAAGCGCGCGACGCCGACCTCATAGGCGGCGCCGCTCTCGCGCACTTGCTCCTCGGACTGGCCGACGGTGGAAATCTCCGGCACCGCGTAGATGCCATAGGGGAACGTCTCCGGCGGCGGCGGCAATGACACGCCGAAGGCATGACAGGCAGCCACCCGGCCCTGCTCCATCGAGGTGGAGGCAAGGCTCGGAAAGCCGATGACGTCGCCGGCGGCGTAGATATTGGGCACGCTGGTCTGAAACGTCTGCGGATCGACCTTGATGCGGCCCCTGGAGTCGGCCTCGATGCCGACCACGTCGAGGCCAAGGCTGCCGACATTGCCTGTGCGGCCAGCGGCGTAGAGCAGGACCTCCGAACGAATGGTACGGCCGTCGGCCAGTTCCACCTCGGCGGCTTCCGGCTTGGAGCGTATTTCCTTGACCGCGCTGCCCAGCCTTATCGTCATGCCACGGTCGCGCATCTGGTGGATGAAATCGTCGACGATCTCGCGGTCGACGAAATCGAGGATGGAGTTGCGCGGCTCGACCAGCGTCACCGGTACGTCGAGCGCGGAAAAGATCGTGGCGTATTCGACGCCGATGACGCCGGCGCCGATCACCGTCAGTGTGCGCGGCAGTCGGTCGAGTTCAAGCATCTCGTCGCTGTCGAAGACACGGGTCTTGTCGAAGGGCACGTCGCGCGGCCGATGCGGCCTGGTGCCGACGGCGATCAGCGCATTGGCGAAGCCGACTTCGCTATAGTCGCCATTGTCCGATGTCAGGCTGACCTTGTTGGGGCCGAGAAATTTCACCGCCGCGCGCGCACTTTTGACCGTGTTGCGCATGAACTGGTGTTGCAGCACCTCGACCTCGTGGTCGAGCGTCTTGTGCAGGCGCTCGATCAGGTCGCCGACCGAGATGTCCTGCTTGACCCGGTAGCCGCGTCCATAAAAGCCGCGCTCGCGCCAGCCCGAGAGATTGAGCACCGTTTCGCGCAGCGTTTTCGAGGGAATGGTGCCGGTGTGCACCGAGACGCCGCCAAGACGCCGGCCGCGGTCGACCACCAGCACCGATTTGCCGAGTTTGGCCGATTGCACCGCCGCGCGGCGGCCCGAGGGGCCGCTGCCGATGACCAGCATGTCGTAATCCATATGTCCCCGTCCCTCGGCGCCCATTTTGTTGCGCCGCAACAAGCTAACGCCATCCGAGCCGCGAATTCAACCGATTCGGACTGTCGGCCGTCTGGCTCCGCCGTGCGAGCCGGCGAAAGGCCCAATCTTGATTCCGCGGCGAGCCTTCACCATTTCATCATCGAGCGGTCCGCACCCTATGTCGGACCCTGTTACGAGGAAATGACATGAACGCTCGCGTTCTCGACGGCGAAATCATCAACACCCGGCTCGACGATGTCAGGGCTTATGAAGGCGTGCGCACAAGGCGCATCCTGGCCTTCGTGCTCGACTATATCATGGTTGCCCTGCTCACCATTCCGTTCGCCATCCTGGTGTTCTTCCTCGGGCTTTTGACCCTCGGTCTTGGCTGGATGCTGTTCGGCGTCCTGGTGCCGGCAGTCGCCATCCTCTACATCTGGAACACGCTGGGCAGCGCCGACCAGGCCACCACGGGCATGAAGATGATGGGCATCCGCCTCGATCGTCTCGACGGCAGGCCGATCGACGGCCTCACCGCGGTCGTCCATTCCGTATTGTTCTGGGCCGGCAACGTCATCCTGTCGCCGCTGGTCCTGCTGGTGACGCTATTCTCGGACCGCAAGCGCACGCTGCACGATCTTTTGCTCGGCACCGTGGTCAGCCGCACCGGCCGCTAAAAACCGGCCCTCAAGAGAAGTCGCAGCCCCTTGAGCGCAAATGTGAAGGTGTTCAGGCAACCACACCTTCACAATCCTGTTGAATTTTTCGCCGCCCGAGCCAAAGGTAGAGCGATTCGAAGGAGTGTTTCCAAGGCTCGATGACGCAGCATCCGACCCAGTCGCCGCAGTTCTTCCTGACCGCGCCGTCGCCGTGCCCCTACCTCGACGGCCAGTTCGAGCGGAAGGTGTTCACACATCTGGTCGGCGACAAGGCCTCGGAAATGAACGACCTGCTCACCCAAGGCGGCTTCCGGCGCTCGCAGAACATCGCCTACAGGCCAGCCTGCGAGACCTGCCGCGCCTGTGTATCCGTGCGCATCCTGGCCCAGGAGTTCACCGCCAGCCGCAACATGAAGCGCGTGCTGCAGCACAATTCCGATCTCGTCGGCGCCATGCACAATGCCGAGCCCTCGACCGAACAATATTCGCTGTTTCGCGGCTATCTCGATGCCCGCCACCGCCGCGGCGGCATGTCCGACATGACGGTGCTCGACTACGCCATGATGGTCGAGGATACGCATGTCGACACCAAGGTGATCGAATACCGGCGGCGCGGCCCCGATACCTTCATCACCGGCAAGGGTCAGGGCGAACTCATCGCGGTGGCGCTCACCGACAAGATGGCCGACGGCCTGTCGATGGTCTATTCCTATTTCAATCCCGATTTCGAAAGCCGCTCACTCGGCACGTTCATGATCCTCGACCATATCGCCCGTGCCAAGGCGATGGGACTGCCCCATGTCTACCTTGGCTACTGGGTCAATGGTTCGCGCAAGATGAACTATAAGATGCGCTTCATGCCGCAGGAGCATCTCGGCCCGAAAGGCTGGGAGCGCTATACAAACGAAGCGGTCTGACGCTGAGTTTTCCCACGATCCACGCTTAAACTGTTTCAAGGCAGGGGATGCTGGTCTTTCAGCCGCTCGGTTGGAGAGAGTGCGCGCTTGCGCCGATCGGCCACCGCCTGCAATTCAATTGCGAAAGTTCCTGCATGTCCTCTCACCACGATCACCAGAAGGGCCTTTTGATAACCGCCATCGGCGGACTGATACTGACTGTCGACATACCGTTGATCCGCCTTGCGGATGGCGGCGCGTGGACGATCCTTTTGCTGCGCACCGGAACCACTTTCATCGCCGCGATGATCATCTGGTCGGTCTGGCGTGCGCTGAGCCGCAATGCACCGCCGCTCATCCCCGGTTGGGACGGGCTGATCGTGGCGATATGCTATGGGCTGACCTCGATCACCTTCGTCACTGCGGTCTTCCACACCTCGACCGCCGATCTGGTGTTCATCCTCGCCTTCAACACCGTGTTCGCGGCGCTTCTGTCGTGGATATTCCTGCGGGAAAGACCGCGGACGGTGACCATCGTGGCCATGCTGGTGATGATCCTCGGCGTGCTGGTCATCGTCGGCGGTTCGGTCGGCACCGGCAAGCTGTTCGGCGACTTCATGGCGCTCTGCTCGGCCTTCTTCATCGCGGTCGCCATCACCATCTCGCGCGCCAGCGGCAAGGATATGGGATTCACCTCGCTCATCGGCGTCCTTCTGCCGCTTGGGCTGGCCGCCTTCATGGTGACAGGCGAAGGCTTCCACGTGAACGCGCCATGGTGGATCATCTTCAACGGCGCCGTCATCATGCCGATCTCGTTCTTCTGCCTCGCCGCCGGGCCGAAGTACATTTCAGGACCGGAAGTGGCGATGTTCTACCTGCTCGAAACGGTGCTGGCGCCGATCTGGGTGTGGATGATCTTCGCCGAGACGCCGACCCGCAACAGCCTGATCGGCGGCGGCATCCTGATCGTCACGCTGGTCGCCCATTCGCTCTGGCAGCTGCATGATGGACGTAAGCGTCGCGGCGACCTTGCGGTGCATCATCCGGCGTAGGGTTCGAGGTCAGGCGCTGGCCTTCTTCGCGGTGCCTGGTTCGGGCAGGACCTCGATCCGCCGACCGGCCTCGATCTCGGCGACCGATCCGGCCGCCGTCTCATCGGCCAGTTCCACCTCGCGCAGCCACTCGCGCCAGATCGCGACCAGCAGCGCCATCAGCACCGGACCGATGAACAGGCCGAGAAAACCCATGGTCTTGACGCCGCCGATCAGGCCGAAAAAGGTCGGCAGGAAGGGCAGTTTTATCGGTCCGCCGACGAGCTTCGGTCGCAAGGTCTTGTCGACGATGAACAGCTCGACCGTCCCCCATATGAACAGCGCCAGGCCGGCCATCGGCGAGCCGCTGGCCGCGAGGTAGATCGACACCAGCGTGAAGGACAGCGGCGCCCCGCCGGGGATGAGCGCCATCACGCCGGTCAGCGCGCCCAGCGTCACAGGTGACGGCACCCCGGCCAGCCAGTAGGCGACACCCAGCACCAGGCCCTCGCCGATGGCAATCACGGTCATGCCGGTCACGGTCGAGGAAATGGTCGCCGGCACGACGCGCGAGATCCGCTCCCAGCGGGTCGGCAGGATGCGTTCGCCGAGGCGGTCGATCTGGCCGGCGAAATTCTCGCCATCACGATAGGCGAAAAACAGGGCGATCATCATGAACAGCAGCGTCAGAAAGAGGCTGAAAGCGCTGCCGCCGGCGGCGAGCGCGCCTCGGTAGATGCTGCCGATATTGGCGCCGCTGACCAGCTGGATCAGTTCGCCGATGCCGCCGGGATGGCCGAGATTGGTCGTCCACTGCTCGTTGAGCCACTCACCCACGACAGGCATGGTGGCGATCCAGTGCGGCGTCACCGCACCATGGCGGTTGGTCTCGATCGCCCAGCCGACCCATTCGCGCACCTCGTTGATGGCATAGGTGCCGGCGAGCGCGATCGGTATGACCAGGAAGGCGAGGATGAACAGGATGGCAAATGTGGCGGCGATGGTGCGGTTGCCGCCAACGCCGACCAGCAGGCGACGGTAGAGCGGCCAGCTGGCGAAGGCGATGACGAGCGCCGCCAGCACCGGGAACAGGAAACCGTGGAAGAAATAGACGCCGGCGGCGACGATCAGCACCAACAACCAGCGCGCCGCCGACAGCGGCGGGATGACAGCCGAACGGAGCGGCGTCGACAGCCCGAACAGGCGCTGCTGCCGTTCCGGTTTCTGGATCTTTGCTTCCTTCAAACGCGCTGTTCTCCCCGACCATCCGGTCAGTTATGCGCCGATATAGTGCAGCAATCGTGACGATAGTCCAAATGGTGATGGTGAAGCTGCCAATCTCCCCACGAGGGGGGAGATCGGCAGCTTCACCCGAACTTCCCAGTCCTCGGGAAACCTTTCGGCACCATACGCCCTGCCGATGCCCTCGCGCCGATCCACTCGGCCAGTTCCTCGCGCGACCGGGTGAAAGTACGGTCGGCTGAATCCTGCCAGGAAAGACCGGTCTCCATCGAGAACGGCTTGAGGTCGAGAAGGCCGCCGTCCTTGTATTTCTGCAGCCGCACACCCTTGCCGCGGCCCATCTCCGGAATTTCCGAGAGCGCGAACACCAGCATCTTGCGGTTCTCGCCGACGATAGCGAGATGATCGCCGACGACCGGCACGCAGCGCTTGGCTTCGTCGGGGGCCTTGACGTTCATCACCTGCTTGCCCTTGCGGGTGTTGGCGACCACCTCTTCCTCCGGAACGATGAAGCCGTTGGCGTCGAACGAGGCGAGCAGCAGCTTGCGTTTGGGATCGTGGACGAAGGCGGTGACGATGTCCTGGTCATTGTCCATGTCGACGACGATGCGGATCGGCTCGCCATGGCCACGGCCGCCCGGCAGCCGGTCGGCGCCGATCGTGTAGAACTTGCCGCCCGTGGTGAAGACCAGCACCTTGTCGGTCGTCTGGGCATGGAAGGCGAGCTTGAGGCTGTCGCCCTCCTTGAAGGTCAGCGTCGAGAGATCGGCCAGATGCCCCTTCATCGCCCGCAGCCAGCCCTTTTCCGAAACCACCACGGTGACCGGCTCGCGCTCGATCATGGCGTGGGCGATGTCGGTCAGGTCGTGCTCTGGCGCATCGGCGAACTGGGTGCGGCGCTTGCCGAGCTCGGTCTCCGGGCCGAATTTGTCGCGAACCTGGGTGACTTCCCACTTGATCGTCGACCACTGCTTGGCGTCGGACGCCAGCAGCGCCTCGATCTGCTTCTTCTCGGCGGTCAGGCCATCGAATTCCTTGCGGATCTCGAATTCCTCCAGCTTGCGCAAAGCGCGCAGCCGCATGTTGAGGATCGCTTCGGCCTGGGTGTCGGTGAGCGACCAGCGGGCCATCATGACCTGTTTGGGCTCATCCTCCTCGCGAATGATCTTGATCACCTCATCGATGTTGAGATAGGCGATCAGGTAGCCGGCGAGGATTTCCAGCCGCCTCTCGATCTCGCCAAGGCGATGTTTCGAGCGACGGATGAGGACATCGCGGCGGTGATCCAGCCATTCCTGCAGCACGCCTTTCAGCGAGAGCACATTGGGCACCTTGCCGCGCGACAGCACATTCATGTTGAGCGGGAAACGGCTTTCGAGCTCGGTCAGCTTGAACAGCGATTCCATCAGGATGCCTGGGTCGACGGAACGGCTCTTGGGCACCAGCACGACGCGGATGTCCTCGGCACTTTCGTCCCTGATATCCTCGAGCAGCGGCAGCTTGCGAGCCATCAACAGCTCGGCGATCTTCTCGATCAGCCGCGCCTTCTGCACGCCATAGGGGATTTCGGTGACAACGATGCTCCAGGTGCCCCTGCCCTGGTCTTCCTGGCTCCACTTCGACCGCACGCGAAAGCCGCCGCGACCTGTCTCGTAGGCTTCGAGGATGGAGGCGCGGCTGTCGACGATGATGCCGCCGGTCGGGAAATCCGGGCCCTGGACGAAATCCATCAGCTTCGCCACCGGCGCATCGCGATGCTCGATCAGATGCAGTGCGGCGTCGCAAAGCTCGGCCGCGTTGTGCGGCGGGATCGACGTCGCCATGCCGACCGCGATGCCGGACGAGCCGTTGGCCAAGAGATTGGGGAAGGCACCGGGGAGCACGACCGGCTCCTCGTCCTCTTCATTGTAGGTCGGCCGATAGTCGACCGCGTCCTCGGTGATGCCGGCAAGCAATTCGGTCGCCACGTCGGTCATGCGCGCTTCGGTGTAGCGCATGGCGGCCGCGTTATCGCCGTCGATGTTGCCGAAATTGCCCTGGCCGTCGACCAGGGGGTAGCGCATCGAAAAATCCTGCGCCAGCCGCACCAGCGCGTCATAGATCGACTGGTCGCCATGCGGGTGGAACTTGCCCATCACCTCGCCGACGATCCGGGCGCATTTGGCAAAACCCTGGTCGGGATTGAGGCGCAGCAGGCGCATGGCGTGCATGATGCGGCGATGGACCGGCTTCAGCCCGTCACGCACGTCCGGCAGCGCCCGGTGCATGATGGTCGACAGCGCATAGGCCAGATAGCGCTCTTCCAGCGCCTTCTTCAGATCGACCGGTTCGATATGATCGCCACCGCCATTGTCAGGCGGCAAAAGCCTTTTTCCCATGGGCTGGGACTAGCCGAGCGGGTGATTCGCGGCAAGAGGCGCGCACCCGACCAATCGATTTGCGCTCGTTTCCGCAACAGGAACCCGCAAGGTCGAGCCTGCCGCCCAACATCAATCTGTTACATGCCGCATCTATTGCGATGCACGCTGGCGGCCCGACCTTCATGCCAAATTCACTGCATTCTCCAATAGCGCTCGGATCGGGTTTGCCTTTCACCGCGATTTTTGACCATTGTAATGGAACACGCCTTTTTCCCGTCCAGTTCGTCACGGAATGGTGATGGCGCAAAGAATTGAAAAACAATTTCAGGACACTCTCAGGGACCTTGCGATGACAATCAAACGCTCAACTCTCCGGAAATTCGCTCTTTCGACTTTCTTGCTCACACTGCCGCTGAATGCGGCCCTTGCCCAGGACGCCGCGGTCGCGGACCGGCTGAAGGCAGCGCTCTCCGCACAGGGTGTCGACATCTCCTGGACCGGCGTGACCGGCGACAACACCAGCATGGTGCTGCAGGGCGTGTCGGTGAAACCGGCCGCGGAAAAGGAAGCGCTGGCGATCGGCGACGTCAAGCTCGAGAACGTCACCGAAGCCAATGGCGGCTATGATATCGGCACCGTGTCGACCTCGGCCTTCGAACACAGCAAGGACGGCGTCACCCTCGATCTCAGTCCCTTCGTCATCCACGACATGACGGTACCGGCCGACGGCTCCACCAGCCCGCTTGGTTCGCTGATGATGTACAAATCCGCCGAACTGTCGAACATGACGGTCAAGGTCGCCGACAAGACCGCCTTCTCGATGGACGGCCTTGCCATCGAGATCACGCCGCCCGCCGACGGCAAGGCGATGGAATTCACCGCCAATACCGAGAAGTTCACCGCCGATCTGTCGCTGGTCGACGACCCCAAGTCCAAGGAAGTCATCGACGCGCTGGGCTACCAGAACATCTCGGGCAATCTCGAAATGGCCGGCACATGGCAGCCATCGGACGGCAAGATGGAACTGTCGAAATACGACATCTCCGTCGAGAACGCCGGCACGCTCGGCATGACCTTCGACCTTGGCGGCTACACGATCGATTTCATCAAGTCGCTGCAGGAAATGCAGAAGAAGATGGCGGCACAGCCCGAAGGTGCCGACAATTCGGCACAAGGCATGGCCATGCTCGGCCTGTTGCAGCAGCTTTCGTTCAACAGCGCCTCGATCCGCTTCGACGACGATTCGCTGACCGGCAAGGTGCTGGACTATGTCGGCAAGCAGCAGGGCATGTCGGCCAAGGACATCGCCAACCAGGCCAAGGCGATCGTGCCGTTCGGCATGGCACAGCTCAACAATCCGGAACTGACGGCTCAGGTGACCGCGGCGGTCAGCAAATATCTCGACGATCCGAAGAGCCTCGAAATCTCGGCCGAGCCGCCGGCATCGGTGCCCTTCGCGCTGATCATGGCGGGCGCCATGTCCAACCCGCTCGATCTGCCGAAGACACTCGGCGTCAGCGTCAAGGCGAACGAGGACTGATCGAAACGGCCTCAAGACGAAAAAAGCCCGGCAGCGATGCCGGGCTTTTTTGTTGGATTGCCGAATCGAAAGAACCGGTTCGAGCAAGTTCCTGAAGTGAAGCCCGAAGCTCCGGTCAGGCGTCCTTCTTGGTCGGCGCGACGCGTAGCGCCAGTTCGCGAAGCTGCTGCGGAGAGGCTTCCGACGGCGCGCTCATCAACAAATCATAGGCCTGCTGGTTCATCGGGAACATGGTGATTTCGCGCAGGTTCTTGGCACCGACCAGGAGCATGACGACGCGATCGACACCGGCCGCCATGCCGCCATGCGGCGGCGCGCCATACTGGAAGGCGCGATAGAGGCCGCCAAAGCGTTCCTCGACCGTGGCGCGGTCCAACCCGACCGTCTCGAACGCCTTGACCATGGTTTCGGGCAAATGGTTGCGGATACCGCCGCTGGCGATCTCGAAACCGTTGCAGACCATGTCGTACTGGAACGCCTTGATGCCGAGCAGGTCCTCGCCGTTGAGCGCATCGATGCCACCTTGCGGCATGGAGAACGGATTGTGGGCGAAGTCGATCTTCTTCTCCTCCTCATTCCATTCGAAGAACGGGAAGTCGACGATCCAGCACAATTCGAAGCGTTCGCGATCGACAAGATTGAGTTCCTCGCCGGCACGGGTGCGCGCAGCGCCCGCGAAAGAAACGAACTTCTTCGGATCGCCGGCGACGAAGAAGGCGGCGTCGCCGTCGGCAAGGCCGAGCTGCAGGCGGATCGCTTCCGTGCGTTCCTCGCCGATGTTCTTGGCGAGCGGGCCGGCGCCTTCGAGCTTGTCGCCCTCCTTGCGCCAGAAGATGTAGCCCAGCCCCGGCTGGCCCTCGCCTTGCGCCCAGCTATTCATGCGGTCGCAGAAGGCGCGGCTGCCGCCGGTCTTGGCGGGAATGCCCCAAACCTCCGCCTTCGGGTCGTTGGCCAAGATGTTGGCGAATACCTTGAAGCCGGAATCGCGGAAATGATCCGAGACGGCCTGCATCTCGATCGGGTTGCGCAAATCGGGCTTGTCGGAGCCGTATTTGCGCATGGCGACATCATAAGGGATGCGCTGGAACTTCTGCGTTACCGGCTTGCCGTTGGCGAAGGTCTCGAAGACGCCGCGCATCACAGGTTCCATGGTCGACAGCACGTCGTCCTGCTCGACGAAGCTCATTTCGAGGTCGAGTTGGTAGAATTCGCCGGGCAGACGGTCGGCGCGCGGATCCTCGTCGCGGAAGCAGGGCGCGATCTGGAAATAGCGGTCGAAGCCCGACACCATAATCAATTGCTTGTACTGCTGCGGCGCCTGCGGCAGCGCGTAGAACGTGCCGGGATGGATGCGCGACGGCACCAGGAAGTCGCGCGCACCTTCCGGCGACGACGCAGTGAGGATCGGCGTCGAGAATTCGGTGAAGCCGACCTCGCCCATGCGCTTGCGCATCTCTGCGATGATTTTCGTGCGCGCCACGATGTTCCGATGCAACGTCTCACGGCGCAGATCGAGGAAGCGGTATTTCAGACGGATGTCCTCGGGATAGTCCGGTTCGCCGAACACCGGCAGCGGCAACTCCTTGGCGGCGGACAGCACCTCAATCTCGCGGGCGAAAATCTCGATCTCGCCGGTCGGCAAATTGGCGTTCGTGGTCTCCGGCAGGCGCGCCTTGACCTCGCCGTCGACGCGGATCACCCATTCGCCGCGCACGGTCTCGGCGACCTTGAAGGCAGGCGAATCGGGATCGGCGACGATCTGGGTCAGGCCGTAGTGGTCGCGCAGGTCGATGAAGAGCAGGCCGCCATGGTCGCGCACGCGATGCACCCAGCCCGACAGCCGGACGGAATTGCCGACGTCGCTCTTTCTCAACTGGGCACAGGTATGGCTGCGGTAACGATGCATTGTCATGGATAAAGTCCGGGGTGCTGGGTGGCAGACCGAAGCATTACGGCCCGGCCTCAAAATTTGCGCGAAAAGCGCATGGGAGGCCGGATTTGTCAAGGCAAGCGGTCATACAGGCTCGCGGCTTCGACCGTTCACGCGAAGTGGATTTGGGCGCCCTGACGTTCGAAATCGGCAAGGATGGCAGCGGGCGCGGTCTTCTCGACGACGAGATGGCTGATCGACCCGGCAGCAGCGACGCGATAGGGCGCCGCGGTGGCCAGCTTGTCATTGGTGACGGCAATGAGGATGCCGGCGCTATTCCCCGCCATGGCCCGCTTCACCTCGGCCTCGGACGAATCGAAGGCGGTCACGCCTCGCGTGGCATCAAGGCCGCAGGATCCCAGGAAAAACAGGTCGGCGCCAAGCTGTGCCACGGCAGCCAGCGTATCGGCGCCGACACAGGTGCCAAGGTCGCGGACATACCTGCCGCCGAGCACGATCAGTTCGACCAAGGGGTGATCCGACAGGACCGAGGCGACGCCAAGCGAATTGGTGGCTACGGTCAGCTCGATGTCGCGCGGGATGGCCCTGGCGATCGCCTCATTGGTCGTGCCGCCATCGATGAACAGGCTTTGTCCAGCGGAGAGCACCGCCACCGCCGCATTTGCCAGACGCGCCTTCTCCTCGATCGCATGACCGCCCCGCTGGCTGATCGTTGCCGCTGCAAGGGGCGCGGAAGCGACCGCACCGCCGTAAACGCGACGGCATTCACCGGCCTTAGCCAGCTCCCTCAGGTCGCGGCGTACGGTGTCTTCCGAAACACCGAAGCGGCTTGCCAGTTCGCCGGCCAGGACACTCCCCTCCGCCGCAAGGCGGTCACGGATGAGCTGGTGCCGTTGATCGGTGAGCATTGCCGAACCCTGTTTTCTTGTTCTGCACGTTCTTGCATGTTTTGCACGTTTATGCAAGAAGTCGACATGTCTGGCTGCTGGACAAGGCAGCCGCCCGTTTTTCATTGAAAGCACCGCGATGAGCTTTGGCCTCAACCTTGCCCCTCAACACCGGGTCTATGCTGGGTTTGCGACCTATTCGTTCGCCATGGGCAACATCTTCCCGCGACTGCCCGACATCAAGCATGCCATGGGCATCGCGGACGGCACGCTGGGGCTCAGCCTGATCGGGACACCGATCGGCACCCTGACCGCACTGACGCTGGCCACGCCCCTCCTGGAGCGCATCGGCTTTCGCCGCGCGCTGCTCACGCTGGTTCCGCTGCTGGCGCTTCTCTACGCCATCGCCGTACATGCGCCGGAACCCGTCGCACTGTTCCTGATGCTGTTTCCCATCGGCCTGATGATCGGCAGCGTCGAAATCATCCTGAATGTCGAAGCCGACAGGACGGAATTCCAACTCAAACGCCGGATCATGAACCGCGCTCATTCGTTCTGGAGCGCGGGCTTCTTCGGTGCCGGACTGTTCGGCGGCGCGATGGCGCATCTTGGCCTGTCGCCGCAACTCCATCTGGCGCTGGTCGTGCCTATAGTGGCTATCTCGATGGCGATTTTTCTCGGCGGCTACGAGCCGGCCCCTGCCCGCTTCGCCGCTACCGGCGACAAGGCGCCCATGTTCGCCCGTCCGACATTGCCGATTCTCGTTCTCGTCGCGGTGACGCTTTCGGCGATGCTGCTGGAAGGCGCCAGCATCGACTGGTCGGCAATCTACATGCGCACCGTGTTCGAATCCGGCCCCTTTGTCGCCGGCTTCACAGTGGCGCTGTTTGCATTCTCGCAGGCGACGACGCGTTTCTTCGCCGACAGCTTCGTCGACCGCCATTCGCCAAGCGGCGTGGCGCGCGTCCTCCTGGCGATGATGGCTGCCGGCGTTTTCCTGGTCTTCTTCTCGCCCGCGCCATTTATCTCGATGCTCGGCTTCGCGCTTCTGGGCGTTGGCAGCAGCGCCATCTTCCCGCTGGCGATCTCGGCCGCCGCTCAGCGAAGCGATCGCCCCGCGGCGATCAACGTAGCGGCATTGTCACAGATCTCCTTCACTGCCTTCCTGCTCGGCCCGCCGCTGCTTGGCTTCGTCTCGGACCATTGGGGCATCCGCTCGGCCTTCGGCATCGGCATCCCATTCGTCATACTCAGCCTGCTGACCGTCGGCTCGCTTGGCGCCAGGCGATCTTCTTCCGCCACCTCCGCAAGCGCAGGCCCCAACGGGACGAGGGAGGAGGCATTGGCGCGGGCCAACGAGGCATAGGCGGCTCGCCTACCCGTCCACCGGACGGCTGGCGCGGCCTGCCCAAGGGAGTCGCCCCGCAAGAACTAAGGATTGTCCGCTGGCATTGACGGTCGCTTTGGTTCAAGAAGGGATCACCGATACGTGATCGCCGCTTCATGTCCTCCATCCGCCCGCTGATTCCGCTCCTTCTCGCCGCAGGCATCCTGCTCGGCGGCAATGGGCTGCAGAGCACGCTGATCGCGCTGCGCGGCGCGCAGGAAGGGTTTTCGGCGTCCGACATCGGTCTTATGGGCACCTTCTATTTCGCCGGCTTCCTGCTCGGCTGCCTGGCCATCACCCGCATCATGAAGGCGGTCGGCCATATCAGGGCGTTCTCGGCGCTGGCGGCGATCGCCTCGGTCGGCACCTTGCTCCTGGTACTGGTCCTCGATCCGGTGATGTGGTGCGCGGTGCGCTTTGCCGGCGGCTTCTGTTTCGCCGGATTGTTCACCATCGTCGAAAGCTGGCTGAATTCAGGCGTCACCAACCGCGACCGCGCCCGTGTGCTGGCCATCTACCGGATGGTAGATACCGGATCGGTGACATCAGCCCAGTTCCTGATTCCGGTCTTCGGTGCCGGCGGCTTCAGCATCTTCGCCATCATGTCGATCATGATCACACTGTCGCTGGTGCCGGTCTCGCTTGGCGACCGTTCCAACCCGACGCCGCCGGAAGAGGTCAAGCTCGATCTGGCACGCGTCTGGCGGATTTCGCCGCTTGGCTGCTTCGGCTGCATCGCCGTCGGCGTCACCAACAGCGCCTTTCGCACCTTGTCGCCGGTCTATGCCGAGCAGATCGGCATGTCGGTCGCCGACGTCGTCACTTTCGTCAGCGTCGGCATTTTCGGCGGCGCGATCATCCAGTATCCACTCGGTTATCTCTCCGACCGCTGGGACCGGCGGCGGGTGCTGCTGATGACGACTTGCTGCGCGATGCTTTCGGCACTGGCGCTGGTGTTCATTGCCGGCAGCAATCCGCTGCTCAACTTCATCGCCGTCTTCATCTTCGGCTGTTTCGCCATGCCGCTCTATTCACTGTCGGCGGCGCATTCCAATGATCGCGCGGATGCCGGCGAGTTCGTGCTGATCAATGCAGCCCTGATGCTGTTCTATTCCTTCGGCGCTATTGGCGGCCCTTTCGCGGCCTCGACGGCGATGCAGTATTTCGGGCCAAGCGCGCTGTTTGTCTTCAGTGCCGTGGTCTACGCGGTGTTCATCGCCGTTATCCTCTACCGCATGCAGGCCCGGTCCGGCGTGCCGGCCGGCAAGCGCAGCCGCTTCACCGCGCTGTTGCGCACCTCGACCATTTTCGCGCGTCTGGCCAGGAGAAATAGTGATCCAGACAGTCCGGAAGGGCCGTGACGGTGGCAGCACAGCTTGACGAAAGCCTTCCCGGCTGAAATCTAGGAAGACCCTACTCCTGCCAAAAGCGATTTGATGCACGTCATCACCACCCAGAAAGAACTCGAGACCGTTCTCGCCGCTTTCGAAAAGTCGGATTTCGTCACCGTCGACACCGAATTCATCCGCGAAACGACCTTCTGGCCAATCCTGTGCCTGATCCAGATGGCCGCGCCCGGCGTGACGGCGCTGATCGATCCGCTGTCATCAGACATCGACCTGGCTCCGTTCTTCAAGTTGATGGCCAACGAGGCGGTGGTCAAAGTCTTCCACGCCGCCCGGCAAGACATCGAAATCATCGTCCATCTCGGCGATCTCGTTCCGCACCCGGTGTTCGACACCCAGGTGGCGGCGATGGTCTGCGGCTTCGGAGACAGCGTTTCCTACGATCAACTCGTGCAGCGCATCACCGGGGCGCGGCTCGACAAGTCGTCGCGCTTCACCGACTGGCGCCATCGGCCGCTGTCCGACAAGCAGCTCGACTATGCGCTGGCCGACGTTACCCATCTGATCGAGGTCTATCAGCACCTCAACGCCGAGCTGGCGCGGGAAAACCGCGCTCACTGGCTGAATGAGGAGATGGACGTCCTGACCTCGCGCGAGACCTACGATCCGCACCCCGAGGATGCCTGGAAGCGGCTGAAGATGCGACTGCGCAAACCACAGGAGCTGGCGATCGTGCAGACCGTGGCGGCATGGCGCGAACGCGAAGCGCGCGAGCGCGACGTGCCGCGCGGCCGCGTGCTCAAGGACGACGCGATCTACGAGATCGCGCAACAAGGGCCGCGCGATGCGGCAGCCCTTGCCAAACTCCGTACCACGCCAAAGGGCTGGGAACGCTCCTCGACGGCGACCGCACTGCTCGGCGCGGTCAACACGGCGCTCGCCTTGCCCAAGGAGCAGATGCCGAAACTGCCGAAAAACTTCCAGCCGCCCGAAGGCTCGAATGCGGCCGCGGAACTCTTGAAAGTGCTGCTCAGGATCGTCGCCGAAAAACAGGGCGTGGCCTCGAAAGTATTGGCGTCCAGCGACGATATCGATCGCATCGCCGCCGAGGGCGAGGACGCCGATGTGCCGGCACTGCAGGGATGGCGGCGCGCCGTGTTCGGCGAACAGGCGCTGAAGCTGGTGCGCGGTGAGATCGGCATCAAGTTCGACAAGCGCAAGATAGCCGTGTTCGATCTGTAGAAATCGGCCTCTCTTCTTCCGCCTCGGGAAAAGAGCGCCAACGCCGCTTCTGCTCAAACCACCTGGAGCAGGTGAAGAGCGAACCAGATCCAGCCCAACAGGATAATGACCGCACCGAGAAAGAAAGACCGCCTGCGCAGGCGCAGTTCGTTGCTGGTCAGGTGAACCCAGGCGTGGAAGTAGCGCGAGGCGACAAAGATCCACATCAGCGCCAGGGTCAGGTAATTGACGCCGTTGGTGACGTGCAGCGCCAGGCACAGCACGTAGAAAAGAACCGGCAATTCGAACTGGTTGTTGAGATTGGCGGCGACCGTGACGCTGGACGCCGGCTCGGTCGAACGCACTTTGTATTGGCCGGTCTTGGCTTCGCCTGACTTGACCGCACCGTCTCGGCGACGGCCTAGGACGCAGTAGACGATGTAGATCAGCAGCACATGCGCCAGGACCGGCCAGAAGATGGTGGTCTGGTTCATGAAGTGGCCCCTGCCCTTTTCGGCTTCAGTTCTGACGTCTTTGGCCCGCCAGCCAGAAAGCGGCAATGACGATGACCGGGAGGGCGAGAAGCGCGAATTTGGTGACGATCAGCGCCGAGGCGAAAGACAGCGAGTCCGGGTTGGCATAGAGGAAATCGGACAGAAGCCGCGCCACGGCGATATTCTGGACATAGTCGGCGAGCGTGTAGGGCAGCACCAGGACCAAGGCGAAGATCGCCTGCATCTGCCCCGGCAGCACACGGAAAGCCTTCAAGCGCCGGCCAGTTACCACGATCAGGCTGACTAGCGTCAGCGACAACAGCGCAGGAAACAAAAGATCGAAGGTCAGGTAATGCCAGACCAGGATGATCTCGCTGCCGCGCCGGCCAAGCGCCGTCAGCCAGGCCATGCCTTCGTCGGGCGTGAATCCGAAATAGCGCATGTCGAGCGAGGCCAAGCCCCCGCTCAACTGGCGGAAATAGAAGAACTCCATCCCGGTCATGGCGATGAAAACCGCTGCCGAGAGAAAGCAGAGCGCTCCGACATGGCGCGACAGGCGCAGCACCATGGCGGCCAAGTTGCGCCAAAGCCCGGAAGAATCAGGCTCCGCCGGGATAGTTGGGGCTTTCGCGGGTAATCGTGACGTCATGGGCGTGGCTCTCACGAAGTCCGGCGTTGGATATGCGCACAAAGGTGGCGCGGTCGCGGAAATCGGCAAGGTCGCGGCCACCAACATAACCCATAGCGGCTTTCAGCCCGCCTGCAAGCTGGTGCAGCACGCCAGACACAGGTCCTTTGTAGGGAACCTGCCCTTCAATGCCTTCCGGCACCAGTTTCAGCGTGTCGCGCACCTCGGCCTGGAAGTAGCGATCGGCGGAGCCCCGCGCCATTGCGCCGACCGAGCCCATGCCGCGATAGGCCTTGAAGGAGCGGCCCTGGTGCAGATACACCTCGCCCGGACTTTCGTCGGTCCCGGCAAGCAGCGAGCCGATCATGGCGGCGCTGGCGCCGGCGGCGAGTGCCTTGGCGAGATCGCCGGAATATTTGATACCGCCGTCGGCAATCACCGAGGCGCCGGATTTATGCGCCGTCTCGACCGCCGACATGATGGCCGAAAGCTGGGGAACGCCGACCCCGGCCACGATGCGGGTGGTGCAGATGGAGCCCGGACCGATGCCGACCTTGACGGCGTCGGCGCCGGCGTCGATCAGCGCCTGCGTGCCTTCGGCGGTGGCGACGTTGCCGGCCAGGATGCGCACGGAATTGGAAAGCTTCTTGGCCCGCGTCACCGCGTCCAGCACGCGCTGCGAGTGGCCATGCGCGGTGTCGATCACCAAAAGGTCGACGCCCGCCTCGATAAGACGCTCGGCGCGTTCGAAGCCGTCATCGCCGACGCTGGTGGCGGCCGCGGCGCGCAGTCGCCCCTGCGCATCCTTGGTGGCATGCGGGTTGAGCTGCGACTTCTCGATGTCCTTGACGGTGATCAGCCCAACGCAATTGCCCGCCTTGTCGACCACGACCAGCTTCTCGATGCGGTGCTGGTGCAGGAGCCGCTTGGCCTCGTCCTGGTCGACATTCTCCTTGACCGTGATCAGGTTCTCCCGGGTCATCAATTCGTAGACCTTTTGCGCAGGATCGGAAGCGAAGCGCACGTCGCGGTTGGTCAGGATGCCCACCAGCCGGCCGGTCTTGTGGCCGCCGGCGCCGCCATTCTCGACCACCGGAATGCCCGAGATCGAGTAGGTGCGCATCAGTGACAGCGCGTCGGCGAGCGTGGCGTCGGGACCGATGGTGACCGGGTTCACCACCATGCCGGATTCGAATTTCTTGACCTGCCGCACCTGCTCCGCCTGTTCGGCGGGCGAGAAATTGCGGTGGATGACGCCGATGCCGCCGGCCTGCGCCATGGCGATGGCAAGCCTTGCCTCGGTGACCGTGTCCATCGCCGCCGACAGGATCGGCACGTTGAGGTCGATGTCGCCGGCGATGCGGGTGCGGATGTCGGTCTGGCCGGGCATCACTTCGGAATGACCGGGCTGTAAAAGCACGTCGTCAAAGGTCAGCGCCAGTGCGCCGGTGGACGTTTCGATGATTTTTGCCATAGCCAGCCCTTTGAATGCGAAAAAGCGCTGGACCGGAATGGGCAGCGCCGACTCGTTATTCCCTTTCAGGATTGGCGGTGGCTGGTAACACGTCCCGGGACGGATGAAAAGCCGATCATTGCGTTGCACAACAGGATCACGACGAGCCCGGCAACGCCACCCCTGGTTGCGATCGCACAAAAGTGAAAGCAAATTAATGCGACATCGGTGTCCAGCCGTGATACCCGCCCTGCGTGCCGGCAAGGTCGGCAACATCTGGAATCAAGCCCGGACGCGTTTTTGTGAACCGCACCATTCCGCTCATACTGGCGGTCGCTCTTTTCATGGAAAACATGGATTCGACCGTCATCGCGACATCGCTGCCGGCGATCGCCATCGACATCCATACCAGCCCGATCGCGCTCAAACTGGCGCTGACCGCCTATCTGGTGTCGCTGGCGATCTTCATTCCGATCAGCGGCTGGATGGCCGACCGCTTCGGCGCCAAGAACATCTTTCGTGCGGCGATCGCGGTGTTCATTGCCGGTTCGGTTGCCTGCGCGCTGTCCGGTTCGCTGCCGGCCTTCGTGGTGTCGCGCTTCCTGCAAGGCATTGGCGGCGCCATGATGACCCCGGTCGGGCGCCTGGTGCTGGTGCGCGCCACGCCCAAGAGCGACCTGGTCGCCGCCATGTCCTGGCTGACCGTTCCAGCACTCGTCGGCCCGCTGGTCGGTCCGCCGATCGGTGGCTTTATCACCACCTATTTTACGTGGCACTGGATCTTCCTGATCAACGTGCCGATCGGCCTGATCGGCATCTGGCTGGCCACACGCTTCCTGCCGGAAACCGAAGCAACCGAGACGCCGCCGCTCGATTTCATCGGCTTCGTGTTGAGCGGGCTTGCCGCATCCGGCGTCGTGTTCGGCCTGTCGGTGGTCAGCCTGCCTTATCTGCCGCCGGCCACCGGCTTCATCACGGTCGCGGTGGGGCTGCTGTCGGGCGCGCTCTACCTGATGCATGCGCGCCGCGCCAGAAATCCGCTGCTGGCGCTTGAGCTGTTCCGCAACCAGGTGTTCCGCTCGTCGGTGCTTGGCGGCAGCCTGTTTCGCATCGGCATCGGCGCGGTGCCGTTCCTGTTGCCGCTGATGTTCCAGATCGGTTTCGGGCTGACCCCATTCCAGTCCGGCATGATCACCTTCGTCTCCGCGATCGGCGCCATCGGCATGAAATTCGTCACCGCGCTGATCTTCCGTGTCGTCGGCTTCCGCCGCGTGCTGATCGCCGGCTCGCTGGTCGCCGCCGCATCGATCGCCATCTACGGCCTCTTCACCCCCGAAACGCCTTACGCGCTGATGCTGGCCATTTTGCTGGTCGGCGGCTTTATCCGTTCGATGTTCTTCACCGGTGTCAACGCACTGTCCTATGCCGAGGTTTCGGCCGAGGATACCAGCAAGGCGACGCCGATCACGGCGGTGTTCCAGCAGCTCTCGATCGCGCTCGGCGTGGCGCTCGCCGGCGGTGTTCTGGAAGTCTCGACCTCGATCCATGGCGGCCCGCTGACGCTGGGCGATTTCCATACCGCCTTCTTCATCGTGGCGGCGGTATCGGCGGCGGCGTCACTGTCGTTCATGCGGCTGGCACCCGATGCCGGCAACGCCGTGTCGGGCCATGGCCGGCTGACGACGCCCAAGACGCTGGAACCGGTGAGATCGCCGGGAGAGTGAAGCGGCCAACTCAGCCGTCTGCGTCCCCCGGCCCTTCGCCATGGCTCCGGGCGCTCGAGCCCTTCGGAACGTCCACTGGACGTTCCGATCCGCCTGACGGCGGACCAGCCTCTCGCCCCTTAAAATCCTTGGCCAAGAGATAAAGCTCCACCGACTCATCGCGCGAGGCTGGTGGCTTGACGTGGTGGACGGAGCGGAAATTCTTCTTGAGCATCGAGAGCAGTTCGTTTTCGGCGCCGCCCTGGAAGGTCTTGGCCAGGAAATGGCCGCCGGGCTTCAGGATCGACAGCGCGAAATCGGCCGCCACCTCGCACAGATGCATGGTACGGATATGGTCGGTCCGCTTGTGGCCGGTTGTCGGTGCCGCCATGTCGGACAGCACGACATCCGGGTCTCCGCCCAGCGCCTCGGCCAGCTTTTGCGGAGCCTGCGGATCGAGAAAATCCATCAGCAGCACCGGCGCACCGGGCACGGCGTCCATTTCCAGATAATCGATGCCGATGACATGCGGGTTTTCGGCCGTCGATTTCGTGCGCGCGGCCGCGACCTGGCACCAGCCGCCGGGGGCGGCACCCAGGTCGATCACCTTCATGCCGGGCTTCAAGAGATGGTGCTTGTCGTCGATCTCGATCAGCTTGTAGGCCGCGCGGGAACGATAGCCGTCGGCTTTCGAGCGTTGGACATAGGGATCGTTGATGTGGCGCTGCAGCCAGCGGCGTGACGATTCCTTCAGGCCGCTTTTCTTCTTGATCCGCGTCTTCAGCACGCGAATGCTCGCCGAACCTGGTTTTTCCGGTTTCTTGGTCATTGCCTGATTTCTTGTTTGAGCATGATCATGCCCTAGCACGCCCATCGTTGCGCCAGACGCCGTCATCGGCCATCAGTTCGCTCAATATGCCTTCGCGCAGGCCACGGTCGGCGACGCGCAGCCGCTCCGACGGCCAGACGGCGCGGATCGCTTCGAGGATCGCACAGCCGGCAAGCACCAGATCGGCGCGGTCGGCGCCGATGCAGGGGTTGGCGCAGCGCTGCTGGAAATCCCAGCCGACCAGTCTCTCCACCATTCGGTCGACGCTGTCGCGGTCCATCCACAGGCCGTCGACCCGCCGGCGGTCGTAGCGCTCGAGATCGAGATGGACGCCGGCCAGCGTCGTCACCGTGCCCGAAGTGCCGAGCAGATGGAAATTCGGGCTGGCCTTGAGATGGCTCAGCCGGTCGCGGCCATCGAAAGTAGCCAGCCTGCCGGCGACGTCGTCGACCATGGCGGTGAAGATCTCGCGCGTCACGGTGCGGCCGCCAAAGCGTTCCGCCAATGACACGACGCCGACCGGCAGCGATGTCCATGAGACGATATGGTTGGCAAGGCGCGGCGAGCGGCGGCCGCTGAGATCGATCAGCGCGATCTCGGAGGAGCCGCCGCCGATGTCGAACAGGACGACGCCTTGCGTGTCGCGCTCGACCAGCGAGCCGCAGCCGGAAACCGCAAGGCGGGCTTCGGTCTGGCGATCGATGATCTCGAGCTTCAGGCCGGCTTCGCGTTCGACGCGATCGAGGAACTCGACGCCGTTTTCGGCGGTGCGGCAGGCTTCGGTGGCGATCAGCCTTGCCTTCCTGATCTTGCGGCCGCGCAATTTGTCACCGCAGACCTTCAGCGCCTCGACCGCGCGGTCCATCGCCGGCTGGCCGAGCCGGCCATTGGCGGTGAGCCCCTCGCCCAGCCTGACGATGCGCGAGAAGGCGTCGATGACGCGGAACTGGCCGTGACGGGTGGGAACGGCGACCAGCAGCCGGCAATTGTTGGTGCCGAGATCCAGCGCCGCGAAAACCGGAAGCTCGTGCACCGGCGGCCTGCGGTTGCCTTGTTCGGGGCGTGGCGCTGGAACGACGGGCGAGATCGCCGCAGCGGCAACAGGCTTCAGGTCGACTGCCGCGGTAGCGGCCTTGCCTTGCAGCGGCGATCGATTGTCCTCGGGGCGCACATCGTCGCGCGCAAAAACCTTGCGCCCGCGCCTTCGCTTGCGCCGTTTCTTGGGCTTGCCTTTCTGGGTTGCGTCGCCCACCTGCCCATTCACGGAACGAGGCTCCGTCGGGCGGCGTTGCTGCCAACCGGCCGTCCCCGGGCCTGATGACCCCGGAGAAGCGCTGGACGCGCCCACCTCCGGCGCGCCTGCGCCGGTGTCGCGGTCTTCCACTGTCGTTCCTTCCGGCGCCGCGCGAACCGGTGACGGACGCAGCAGGCGCTTTGGCATGTTTCAAGTTGCCGCCAGACTAACAGTGCCGCGCCCGATCACCAAGAGCCCATGCCGAATTTTGCCGGCTGGGTGCGCGAACCGCCTTTTCGCTGCGTCGCCGTAATGTACTCGCAAGGCTGGATTGATAACATGACGCCAGCGGAGACCGCGCCCGTAAAGGCCGATGCCTCCGCCCCTTGCAGGCGTTCTTGCGCCGCGTCCGGTGCAGGCAGGCCCTGCCGGCGTCAGGCGCGACAAGTGTTCGCGGTTGAATAGCCGGCTTCAATGAGGCATTTCTGAAATGAATGGGGAATTCGGGGCGCGGTCAGCCTCTCGACAGAAAGGAAGCGGATACGCAACGTATGGCAGTCGAGCAATGAACTGGAAACGCTATTTCTGGCCGGTCGTCGGCATCGGCGCGGTGATTTTCTCGCTGCTCCTGCTCTGGCATGAATTGCGTGGCATCTCGCTCGACGACGTCCGGGACGGGCTGGCGGCCATTCCGGCTCGCGGCTGGATGCTGGCAGGCCTGAGTTCGGTCGTCGCCTATGCCGCGCTCGCCGGCTACGACCACATCGCGCTGCTGCATATCGGCAGGCGCGTGTCGTGGCTGTTCGTGACGCTCTGCTCCTTCACCACCTATGCGCTGTCGCACAATATCGGCGGCTCGGTGTTTTCCGGCGCCGTCATCCGCTACCGCGCCTACGGCACCAGGGGCCTGACCGGCCAGGAGGTCGGCGTGCTGGTGGCGGTCTGCTGGATAACCTTCGTGCTGTCGACGATTCTCGCCGCAGGCCTCGTGCTGGTGTTCGAGCCGCAGATTATCGACCGCTTCTCCGGCATCGCCCATCACGGCCTGTCGGAGGCTGCGGGCATTGCGATGCTGGTCCTCGTCGCGGCCTATATATTCGGCAGCTGGCTGCATCTGCGCCCGCTGAAGATCGGCAGCTTCCAGTTGCACTATCCGGCGCTGCCGATCGTCGCCAGGCAGTTGCTGATCGGTCCGATCGAGTTGCTGGCGGCGGCCGCGATCATCTTCTTCGCCCTGCCCGAGATGCACAATCCCGGTTATTTCGTCGTGCTCGGCGTCTTCCTCGTCTCCTTTTCCGTCGCCCAGATCTCGCACGCGCCGGGTGGGCTGGGCGTATTCGAGGTGGTGTTCCTGGCCGGGCTTTCGGACATGGACCCGGTCGGCGTGCTGGCCGCGCTGCTGGTGTTCCGGCTGTTTTATCTGATCATCCCGCTGTTTCTGGGCCTGGGCATCGTGCTGTTCTTCGAACGCTCGCAATTCAGCCGCAAGGAGAGCTGAGCCCGGAGTTCTCACGCCGCTGGAAAAAGGTGGCGTTTGAAACCGGTGATAAAAGCTGGCGATTGAACCGCGGAGCAGGCTTGACTATTTTCCGCTGGCGGCTACAAGGCAGCGCTCAAGCGGCTCAGCCGTTCGGCCCGCGCGGTCCATGACCGCGCTTGCTGGGGAATAGGTTAACGGTAGACCCACGGACTCTGACTCCGTTAGTCCTGGTTCGAATCCAGGTTCCCCAGCCAGCACCTCTCAATGAGAGCACCCAGCTAAACAAGAAATCGGAATTGGAACGCTTTCCGATGCAGTCCGGCACATCGCTCCCGGCTTCGTCCACGAAATCCTGCATAAGGCCGCCTGATGGTCACTGACACCGAGTTCATCCGCGAAAGCATCAGCCAAGGCTGCGCGATGCTTGCCGATAGCGAGTTTTTGATCGACCGGCTGGTGAAGTATGTCGGCAACGGGCGAGTCCGGTGGCACGTCGAGTTTCGTGGACATCGAATCGAGTTCACGACCGGCCAGCTCAAGAAGCAGCCTACCTTCCGGAGGAAGATGCTCGAGCAGGCCGGCGTGCTGCCGCCCCAGCGTCCCGGGGCCAACTACAGGCGATGGGCTATCGATCTGCGGAAGAACGCCATCGAGCTTCCCTGGCGGGACAGACCGGTCGATGCCGGTTTCGCCATCGACAGGCTTGTCAGCCATGGGGACGACCGCTGGACTGTCGAATACCAAGGCAAGGCAATCAAGTTCACCACGACCAAGCTGCGCAGGCAAACCAGTTTCCGCAAGAAGATGTTGCTCAAGGGCAAGGTGCTGCCGCCTCAGATGGATCCGGCTGCCTATCGGAAGTGGGCGGACTGGTTGATTCAAAACGCCACGGAGGCTGCACCGCAGGCCGGCGATGCCGTGATGACCGAGAAAAGTTGGCTTGACGACCTGCCGGAGCTAGCCGGCTGGCAGAGCGACGCGCCGTTCGAAGGCGAGTAACGCGGCGCCGGTCGCCGATCAGATCGTACCGACGCCAGAACAACGATGGCCCTCATCGCGTTTGCCATGCCTGCAGATTTTGGCACACATTCATGGCGAAGAATCTGGCCAGGGCTAGGCTCGCGGCCAACCTGCTTGAATGAGACCACATGGACCGCTTCAATCTTGGCGTCTACCGCCGCCCCATCTCTACCCGCTCGGCAGAAACCCAGCGCTGGTTCGATATTGGCCTGAACTGGTGCTACGGCTTCAACCACGAAGAAGGCATCAAGTGCTTTGAGAAGGCTCTGGAGACCGATCCGGACTGCCCGATGGTTCATTGGGGCATCGCCTATGCGGCTGGGCCTTTCTACAATCTGACCTGGAAGGAGCATGGCGAGGCCGAGGCTGACAGCGCGACGAAGCGTTGTTTCGAGCACGTCCAGCTCGCGCGCTCCAATGCGGCGTCAGCCAGCGAGGTCGAAAGGCGGTTGATCGAGGCACTGGCCTGCCGCTTCCAGAAGCCGCACCGGGTAAGCCCCCAGGAATTCGAGCAGTGGGACGATGCCTATGCCGCTGCGATGCGGCGGGTCCATGAAAACTTTCCCGACGACCATGACGTCATGGCGCTGTTCGTCGAAGCGCTGATGATGCGCACGGTGCGGCGGCTCTGGAACCTCAAGACCGGTAAACCGGCGTCAAATTCAGACGTGATCGAGGCACTGGAGGTTTGCGAGCGGTCGATCCGGCTCGCCGATGAGGCCGGCATCGCGCAGCACCCGGCGATCGTCCATCTGCACATCCATCTCCTGGAAATGTCCACCATGCCGGAACGCGGCATGCGCTCAGCCGATCTGCTTGGCGAGATGTGCCCCGATGCCGGACACATGAACCACATGCCGGGGCATATCTATGTGCTGTGCGGCGAATATGAAAAAGCCAAGCTTGCCAGCGAGAAGGCGGTTCGGGCCAACGACCTCTATCTCGCCTATGCTGATGAGCCGACCTATTATCTGCTCGGCTGCTGTCACGATCTGCACCTGATGATGTTCACCTGCATGTTGTCAGGCCAGTACCAGCCGGCACTGTGGGCCGCCGACAAGGTGCGCAGCCTGGTGACGCGTGACGTGGTCGCCATCCAGGACCGGCCCAAACTCACCCAGACCGTGGAAGGCTATCATGCGATGAAATCGCACGTGTTGGTGCGCTTCGGTCGCTGGCAGGAGATCATCGATGAACCAAGGGTCGCCGAGCCCGGCCTCTATGTGCTGACGGCGGCCATGCAGCACTACGCCAGGGGCGTCGCGCATGCGACGTTGAGGCGATTCGCCGAAGCCGAGCGCGAGCGCGAATTGTTTCACCAGCACCTCGAAGGCATTGCACCCGAGCGGCGTTTCCTCAGCAACCCGACCCGCGCCTCGCTCGCCGTCGGTGCCGCCTTGCTCGACGGCGAGCTTGCCTACCACCAGGGCCGGCACGAGGAGGCCTATGGCCATCTCAGGCACGCGGTCGAGCTGGATGACAATCTTTCCTACACCGAGCCGTGGGCGTGGATGCACCCGCCGCGCCATGCGCTGGCCGCACTGCTTCTCGACCAGGGGCATGCGGCGGAAGCCGAGCAGGTCTATCGCGACGATCTCGGCCTGAGCGCCACGGTGCAGCGCTGTGCCCAGCACCCGGACAATGTCTGGGCGCTGCACGGTCTGGTGGAATGTTTGAGCCGGCGTGGCGAGACCGAAGAACTGCCGGCACTGCAGGCAAGGCTTGCCACGGCGATGGCAAAGGCGGATGTGCCGATCAGCTCGTCCTGCCTGTGCCGGACGAGCGTGCAATCGGGACTCAGCTGTTGTCATTGAGCCTACGCCCTTCCAGGGCAGTTCATTTCCATCATGGAATGCTGAAGGGCACCGAATCCTCAACCGTTCCGTCGATGGCCAAATCAACACGATAGGTGCCCGCCGGCCATCCCGCCGTGGGTTTGGTGAGCTGAGAATCAGCCTGATTGTTCGCTCCGACGTCGAGATCGACCTTGTCGATAGTATAGTTTTCCGGTGCGACGCCGTGGGAATCAACCGAGACCCAGGAAAATGTGATTTTCGATGTGGGCGCGATATCCACCAAGTCAGCCGACACGTAAATCACCGGTGTGTCGACGGGGAAGCTGCTCTGAGGTGTAGCGCCGTCCTTCGTCGCGGAAAGGATGATGTTGGCGAAGCCGGCCGCCTGGGCCGGCATACCGAAGCTGACCGCCGCCAAGGCGGCAATGGCTAGAACTAGAGCTGATTTCAAGATCTATTCCTCGTCGGACTTGGTTGCTGGCCGGCAAATCAGGGGGCGAATCGGCATAAAGGGCGGAAGCCTCAACCCAGCCATTTGTCGTAGTCGGCCACCAGCAGGTGCAGCGGCGGCGTGTCTTCCTCGATATCGGCGAAACGGCCGATCGGCTCACGGAAGACGTTGTCCGTGCGATCGTCATTGACAGTCGATACCTCGCCGATCAGCACGTCCTTGCCCTCTGCCCAGAAGGCGTGCCACACGCCAGGCAAAAGCGTGACGCTTTGGCCCGGGTCGAGCTTCAACAGCCCGCCCGCCGGCAGCCTGTGGATGGTTCCGTCGACAGGCACCGACACCTCGGCCCTGGGGTCGATGCCGCCGTCGCGGTCATGCATGAACAGTTCCAGCACCAGCTTGCCGCCGCCGCGGTTGATGATGTCCTCGGCCTTGATGTTGTGGCGGTGCATCGGCGACATCTGCTCCTTGCGCGAGATCATGATCTTCTCGGCGTAGAGCATGCCCATGCCCTTCTTCATGTCCTCGTAGCGGCCGTTGCGGACGGTGAACAGGAACAGGCCGAGATCGTCGAACTTGCCCTGGCCGTAGTCGGTGATGTCCCAGCCGAGCCGTGAGGTGAAAATGGCCGAGGAATCGACCTGGCGCGCCTTCATCTCTTCCGGCGACCAGTAGGCGAAGGGCGGCATGATATAGCCGAACGAGCGGATGAAGGCGTCGGCTTCGCGGATGATGTCGTTGATGGCGGAGCGTTTCATGATCGTGACCCTTCGTGTCGATTTTGCCGACAAATCGCATAGCCGAACGCCGGTGCGGTGTCGATCCATTCTGCCTGTTCGAGCCCTGCGCGTTCCCGCCCATGGCCCACCGATCGGGTTGGCGTGCGGCGTGACATCGCGTGCTTTCCGGCTCATAACCCCTGCGAATTTTCAAAGAGATAGCCGATGCCGACCATCCATGATCTCGATACGCCGTCGATCCTGATCGATGCCGCACGCGCCGAAGCCAACATCGCCCGCGCGCAGGCCCATGCCAACAAGAACGGGCTGAAGCTCAGGCCGCACATCAAGACCCACAAGCTGCCTTATTGGGCGAAGAAGCAGGTGGCAGCCGGGGCCGTCGGCATCACTTGCCAGAAGATCGGCGAGGCCGAGGTGATGGCCGACGCCGGGCTGACGGATATCTTTCTTCCCTACAACATCCTTGGCCGCGCCAAGCTCGCCCGGCTGAAGGCGCTGCACGGCCGCGTGACGCTGTCGGTGACGGCCGACAGCGCGCAGACGCTGGAAGGGCTCGCTGCGACCTTCACCGATGCCGGGCATCCGCTGTCGGTGCTGGTCGAATGCGACACCGGCATGGGGCGCTGCGGCGTGCAGACGGCCAATGAAGCGGTTGCGCTGGCGAGGATGATCGACAAGGCGGGCGGCCTTGTCTTTGGCGGGCTGATGACCTATCCGGCAGCCGGCCGGGCAGCGGAGGCCGAGACCTGGCTTGCCGACGCCAAACAGGCGCTGGCCGCTTCAGGGCTCGCCTGTGAGCGTGTCTCCAGCGGCGGCACGCCCGATATGTGGCGTTCCGCCGATGCCTCCGTCGTCACCGAATACCGGCCCGGCACCTATATCTATCTCGACCGCTACCAGGTCGCCAAAGGCGTCGGCGGCCTCGACGATTGCGCGCTGACCGTGCTGGCAACCGTGGTCAGCCATCCGACAGCGACGCGCGCGATCCTCGATAGCGGCAGCAAGGCCCTGTCCAGCGATACGCTGGGGCTAAAGGATTTCGGAGAGTTGATGGGCGTCCCGGGAGCGCTGGTGACGGGACTGAGCGAGGAGCACGGCACGGTCACGCTTTCCGGCGACGGCAAGCTGCGCATCGGCGAGCGCGTCCGCGTGCTGCCGGACCATTGCTGCGTGGTGACGAACCTGTTCGACCAGGTGCATCTCATCGACGGCGACAAAGTGCTGGAAACGCTGCCGGTCGCGGCAAGGGGGCGGATGGGGTGAGCGGCCTTCCCTTTCCACCTGCCAAGCTAGACACAGATCTTGTGCGACTGGCGTGACTGATCGGCGCGATGCTGATTGCCACGTGGTTCCCCCAATCCGTCGCTGCTTCGCAGCGCCACCTTTCCCCCCTCCGGAGGGAAAGGAAGGGAGCCTTGCTCGACGAGCGTTGACAAAAAAAGGCTTGGCGCCTTTCCTCTACCCCGTCGATCGGGGGAGAGGTGTCGAGCGAAGCTCGACGGAGTGGGGGGTCGACCAGCGCAGCATAGGAAAACGAATTCGCCGAGCTGCCACCGAAAACCCGCTGCTTGAAATGGCGTAGCTTCCCTTGTGGAGAAGGTTAAGTCCGCTCCGCCTGCCGCGCCGCCACCCGCCGCATGGCAATAACCCGTCGGCGCCGGATTTCGGTGCGCATGGCCATCAGATGCAGCGCGAAGAACAGCACGGTGAAGCCGACGGCCATCACCAGCAGCGGCCAGAGCAGGCTGGGATCGATGGTCGGACCACCGAGCCTGAACACCGAAGCCGGCTGGTGCAGTGTGTTCCACCAGTCGACCGAGAATTTGATGATCGGAATGTTGATGAAGCCGACCAGCGTGATGATGGCGGCGGCCCAGGCGGCGCGGCTGGCGTCATCGAGCGCGCGGGTTAACGCGATGATGCCGAGATACATCAGGAACAGCACGAAGACGGAAGTCAGGCGGGCGTCCCAGACCCACCAGGTGCCCCACATCGGCTTGCCCCAGATCGAACCGGTAATCAGCGCCAGCGCGGTAAAGACGGCCCCGATGGGGGCCGCTGACTTCAGTGCCACATCGGCCAGTGGATGCCGCCAGACCAGCGTGCCAAGGGCAGAGACTGCCATCAGCGTGTAGCACATCATGGCGAGCCAGGCGAAAGGCACGTGGATGTACATGATGCGCACCGTGATGCCTTGCTGGAAATCCTCGGGCGCGGCGAAGCTCATATAGAGGCCAACGGCTAGGATCAGCGCCGCAAGCGCCGCCAGCCACGGCACAAGCTTGTCGGCCAGCCCGATGAACCGCGTCGGATTGGCAAGATCGGTCCAGCCGCTCGGGCGTGAGGTGGTGTCGCTCATGCGGCTTTACATAGACCGCCGACGCGTTTGAGGCAATCGAGCGGCGGTGTCGCGGGCCTCGCCTTCTCCCATTCGGGAGAAGGCGAGAACCATCAACTGCTCAGGCGGCCTCGCCCTGAACGGAGCGGCTGAGGCGGCGGACTTCCTCGTCGTTGAGCAGGCCGCCGGCGCGCAGCAGGCTGGCGAAACGGCCGTTGCGCAGCGACAATTCGGCGAAGCCACCCATCTCGACCACCTTGCCCTTGTCCATGAACACGACCAGATCGGCGTCGCGGACGGTGGTCAGGCGGTGGGCGATGATGAAGGTGGTGCGGTCGCGGCGCAATTCGTCGATCGCTTCCTTGACGCGATCCTCGGTCTCGACGTCGAGCGCGCTCGTCGCCTCGTCGAGCACCAGGATCGGCGCATCCTTCAGCACGGCACGGGCAATGGCGATGCGCTGGCGCTCGCCGCCAGACAGCTGGCCGCCACGTTCGCCGACCACCGTGTCGTAGCCATTGCTCTTGGCCAAAATGAAATCCTGCGCCGCAGCCGCGGTGGCGGCGGCATGGATCTCGTCGTTGGTGGCGTCGGCACGGCCGACCCGGATGTTGTCCTCGATCGAGCGGTTGAGCAGCCCTGCATCCTGGAACACGGTGGCGATCGAATGGCGCAGCGACTTGCGGGTCACGGTGCGGGTATCGATGCCGTCGATCAGGATACGGCCGCTGGACGGCGAGAACACGCGCTGCAGCAGGTTGATGAGCGTGGTCTTGCCCGCACCCGTCGGACCGACGATGGCGACGGTCTGGCCGGCCTGAACCTCAAAGGACACGTCGCTGACGCCCTGCCCCGAATTGGCGAACTCGAAGCTGACATCCTCGAAACGGACATGGCCGGTGACATTCGAAAGATCGCGCAGGCCGTCCGGCTCGGCGGTATCGGCGGCCGAGTCCTCGAGCTTGTAGAAATCCTCGAGCTTGGCGCGGGCCTCCGAAATCTGGTTCGCGAAAGCCGACATCTGGTCGAGCCGCGAGATCAGCAGCGTGGCGAAGCCGGTGAAAGCGATGACGTCGCCGATGCGCAGCTGGCCGTGGGTGACCAGATAGGCGCCGATCAGAAGCACCACCATCATCGAGATCGTCGACGACAGGCGATTGAGCGCATTGGCGATCGCCCACCAGTCGAGCACCGGGTTCTGCGCGTCGAGCAGGTTCTTGACGTAGCTGCGCAGCGCGTCGGCTTCGTAGCCAAGACGGTTGTAGCTCTGCAGCACGGCGACGTTGCTCACCGAGTCAGTCACGTGCGCGAAAACCTTGTGATAGTGGCGCTCGACGGCGGCCTGGCCTTCCTTCGTGCGCTTCATCACCAAGCGGCCAATGCCGACATAGAGAACGCCGAGGACGAGCAGGACCATCGACATGCGCACGTCCATGCTGAGGGCCGTCGGAACCAGCAGGACGAGCGCAACAGCGGTGGACAAATGCTGGCGCATGAATTCGAGCCAAAGGCTGAACAGCGTCTCGACGGCGCGCAGCAGCGTGTGGAGAGCATTCGAGGTGCCGCGCTGATGATGCCAGGCGAGCGGCATGGTGATGACGCGCTCGAAGGACTGGCAGAGCACTTCGCTGCGCCGGGCGTGCGCGAACCGGTCGGCACCGCGCGCCACCAGCACGAAAGCGAGAACATTGAAGGCGCCGATGCCGGCCCACACGGCAAGCGTGGAGAAGACCGAGCCTTTCGTGGAAATCGCGTCGATGACCCGGCCGAACAGGATCGGCTCGAGGATCGCGATGGCTGCCAGAGCGACGTTGGCCGCACAGATCAGCGCGACGCGCTTCTTGTCGGCAGCCAGATATCCCAGCGCTCTCCAATAGATCTGCAGAAGTGACACTTCAGCTACTCCGCCAACTCTCTATTGTGCCCAACACCAATATTGTGCACTGCACCATTTCCTGACACGTAACGGTTGATGCGTCGCAAAACAATGCCCGTCTATCGCTTCCGTTCCCATTTAGCGAACAAAAGATGACGACGATACGAAATCTGACGTGATCACCTAACGGTTTGAGATAAAAGGTGAAATGTCAGCCTTGCGGCAAAATCATGGCAGTAGCCGAGCACTGCCACATTTTTAATCACGGCAGGCTGAAGAGGCCCGGTTTCAAGGCGCCCAGCCGGCGCCGCCACGGATCGCGCGCAAGTAACGAGGCGCGGCTTCGCGCGTCCCGAAGGACGCGCGATCCGGTGATCCAACCCGTTGATTTTACGCCGGTATCTTGACCACGACCTCGGTCTGGCCACCAGCCTTAGGTTCAAAGGACGCCGATTTTGTCTTTGAACCATTGACTTCGAGCGAGATCGTCTTGGTCTTTTTGTCCCGAATGACCTGCACCTTGATCTCGGCGCCCAGCATCTTGAGTGAAGCCTGATAGCCCTCCCAATGACTGGGCAGCTTCGGCCGGAACGTGATCTGCTTGCCGCGCCGTTCGATACCCAGGATGCCTTCGACCGCCGCCCGGTAAAGCCAGCCCGCCGAGCCGGTGTACCAGGTCCAGCCGCCGCGCCCTCCCTTGTCGTCCCCGGCATAGATGTCGGCCGCCACCACATAGGGTTCGACGCGGTAATGCTCGGTCGAGGCCTCGTCGAAGGCGTGGTTGACCGGGTTCAGCATCGAGAAGCAGCGATAGGCTTCATCGGTCTGCCCCATCTCCGCCAGCGCAATGACGAACCAGGTGGCCGCATGGGTGTACTGGCCGCCATTCTCGCGCACGCCAGGCGGGTAGCTCTTGATGTAGCCGGGATCCTTGTCCGTCTTCGAGAAGGGTGGCGTGAACAGCTTTACGATCTTGAGATGATCGTCGACGAGCAGCTTCGTCGCCTGCTGCATCGCCGTGGTCGACCGCGCCGGGTCGCCCTCGCCCGAAAGCACGCTCCAGGACTGAGCAATGGAGTCGATCTTGCACTCCTGCGATGTGCGTGATCCCAAAGGCGTGCCGTCGTCAAAGCTGCCGCGCCGGTACCATTCGCCGTCCCATGCCGTGCTTTCGAGTGCCCGCTTCAGGGCTTCGGCATGCTTTGCCCAGGCCTGCGCGCGCTTGGTGTCGCCCTCGGTCTTGGCGACCGCGGCGAAGTCGCCCAACGTCTTCAGCAGGAACCAGCCCAGCCACACGCTCTCGCCCTTGCCATGCTCGCCGACACGGTTCATGCCGTCGTTCCAGTCGCCGCCGAGGATCAACGGCAGGCCGGCTGGACTGCTGCGCTTGATGGCAAGGTCGAGCGCACGCGCGCAGTGATCGTAGAGCGACACCGTCTTCTTCGAGATTTCCGGAGTGAAGAAGGCGTCGTGCTCGCCTTCACCCAGCGCCTGTCCGTCGAGGAAGGGCAGTTGCTCCTTCAGGATTGTGGCGTCGCCGGTCACCATGAGATAGCGGGCCGTGGCGTGGGCGAGCCACACCACGTCGTCGGAGATCAGGGTGCGTACGCCGGCGCCGGTGCGCGGCAGCCACCAATGTTGCACGTCGCCTTCCGGGAACTGCCGCCGCGCGGCATTGAGGATCTGGTCGCGCGCCAGCGTCGGATCATGCGCCAGCAGGGCGAGTGTGTCCTGCAACTGGTCGCGGAAGCCGAAGGCGCCGCTTGCCTGATAGAAGGCCGAGCGGGCGCGGATGCGGCAGGCAAGGCTCTGATAGGGCAGCCAGTGATTGACCATGGCATCGAGTGCCTTGTCCGGCGTCTCGACCTGGATGGTGTCGAGGAAGGCGCGCCATTCGCGCTCATTGTCGGCCAGGCGCTGGTCGAAATCCTTGCCCCGGTGCTTCTGCACCAGCGCGCTCGCCTGCGCCGGAGACTCGGCGTCGCCGAGCAGCCAGATCAGCGTGACGTCGCCACCAGCGGGGATTTCGATGTCGCGGGCGATCGCCGCGCAAGGATCATCTCCGGCTTCGACGCGACCCGACAGGGCCGAACCGCTCAGCACTGCCTGCGGCAACTCGCTGGACCCGTGCCGGCCGAGGAACTCGGCCCGGTCAGTCGTCACCGAGTGGACACCGGTGTCGGCGGCGAGGAAGGCCACGCGCTCGCTGAAATCGAGCCCGTAGGGATTTTGCGCGAGCAGCGCGCCGGTGGCACCGTCACGGGATGGCACTATGGTTGCCGCGGTGCGCGACCGATGCCCGCCAAGAACCCATTCGGCATAGGCATAGACGCGCAGCCGGGCCGGTACCGGGCCGGAATTCTGGATGCGCAGCCGCGTGATCTTCACCGGATCGATGGGATCGACGACGTGCGTCAAGTCCATCGACAACGGTCCGCGCTTCGAGCGGAAGGTCGAGAAGCCCTGGCCGTGCCAGGCTTCGTAGGTCATCGAGGGATCGCGCACCACCGCGGTGATCGGCGAGAACGCCCTGCCGCTGGCCTGGTCGTAGATATAGATGCCCTCGCCCGGTCGGTTGGAGACCGGGTCGTTCGACCACGGCGTCAACTGGTAGTCACGGCTGTTGCGGCTCCAGGTGAAGGCCGCGCCCTCGGCCGAGGTATGGAAGCCGAACGAGGCGTTGGAGACGACATTGATCCAGGGCTGCGGCGTGGTGCGTCGGCCAGCCAGGCGCACCACATAGTGCCGCCCGTCGCCGTCGAAGCCGCCGAAACCGTTCCACTGGCTGAGGCCGGAGCCATCGGCGCTGACATCGGCCACCGCCTGCGAGGCGAATGCATGCATCTGTACGGGCGCAGGAATTTCGCGCGGGCCTGGAAATCCTGCCGGCTGCAGGCCATCGCGCGCCTGCAGTGCGGCCGCCTCGGCTCGTTCGATCTGGTCGAAGATGGTGCCGTTGCGCGTATGCAGCACAACCCGGGCGACGGCGAGCAGCGTCTTGTAGGTGGTCTCCTCCATCAGGTCGCGGCGCACCGCGAAAATGTGCTGGCGGGGTCCGAGTTCCTTGCCGCGCAAGCGGCTGTTTTCGCACAGCGTTTCGACCGCGCGCTGCAGATCCTGGACATAGGACGAGGCCTGCTCGTTGACGACGACGAAGTCGATCATCATACCGCGGGTGCGCATATATTCCTGGAAGCGCAACGCCTGGGCAACGATCTCCAGATCGGCGACGTCGCCGATCCTGACCAGGAAGATCGGGTAATCGCCCGAAATGCTGGTCGGCCACAGGCTCGACTGCTTGCCCAATCCAGAAGCGATGGACTCGGCCGGCAGCCGCAGGAACGGATCGGGATAGATCAGATAGCGCGCCAGTTTCTGCACATTGGCCGCATCGGTCAGGCTTAGGCCCATATGGCGGGTCTGCACCTGGCTGCGTGTCCAGGCAAGCATGGCCTGGCGGGCAAAGCTCTCCTGATGGTCGAGCCGGTTTATGGCCTCCTCCAGCTCGGCGCGGTTGGCCCCGACGACGGTCCAGAAGGTCAGCGATATCTTCTTGTTGGCGGGCACGCGCACCTGACGGCGCAGCGAGGCGATGGGATCGAGCGTGAAGCCGGAATGGCCGCCCAGCCTGGCGCCTGGATCGAAGGCGGCGGCATCGACGATGGTGCGGCCACGGCCGATGAAGGCGCGCCTGTCGGTCTCGGCCTCGGCATCACGAGCCGGCCCCGACGGATCGGTGACGAAATGCACCAGGGCGACATCGGGCTCGCTGGTTTCGCGCTTGCGTCGCGTGGCGAAGATCGCGCCATTGTTGGCGGCGATTTCCGTTTCCACGAACATTTTCGAGAAGGCCGGATGCGCGTTGTCGGAAGCCTCCGATCCCAGAACCAGCTCGGCAAAGGACGTCACTTCGATGTGACGGTCGGATGTGCTCTCATTGTAGAGCGTTATGCGGCGGCCTTCGCCATTGCCTTCGGAAACGACGATGCATTCGACCTCCGAGCGTAGCGTGCCGGCCGATTTGACGAAGCTCGCCTTGTCATCGGAAAACAGGGTCTGCGTCTTTTCCTCGGGCGCGCGCCTTGGCTCCGCCGTTGCCGACCACCAGTCGCCAGTGCTGACGTCACGCAGGAAGATGTATGAGCCCAGGCGGTCCTCGACCGGATCCGGCTGCCAGCGGGTCACTGACAGATCGCCCCAGCGGCTGTAGCCGGAGCCGGTCGCGGTCACCATGACGGAATAGCGGCCGTTCGACATCACATTGGTCGAACGCAGCGCCCGCACGGGATCGAGCACAATGCGGGTGTCAGGGCTCTCGGTTTCGGTCTCGTCCTTGGAGCGTTCGTCGGCCTCGGTGCGGACGGTGGCGGTCGGAATGTCGCGCGGCGCCCTCTCCTGCAGCAGCAGTTCGGCTGATTCGATGACTGGATCGCTGTGGAAGCGATCACGCAGGCGACCTTCGAAAATGGCGTCGGCGACGGCGGCGATCGACATGCCCGAATGGTGGGCATAGTAATTCAGCACGACCGCGTGGTTGGTGCCTTCCGGCACGCGCTGCGGGGTGAAGTCGACCGCATCATAATAGCCATGGCGGCCAAGCGCGCCGATCTCGCGCAGCCGGGCCAGATTCTGCACCGCTTCGCGCGGGTTGAACTGCGCCGCCATGATCGTCGCGTAAGGTGCGATCACCGTGTTCTGGCCAAGGCCGCGCTTCAGCCCCAGCCCCGGCACGCCGAAATTGGTGTACTGATAGGTCAGTTCGCGGTCGCGGGCATTGTAGGCTGCTTCCGAGATCCCCCACGGCACGTTCTTCTGGCGGCCGTACTGCATCTGGCGCTTGATGATCAGCTTGCTGGTCTGGTTGAGGATCGAGCCTTGCGGTTCCTTCATCACCAGCGGCGGCATCAGGTACTCGAACATCGAGCCGGACCACGACATCAGCGCGCCCTGGAAGCCGATCTCGACGATGGGGCGGCCGAGCCTGAACCAGTGCTCGGTCGGCAGATCGCCCTTGGCGATGGCGAACAGGCTGGTCAGCCGCGCCTCGGAGGCGAGAAGGTCGTAGCAGCTTTCGTCGAGCTGATGTTCTTCGACCCGGTAGCCGATCGACAAAAGCTTGCGCTCCGGCCGCATCAGGAAGGCGAACTCCATCTCGAAGGCGAAACGACGGGTGCGCTCGCGCAAGGTGAGCAGCTTGGCACGCAGAGCCTCGACCGCGTTTTCGTCGCTGTGGGCGTCATGGACGTGCGCCTCGCAGGTGGCTTCGAGCCTTGCCGCCCAGTCGACGATGACGTCACTCTGCGGCGATGCGGCCTCGGTGTGAATGGCGGTGGCGAGCTTGCGGATTTCACCGGCCAGCACCGCCAAGTTGATGGTGCGGATCGAGGCCATTTCCGGCTGTGCCTTGATCGTGTCGACGGCGCGCCGCATGCCGTCGAGGCGATCGACGAGGCGTTGGCGCAATGGGCGCAACTGACGGCGATCGTCAGGCAATTCATCTAGGCTTTCGCTCAGGATGGTCACGGTGTCGAGAATGCCTTCGAAATCACCCTGCAGGTGGACGGAAGGGGCTTCCGCCCATTCGGCGCAGGCCGCCGCCACCGCCACCAGGTGACCGGCGAGATTGCCGCTGTCGACAGCCGAGATATAGAGCGGGTAGAGCGGCTTCAGGGTCGTGGTGTCGTACCAGTTGAAGAGATGGCCGCGGCTGCGCGGCATGCTCTCGATGGTCGTCATGGTGGCATCGATGCGGGTGATGGCATCGGACAGGCTGATCCAGCCGAAATCGCGCGCCGAGACGACCGAGAGCAGGTAGACGCCGACATTGGTCGGCGAGGTGCGGGGCGCCACGACGGGCGCGGGGCTCTCCTGGAAATTGTCCGGCGGCAGATTGTGATGTTCGGCCGTCACGAAGCTCTCGAAATAATGCCAGGTGCGCCGCGCCACGGTGCGCAGGGTGTGAATATCGGCCTGCGATATACGCAGCCGGTCCTCGGTTTCGGCGGAGCGGCTGATCCAGCTGGCGATCGCCGGCGAGCCGATCCAGAACAAGGCAAAGAAGAAGGCGACGAAGGCACCGGTGGAATCGGCCAGCACCGGAATGGCGAGGCCGACAAAGCCGATGATCACGGCGCCATACATCATGCCGTAGTAGGAGCCGACGTCGTTGTCGCCGGCCTTGTGCGCCTGCGAGGCGGTGCGCCATTCCAGGAGGTTCTGCCGGCTGACGAACAGCCGGTAGAGCGTGCGCACGATGGCGTCGCCCATCATCCAGGCGTTGTGTGCCATCAGCACGATCTTCAGTGCCACCATGGCGGTGCCGAAGGCGACGTCGCGCGCCAGCGCCGAGAAATGGCCGCGCGGCGTCTGGTCGCCGCTCTTGGGCAGGATGGCGTTGACCACGTCGAAGGTCGGCGCCATGAACAGGCTGAGGATCAGCAAGGCCTGCCACTGCGCGGCCTGCGTGAAGGGCAGCAAGGTCCAGCCGGCGATCGCCGCCATCACCCAGAAGATCGGCGTCAGCGAGCGGCGCAGATTGTCGACCATCTTCCAGCGCGACAAGGCCGGAACGCCGGAACGGGGGTTGAAGATGTATCCCAAAAGCTGCCAGTCGCCGCGCGCCCAGCGATGGTGGCGCGAGGCGTCGACCGAGTAGCGGGTCGGGTAGTCCTCGACAAGTTCGACGTCGGTGACCAGTGCGGCGCGCGCCAGAGCGCCTTCGAGCAGATCGTGGCTGAGGATGGTGTTTTCCTCGATGCGGCCCTGCAAGGCGGCCTCGAAGGCATCGACATGATAGAGGCCCTTGCCGGTGAAGGACCCGTCGCTGAAGACGTCCTGATAGAGGTCCGAAACAGCGAAGACGTAAGGATCAAGGCCGCGATTGGCCGAGAACACGCGCTGGAAGAACGAGGCTTCGTCGCCGCTGGTGAGTGAAGCGGTGATACGCGGCTGCAGGATGGTGTAGCCGGCGGTTACGACACGCCTGGTGGCGTCGAAATGCGGGCGGTTGAGCGGATGGCAAAGCTTGCCGACAAGGCTCGATACGGCATCGCGGGTGGTGCGGGTATCGGCGTCGAGCGTCATCACATGGACGACTTTTTCCGGCAGCGGCACTTCGAGTGGTAGGAAGGTGGTATCGCTGTCGCCGCGCAGCAAGAGGTCGAGCTCGTGCAGCTTGCCGCGCTTGCGTTCCCAGCCCATCCAGCACCCTTGAGCCGCATTGTAGAGCCGGCGGCGGTGCAGGATATAGAAGCGCGGGGCGCCTTCGGAGGGATAGCGTGCGTTGAGGCGAGCGATTTCGGCGCGGGCGAAGTCGAGAATCTCAGTGTCCGCCGCATCGATCTCGATCTTGCTGTCGGGCCAATCCGAAAGCAGCGCGAAATGGATCTCGTCCGCCAGATTGGCAAGATAGTGCACTTCGATGTTGCGGATGTTTTCCTCGACATCGTCACGCGAGCCGATCAGCGACGGCACGACCACCAGGGTACGCGCCTCGGGCGGCACGCCGTGCCTGTAGTCGTAACCGATCAGGCGAGTCGGCTTGAGGAACAGCGAGACCACGGTGTTGAAGAAAGCGAGCGCGCCTTCGCTGGCCGGCACGGCAAACAGAGCCAGCATCAGCACGATCGACGGCACCGACAGGCCGAGATTGGAAAGGGCGTTGCCGGACAGGACGAGCAGCAGGGCGGTCAGCGCGAAGACGGGGAGCACGATGCCAAGCCAGCCCGTCTTGGCGAAGGTCCGCTTGACCGTCTGGCTGACCGTAGGCCGGTACTCGATCGCCTTTTCCAGCTCCAGCCGGCGCGGGCCAACGAGATAGAAACCGACGTCGGTATGAGCGGATGCTGCCTGGGCATCAGCTCCTTCAACGCCCTCCGCGACGGTTTCACCGGCGGCGTGGCCGGCCAGTTCGATGGCTTTTTCGGCGACACGGTACTCCGACAGGTTCGAGCGGCGTGCCAGTTCCTCGATCGCGGTGCGGTACTGATCGCGCGAGAAGAAGTCGAGCGCGGCGAAATCGGTGCGCTCGCGCAGCACGGTATCGATGCGGCTGACGCCTTCGAACCACACCGTCCAGTCGACGTCGTTGATGAGGCGCAGACCGCGCACGATGTTGCCGGTGGTCACATTGCCGCTGGACAGCGTCTGGTGCTCGGAAATGATGATTTCCTCGGCATCCGAGCCGGTCTTTTCGAGTTCGCCTTCCAGCCACTCCAGCGCCTTGCCGGCGTTCTGCGATCCGTCACGCAGACGATAGAGAAGCTGAGTGGCGAAGGTGGTGTCCTGCGCATGCGCGCTGAAGTTGGCGAGAATTGCCTGCCGATCCGGATTGTCGTCGGTCGCAAGCACCTTGTCGGCCACGTCGTTGGCGATCTGGCGCATCTGACGGGTGCGGTTGACCCTGACCGCCAGGCGGCGGAGGTTCTCGATCAGCACGAAGCGCAGCAGTGACGGCAGGGCCCAGAGTTCGCCGATCTTCAGCGGCTCGACCGACTGAAAACCCTGGACGATGGACTTGAACATGGTCGCCGAGACGGAACTGTCCGAATGCGCGACATAGGTCCAGGCCAGCGCCAATGCGCGCGGCACGGTGCCGCCGTCGGGCAGTTTCAACGTCGGCAATTGCCGGTAGAAGCGGCGCGGCAGGTCGCGTTTGACCTGGAAAATGGTTTCCTCGATCAGGTAGTTGTTGTCGAGCAGCCATTGCGCGGCCGGCGTGATGGTTTCGCCCCTCGCCTGCGCGGCGTTGGTCGACCGGTAGACTTCGAGGATCTTCTTGGCGCTGTCACGGATGCGGGCCTGGAAGTCGAATGGTATCAGTCCGAACAGGTCCGTCAGATCGCCCTTGGCCAGGCTTTCGCCGAGCAGCCGGAGCCGTTCCTCCGGCAGGAATGTCGATCTTATCGGCTCTTCCGTGATGGCTGGGAAGCTCGCGCTTGTCTTCTCGATCTGGGCTGGGTTCGTCTGAATATTCATTGAAAATTCCGTAAGCGGGCACTCAGCGGCATCACCGCCACGGCAATGGCCCTAAAACCGGTTCAAATGCAATCGGTTGCATCAACCCCTATGCCGAAAGTTTGTTTCCGCACCACGACAGGGCGTCATCTTTCGAGCAAACTCAAAGACGAGCGCCCCTCGCTCCCGTCAGGACCGATCGACGGGGAGGATTCGGGCTTTTTCGTGATGCCACCGCCAGCTTACGCTATATTTCGCCGGCGTCGCGATCATGTTTGGAAACAGGCGGTAACCGTTGGCGCCAAACGCGTCAGGCGGCAGCGATTATCCGGATCACGAAAAGGATCGCATCCGGTGCGGGCTGAACCCGCAAGACAGAGGCATCAGGTCCGAGCAGCAGGGCGTCGAGCGGCCCGAGACGAATGGGCGCGGCGCCGGGGAAAATGGCATGGCCCCTGTGACAAAGGATGAGGGTGGGACCGGCCTCGGTCGGGATTTCCACGGGCGTCGAAATCGCCAGACGCTCGACCTGATGCAACATGCGGCCGCGGCGGGTCATGACGTTGAGATCGGTGATCGGGCCGGCGATCAGCGCGGCACGCGTCGGCTGGTCGGCTGGAAAGGAAAATGGCTGGGAAGCCGCTGTCATCCGCTCCGGCGGACGGCCCGCGACATCAAGCACGATCCCCTCGCCCTCCAGCACCGACAGCGTGCGGTCGATGCCGGCAAAGCTGGAGAACGGCCCGCTGCCTTCGACCCGGGCCATCGAGACGCGCCAGTCGAAATCGTCGAGCCCCGCGCCGTCGGGCGAGACGGCGATCTCGGTCGTCGTGCCGCCGCCGTTCTTCCACGGCATGACGCGGTAATCGGCGGCGCGAAGGATGCGCATCACGTCAGCCGTTACCCGAGAATGCCGGGCAGGTTGAGCTGGTGCTCCTTGGCGCATTCGATGGCGATGTCATAGCCGGCATCGGCGTGGCGCATGACGCCGGTCGCCGGGTCGTTCCACAGCACCCGCTCCAGACGTCTTGCCGCGTCAGGCGTGCCGTCGGCGACGATGACCATGCCGGCATGCTGGGAGAAGCCCATGCCGACGCCGCCGCCATGGTGCAGCGACACCCAGGTGGCGCCCGAAGCTGTGTTGAGCAGCGCGTTGAGCAGCGGCCAGTCGGAGACCGCGTCGGAACCGTCCTTCATCGATTCCGTCTCGCGATTTGGCGAAGCGACCGAACCCGAATCGAGGTGATCGCGGCCGATGACGACGGGCGCCTTGAGCTCGCCCTTGGCCACCATCTCGTTGAAGGCAAGACCCAGCCTGTGCCGGTCGCCGAGACCGACCCAGCAGATGCGCGCCGGCAGGCCCTGGAAGGAAATGCGCTCGCGCGCCATGTCGAGCCAATTGTGCAGATGGGTGTTGCCGGGAGTAAGTTCGCGTACCTTGGCGTCGGTCTTGTAGATATCCTCCGGATCGCCGGAGAGTGCAGCCCAACGGAACGGGCCGATACCGCGGCAAAAGAGCGGACGGATGTAGGCCGGCACGAAACCGGGGAAGGCAAAGGCGTTCTCGAAACCTTCGTCCTTGGCGACCTGACGGATGTTGTTGCCGTAGTCGAGCGTCGGCACGCCGGCGTTCCAGAACGCCACCATCGCCTCGACATGCTCGCGCATGGAGGCGCGGGCCGCCTTCTCGACCGCCTTGGGGTCGCTGACACGCTTTTCGCGCCACTCGGCCATCGTCCAGCCCTTCGGCAGATAGCCATTGATGGGGTCGTGCGCCGAGGTCTGGTCGGTGACCATATCAGGGCGGATGCCGCGCTTGAACATTTCGGGCACGATCTCGGCGGCGTTGCCAAGCAGGCCGACGGACTTCGCCTCGCCGGCCTTAGTCCAGCGCTCGATCATTTCCATGGCCTCGTCGAGCGTCTCGGCCTTCTCGTCGACATAGCGGGTGCGCAGGCGGAAATCGATCGAATCGGGATTGCATTCGATTGCCAGACAGCAGGCGCCGGCCATGACGGCAGCCAATGGCTGGGCGCCGCCCATGCCGCCAAGGCCGCCGGTCAGGATCCATTTTCCCTTGAGATTGCCGCCATAATGCTGGCGGCCGGCCTCGACGAAGGTTTCGTAGGTGCCCTGCACGATGCCTTGCGTGCCGATATAGATCCAGGAGCCGGCCGTCATCTGGCCGTACATCATCAGGCCCTTCTTATCGAGCTCGTTGAATTTCTCCCAGGTCGCCCAGTGCGGTACCAGGTTGGAGTTGGCGATCAGCACGCGCGGCGCGTCCGGGTGGGTACGAAACACACCGACCGGCTTGCCGGACTGCACCAGCAGCGTCTCGTCCTGGCCAAGCGTCTTCAGCGACGCAACGATTTGATCGAAATCGTTCCAGGTGCGCGCCGCCCGGCCGATGCCGCCATAGACGACCAGTTCGTTGGGATTCTCGGCGACATCAGGGTCGAGATTGTTCATCAGCATGCGCAGCGGCGCCTCGGTCGTCCAATACCGGGCGTTGAGCTTGTCACCGCGCGGCGCGCGCACTTCGCGGATATTGTGGCGAGGGTTGTTCATCATTGTCCCTTTCGGATGAGGCGGCGCGTCAGCGCCCGGCCCAGTCAATGGCGGTTTGGAGAATCTGCGTCAGCGTGGCACGGATCGGCGCGGCGAACGCCGCATCGTAGGGTACCGGCCAATTGTCCGGCGTGCCCTTCCCTTCGGGCTCGCGCATATAGCCGCGGTTGGAGAGTTCCATCTGCAGCGCATGCACGCCCTGAAGAGGCTGACCGAAATGGCGCGTGATCCACCCGCCCTTGAAGCGGCCGTTGACGACAAAGGTTTCGCCGGTTTCGGCCATGATCTGGCTGACGGTCGCCTGCAGCATCGGATCGGCGCTCTTGCCGTCATTCGTGCCGAGATTGAACACCGGCAGTCTGCCCTGGAACAGCCGTGGCAGCACCGAGCGGATCGAATGGCAGTCGTAGAGGACAATCTTGCCATGCAAGGCGCGCAACCTGTCGATCTCGGCCCGCAAGGCGGCGTGATAGGGTGCAAAGAACTTCTCGCGGCGCTCGTCGATCTCAGACGGGCCCGGCTCTTCGCCGTCGCGATAGAGCGGATCGCCGTCGAAGGTTTCGGTCGGGCATAGGCCGGTGGTTGCCTGACCGGGGTAGAGCGAGGCGCCGGAAGGATCGCGGTTGACGTCGATGACGGTGCGCGAGATGGCGGTGTGCACGACCGTGGCGCCGAGACCGGCGGCGAAATCATAGAGATTGTCGATCCACCAGTCGCAATCGCGACGACCGAGCCATGGCGACACCAGCCGGTTTTCGAGGCCGGCGAGGTCGATGCCGGTGTGTGGGATCGACACAAGCAGCGGTGCCGTGCCTTGTTTTATTGTCAGCCAGGAAGGTGTCATCGCGCAATCCCCGGCAGCGCCACCGCGCCTGCCGCCTCCACGGCCGCGCCGCTGCGCACCATGGCGATCGCCTTTTCCATGTCGGGGTGGAAGTGCCGGTCATTGTCGAGATGCGGCACCTCGGCGCGAACCAGCTTGCGCACGGCTTCGAGCGCTGCGCTCGAGGCCAGCGGCTGATGGAAATCGCAGCCTTGGGCGGCGGCCAGCAATTCGATTCCGATCACCGCAGTCGCATTCTCGACCATGCCGATCAGCCGGCGCGCGCCATGCGCGGCCATCGAAACATGGTCTTCCTGGTTGGCAGAGGTCGGGATGGAATCGACTGATGCCGGATAGGCTTTCTGCTTGTTTTCCGAAACGAGTGCCGCCGCCGTCACCTGCGGGATCATGAAGCCGGAGTTCAGGCCGGGCTTGGGCGTCAGGAAGGCGGGCATGCCCGACAGCGCGGGGTCGACCAGCATGGCGATGCGGCGTTCCGACAGCGAGCCGATCTCGCAGACGGCAAGCGCGATCATGTCGGCGGCGAAAGCCACCGGCTCGGCGTGGAAATTGCCGCCCGAAAGCGCGGTATCGTCCTCGGCGAAGATCAGCGGATTGTCGGTGACGCCATTGGCCTCGGTTTCGAGCGTATCGGCGGCCTTGCGCAGGACATCGATCGCGGCGCCCATGACTTGCGGCTGGCAACGCAAGCAATAGGGATCCTGCACACGCTCGTCGCCGACCCGGTGCGACTCGCGGATGGCGCTGCCGGCCATCAAATTGCGCAGTGCGTCCGCGGTCTCGATCTGGCCGCGATGCTTTCTCAACAGATGAATGCGAGGATCGAAGGGTGCGTCGGAACCCTTTGCCGCGTCGGTCGACAGCGCGCCGGCGACAAGCGCCGACTGGTAGAGCACTTCGGCCTCGAACAGAGCGGCCAGCGCATAGGCCGTCGAAAACTGCGTGCCATTGAGCAGCGCCAGACCTTCCTTGGCGCCCAATGTCACGGGCTCCAGCCCGTGCGAGACGAAGGCGACCTTGGCCGGAAAACGGCCATGCGGGGTAAAGCATTCGCCGACACCGATCATCACCGCCGTCATGTGCGACAGCGGGGCAAGGTCGCCGGAGGCGCCGACCGAGCCCTGCGCCGGCACCACCGGGATGACGTCGTTGGCGAGCATCGCTTCAAGCAACTCGATGGTTTGCGAGCGCACGCCGGACGCACCCTGCGCGAGGCTTGCAAGTTTCAGCGCCATCATCAGCCGGGCAACGGCGACTGGCATCGGCTCGCCGACGCCCGCGGCATGCGACAGAACGATGTTGCGCTGCAGGGTCTCGAGATCTTCGGCCGGGATGCGCACGCTGGCCAGCTTGCCGAAGCCGGTGTTGATGCCATAGACCGGCTCGCCCTTGGCAACGATCCTGGCAACGGCCTCGGCGCTTGCCTTGATCTTTGGCCGGCAGGCGTCGTCCAGTTTGGGCACGGCGCCACGGTAGATGGCGCGCCAGTCGGCCAACGTGGCATTGCCGGGCTTCAAGGTCAGTTCGGTCATTGTCCTCTCCAGATGCGTGCATGCAGCGGGTTGAAGCCCATGCGGTAGACGAGTTCGGCGGGGCGCTCGATGTCCCAGATCGCCAGGTCGGCGGATTTTCCAGCCTCCAGCGTGCCGGTCTCGTCGAGCAGTCCCAGCGCACGCGCGGCCTCGCGGGTGACGCCGACGAGACATTCGTCGACCGTCATGCCGAACAGGGTCGCTGCCATGTTCATGGTCAGAAGCAACGAGGTCAGCGGCGAGGTGCCGGGATTGTTGTCGGTGGCGACAGCCATTTTCGCGCCATGCTGGCGGAAGAGGCCGATCGGCGGCTTCTTGGTCTCGCGGATGAAGTAGTAGGCGCCGGGCAGGATCGTCGCCACGGTTCCCGCCCTGGCCATCGCCATGGCGCCCGCCTCGTCGGTGTATTCGAGATGGTCGGCCGAAAGCGCACCATAGCGGGCGGCAAGTTCAGCGCCGTGCAGGTTGGACAGCTGGTCGGCGTGGAGTTTGACGGGCAAGCCAGCCGCCTTGGCGACATCGAAGACCCGCGCTATCTGCTCGGGCGAAAAGGCAATGCCTTCACAGAACCCGTCGACGGCATCAGCCAAGCCTTCTGCGGCGACGCCGGGAAGAATCGTTTTGACGACGAGATCGATGAAAGCGTCCTTGTCGCCCTTGGCTTCGGGCGGCAGCGCATGGGCTGCGAGACATGTGGTGCGGACCGTCACCGGGCGTTCATTGCCCAGCTGTCGCGCGGCGCGCAGCGATTTCTTCTCGTTTTCGAGATCGAGTCCATAGCCCGACTTTATTTCTACGGTGGTGACGCCTTCCGCCATCAGCGCATCGAGGCGCGGCAGCGTCTGGGCGACCAGGTCGCTCTCGCTGGCGGCACGCAAGGATTTGACCGACGAGACGATGCCGCCGCCTGCCCTGGCGACTTCCTCATAGGAGGCGCCGGCCAGCCGCATCTCGAATTCGTTGGCACGGTTGCCGGCATGGACGAGATGGGTGTGGCAGTCGATCAGGCCGGGTGTGATCCAGCGGTCTTCGCAATCGATGATCTCGCCTTGGGCAAGCCCCGAGGGCATCTCGGATTCCGGACCGGCATAGACAATGCGGCCATCACGCGCGGCCAGCGCACCATGCTCAACGATACCAAGATCGGCAGAATTTTCAGCCATGGTCGCCAGACGCGCATTGCGCCACAGGCGAAGCCCCCCTGCCCGGCTTTTGCTCTCTACAGCCATCATCTTTTCCGTTTCAATCGGTGGCGATTATGTATATACATATTGAAACGCACTGCAAGTGCCATCATCGCATGCGAGACCGGGAAGTGGAGAGAAAAGTGACCTATATCTTTGCGGAACAGGCGCTTCTCCCCAATGGCTGGAACGACAATGTGCGCATCACTTTCGCCAACGGGCGCATTACCGCCGTGGAGCCGGGGGGCACCGCGTCGGCAGGTGACGAGCGCCATGCCATTCTCCTGCCGGGCATGCCCAATCTGCACAGCCACGCGTTCCAGCGCGGCATGGCCGGGCTTGCCGAGTTGCGCGGTCCCTCCGCCGACAGTTTCTGGAGCTGGCGCGAGGTGATGTACCGCTTCGCGCTGTCGATGACTCCAGACCAGGTCGAGGCGGTGGCGGCGCAGCTCTATGTCGAAATGCTGGAGGCCGGGTTTTCCCGTGTCGGCGAGTTTCACTATCTCCATCATGACCGCGACGGAAAACCTTACGCCAACCCTGCCGAGATGGCCGAGCGCATCGCTGCCGCGGCCGGCGAAACGGGTATCGGCCTGACGCTGCTGCCGGTGTTTTACGCGCATTCCTCCTTCGGTGGTGCCGCGCCAAACGAAGGCCAGAGGCGATTCGTCAACGAAGTGGATGAGTTCGCCCGGCTTGTTGAGAAAAGCCGCGAATCGGTTCGCGCGTTGAATCAAGCTGTCGTCGGCGTCGCCCCGCACAGTCTACGCGCCGCGACGCCAGACGAACTCACGGCGGTTGCCGCCATGGCGCCAAACGGGCCGATCCACATCCATGTCGCCGAGCAGGTGAAAGAAGTAGACGATTGTCTTGCCTGGTCCGGCGCGCGCCCAGTCGAATTTCTGCTTGGGGCTGCCGATGTCGATCAGCGCTGGTGCCTGATCCACGCCACCCATATGACGGACGCCGAAACCATCGGCATGGCCAAAAGCGGCGCCATTGCCGGCCTTTGCCCGATCACGGAGGCCAATCTCGGCGACGGCACCTTTGCCGCGCCGTTGTTCAGGGAGCATGGCGGCCGCTTCGGCGTCGGTTCCGATTCCAACGTGCTGATCGGCCTGCCCGACGAATTGCGCCAGCTCGAATATTCGCAGCGCCTCGCGCACCGCGCCCGCAATGTGCTTGCGGTAGCCGGTGGCTCGACGGGCCGCGCGCTGTTCGATGCAGCGATCGAAGGCGGCAGCGTCGCGCTTGGCGCCGGCGCATCGCAAATCGCGCCTGGTTCATCAGCCGATCTCGTCTCGCTCGACGCCAAGAACCCTTCGCTGGCCGGCAAGACCGGAGACGCGATCCTCGACGCCTGGATTTTCGCCAATGGCAGCAAGGTCGACTGCGTCTGGGTGCATGGCAAGAAACAGGTCAGCGGCGGCAGGCATGCCAGGCGCGAGGCCATCGCCGAACGGTTTGGCAGCGTGATGACGGCGCTTTCCGAGGGATGAACTAGATGACCATGGCCGAACCGACGGAGATAGACGACAGCGAAACCGTCTCGCTGCATCAGCGCATCCTTTCCGACATCCGCGAAAAAATCCTGTCGGGCACCTGGGCGCCCGGCCACCGCATCCCGTTCGAACATGAGCTGACCGCCGAATACAAATGCTCGCGCATGACCGTGAACAAGGCTCTGTCGCAGTTAGCCAAGGCAGGTCTCATCGAGCGCCGTCGCCGGTCGGGCAGTTTTGTCAGCCAGCCACAATCGCAGGCAGCCGTGCTGGAACTGCACGATATCAGGATCGAGGTCGAGGCGCTCGGCCTGCCCTACCGCTACGAGCGGCTGGAACGCCTGAAGCGACGCGGCAATGCGGAGGACAGGGCAATGCTCGGACTGTCCGCCGCAGGTTCAGTGCTATGGCTCGAGGGCCTTCATTTTGCCGGCGAACGGCCATTCGCACTCGAGCGACGCCTGATCAATCTTTCAGCGGTTTCGGAAGCCGGGGACGAAGAGTTTCTGGAAATCGCCGCCGGGCCTTGGCTGATCGGCCGCGTGCCGTGGAGCGAAGCCGAGCACCGGATACGCGCCATGGCAGCCGACGAGACCGTCGCCGACGCGCTCGACATCGATCCCGGCGCGCCGTGCCTGGTGGTCGAACGTCGCACCTGGAGCGCCGAGCACCCGGTTACCCATGTGCGCTTCATCTATCCAGCGGAAAGCCATACGCTGGTGGCGAGGTTCACGCCGTCGCAGGGGTAAGCTGATCTCCCTTTGGGGAGATCAGCAGTTGCAGCGCCTTTACAGCGCAGCTGTAATAATGATCTCGACCAGATATTCGGGGCCGGCAAGCTTTGCCTCGCCGGTGGCGCGGGCGGGCGTGTGGCCCTGCGGCACCCACTTGTCCCACTCGGAATTCATCTCGGCGAAGGTGCCCATGTCGGCCAGCCAGATGATCGCCTGGACGATCTTGGTCTTGTCGGTGCCGGCCTTGGCCAACAACCCATCGATGGTCGCAAGGATGTCGCGGGTCTGCGAGGCGACGTTGCCGCCGGGTTCGCCGACCTGGCCGGCCAGGTAGACTGTGGTGCCGTGGATGACGATCTGGCTCATGCGCGGGCCAACATCGATGCGACGAATGCTCATTGCGAGGTTCCTTCCGTTGTGGTCGCGCCTCTTTAGAGTCGCCGTCCGCTTCGAGCAAGGCCGCCTGAACCGAAACCGTTTGAGCCAATCGTTCCATCCAGGGCCAGGCGCGTACACGGCGAGTTGACCACCGCGTCGCAGTTCCGCCGGATTGGCTTGTTGACTAATGTAATAACATCACATATCCAAGCGACCTGCCTGCAGCCACGTTTGGCCAACGGAACGATATGACCCAGACCTGCCTGACATTCCGTGACCTGACGCTGGGCTACAACAGCCATCCGGCGATCCACCATCTCGATGGGGCAATCCGCAAGGGCTCGCTGACGGCCGTGGTCGGCGCCAATGGTTCCGGCAAGTCGACGCTGATGAAAGGTATCGTTGGGGTGTTGAAGCCGATGGCCGGCGAGGTTATCCGCGCGCCGGGCGTGCGGGCGGCCTACCTGCCGCAGCAATCGGAGCTTGATCGCTCCTTTCCCGCCCGCGTCGTCGATCTGGTCTCGCTCGGCCTGTGGCCGAAGCGCGGCATGCTTGGCCGCTACACCAAGGAGGATCGCGAGACCGTCAGCCAGGCTTTGATGGCAGTCGGCCTTGGCGGCTTCGAGAAGCGGCCGATCGACACGCTGTCGGGCGGCCAGTTGCAGCGCACGCTGTTTGCCCGAGTGCTGTTGCAGGATGCCGACCTGATCCTGCTCGACGAGCCCTTCAACGCGGTCGACGCCAAGACGGTCGGTGACCTCATTGCCCTGATCAAGCGCTGGCACGGCGAGGAGCGCACCATCATGGTGGTGGTCCATGATCTGGATCTTGTGCGCCAGAATTTTCCCGAAACACTGCTGCTTGCCCGCCAGCCAGTAGCCTGGGGCGAGACCCGGGAGACGCTGAAGCCGGAGAACCTGTTGCGCGCGCGCCGCTTCCACGAAGCCTGGGAGGAGAATGCACCCTGGTGCGAGCCTGACGAGCACGCTCATGATCATGATCATCATCATGACGGCCACGATCACGACCATCACCACGGCGCCGGTCCGAGGGCTGCCTGATGGACGCGCTCTACGGCCTTTTCATCGCGCCTTTCGCCGATTTCGGTTTCATGCAGCGTGCGCTTTTCGGCTCGCTGATGCTGTCGCTCGGCGCCTGCCCGATCGGCGTCTTCCTGATGCTGCGGCGCATGAGCCTGTCGGGCGACGCGATGGCGCACGCCATCCTGCCGGGGGCGGCCGCCGGCTTCCTGTTCTACGGCCTCGAAATCCTGCCGATGACCATTGGCGGCCTGATCGCCGGCATCATCGTGGCGCTCGGCGCCGGTGCCGTCTCGCGCTTCACCATTCAGCGCGAGGACGCCTCGATGGCGGCCTTCTACCTGATTTCGCTCGCCATCGGCGTGCTGATGGTGTCGATCCGCGGCTCCAGCGTCGACCTCATGCATGTTCTGTTCGGCACGGTGCTGGCGCTCAACAACGAGGCTTTGACGCTGATCGGCGGCATCGTCGCGGTGACGCTGGTCAGCCTTGCTATCTTCTGGCGGGCCCTGGTCGCGGAATGCCTTGACCCGCTGTTCCTGCGTTCGGTCAGCCGCATCGGCAGCCCGGTGCATTTCATCTTCCTCGGTCTCGTCGTCCTCAATCTCGTTGGCGGCTTCCAGGCGCTCGGCACGCTTCTATCGGTCGGATTGATGATGTTGCCGGCGGCAGCCGCGCGCTTCTGGACGGCGCGCGTCGAGCCGATGTGCGTGCTGGCCGTGCTGATCGGCTTTGCCTCCTGCATTGCCGGGCTGCTCCTGTCCTACCATGCGTCATTGCCGTCAGGCCCGGCCATCATCCTGTCGGCCGGCGTCGTCTATTTCACCTCTATCCTGTTTGGCACGCGCGGCATTCTGCGCGCCCGCATCGTCCATCACCGTCACAGAACGGCCTGATCCCCCGCCCCAAAGGAGACCCAACCATGCTGAAATCACTCTGCGCCGCCCTGGCGATGAGCGTTATAACATTAGCCTTTGGAGCTTCATCGGCCTTCGCCGAGCCGCTGAAAGTGGTCGCCAGCTTCACGGTCATTGCGGATTTCGCCAAAAATGTCGGCGGCGACCGCGTCGACATCACCACCATTGTCAGGCCGGACGGTGACGCCCATGTCTATGAGCCGAGCCCTGCCGACGCGGTGGCCATGGCCAAGGCCGACATCGTCCTGGTCAACGGCCTGCATTTCGAAGGTTTCCTGCAGCGGCTGGTCGATGCCAGCGCCACCAAGGCCTCGATCATCACCTTGACCAAGGGGGTGACGCCGATCGATTTCAAGCCTGAGTTCGCCGACGCCGACGCGGCCGAAGGTGCCGGCACCGGCGGCGGCAAGACCGTCACCGACCCGCATGCCTTCCAGTCGATCGCCAATGCCAAGATCTATGTGAAGAACATCGCCGAAGCGTTCTGTGCGGCCGATTCCGACGGCTGCGTCGGTTACCAGACCAATGCCGCCACCTACACCAAGAAACTCGATGCGCTGGAAGGCGAGGTCAAGGCGGCGATCCAGTCGATCCCCGAGGCAAAGCGCGTCGTCATCACCTCGCATGACGCCTTCGGCTATTTCGAGCATGAATACGGCCTGACTTTCCTTGCCCCGCAAGGCATCTCGACCGATTCCGAGCCGTCGGCCGCCGATGTCGCCAAACTGGTCGAGCAGGTGAAGCAGGACAAGGCGTCGGCGATCTTCGTCGAGAACATCACCAATCCGCGCCTGATCGAACAGATCGCCAGCGAGACCGGCATCAAGGTGGGCGGCACGCTCTATTCGGATGCGCTGTCGCAGCCCGATGGCCCCGGCTCGACCTACATCGACATGATGCACAACAACATCCGCCAGATCAAAGGCGCCATTCTCGGCAGCTGAGAAGAGCGTTCTCGAAAGGCGGAGCCAGTCTCCGCCTTTTTTCATTCCCCTCTGGGCAATCCGAGTCAGAATCTTCGCTGGCAACGTCCATCTGCGCTATGATGTCGATCCGCGCGGGACGCGCATGAAGCGCAGATTGAGGCCGGCACTGCCATGACAGATTTCACGCCCTTCCAGTCGCTGCTCGGCGGTGCCCTCATCGGCCTGTCGGCGGTGCTCCTGATGGCGTTGCATGGACGGATTGCCGGGATGACCGGTATCCTAACAGGGGTCATTCCGCCGCTTGCCCCGGATTGGGGCTGGCGAGCCGCGTTTCTCATTGGCGCAGTCGTGGCGCCGCTCCTCTATCGGACTGTTGGCGGACATATTGCCTTCAGCGTGCCGCTGCCAACGCTGTCCCTCGTTGTCGGTGGCTTCGTGGTCGGCATCGGCGTGCATTTCGGCGGTGGCTGTCCGAGCGGGCATGGCATTTGCGGCATTGCGCGCCTGTCACCACGCTCGATGGCCGCCGTCGCGACCTTCATGGTCACCGCATTAATCACCGTCTTCATCATCCGCCACGTCGTCGGGGACTAACCATGAACAGGCTCGTTTCGGCATTCCTGATCGGCGGGATTTTCGGCCTCGGCATCGCTGTTTCCGGTATGATAAATCCGGCCAAGGTGCTGAATTTCTTCGACATTGCTGGCACCTGGGACCCCAGCCTGATCTTCGTCATGGGCGGCGGCTTGGCTGTCGCCTTTATCGGTTACCGACTGGTGTTCGGCCGGTACAAGGCCCCGGTGTTCGAAACCGAGTTTGCGCTGCCGACGAAGCGCGTTATCGATCTGGAATTGGTTGGCGGCGCCGCCGTGTTCGGTATCGGATGGGATTTTGCCGGCTTCTGTCCGGGCGGCGCCATTCCGGCGCTGGGCCTCGGCTATTCACAGACGCCGATCTTCGTCGCTTCGGTGATCGCAGGCATCGTCGTGGCGCGTTTTGTTCGGGCGCGCATCGCTCAGCCGGCCACGGCATAGGAATTGGTTGCCGGCCACGTCAGGGAGTGGCAAAACTCCTGCCAAATCAGATCGCGAGGACATCGTCATGGAATACCGCGAAATCAGCGAGGACTATTCGGTCTCTGGCCAGATCCAGGCCGAAGATGTCGCCGCCATCAAGGCCGCCGGCTTCAAGAGCGTCATCTGCAACCGGCCGGACGACGAACAGCCCGGCCAGCCTTCGGCCAAAAGCATCGGCTCGGCGGTCGAAGCCGCCGGCCTCGCCTTCCGTTACATCCCCGTGATCAGCGGCCAGATCACAGCCGAGAATGTCGAGGACCAGGCCGAGGCGCTGGATGAGCTCGAGGGCCCGGTGTTCGCCTATTGCCGCTCCGGCGCCCGATGCACCAATCTGTATGGGCTGATCCAGCAGTCGAAGGGTTAGATCGGCAGCGCGCCGGTCTCCTTCAGCGTCTCCAGCACGATCGCCGTCTTCACATGCTGCACGGATTCATGCGGCAGGAGCACGCCGTTGACGAACTCGGACAATGATTTGAGGTCGGGCGTCACCACCTTCAGGATATAATCCATCTCGCCGGTCAGCGCATGCGCCTCCTGCACTTCCGGCAATCGCGCCACCAATTCGCCGAAGCGTCGCGCGTTGTCACGGTTGTGGGTGGCCAAGGTCACCGAGATGACGTTGACCAGTGAGAAGCCGAGCTTGTCGCGGTCGAGTACGGCGCGATAGCCCTTGATATAGCCATCCTCCTCCAGCCGCTGGCGGCGGCGCGAGCATTGCGACGCCGACAGGTTCACCCTTTCGGAAAGGTCGTTATTGGTGAGCCGGGCATCGCCCTGCAAAAGAGCCATTATCTTGCGGTCAAACTGATCGATGCGCGTCTCATCCATGGTTTTTTCTCTAATCATGCATGCTTCACGCATGACATCATCATTTCAAGCGTTTGAATGCAAGCACCATGCACAGGCTCCACGCTATCATGGTTTCAAATGGCCCTTTCAGGCCAAACGAGATTTTCGGAGGAATATCATGGGTCCCTTCCCGCACGACGCCCCGCCCGCCACGATCAGCAGGGACAACCCTGCCGGCACCGATGGGTTCGAGTTCGTCGAATTCGCGCATCCCGAGCCGCAGAAGCTGGCCGAGCTCTTCACTCGCATGGGCTATGTGGCGGTGGCCAGGCATCGCACCAAGGACATCACTGTCTGGCGGCAGGGCGACATCAACTATGTCGTCAATGCCGAGCCCGGCTCGCACGCGATGAAGTTCGCCGACAAGCATGGCCCTTGTGCTGCCTCGATGGCCTGGCGGGTGGTCGATGCCAAACATGCTTTCGAGCATGCCGTCTCCAAGGGCGCCACGCCTTATGAAGGCGACGACAAGGCGCTCGACGTGCCTGCCATTGTCGGCATCGGCGGCTCGCTGCTTTATTTCATCGACAGCTACGGCAAGAAAGGCTCGGCCTATGACGCCGAGTTCGGATGGCTCGGCGCGCGCGACCCGCGGCCGCAAGGCGTCGGCTTCTATTTCCTCGACCACCTGACCCACAATGTCTATCGCGGCCAGATGGACAAGTGGTGGGACTTTTATCGCAATCTGTTCGGCTTCAAGCAGATCCATTTCTTCGACATCGACGGCAAGATCACCGGCCTGGTCAGCCGCGCCATCACCTCGCCTTGCGGCAAGATCCGCATCCCGCTCAACGAATCCAAGGACGAGACCAGCCAGATCGCCGAATACCTGAAGAAGTACAATGGCGAAGGCATCCAGCACATCGCGGTTGGCACGGACGAGATCTACGCCGCCACCGACAAGCTCGCCGAGAACGGGCTGAAATTCATGCCCGGCCCGCCCGAGACCTATTACGACATGTCGTATGACCGCGTGAACGGCCATGGCGAGCCGATCGAGCGGATGAAGAAGCACGGCATCCTGATCGACGGCGAGGGCGTGGTCGATGGCGGCATGACCAAGATCCTGCTGCAGATCTTTTCCAAGACCGTGATCGGGCCAATTTTCTTCGAGTTCATCCAGCGCAAGGGCGACGAAGGCTTTGGCGAGGGCAATTTCCGCGCTTTGTTCGAGTCGATCGAGCAGGATCAAATCAAGCGCGGCGTGATCAAGGTACAGGCGGCGGAATAGGCCGGTCTAACACGGGAACTCTTGCGGTTCGGTCGATTATGACCTAAATTCTAGTCATAAAGGATCGAGCACATGAATGTTTCCATCGCCGAAGCCAAGGCCAAACTGTCGGAACTTGTCAGCCGCGCGGAAGCAGGTGAGGAGATCGTTCTTACGCGCCACGGCAAGGTGGCGGCGCGCATTGTACCTCCGGCGGTGGCCGAACCTCTGCCGCGTATCGGCGCTTTGAAGGGCAAGATCTGGATTGCGGATGATTTTGACGAACTCGGTCCTGAATGGGACGAGTTCGTAAAATGACGGTCGGCCCCTTCCTCGCCGACACACATATCATCCTCTGGTCAATTTCGGACGACCGACGTCTCAGCGAGCATCACCGCGCCATCCTGGTTTCGGAAGCGGTGGTGTTCGTGAGCGCGGCGAGCGTTTGGGAAATTGCCATCAAACGTTCGATCGGAAAGCTCAACGCGCCGGACGATCTGCCGGCGCTGCTTCCAAGGATGCGATTTCAGCCGCTCACCGTAACCTTACAGCACGCGAACGCCGTTGGTGGCCTACCTCGCCACCATGGTGATCCGTTCGACAGACTGCTGATTGCGCAGGCGCAAGTGGAAAATCTGACCATCCTCACATCCGACCCGCATTTCGCCCATTATGATGTGGCTGTGACATGACTAGCGAAGGACCTGGTCTCACAACCGAAGCCTCTCAACCTCGTCCCGCCTAACCCTGACATCATAATCGAGCAGGAACTCGTCGAGTTGCGGCGGCGCGACGGAGGTGCCGGACAGCATGGCGTGGACCTGGCCGCGATGGTGGATGTCGTGCAGGAAGACGTGCGCCAGGATATTGCCGATCTTTTCCGGGATCATGCCGTCCTCGCGCCGGTCGGTGATGACGCGGCGATCGAGATCGCTTTCCGACAAGCCATCGCAGAAGGCAATCAGCCGCCGGTCGGCCGCGACCTGCGCGGCAAAAAGCTCCTGTGGTTCGTCGAAAGGCACGAAGTCATCATGGGCAGCGGCACCGACGCCGCCCTCTTCGAGAAAGTCCAGATAGAGATAATCGACCGCAAGCACATGGTTGAGCGTGGCCTTGACCGACGGGAAAAAGCTGGTGCGCTCAGCCTCGAACTCGCCGGGCTTCAGAGCAAGCACTGCGCGATAGAGCCGGTCGTTCGACCAGAGATTGTTGCCCGCCATGCGGCGCAGATGATCCAGAAGATTCATCGCTGAAAATCTGTCCTAGCCTCTATCTCGCGTAGTTCTCGACCTTCTGCTCGATGGCACCGAAGATCGAATGCCCGGCCTTGTCCTTCATCTCGATGCGTACCGTGTCGCCGAAGCGCAGGAACGGCGTCTTTGGTTCGCCGCTCGCGAGGGTCTCGATCATGCGCAGTTCGGCGATGCAGGAATAGCCTGCGCCTCCGGCCGACACAGGCTTGCCCGGGCCGCCGTCGAGCTTGTTGGACACCGTACCCGAGCCGATGATGGTGCCTGATACCAGCGGCCTCGTGCGGGCGGCGTGAGCGATCAGTACCGGGAAGTCAAAGGTCATGTCGACACCGGCATTGGCGCGGCCGAACGGCTTGCCGTTGATGTCGGCGAGCAGCGGCAGGCTGACCTTGCCGCCATCCCAGGCGTCGCCCAGTTCGTCCGGCGTCACCGCGACCGGCGAAAAGGCCGAGGACGGTTTCGACTGGAAGAAGCCAAAACCCTTGGCGAGTTCCGGGCCGGTCAGCGCGCGCAGCGTGACATCGTTGACCAGCATGACCAGCCGGATCGCGGCGCGCGCTTCATCGAGGCTGGCGCCCATCGGCACATCGTCGACGATGACGGCAATTTCGGCCTCCATGTCGATGCCGAAGGCTTCGTCGGCCATGCGGATCGGATCGCGCGGCGCAACAAAGGAGTCCGAGCCGCCCTGATAGATCAGCGGATCGGTCCAGAAGCTTGCCGGCATCTCGACGCCGCGCGCTTTGCGCACCAGTTCGACATGGTTCACATAGGCGGAGCCGTCGGCCCATTGATAGGCGCGTGGCAGCGGCGAATGCGCGTCGTGCTCGTGGAAGCGAGCCGCCGGCATCGCACTGTTCTCCAGCGATTCGGCGATTGTCGCGAGATGCGGCGAGATCCTGCGCCAGTCGTCGAGTGCCGCCTGCAGCGTGCGTGCCAAGAACGAGGCGTCTGTGTACTGTGTCAGGTCGCGCGAAACGACAACGAGTTTTCCATCGCGCGTCCCATCCTTCAGTGTGGCAAGCTTCATGCGGTTCCCTCTCCTGAGGCGGCCTTGGCGCCGCTTTGGCTTTTCTTACGCATGATCTTTTTCCGAAAACCGGTTTCCACTTTTCGGGATCATGCTAGCTCCACAACAAGGCCGTCGCGAGCGATCGTCAAGTCGCCGGCCCATGTTTTCCTGACGGCAGCAGTCCAATCGGTCTCGCCAATCTGGGGGTCGTCGGCCGGAATGAGGTGGTTGAGCACCAGTCTCTTCACGCCGCCATCGCTGGCGATGCGGCCTGCCTCTTCGGCAAAGCTGTGGCTGGCGAGCAGGTGTTCCCTGAGCCGCGCGCCATTGCCGGTCCTGGCAACCAGCCGCTCGATCCCCTCCTCCAGCATGGCTTCGTGGACGAGGATATCAGCGCCTTCGGCGAAATCGGCGAGCGGTGGGAAGAAGGCTGTATCGGCCGAAAACACCACGCTCTTGCCGCCATGCTCGAAGCGCAGCGCAAAGCAGTCGGTCACCGGCGGATGGTCGACGCGCAGCGCCGTCACCTTCAGGCCGCGCTGCTCGACCACATGGCCTTCGCCGAATTCTTCGACAGAAACCAGCTCGCGAATATCAGGCCGGCCCTCGTCGACGATGCGGATTTCGATGTCGAATTCCATCGCCTGACAAAAGCGCCGCCAGTAATGGCCGGTGCCGGGCGGGCCAAACAGGCTGACCGGCGTCGCCAATCCGGCCGTCCAGGCGGTGTGGATCAGCGGACCCAGTTCCAGCACATGGTCGGAATGCAGATGCGTGATGAAGATCAGGTCGAGCGCCTTCAGGCTGACACCGGCATCGACAAGGCCGCGCGTGACGCCGAGCCCGCAATCGACGACGATGGCCCGCCCGCCGATCTCGAGCAGCGACGAACTCGGCCACGGCCCGCCCGGCCGTAGCGCAGGGCCGCCTTTGGAGCCCAACAGCACCAGCCGATCCGGCATTGAATTGCCGCTCAAGACCAGTCGCCCTCGGGCGTGCCGTTGAAGCGCTTCTTCAGGTCGGCCCAGCAGTCGATATAATTGTCCTGCCGGGTTTCCAGTTCGGCACCGTATCGGGTCAGCATCTGCGGATAGCGGGTCTCGAACATGAAGGCCATGGTGTTGTCGAGCTTGACCGGTCTCAGGTCCGCGCGCGAGGCCTTTTCGAAGCCAGGCGCATCCGGGCCGTGGGCCAGCATCAGATTGTGCAGGCTGATGCCGCCGGGAACGAAGCCTTCCTCCTTGGCATCGTACTGGCCGTGGATCAGACCCATGAACTCGCTCATGATGTTGCGGTGATACCAGGGCGGCCGAAACGTATCTTCCGCCACCAGCCAGCGCGGCGGGAAGATGACGAAATCGATATTGGCGGTGCCCTCCTCGCCGCTCGGCGCCGTCAGCACGGTGAAGATCGATGGATCGGGATGGTCGAACAGCAGCGCGCCGACCGGCGAAAACGTCGCCAGATCATATTTGTAGGGGGCGTAGTTGCCGTGCCAAGCCACCACGTCGAGCGGCGAATGGCCGATCTCGGTGACATGGAAATTGCCGCACCATTTCACGATCAGCCGGCACGGCGTCTCCTTCTCCTCGAACCAGGCGCAGGGCGTCTTGAAGTCGCGTGGGTTGGCCAGGCAATTGGCGCCGATGGGGCCGCGATCAGGCAGTGTCAGCTTGGCGCCGTAATTCTCGCAGACATAGCCGCGCACTTCGGTGTCGACCAGTTCGACCTTGAAGACGAGGCCGCGTGGCAGCACGGCGATCTCGCCGGGTCGAAGCTCGATGACGCCCATCTCGGTGACCAGCCGCAAGCTGCCCACCTGCGGGACGACCAGCAATTCGCCGTCGGCATTGAAGAAATGATCATCGACCATCGAGCGATTGGCGACATAGACATGGGCGGCCATGCCGGTCTGCCCGAGCACGTCACCGGCCGTGGTGATGCTGCGCATGCCCTGGATGAAATCTGTCGGCTCCTTCGGCATCGGTACCGGATTCCACCTGTATTGTCCGAGCGCCAGTTCGTGGTCGCCGACATTGGGCGCAGTCTTCCACAGCGGGTAGCTGGCTGCCTTGAACCGGCCGGTGTGCTTGACACTTGGCCGGATGCGGTAGAGCCAGGAACGCTCATTGGTGCCACGCGGCGCGGTGAAGGGCGATCCGGAAAGCTGCTCGGCATAGAGGCCGTAGGCTGGCCGCTGCGGCGAATTGCGGCCCTGCGGCAGGGAGCCAAGCAGCGTCTCGGTCTCAAAATCGTTGCCGAAGCCCGGCATATAGGGAAAGGCCATCGCTTCCTCCCGGATTGACCAAACTGGTTTCATTTGTAACCATCGAAAATGTAACTATCAATGGCGACGCGAGACATATGCGAGCGCTGAAACATGACGAGCAAAGCGACCGATCCCGAGATCCTGGAGCTGGAAAGTTTCCTGCCTTACCGGCTCTACCGGCTTGCGGATGCGGTCAGCCGGGAATTCTCGAAAATCTACAGCGACCGCCTGGGGCTGACCCGACCGGAATGGCGCACGCTGTCGGGCTTGGGACAACGCGGCACGATGACCGCGACGGCGCTTGGCGAGCAATCAGCCATGCACAAGACCAAAGTCTCGCGTGCCGTCGCGGAACTCGAACGGCGGCGCTGGCTGACCCGCGCGCCGGATGAGAGCGACCGGCGCGTCGAGCATCTGACGCTGACCAAAGCGGGCCTTGCCGCATATCGCGAAATGGTGCCGTTGGCGAAGGCGTTCGAGTCACAGTTGCTAGCGCGGCTCGATTTATCGGACCGCTCCCTAATTCTCGCAGCTATCGCGAAACTCGAAGCGCAATTCTGAAATAGCGGGCAAGACCATTTTCATTTTCGCTACGGTCATAAAGTCGAGGTATTTCTTTCCGCTTGGAGAGGTCGTGATGGACCACCTTGATTGGAAGACATTTGTCCCTTGGGCGATTAGCATCGCGACCGATTTGCTCGGTATCTGGCAATATTCTGACAAACAGGCCCAGGCAAATCGCGAGCCGTTCCTTAAAGAGCAGACCAGGCTGTTGTTTGAAGCCAGTGAAACCGTTTCAACCCTAGCGAATACCACAGATCCGGCTGTCTGGAAGAACGCTCGTTCACGGTTCTGGACTCTCTACTGGGGTCCGTTGAGTTTGGTCGAAGATGTTCGTGTCGAGAATTGCATGGTAAAGTTGGGGGAGATCATACCGCCGACGAAGCAGGCTGAAATCCCTGCCCTGCCTTTCGACGACCTTCGGACCGCATCTTACGAATTGGCCCATATCGCCCGCAATCTCATGATCAAGAGTTGGGATGCCAAGCTTGATATGAAGGTCACAAACTCATTCAGCATTTGCAAAGATGGGTAGGCGGCCGCCTACCAATCCATCACCACCTTGCCCGAACTGCCGCTGCGCATCGCGTCGAAACCCGACTGGAAATCATCGATACCGATGCGATGCGTGATCAGCCCGGTCACATCGAGCGGGCCTTGCACCAGCGCGATCATCTTGTACCAGGTCTCGAACATCTCGCGTCCATAGATGCCCTTCAGATGCAGCATCTTGAAGATGACCTTGTTCCAGTCGATCTCGAAGCCGGTCGGCGCGATGCCGAGGATGGCGATCTTGCCGCCATTGTTCATGGTGTCGATCATGTCGCGGAAGGCGGGCGCGGCGCCCGACATTTCCAGCCCGACGTCGAACCCCTCGGTCATGCCGAGCGCCGGCATGACGTCGCGCAGTTTTTCCTTCGAGGCGTCGACGACGTGCTGGACGCCGAGCTTCTTCGCCAGTGCCAGCCGCACCGGGTTGATGTCGGTGATGACGACCTTGCGTGCGCCGACGCACTGCGCCACCAACGCCCCCATGATGCCGATCGGCCCCGCGCCGGTGACCAGCACATCCTCGCCTACCAGGTCGAAGGACAATGCGGTGTGGACGGCATTGCCAAGGGGATCGAAGATGGCCGCGATCTCGTCCGGCACGTCGTCGGGGATCGGCACGACATTGTGCTGCGGAATGGCCAGATATTCGCCAAAAGCACCCGGACGGTTGACGCCGACGCCGAGCGTGTTGCGGCACAGATGCCCTCGCCCAGCGCGGCAGTTGCGGCAATGGCCGCAGACGATGTGGCCTTCGCCCGAGACGCGCTGGCCGACCTTGTATTCGGTGACCGCGGCGCCGAAATCGGCGACGGTGCCGACGAACTCATGGCCGGTCACCATCGGCACCGGCACCGTCTTCTGCGCCCACTGGTCCCAATTGTAGATGTGGACGTCGGTGCCGCAGATCGCCGTTTTCTTGACCTTGATCAGCACGTCGTTGGGGCCGATTTCCGGCACCGGCACCTCTTCCATCCAGATGCCCGGCTCGGCCTTGGCCTTCACCAGCGCCTTCATCATGTTCGACATTCTTTTGTCCCTTGAATCTCTTGATCCGGAATCGCTTTTCGACGCTCAGGAAATCACGCCCAATTCCTTGCCGACGGCACCGAAGGCCTCCACCGCGCGGTCGATGTCGGCGCTCGAATGCGCCGCCGACATCTGGGTGCGGATGCGCGCCTGGCCTTTCGGCACCACCGGGAACGAGAATCCGATGACATAGATGCCGCGCTTCAGCATGCGCGCCGCCATCTCCTGCGCCAGCGTCGCATCGCCCAGCATCACCGGTATGATCGGATGATCAGCCCCGGCCAAAGTAAAGCCAAGCTTGCCCATTTGAGACCGGAACCGCGCCGCATTGGCATATAGGCGCTCGCGCAAGGCATCGCCATTGCGGATCAGCTCGAACACCTTGATCGAGGCGCCGGCGATCGCCGGCATCAGCGTGTTGGAAAAGAGATAGGGCCGCGAGCGCTGGCGCAGCCAGTCGACCACCTGCCTCTTGCCCGTGGTATACCCACCGGAAGCGCCGCCAAGCGCCTTGCCGAGCGTACCGGTGATGATGTCCACCCTGCCCTCGACGCCGCAATGCTCGGCCGAGCCACGGCCATTCCTGCCAACGAAGCCGACCGCATGGCTGTCATCGACCATGACCATGGCATCATACCTTTCGGCGAGATCGCAGACGCCCTTCAAATTGGCGATGATGCCGTCCATGGAAAACACCCCATCGGTGGCGATCAGCCGGAAGCGGCAATCCTTCGCTTCCTTCAATCGCGCCTCCAGATCGGCCATGTCGTTGTTGGCGTAGCGGAAGCGTTTGGCCTTCGACAGCCGGACACCATCGATGATCGAGGCGTGGTTGAGCGCGTCGGAAATGATCGCGTCCTCCTCGCCCAGCAGCGTTTCGAACAGGCCGCCATTGGCATCGAAGCAAGAGCCATAAAGGATCGTGTCGTCCAGGCCGAGAAAGGATGAAATCGTCGCCTCGAGCTGCTTGTGCTCCTCCTGCGTGCCGCAGATGAAGCGCACCGACGCCATGCCGTAGCCGTAGCGGTCGAGCGCCTGCGTGGCCGCAGCGCGCAGGTCCGCGCTGTCGGCGAGGCCGAGATAGTTGTTGGCGCAGAAATTCAGCACTTTCTTGCCGCCCACCTCGATTTCGGCCGACTGCATCGAGGAAATCACCCGCTCGGACTTGTAGAGGCCGGCGGATTTCAGCCCTGCAAGCTCACTGTCGATATGGGAGAGAAATGCTGCGGTCATGATCAGGCCTCGTTTGACGTGGGCAGACTGTCGTCCGGCCCGCGCAAAAAATCCATCGCAAAAGCGACCGGATCAGGTGGCCGGGCAGCATCAGGGGGACGCGATGGACATTGCCCAAGCGACCATCCGGCACGCATGGATTGACGAATGCTCAAATGCGGGCCGGCCGCGAAAGAACCCGATAACCATTTCGCGATCTTTCCGCGCCTCCCCCTTGCCGGCCAGCCGTCGACTTCCGGTCCTGTTAACGTTTGCAGTTCAATGGTGCTCATACAGAAATCCGTTGGCGAGAGGGCCGCCCCCGAACATGTCTCAGCAGCCGGTGCAAACCGTTTCAGGCAAGCTCATACTGCTGATCAAGGCTGGCTACTGGCTGGCGCTGCTCATCATTGCCGCCATGGTGGCAGCCTCCTTCGTTTTGCTGCAGCAGACGATGGCCACGCAGCAGCACAACAACACCTTGCTCGACATCGTCGGCATGCAGAAGACGTTGTCGCAGCGCATCGTCTTCCTTGCCAGCGCGACAGGCGTCGCCTCGCGCGACAAGCAGCCGGCGCTGGTCAGCGCGCTGAAGCAGGCCACGGCGGAGTTCGAGACGAACTACGATCTGCTGCTCAAGCAGACAGGCGCGGATCCGCAATCGCCTGCCAAGCTCGATCCGAAGTCGATCGAGAGCGTGCTTTTCGCCAAACCCTTCCATCTCGACTATTTCTCGGTTGGCCTGATCGCCAACGGCGATCGTCTGATCTCTGCACTGGAATCGCAGCTCAACCTTGGCGACAATGGCGGCTACAAGGGCGGCGCCGAACGCGTCAACCTCGATGCCTCTGTCGCCAATGCCACGCTGTCGGGCTATGCCGCGCTCGGCCAGCGCATCAGTGCCGACGCCGACGAGCGCTCCGAAAAGTTGCTCACTCTCCACCGCACGCTGTTCTATGCCACGCTCGGCGTCATCCTGCTGGTGGCGCTGTTCATCTTCAGGCCGATGTCCAACGCGATCCTGCGCAAAACGCGTGAATTGGTCGACGCTCGCAATTCGATGGCCTTCATCGCGGTGCATGACGGCCTGACGGGCCTGCACAACCGCACCTTCCTGACCGACCATTTCGAGACGCTGATCAAAGGCGCGCATCGCCGGCGCGAGCGCCTAGCCGTGGTCCAGCTCGACCTCGACCGCTTCAAGCAGATCAACGATACGCTAGGCCACGCCGCCGGTGACTATGTCCTGGTGGTGACGGCACAGCGCATGCGCGATTCCTGCCGGGCGTCGGATCTGTGCGCGCGGCTTGGTGGCGACGAATTCGTGATGATCCTCAACGGAGCCGGCAGCACCGAGGACATCAACATGCTGGCACGGCGCATACTGGTGCACATCAACGAGCCGATCGTGTTCCAGGGCACCACCATTCTTCCGGGCGCCAGCGGCGGCATCGCCGTCTATCCAATCGACGCCGACAATGCGCAAGACCTGCTGGTCCACGCCGATCTGGCGCTTTATTCCGCCAAGAAGATGGGTGGCGGCAACTTCTCGTTCTTCTCCGAGGAACTGCGAAGGGAACTCGACTACCGCAAGCAGCTCGAACACGACATCAAGGTCGCCATTTCCGAAAGAGCGTTCCAGGTCTATTTCCAGCCACAGGTTTCGCTAACCGACGGCACCATCAGCGGCATAGAGGCCCTCGTGCGCTGGAACCATCCCGAGCGCGGCATGATCTCGCCGGGCGAATTCATCCCGGTCGCGGAGAAATGCGGCTTCATGCCGGAGATCGGCCGCATCGTGATCAGCAAGGCGATCAACGAAGCCGCCGAATGGAACCGTGCCGGCATTGCCTTCGGCCGGCTTGCCGTCAACGTCTCGGGCACCGAGTTGCGTGAGCACGATTTCGATGCGTTTCTGTTCGACACGCTGGAGAGAGCCGGGCTGCCGCCGCAGAAACTGTCGCTGGAAATCGTCGAATCCGTCATCCTCGACGACGAGAAGACAGGCATCGCGGCCAAGCTGCGGCACATCCGGGCGGCCGGCGTCCATCTGGAACTCGACGATTTCGGCACCGGCTATGCGTCGCTCAGCCACGTCAATCCCAACGAGATCGACCGGCTCAAGATCGACCGCCGCTTCGTCCAGAACATCCACGAAAATGGCGACAACTCAAAGATCGTGCGCGCCATCACCGAACTTGCACGGGGTTTGGGCATCTCCATCGTCGCCGAGGGCGCCGAAACCGAGGCGGAGCTCGACTCGCTGATGGCGATCGGCTGCGACCAGGTGCAAGGCTATTCCATCGCCTTCCCGATGCCGCATGACAAGGCGCTGGAATGGCTGACCGCCCGCATGCCGAAGAAGGCCAGGCTGACGGTATTGCAGGGAAGCCTGGCGTAGGCGGAGCCGGGCCTGGCTTGACTACCAGCCGATGAAATGGCGGCCTGTCCTGATCGCAAACGGGTAGTGGCCCATGACATTCTTTCGGCTTGCCCTGGCAGCCATGTTGATGTCGGCGTTGCCGGCCCATGGCGCGGATCGCACCATCTACCTCACCTTCGACGACGGTCCTCTGAACGGCACAAGCAACATCCTCGACGTCTTGGAGGCGGCGCAGGTTCCGGCAACGCTGTTCATGGTCGGCATGCATGCCGAGGCCAGTGCGTCCAACAAGACGTTGGTGCGGCGCGCCAAGGCGATGCCGCTGGTGACGATCGGCAACCACAGCTACAGTCACGCCTACAATCACTACCGGCATTTCTATGGCGATACGGAAGACGTGGTTGCCGACATGCTCATGGCCAATGCCGTTCTGGGCCTGAAGCCCGCGGTGCACGCCCGCCTGCCGGGGCGCGACGTGTTCCGGCTGCCTTCGATGTCGAAGAACGACAATTCGCTTGGGCAAGCGCAAGCCGGGCGCGAAGACCCCGACTATGAGTTCGTCGCGGCGTCCGGCTTTTATCTCTATGGATGGGACCACGAGTGGGTGCACAAGGACAGCGGTGAGCCGGTCCAGAGCGTCGATCATCTGGTCAGCGAGATCGATCATTTGTTCGGCTACGGCCACTTTGCCAAGCCCGGCAAGCTGATCCTTTTGATGCATGACCAGATGTTCCAGGACGGCTTTGACGGCAAGACGCAACTGACCAAGCTGATCACCGCACTGAAACTGCGCCACTATGCGTTTGGAACAATCCCGAGCTATGATAACTAAGCCATCAGGTCGGCACTCCTAGCTCTCCACATTCTCCCGCAATACGGCCAGCACCCGCGCAAACTCCGCGAGACGTTCGTCGGGTAGTCCTGTGCGAAGCCGCTTGTCGAAGACAAGTGCTGCTTGCCGCAACGTTTCGAACAGCGCTTCTCCCGCCTCCGTCAACCGGACCAGATGAACCCGGCGGTTGAGGGGATCGCGCCGCCGCGTCAGCAGGCCCTGCGCCTCCATCGCATTGAGATGATGGGTCAGCGTCGCACCCTGGATGCCGATCATGCCGGCAAGTTCGCGTTGATTGGCAAGCTCGCTCGACTTGACCGACAGCAGCGTGAGCCAGACCGGCAATGTGCCGCCTGCTTCAACCAAGGCGGCGTCGAAAGCCTGTGCGACAAGCTTGGCGGTACGGCCAAGGTTCATACCAACCGGCGGGCGTTCAAACGGTGTCATGATCTGACAGTAGAGCAAGCAGTGGGAACGTGAAACTCGGCTTCATGATTGACATCTAACCGTTAGATATCTAACTTTGTCTTATTGATGGCATCGCGGCATGGTTGCGGCGCAGGCGGCGGGTGAATGAGAGGAATGCAGTCATGCAATATGTTTATATCGTCGTCATCGGCCTGCACGTCATGGCCGGCGTATTCTGGGCTGGCACGACCATCGCGGTTGCCCGCGATCCGGACATCCGGGCAGAGCGGTTCTTCCGGCCGCAAATGGGCGCGGCCGGTTTGGCTTTTCTGACCGGATTGCTGCTCTGGTATTTCTTTCATGAGGATGCTTTCGGCTCGATGGAGAAGGTACTGGCGCTCGGCATTTTGACGGCGCTAATCGCCGCCGGTGTGCAAGGCGCGCTTGTGGGCTCCGCCAGCAGGCAGCTCGCCGGCGCCGATGCAGCGACCCAAACGGAGCTGCGCGCGAAAATGACCAGGGGCGAACGCATCGCCGGCGGACTGCTGGTCATCACCGTACTTTGCATGGCGACCGCCAAATTGTTTTAGAATCGCACGGCCGGTGAAAGCCGATCATGCGCGGCGCGCAACGGACCAGAGCGGCAGGTGGCTCTCCTTGCAAAGGCCGTTGCGCGCCACCTGATCGTAATCAAATCCTGATCCCGAACCTGATCCCGTCATAGATGGCGGCGTGGATGTTGCGGGAGGCAACCGCGTCGCCGATGCGCAACAGCACGAAGCCCCCTTCGGGGTTGCGTTGGGGAAAAACGTCGCCTCCATTGACCAGACGTTCGTAGTCGACCGCCCCAGTGTTCTTCGACAACGGCTTCAGCGACAGATACAGATCGTCGAGCGGCAGCGTGCCATGTTCGACCACAACCTGGTCGACCCTGCGTTCGCCGCGCCAGCCATCGGCAAAGTCCGAAGCGAGTTCAGCGACCAATTGATTGCCCTCGCGCCGCACCGAGCGCAGGCGCGTGTTGATGGTGATGGTGACGCCCTTTTCCTGGAAGGCCCGCATGTACGGAACGTGGTTCATGCCGCCCATTTCGGGGGCGAAGAACCGCTCCGGCGAAACCAGTTCCAGCTTCGAGCCGCTGTTGGCAATCAGTTCGGCCGCGCCCATGCCCTGATGGCCACCATTGTCGTCATAAAGCAGCACGCTCTCGGCCGGCTTGACGCTGCCGGCCATGATGTCCCAGCTCGACGTGACGAGATTGTCACCGGCGGCCAGCGGCGGGTTCTGCGGCAGGCCGCCGGTGGCGACGACCACCACGTCAGGGGCCAGGGCCAGGACGTCGTCCTTCTCTGCCCATGTGTCGTAGCGGATCTCGACGCCGAGCCGGTCGAGTTCGGCCAGACGCCAGTCGATGATACCGATCAATTCCTTGCGGCGCGGGTTCTGGGTCGCCAGACGGACCTGGCCACCCGCTTGTGATGATGCTTCCAGGATCGTTACTTCATGGCCGCGCTCGGCCGCGACCCGCGCCACCTCCAGTCCGCCTGCCCCTGCGCCGACGACCACGACTTTACGCTTGGGCCCTTCCGTCTTGGCGATCACGTGCGGAATATCCGCCTCGCGGCCGGTCGCCGCATTGTGGACGCACAGCGCCTCGCCGCCCTCGTAGATGCGGTCGAGACAATAGGTGGCGCCCACGCAGGGACGGATCTCGTGCTCGCGGCCCTCCATCACCTTCTTGATGATGTGCGGATCGGCGATGTGGGCACGCGTCATGCCGACCATGTCGAGCTTGCCGGTGGCGATCGCGTGGCGCGCGGTGGCGACGTCGGAAATGCGCGCAGCGTGGAAGGTCGGGAATTTCGTCGCCGCCCTCACCTCGCCGGCGAAATCGAGATGCGGCGAAGACCGCATGCCGGTCACCGGGATGACCTTGGTCAGTGCCGCGTCGGTCTCGATCGAGCCACGGATGATGTTGAGGAAATCGACCTTGCCGGAGCCGGCCAGTCGCCTGGCGATCTCGACGCCCTCCTCCTTCGACAGGCCTTTCTCGAAATCCTCGTCGGCGACCATGCGGATGCCGACGACGAATTTGTCGCCAACCGCCGCCCGCACCGCATCGAGCACCATGTTGGTGAAGCGCAACCGGTTGTCGAGCGAACCGCCATACTCGTCGTCGCGATGATTGGTGGCCGGCGACCAGAAGCCGTCCATCAGATGGCCGTAGGATTCGAACTCGATGCCGTCGAGACCGGCTGCCTGGCAGCGCTGGGCGGCCGATGCATAGTCGGCGACGATGCGTTCGATGTCCCACTCCTCTATGGCCTTGGGGAAAGCACGATGCGCTGGCTCGCGCACCGGCGAGGCCGAGAGCACCGGCAGCCAGTGGGCCTTGTTCCAGCCGGTACGGCGGCCGAGATGGGTGATCTGGATCATCACCTTGCAGTCATGCTCGTGGCAGGCGTCAGCGAGTTCGGCCAGCCACGGCACGATGCGGTCGTCATAGACGTGCAGATTGCCGAAGGCGGCCGGGCTGTCGCGCGAAACGATGGCCGAGCCGGCGGTCATGGTCAGTGCCATGCCACCCTTGGCCTTTTCGGCATGGTAGAGCCGATAGCGCTCCTTAGGCATGCCGTCCTCCGAGTAGGCCGGCTCGTGGCTGGTCGACATCACCCGATTCTTCAGCGTCAAATGCTTGAGCTGGTAGGGTTGGAGAAGCGGGTCGTTGCTGGTCATCGTCTTCCTGCCGTTTTAATTTGTGCTAATGAGCGGCAAATCCAAGGAAACCCGCTCATGATCGATACCAAAAATCTCACCCAGCTCGGCACGCACGCCGAGACGCCACAGAGCCCCGAAGCTGCGGTCCTGGAAACCGTGCCGTTTTCGCGCGGTGACGGACCGCCGGCGATCGTGCGTTTCACCGTCCCGGAATTCACCTCGCTCTGTCCGGTGACCGGACAGCCGGATTTCGCCCATATCGTCATCGACTACGCACCCGACGCGGCCCTGGTGGAATCGAAGTCGCTCAAGCTGTTCATGACCTCGTTTCGCAACCATGGCGCTTTCCATGAAGACTGCACGGTGATGATCGGACGGCGCATCGTGGCCGCGACCAAGCCGTTGTGGTTGCGCATCGGCGGCTACTGGTATCCGCGCGGCGGCATTCCGATCGATGTCTTCTGGCAGACCGGCGCTCCGCCCGAAGGCGCCTGGCTGCCGGACACCGGCGTCGCCCCCTATCGCGGGCGCGGCTAGTTCGGCCATCATTCGCACTGGTACTGGCTGAGCGCCCATTCGCCGGTCACCGACAAAAGGTCCGATATCTTCCATTCGCCGCCAACCTTCTTGAATTTCCATTCGAGGCGGTGCGGGTTGCCGGCGACGAAGGCGACGATGACCTTGGCCTGATCGCCATTGATTGATTCGAGCGTCTTCAGGCTCTTGTCGATCTCGGCCTTATCGTAATCCGCATTGTCGAGCGCCATGTTGGGGTCCAGGCACTCGCCCTGTCCTGACTTGCGCAGCGCATCGCTCTTGTCGAGCACCGTCTTCGCCGGGTCGACAAAGTGGCCGCGCTGAGCCGGATCGACCTCCAGGCCGACCTGATCGTAGAACGGCCGCACCACCGCTGTCGGCGATCCCGGCTGGATGGGGGCGGCAGGCCCGCTCGGCGGCCATGCGACGGGTGGCGTCGCCGGCTCCGCGGCTCCGCCAGGCGCGGTCGCCGGCGGCGTGCTGCTGTCATCGGGCGCGGTCCCGGCCGGAGCATTTGCCGGCGGCGCGCCCAACAGACCCTGAGCGGCCGCGCCGTTCAAGCCAGCCGCCAGCAGGCACATGGCCAACAATAACAGGAGCGCGCGACCGGCCATTGCATCACTCCGGATCTTGGCCCGCCATGCATTCGAGCTGGCTCAGCGTCCAGGCGCTGGTCTTCGACGCAATGTCCGATATCTTCCACTTGCCGTCGACCTTCTTCAGCGACCAGTGCATTTCGCGCTGCGAATCGTCTCCTTCCGGCAAGAGACTGAAATTCGCCACCACTTGTGCCGCGTCGCCATCCACCGTCTCGGACAATTTCAAGGTCTTGGAGATGGTCTTCTGGTCGAAATCCTGCGCGTCGAGGCCCGGGTCGAAGTCGATGCAGGCGACCTGGTCGGGATTCTTCTTGGTCGCCTGGTCGTTGAGGTCGAACAGTTTCGTCACCGGCTCGGTGAAGCGATCGCGGTATTGCGCGTCGGCCTCGAACTTGACCTGCGGGACATAGAAGAACTTCACGGCGTCGGACGCCGGGCCGGCCAATGCGGCGGCTGGTGCGGCAATCGACAAGGCGGCAGCGAGCAGCAGTTTCATGGATTTCCCCGAATGTTTGGCTGCGGAAAGCAATCAATACCACGCATCGTGCATATAGGCTTTTTTGCGGCTCATGAAGCCTTTGGGTGGCTCGTCTACTTGCATAGATCACATCCAACGATCCTTAGTCTCCGAAAGTAGCGATCGGCGCGTTGAGTTGGGAGCGCTCAGGCCTGACGCCGAGCCCTGGGATCTGCGGGACGCGTATATGCCCGTTCTCGATCACGACCGGGTTTACGGGATCGGTATGCCCTTCGATGTATTCCTGCGCGATCCAGGCTCCCTCAAAACGTCTCGGCTCGACGGTAGCGGCGAGGTGCACGCAAGCCGCGGCGATGACGTCTCCGCCCCAGGCGTCGTCGCAGCTGTGCGGAAGAGATCGTATCGCACACAGGTCGCGGACCGTGGCCATCTTGGTGAGGCCGCCAAGGCGGGTGACCTTCAATCCGAATCCATCCGCGATACCTGACGAAACTGCCCGCAACACGGCATTCAAATCCTCGGTATTCTCGTCGAGATAGATCGGATGTGTAACGCGTCCCTTGAGACCCGCCACTTCCTCCATGGTGTTGCAAGGCTGTTCGAACACGAATGGGATTGCCTGGCAAAGCCGATCGATGTGCAACGCCGCGGCAGCGGTCAGGCCACGATTGGCGTCGACGGCCATCCGGGCCTTGAAGCCAACGGCCTCCCATACTTTGTGCACGGTGGCGACGTCGTGTTCGAGATCCCGTCCGCCGATCTTGATCTGAAGCCGTGCATATCCGGCGTTGACCTTGTCGGCGGCAATACGCGCGGTCTCGTCGGGAGCACCGACGATCGTCGAGTAGTAAGACGGCACACGATCGGTGAGCGCACCACCGAGAAGGGTTGAGACCGGGACGCCCAGCCGCTGGCCGGTGAGGTCGAGGAAAGCTATATCCAAGGCCGCCTTGGCATAGTTGTGCCCGTTCAGACGCTCGTCCATTCTTTTGGCGAGGCGGCGCATGGACGTTGTGTCCTCGCCGACAAGTCCAGGCGCTATTCGGCAATTGCCGCTCTCGCGCCCAGCGCATGTTGGGGCTGATAAACAGGGCCGATCGGGCACGTCTCACCCCAGCCTGACAGTCCATCCTCGGTGGTCACTTCAACCAGCGTGCTGTCCAAATTCCGCACGCTATCACTGGCCATCCGGTAGGCACCGCCTTTGACAGGCAGAAGCACCTGATAGACTTTGATTGACTGGATACGCATTCAGACATCAGCCCCGTTCATGCCTTGCCTGGTCCGGCGCCTTTCGCGATCGTCAAAGACCAAGCGCCACCTTGCGCCCGTCATGAATGGCAAATGCCGCCTGTCTGGAGGCGGTACAATCGCCGATGGAGGTATGCGCGATTCCGCGCCTTTCGAGCTCGATGGACAGGCTGTCCTGCGCCATGCTGGTGGCGGCGAAGACCAAAGCATCGGCCTCGACCTCCTGCTCGGTCCCGTCGAGCAGCGAAGCAATCCTGGCCAGCGTGCCATCCCAGTGCACGATGGCGCTCTCGGTCACGAACCGCACGCGCAGTTTGGCGAGCGCCCGGCGCAGCGGCGCGTCGACGGCCATTCGCTGAAGCTCTTTGCCGACCAGGGCGTCCGGGGTCACAAGCGTCACATCGTGACCGTCCTCGGCGAGCTTCCAGGCGGTGCCGCATCCTTTCCAATTGCCGCCATCGTCCAGCAACAGAACATTTTTTCCCGGCCTCGCCTCACGAGCCATCACCGCCTCGGCCGAGAGCACCGGGCCACCGCCCGGAATGCTGTCCCACTGCGGCAAGGCCCGCTGGAAAGCGCCGTCTGGCGGCATCGAGCCGGTGGCGATGATGACGTGATCCGCGCCTTCGTGCTCGACATCATCGGCTTCGACATACTGCCCGTAACGGATGTCGACCTGAAGCTGGCCGAGCTGACGCTCGTACCAGCTAATCAGATCCAGAATCTGGGCACGGCGCGGCTGCAGTCCGGCAAGACGGAACTGCCCCCCAAGGCGGTCGGAAGCCTCGGCCAGTGTGACGCGATGACCGCGCTCGGCCGCGGCGCGCGCCGCTTCGAGGCCGGCCGGGCCGCCGCCGACGACCAGCACGCGCTTCGGCTGGGCGGCCGGAGCGAAGCGATCTCCGCCCCACTCCCATTCCCGCCCCGCCGAGGGATTGACGACGCAGCTGATCCAGTAATCGCGGCTGCGCCGGCCCCAGCACATCTGGTTGCAGGACAGGCAGCCGCGAATGTCCTGCGGCCGTCCGGCGGCAGCCTTTGCAGCCAGATGCGGATCGGCGATCTGCCCGCGCACGATGGAAACGAGGTCAGCGCGGCCTTCGCTCAGCACGCTCTCGGCGTTCTCGGGGGTACGGATATGGCTTTCGGCGGTGATCAGCGCGTGGCGCACGGTGGATTTGAGCACCGCCGCAAGATCCGCGCCGAGCTTTTCGGGATAAACAAAGGTCGGCATGATCTTGTAGAAATCGAAGTAGGAACCCGTTCCACAAGTCACATAGTCCATCAAGGCATCGCGGTCGTGGAGGTCGATTATCTCGGCCAGCGCTTCGCGCTTCAGCGCCACTTCGACTTCCGGTTCGTCATTGACCGCGAGACCGATGATGAAATCATCGCCGCATTCCCGGCGAATCCTGGTCATCACCTCACGGCTCACCCGCGTGCGGTTTTCAAGGCTGCCGCCCCACCGGTCGTCCCGGCGGTTCGACCAGGGCGTCCAGAACTGGTCCAGCATCGAATGGTACGCCGCCCAGACCTCGACGCCGTCGAAGCCGGCCTCGCGGCAGCGGCGCGCCGCCTGTACGAAGCCGTCGATCGTTTCCTCAATCTCGGCTTCGGACATCCGATGCGAGCCGTCGGAGTCGTGATAGCTGGGCAGGCCGGAAGGCGACCAGCCGGCATGGAACGAGTTGTCCGCGTCCGCGTGCTGGCCGACATGGTAGAGCTGCTGGATGGCGACGGCGCCGTTGCCGCGGATCGCCTCTGTCACCTTGCGAAAATGCGGGATGACGCGGTCATCGGAAGGGCTGAAGTTGCCGCGTGTCAGCACGGCGGCCCGATGCACGGGCATCGGCTCGACCACGATCATGCCGGCGCCGCCGATGGCGCGTTCCGCGTAATAGCCGACATGCCGCGCGGTCGGCAGCCCCTCCACCGCCATATTGGCGGTGTGGGCTCCGAACACGATCCTGTTGCGTAACGTCTTGCCGCGCAGAGTAGCCGGCGTGAACAACCGGTTGAAGACCCGCCCAGACATGCACCGCTCCTTCAAAGCCTTGGCGGCGGCACCCGGGCGCCAGCGCTCGCAACCCAAGTCGCTCTTTGCCGGAAAGCCGACACCTCGGGGGTGCCGGCTTTGCCACGATCCTTGAAGCTAGGCGTCCAGCCAGACGTTCTGGAGATCCATTTCGAAGGTCTGGTGGACACCGTAGTTCTTCACCTTCTTGTTCGTATGGCTGTAGAGCTTCTGCCAGAACGGCTGGATGATGACGCCGGAGTCCTGCAGGATCTGCTCGACATCCTTCATCACCTCCTTGCGCTTGGCGACGTCGATCAGCGAGAGCGCCTGCTTGAGCTTGGCGTCGAAATCGGGATTGGAATAAGCCGATTCGTTCCACGCCTCGCCGGTGCGGTATCCCAGCGCCAGCACCTGGACGCCGAGCGGGCGCATGTACCAGATGGTCATCGAATAGGGATATTTCGTCCAATCGTTCCAGAAGGTGGAGCCCGGCAGCACGGTGCGCTTGACCTTGATGCCGGCGTCACGCAACTGGCCGGCGATCGCATCGCCGGTGTTCTTCTGCCAGTCGTCCTCGATGGTAATCAGTTCATGCTCGAAGTCGGCCTGACCAGCGTCCGCCATCAGCTTCTTGGCGCCGGCGGCATCGCGCTCCTTCTTGGGGAGCGGATAATATTCAGGATGGATCGGGCTGACATGGTGGTTCTCGCCGACCGTGCCGCGCCCATTATAGCCGAGCTGCAGCACCGCATTGTTGTCGACTGCCATCTGCAGGGCATTGCGAACGCGCTGGTCGTCATAAGGCTTGTGCGTGATGTTGGTGCGGGCAACCAGCGTGGTGGCGGTCGCGACCTCCGATTTCTGCAGCCCCATCTTGTCGAGAATGTCGATGAAGTCGGCGGGCGACTCGAAGTTGAGGTCGATTTCACCGGAATCGAATGCATTGACCGTAGCGTTGAAGTCGGTGCCGTAATCGATGAATTCGATCCCGTCGAGCGGCGCCTCGCCTCCCCACCATTTGCCGTTCTCGCGGCGCTTGACCACCGCCTTCTGGCCGACGTCGTAAGACACCAGCTCAAACGCTCCCGTGCCGATCGGCTTCTTGATCGGATCGGCGCCATCGGCGTCGAAATTGCGGTGCACGACGAGTGCCGGATAATCGGTGAAATTGGGTATCAGCGAAATGTCGGGCTCGCTGAGCTTCAGCTTGACCGTGTTGTCATCGACCTTGGTGATGGCGCCATCCCTGGCCTTGCCGGTCTTGGCATCGATCAGCGCACCGACGCGCGCCGCCATCGAGTTGCCGGCGACGCCCTTCTCGCACCAACGCGTCACATTGTGCACCACGTCATCGGCGTTGAAGGCATCGCCATTGTTCCAGGTGACGCCCTTGCGCACATGCAGCGTGTACTCGGTGGCGTCGTCGTTAATGTCCCAGCTTTCGAGCAACACGGGCTCGAAGGTAAACTGCTTGGTATAGCGCACCAGCGGCTCCAGCCAGGTCCGCGAGATGTTGGCCAGTTCCACCCAGTCGTAAGTGCGCGGATCCTTCTGCGCCTTGACCGACATCGAGACGTGCAGCGTCCCGCCCTTTTTCGGCTCCTCGGCCAAAACCTGTGTCGGCGCGGCAAGGCCGATCATGCCATAGGCAAATGCCGTCGATGCCCCAAGCGCGCTGGCCAGCGCCAGGAATTCGCGCCTGTCGACACGGCCTGCTTGCGCCTCCGCGGCCATCGCTTCGATAGCCTGCGGCACACGATCGCCGTTGCTTTTGAAAATCGTCATGTCCATTCCTCCCTTGTTGTTCCCATCGGGTCTTTGCCCGCTCCCTCAACTAACGCTGTCGGGCAATTTTTCCTCGCGCCGCGCGATCAGATCCTTGAGACCATCGGCAATGCCCTCATCGAGTTTCGGCTCCTCATAGTCGGCCAGCATGTTGCGCGCTTTCTCGCGGCCGCGCGTGTCATGGTCCTTTGCTCCCTCGGCCTTCCACTGTTCGAACGAATTGAAGTCCATGATACTGGGCATGAAGAACGCAGACTCGAAATGGTCGAGCGTGTGCTGGGTGCCGAGGAAATGGCCCTGCGGCCCCACCTCACGGATTGCCGCCATGGCCTCCTTGAAATCGTCGAACGGCAGCCCGCCCGCATATTTGTACCAGCCGACAAGCTGTTCGCAGTCGGTGGCGAATTTTGAATAGCCGCAGGTGAGACCCGCTTCCAGCCATCCTGCCGAGTGCCAGATATAATTGGCGCCGGAGAGAATGGCGGCATGCATCAGCATGTTCGCTTCGTAACCCGCCTGGGCGTCGTTGAGCTTCGAGCCGACATGGAAGCCGGACGTGCGCCACGGCAGTTTGTATTTCCGCGCCAGCGCCCCCATCAGATACATCATCTGGGCGGCCTCTGGCGTGCCGCCCATGGGAGCGCCGGTCTTCATGTCGACCGTGACCATGAACTGGCCGTAGATCTGGGGCGAGCCCGGACGGATGAGCTGGGTGAAGGCGACTCCGGCAAGCGCCTCGGCATTGACCTGCGCGACCGCGCCGACGGCGGACGCCGAGGTCGAGGCGCCACAGAGCGCGAAGGGCGCCAGGATCAGCGGCTGGTTGTGGCGCGCATACACCCTCATGGCGTCCAGCATGGTGGCGTCCCAGACCAGCGGCGAATTACAGTTGGTGATGGCCACCAGCACCGGATTGTCGCGGACGAACTCCTCGCCGAACACGATGCCGGCCATCGCCATCGTATCTTCCGCCCGCTCCTTGGAGGTCACGATGCCCATGAACGGCTTGTCGGAATATTTCAGCGCCGAATGGATGATGTGCAGGTGCCGCTTGGGCACGGCAATTTCCATCGGCTCGCAGATGATCGAGCTCGACGAGTGCAGCGCCGGGGCCATGTAGGCGAGCTTGTGGAAATTGTTGAGGTCGGCGAGCGTGCCGTAGCGCCTGTTGTTGTCGAGGTCGCGCACATAAGGCGCGCCATACATCGGCGCGAAGATCGAATTCTTGCCTCCGACGCGCACGGTGCGCTCGGGATTGCGCGCGTTCAGCGTGAACTCGGAGGGAACCTTGGCGACGAGTTCCATCAGCAGCGCGCGATCGATACGGACCCGCGTTTCCCGGACGTCGGCGCCGGCCGCCTTCCATAAGGCAATGGCCTCGTCGTCGCGGAATTCGCAGCCGACCTCTTCCAGGATCGAAAGCGACTCCTCATGGATCAGTTCCACCGCCTCGTCCGGAACCATCTGATAGACGGGAATCTGCCGTACCAGGGTCGGAAAGGAGGCAATGGGTACGCTGCGGAGCGCCTTGCGCCCGAGACGGCCGCCGCCACGGCGGTGGGTCTGTTCGGTCAATTCAGCGGCCGGTGCGTTCATGGAGCCTCCATCCCTTCGATCCCGGTCAACTTAGCGAGGCGAAATATAGATGTGACGCTGGAAAATCCTGATCTCTTGTATAAGCTGTGCTTATGCGAAGCCTGCGCCATCTGTTGCCCTCCGCCGGCAGCCTGATCGTCTTCGAGGCGGCAGGCCGGTTGTCGAGTTTCACCGCCGCCGGGCGCGAGCTCGGCATGACCCAGGCCGCCGTTTCCTATGCGGTGCGCGGGCTGGAAGAACAGCTCGGCGCCCAGCTCTTCCAGCGCCGCCATCGCCAGGTGCTCCTGACGGAGGCCGGCGAGCGCTTCCATGCCGATGTGTCGCTCGGCCTGTCGCATATCCGCAAATCCGCGGAGGACCTTCGCCTGCAGGCGACCGGCGGCCATGTGACTTTAGCTGCCTCGACCGCCTTCGGCTCGTTCTGGATGATGCCGCGCCTGCAGCAGTTCCGCGACGAACTGCCGGGCGTCGATCTGCGCATCCAGACCGCCGATCGCGACCTCGACATCATCGCCGAGGGGATTCCGCTCGGGGTGCGCGGCGGCGTGCCGCGCGACTGGCCGGATTATCATTCGCTGTCGCTCTCGGACGAAGAGATCTTCCCGGTCGCCGGCCCCAGCTATCTGGCGAAATTCGGCAGGCCCGAGACCGTGGAACAACTAGCGACACACCGCCTCATTCATCTGGAGGAGCCATATCGCGAGGCCCCGAACTGGGACGAATGGTTCCAGTCGGCCGGAGCCAGTCTCCGCAATGCCGAGCGTGGCTTGCGCATCAATGATTATGCGATTGTGATCCAGGCCGTCATGGAAGGGCAAGGCATCGCGCTCGGCTGGCGCCACCTTGTCGAGCGGCTGCTGTCGACGGGGCTGCTTGTGCCGGTCACCGACCACGTTATGAAGACAGGCACGGCATTCTACGTCATCTGGCCGAAGAACCGCGAGCTCAGCGACAATGCGCGCAAGGTAAGGGATTGGCTGCTGGCGCAGGCGTGAAGTCGTTTCACCGTTTCGGCCGCAGTTCGCCCTCGCCCGCACGACACGAATCCGCCTATACTATCGTCATGCCCATCCGCCAGCTTTCCGAAACGATGATCAACCAGATCGCCGCCGGCGAAGTCATCGAGCGTCCGGCGAGCGTGGTCAAGGAACTGGTCGAGAACGCGCTCGATGCCGGTGCAAGCAAGGTAGAGGTCGTCACAGCGGGCGGCGGGCTGAACCTGATCCGAGTCACCGATGACGGCTTCGGCATTCCCGAACAGGAACTGGCGCTGGCCATCGCGCGCCATTGCACCTCCAAGCTCGCCGAGGATATCCATGACATCCGTTCGCTCGGCTTTCGCGGCGAAGCATTGCCGTCGATCGGCTCGGTGTCGCGACTGTCGATCCGCTCGCGCACCGCTTCGGGCGACAGCGCCGCCGAGATCGGCATCGACGGCGGCCGCGTCCTGCCGGTCAAGCCGGCGGCCGCCAATCGAGGCACCACGGTCGAGGTGCGCGACCTGTTCTTCGCCACGCCGGCGCGGCTGAAATTCATGAAAGGCGAACGCGCCGAGAGCTCGGCCATCAGCGACATCGTCAAGCGCATCGCCATCGCCTTCCCCACGGTGCGTTTCACGCTGGCCGGATCCGACCGCACGACGCTGGACCTGCCGGCGACCGAGGACAGCGCGGACGGCAGCCTGCGTCGTGTCGCGCAGGTGATGGGCGCCGACTTTCCCGACAATTCCATTGCCATCGACGCGATGCGCGAAGGCGTGCATCTGACCGGCCATGTGTCGATCCCGTCCTTCACCCGCGCCAACGCGCTGCAGCAATATGCCTATGTCAATGGCAGGCCGGTGCGCGACAAGCTGATCGCCGGCGCCATTCGCGGCGCATTCGCCGATGTCCTGCCGCGCGACCGCCACGCCGTGACCGTGCTGTTTCTTTCGCTCGACCCGGCCATCGTCGACGTCAATGTCCATCCGGCCAAGGCCGATGTCCGCTTCCGTGATCCGGGTCTCGTGCGCGGGCTGATCGTCGGCGCGATCCGGCAGGCGTTGGCCGAGGCCGGCATCCGCTCCGCCACCACGGGTGCAGCCGGCATGATGGCTGCGTTCCGTCCGGGCGCCGCATCTTATGATCACGGTGGCCCGACAAATGGCCATCGCAGCTACGAAGCGGCTTTCCATGCGTCCGGCCCCACGGGCTTCGACCCTTCGCGCTCGCCGCAGCGGCCGCTCGACATGCAATTCGCAGGCGCAGGCTTTGAACGCGGCAACGCAAGAACCGGCGGCTTCGGCGAGAGCGACCAGGCGGCATTCGATGCCGGCCCGCTCGCCAGCGCCGATGCGCGTGCGGGGCAGAATGAGGCAACCGAGACGCTGCTCGGCGCGGTGCTGGGTGCGGCACGCGCCCAGGTGCACGAGAACTACATCGTCGCCCAGACCAGGGATTCACTCGTCATCGTCGACCAGCACGCGGCGCATGAACGGCTGGTTTACGAGGCGCTGAAGAACGCCCTCCACTCGCGGCCGGTGCCCTCGCAGATGCTGCTTCTGCCCGAGATCATCGACCTGCCGGAAGAGGACGCCGAGCGCCTCGCCATGCATTCCGAAACACTCGCCCGCTTCGGCCTCGGCATCGAGCGTTTCGGCCCGGGCGCGGTTGCCGTTCGCGAGACGCCGTCGATGCTGGGCGAAACCAATGTCGGTCAACTGGTGCGCGACCTCGCCGACGAAATCGCCGACAACGATACGGTCGAGACACTCAAGGAACGGCTGGACACGATCGCGGCCACCATGGCCTGCCACGGCTCGGTGCGCTCCGGCCGGCTGCTCAAGGCCGAGGAGATGAACGCGCTGCTGCGCCAGATGGAGGCGACGCCCGGCTCGGGCACCTGCAACCACGGCCGGCCGACCTATATCGAACTCAAGCTGGCGGACATCGAGCGGCTGTTCGGGCGGCGGTGAACCGGTTTCAACGGCCCAGTCCTCACTTGCTCTGCTGATATTTCCTTGTCCGTGAATTGAAGACGTAATCGACCGCGGTTCCGGCGCCGCCGCCTCGAAAATTCACGGAAATAATGTCCTTGCCTCGCTCCACCCATTTCTCGACGTTCATGTAGATGGTCGTCATCAGCATGCCGGCACTGCAAGCGTCGTCATCGGCGAAGGCAATTTCCTGGACAACCTTGCGGCTGCTCTTTTTGATGACCTGCATTTTTTCCATGCAAAGGCCGGCGCTGGTATTCGTGTAAACTCCCGAGAACCTGTCGGTGGCTGTCTGCGCCCAGAACGGAATCTCGACGGTGCCGTCGATCTTTCCCTCGCCGGTGTCATCCAGGCTCGCAATTTTCTTGAGGGTGACGGGATATCTATCCGTGCCCTTGCTCCAGCTTCCTGTCGCAACGCCTTCATTGAGGTCAAGGGAGAACGGGCACCTCGTGGTGTCGACAGGGGGTCTCGGTCCCTGCACCATTATCCGATAAAGCTCCTTATCGTCTGAAATCTCGCACAGTACGAACCTGGTACCGCTGACGATGCCATAAAGCGCAATCGGGATTTGCTTCGCGTCGTAGAAGTAGCTTCCATCGACCCTTGGCGCGCTGCCCAAGCTGTCATATGTCTGTATGGAGAAATGGATAGGAGACGACCCGAGGAAACCCTCGTAGTTTTCCACGTGATACCAACCCGCAACGGCTTTTGCGTTGAGCAGCAACAAGCAAACGACCGTTGAGATAAAACGTCTTCCCATCCCAACCTCGCTGCGCTCCGCGATGACAATCCGCCAAGACCACGTGACGGTTGCCTTGCGTTGGGGCGGCCGTCAACTGGCGATGAAATCCGCGGTTCTTGATACGAGTCAGGGAAAGACCGCAACCTTTTGATTTAGCGTTTCAAATTCACCACGATAACGCCGCCGAGCGCCAGCGCGCCGCCGAGGATGCCGAGCAGCGTCGGCACTTCGCCCAGCCAGAAGAAGCCGATCAGCGCCGACATCGGCGAGACCAGGTACAAGAAGTTCGAAGCACGCGCCGCGGGCAGGCGCGACAGCGCGGTCGCCCAGGCCGCATAGGCGATCAGGCTTGGCACGATGCCGAGATAGATGACGGCGCCGAGGCCGGCGGTGTTGGCGACGGCGGCTTGCTGGAGAGCGGCGGGCAGGAAGGGCGCCAGGCAGAGCGCGCCGAGCACCATGTTGGACGCCGCGATGGTCAGCGGATGATGGTGGGCAAACAGCGGTTTCTGGACGATGGTGTTGACGGCCGAGCAGAGTGCCGAGCCGAGCACCAGCAGCGCGCCGGCATTGAAATGCAGGCCATGCCCGTCGGCGATGGCAATGATGCCGATGCCGGCGAAGGAAATGACCGTACCGATCCAGGCTATGCCGGAGAAACGCTCGCCAAGCAGCGCCATCGCCATGATGGCAGTGAAGATAGGGCTGACATTGATAATGAAGCCGGCGGCTCCAGCCGAGACGGTCAGTTCGCCGAAATTGAGCATCGCGGTGTAGAGCGCGACGAAGATGGCGCCGCCGAAGGCGAGGCGCCACAAATCACCGATCCGGGGCAGTGCCGGGCGCTTGACGGCAAGGTAGATCGCCGCCGGCACGGCGGCGATAGCAAAGCGCAGGGCGCCAAGCTCCAGCGGCTGGAAGGTGGCGAGTCCGGCACGGATCGCCGGGAAGGCGGAAGCCCAGCCGATCACCGTCAGCGCCACGGCGATGGCGGCCGTGGTGTCCATCCGCTGTGTCGAATTCAACGTGCCTGTCGTCGTGCTCATCTCTGTGCCCTCGGAATCTTCGAGTTTCGAGAGCAGAAAACGCCTTTCCGGGTCGATTGACAAACGACCAAATCGAGGGTCACCTGTGAGCATGGATCACAGCTCGAACACTATGCTGCCGCTGGAGACATTGCGCGCCTTCGACGCCGCGGCGCGCACGGGAAGCTTTTCGGCCGCCGCTGAAAAGCTCAACCTTACCCATGGCGCCGTCAGCCGGCAGATCGCCAAGCTCGAGGACTGGCTTGGTCTGAAGGTGTTCGAACGCGGCGCGCGCGGCGTGACGCTGACCAACGAAGGCAATCGCCTGCATCTCAGGACCACCGAAGCTTTCGCCCTGATCTCGGTCGATTCGGACCGCTGGGTGGAGCCGCGTGGCACCGCGGTGGTGCGTCTGGCCTCCATTCCATCGGTGAGCGGCCTATGGCTGATGCCGCGCATGGCAACGCTGGAAAACGACCCTACCCGCCTGCGCATCGTGCTCGACGTCGACAACCGTCAGGCCGATCTCGCCGACGAAGGCATCGATCTTTCGGTCCGCTGCGGTCGCGGCCGCATCCCGGGCCGCGTCTCGGTGCAACTGTTCGAGGAACATCTCTTCCCGATCGCCTCGCCAGACCTTGCACGGGAGATCGGCGGTGGTGACCCGGCCCGGCTGCTCAAATTCCCGCTGATCAACGATTCCGACGCGTCGGGCTGGCGTGCCTGGTTCGCCGCGCAGGACGTGGACTACCGGCCGCGCCCGCAGGACCGCCGCTTCGAGGACTACAATCTGGTACTCGATGCAGCAGCCCATGGCCTCGGCATCGCGCTAGCCCGGCCGCCGCTCACCGAGCACCAGATAGAATCGGGGCGCCTCGTCGCCGTCGACGATCGCACCACGCTCAATCCGGTTTCCTACTGGCTGGATCGTCCGGTCGGCCGGCCGCGCGCGGCCGCCGCCGATCTCGCCAGGCGCATTGCCGAACAGGCCGGGCTTGCTTCGGCAAGGCTGGAAGCTTTCCTGCAGGATGACGATTAGGCTCGAAGGCATCCGGCCATCGCCGGCCCGCTCTCAGGACATGCAGGCCAGTGCAACTCCCAGGAAAATGCGTGGCGGTTCCCTGTCGGAAATCGCGTGAACCCTGCTTAACGGAATAGCAAAAGCACGATCATGGTGGTCACGGCCGAGACGATGGCCGTCACAATCGATATCGTCCACAGCGACAACGGAGCTGGCTCGGATCGTGGAGCATGGCCAACAGGACGGACGGAGGCGCCGCGCGGTTGCGGTGCGTTGGCATTGGCCGCGACCAGGACCGCTGCGGAAGCGACGGCCGGCGAAAATGTGGACAGGGCCGGCGCCGCCGCCAGTTTGGGTGTGCTGTCAGTGGCCGTCGTCTTCGGCGGGGTGAAGCCGCGCGAAGCCTGATCGGTATCCGCCCCTGCCCCACCCGCCGAGGCTCGGGCCGGTGCATGGTGGGTGGCGTCAGATTCCATGACGGCCCGGTAAGCATCCTCGATCTCGGAGGACGACAGGCGTTGCGAGGTTTGAGCGGCCGGTCGCGGCAGCGAGCTTTGCAGCGCCTGGGTGGCGAACTGCGCCGATTGCACCATAGCGGGCGCCGGCGGCTGGACGAGCACCTTGACCAGCGCCGCGGTCGCTGGATCGGCCTTGGGCGAAGGCACCGGCTGGGGCGTGAGCGCTTCTCTCAGCAAAGACGGCATGCTTGCATTGGCGATGTCCATGGCGCTTCCTGACAACCATTGTGCCATAGGGCAATATTACATGAGCATTGCGCCAAGCTTGACCTTGCCCACGATTTATGGCGATTGAATCCCGATGAACTCAAGTGCCATTGCATGATGAACCGTTTCGAAGGCCCCGGCGGCAAGGAAGCCCGCATCCGCTACCTCGATGGCGATTTCCAGGTCACCAGCCCCGGCTCGTTCGTGCGCTGCGCGGTGACGGGCGAAAACATCCCATTGGACGAGCTGAAATACTGGAGCGTCGCCAGGCAGGAGCCTTATGTGAACGCCACTGCCTCGCTGCGCCGCGAAATCGAGATGCACCCGGAGTTGCGCAAACGGGGCTAGCCTTTCAGCTTGCGCTGCCGCCAGGCATCGAGCGTCTCCTCGATGATGCGTTCGGGCACGTGATCAAGCTCGAACACGGTGTCGATTTCCAGCACGTCGAGACGGTCGAGAAAATCCCGCGGGGCGCCGTGGCGCAACCGGGCGGCGTCCTTGGCGGTGGTGATCAGCCCTAGGCCTTCGGTCCGCGCCGTCGCGGCCAGTTCGGCGAGCTCGTCCTCGGCGTAGAAGTGATGATCCGGAAAGGGCCTGGACAGGATCACTTCGCCGCCGGCCTCGCGTACCGTGTCGAAGAACTTTTCGGGATGACCGATACCGGCAAAGGCCAGAAACCGCCTTCCGGCAAGCCCAGCCTTGCTGCTCGGCTCGGTGTGGGCCTCGAAGATCGGCCGGCCGGCACGCGCCGCCCGGCGGACCACGGCATCGGCAGCGGTGCCCTCGCCCATCTTCAACAGCCCGCTGGTGAAGACCAGTTGGTCGACGATCTTGGCCCTGAGCGGACCGCCCGGGATGACGCGGCCATTGCCGATCCCGTAGCGGGCATCGACGACGACCAGCGCATAATCGATATGGATGCGCGCGCTCTGGAAGCCGTCGTCCATGATCAGGAAATCGCAACCGTGTTTTTCGAGCAGCAGCCGGGCGCCGGCGGCTCGATTGGGCGTCACCGCCACCGGCGCGTGTTCGGCCAGCAGCAGCGGCTCGTCGCCGACATGCCTGGCGCTGTCGTGATCGGCATCCACGACATGCGGCTCGGCGAAAGAGCCGCCATGGCCGCGCGACAGGAAACCGGGCTTCAGCTGCATGCGCCTGGCCTGTTGGGCGAGCGCGATCGCCACCGGCGTCTTGCCGGTGCCGCCAACGGTGAAATTGCCGACGCACAAAACCGGCGCGTCGATCTTCTCGCGCCGGGCCCTGCGCATGCCGCGGCCAGCGGCCAGCGCGTAGACAGCCGACAGCGGGGACAGCGCCAGGACCTTCCAGTCCGGCTCTTCCCACCAGAATGGCGGTGCCTCGGTGGCCACGCTAACGCCCGTTCGCGCCTTTCAGGCGCGCCTTGACCACCAGCGGCTGGATATATGGTTCGAGCGATTTGAGCGTACGTGCCAGTGCGCCGCGCATCTCGTCGACGGTCGCGATCCCCGCCGCCATCATCTCGTGGCGCGCCACTTCGTTGGTCAGGAGGAAATTGACGGCGCCAGCCAGCATGTCGCGGTCGCGCACCAGCTTGGCGCCGCCGCTGTCGAGCAGGCGCTGATAGGCCTCGCGAAAATTCTGCACGTTGCGCCCGGCCAAAACGGCGGTGTCGAGCATGGCCGGCTCGAGCGGATTCTGGCCGCCTTCGGAGGTCAGCGAGCGGCCGACGAAAGCGATTTCGGTCAAGCGGAGGTACAAGCCCATTTCGCCGATCGTATCACCAAGCAGGATATCCGTGTCGGGTCCGATACGGTCGCCCTTGCTGCGCCGCGCGACCTTCAGCCCCATGCCGGAAATCTGCGCGGCAAGGGCTTCGGCCCGATCGGGGTGACGCGGAACGACGATCGTCAAAAGGCCGTGGTGACGCTTGTGCAGCGTCGCGTGGACTTCCGCCGCGACCACTTCCTCGCCATCATGGGTCGAGATCGCCGCCCAGGTCGGCCGATCGCCGATCTGCCGCTGCAAAATGCCGAGCGCGCGATCGTCGACCGGAGGCGGGTTGGTGTCGACCTTGAGGTTGCCCGACACCGTGACCGGCCGGGCGCCGAGCGCGCGAAACCGCTCGCCGTCGACGTCGGACTGGGCAACGACATGGGCCAGATTCTCGAACAGCGCCTCGGCGATGTTGGCCCGCTTCTTCCACGACGTGAACGAGCGATCGGAGAGCCTGCCATTGACCAGCACCTGCGGCACGTGGCGAGCACCGAGTTCGAGGATGGTCATCGGCCAGATCTCGGATTCGGCGATGATCGCCAGATCCGGTTTCCAGTGATCGAGGAAGCGGCTGACCGCCGGCTTCAGATCGAGCGGCACATATTGGTGGATGATGCGGTCGCCGAGCCGCTCGTCGACGACCTGGGCGGAGGTTACCGTGCCGGTCGTCAGCACGATGTTGACGCCGTAGTCGAGGATGCTTTCGACCAGCGGCACGACGGCCAAGGTCTCGCCGACGCTCGCGGCATGGATCCAGATCACCGGCCCCTCGGGGCGCGGCCGGCCGGCGACGCCGTAGCGCTCGCGGCGGCGGTTGCGGTCTTCCTTGCCGCGCGAAGTGCGCCAGGCGACATAGGGTCCGACCAGCGGATAGGCGGCCGCGCCGGCAAATCGATATGCCGACAGCATGGTGCGGGCCCAGCGGCCGCTCATCGAGGACCGTCCACGAGACGGTAGGCCTCGGCGGTCGCGGCGTTGAGGGCGGCCGTCACTTCCAAGCGCTTGCGTTCCATTTCGGCGTCGTCGGCATCCGCCGCCACGAAGATCGGCGCGCCGATGCTCACGGCGGAGCGGCCGAAGGGCAGGTTGATGGTGGTCTTGTCCCAGCTCTTTTCCAGCACCTTGCGGCGGCTGGTGGCTATGGCGACGGGCAGGAGCGGCCGGCCGGAGAGGCGAGCCAGGAGAACGATACCGAGCCCTGCATCGCGCGGGGTACCGTGGGGAATGTCTGCGATCATGGCAACGTTCTTGCCTGCGGTGAGCGACTTTTTGAGGGCGATCAGCGCCTTGGCCCCACCCTTGTCCAGATGCCTGGCATTGTCACGCCCACCCGAACCGCGCACCGCCTCGATGCCGAACTTCTCCAGCATCAGCGCGTTGAGTTCGGCATCAGCGCTGCGCGACACCATGGCAACCAGGGGTTTGCGCTTGGGGTAATAGGCCGGTGTCAAAAGATGCTGGCCATGCCACAGAGCAATGATACCCGGCTCGAACTCGGCGTAGGCGCCGCCCGAAAAGCGCGCCGATCCGGCGACCAGGGGGCTGGTCAGGCGAACCAGCCGCACGAACTGCGCGAGCAGGCTGGCAATGGCGTTCTTGACGAATCGAGACTGCGCGAGCGGCTCGCGAATGCGGCGCCAGAAGGCTTTGGTCGTGCGGCTGCCGCCCCTGCCCGTGGGCGCGGCCTCGCTGGCTGGCTGTTTCGCCAGATCATGCTCCATCGAGGTCAACCGGCGGCCTTGCTATCAGGATCCAGCAGGCGGTGCAGATGAACGACGAAATAACGCATATGAGCATTGTCCACGCTGGCTTGCGCCTTGGCTTTCCACGCAGTGTGCGCGGATTGATAGTCGGGATAGACGCCGACGATGTCGAGCGCGTCGAGATCCCTGAACTCGGTACCGCCAAGCTTCTTGAGTTCGCCGCCGAACACCAGATGCAAAAGCTGTTTCTTTCCGTCTTCCGCGGCCATGTCGGTCCTTCACATATCGTGAGTTTGTGACAGGTCTAGACCAAAGCCGCCGACTTTGGAACCTTCGAAAACGCTTTCAGGCATCCAGCCCGGCGATGACATCGACAAGCACCGCCAGCAGGTCCCCGCTGCCGGCTGCGAGCGCGCCGTGGCGGATCACCTCGCCGGCGTAGAGCGGCGCCCGGCCATTCGGATCCAGCAGCTGGCCGCCCGCCTCGCGCAGAATGAGATCGGCGGCTGCGATGTCCCAGTCATGCGCGTTCGGCTTGACGAACGTTGCGTCGAGCGTCCCGTTGGCGATCATCGCCAGGCGGTAGGCGAGCGAGGGGATGTAGGGTGCCCGCTGCAGCCGCTGCTGCCAGGCGGCAGGCACCAGGTCGATCAACTGCTTCAATCCTGAAATTTCAGCCTTGTCCCCAGGCTTGCGCACCGCGATGCGCTTGTCGTTGCGGAAGGCGCCCTGAGCGGGCAGCGCCGAGTAGGTCTCATCCATCGCCGGACATTCGAGCACCCCGGCGAGCGTGCGGCCATTCTCGACGACGGCAACGCTGACGCACCATGTCCGCTGGCCTTCGAGGAAGCCGCGCGTGCCGTCGATCGGGTCGACAACGAAGGTGCGGCGCGCCGAAAGCCGTGCCGGATCGTCGGCCGTCTCTTCCGACAGCCAGCCATAATCCGGCCGTGCCGCAAGCAGCGTCTGGCGCAGGTACGCATCGGCGGCATGATCAGCTTCGCTGACCGGCGAGGTGCCGCCCTTCATCCAGACCTGCGGATTGTTGCCGAAGTAGCGCATGGCGATAAGACCGGCCTCGCGGGCGGCGTCACGCAGCAGCGGCAAGTCCTGATCGGCACCGGCAGTGGTCAGGTCATGCTCCGGCAAGGGTCATGCCTTCTATCAGGAGCGTCGGGGCCGCGGTGCCGAAATTGCGGTCGAGGTCATTGGCCGGCACCATGTTGAGGAACATCGTCTTCAGGTTCGAGGCGATGGTGACTTCGGCGACCGGATAGGCGAGCGCGCCATTTTCGATCCAGAAGCCCGAGGCGCCGCGACTGTATTCGCCGGTGAGCATGTCCACGCCTTGGCCGAACACTTCGGTGACGTAGAAGCCGGTCTTGAGCGAGCCGATCAAATCCTCCGGCGAGCGCTCGCCCGCCTCGATGGCAAGGTTCGTCGACGACGGCGAGACGGAGGAGCCGCCGCGCGCGCCGCGACCGTTGGTGACAAGGCCGAGCTCCCGCGCCGCCGACGTCGACAGGAACCAGTGGTTGAGGACACCCTTTTCAATCATCAGGAGCCTCTCGCCCTCGACGCCTTCGCCATCGAATGGACGCGAGGCCTGGCCACGGCGCCGCAACGGCTCGTCGGTGACGGTGATGGCGGCAGCGGCCACCTGCTTGCCCATCATGTCGCGCAGGAACGAGGTTTTTCGCGCAACGGAAGCACCGTTGATGGCGCCGGCGATATGGCCGGCAATGCCGCGCGCGACGCGCGGGTCGAACACCACGTCGACCGGTCCGGTCGCCGCCTTGCGCGCGCCAAGACGACGCACGGCCCGTTCGCCGGCCATGCGGCCGATATCCTCGGGCGCGTCGAGATCGGCAAAATGCTGGCGCGAGGAGAATTCATAGTCGCGCTCCATGCCGGTGCCCTCGCCGGCAATGACGCTGGCCGAGCGCGAAAAGCGCGAGGCGACATACTGGCCGAGAAAGCCGTGCGAGGTGGCCAGAACCATCCCGCCCAGCCCGGCGCTGGCATTGCTGCCGGACGAATTGGTCACGCCCTTGACGGCGAGAGCCGCCGCTTCGGCCGCAAGGGCCGCTTCCTTCAACTGGTCGGCCGACACTTCGGTCGCGTCGAACAGGTCCAGGTCGCGCGTCTGCCTGGCGAGCAGCGCAGGGTCGGCAAGACCCTGGTAGGGATCCTCGGGAGACACCTTGGCCATGGCAACGGCACGCTCGGCAAGCGCCTTCGGATCGGACGCGGCGGTGGCCGATACGCTGGCCACACGCTGGCCGACGAAGACCCGCAGCCAAACATCGTCGCCCTCGGATGCTTCGGTGTTTTCGACCTTGCCAAGCCGCACCGAAACACCGGTCGAGCGGCCACGCACCGCGACGGCGTCCGCGGCATCGGCGCCAGCGCGTTTGGCGGCCTCGACCAGGGCCGCGACGCGGTCCGTCAATTTCGCGGCGTCGAGCTTGTCGGTCATGCACTTGATCCTGTTTCTTCAGCCTGTCCGGAAGGCAGGTGCTGCCGCACCATCTATTGTTCCAATGCCGCTTGTGCAATGGCAGAAGGGCAATCAGGATGTCGCGACCAAATCGCCATCGAAGCGCCCGCCAGGAGCGGACGCCGCAGTTTTTGCCTATCTGGAGCCTTCGCCATGACGCCTTTCCATCTTGCCTTTCCGGTTCGTGATCTCGATGAAACGCGAACTTTCTATGGCGAGGTGCTGGGCTGCGCGATCGGCCGCTCGTCGGCGACCTGGGTCGATTTCGACCTTTATGGCCACCAGATGTCGGCGCATCTGCGGCCGCAGGCCGCGCAAGCCGCCAGTGACGGCAAGGTCGACGGCATTTTGGTGCCGATTCCGCATTTCGGCGCTGTCCTCTTGATGGATGACTGGCAGCGCCTGGCGACGCGGCTGGAAGCGCGCGACGACATAGACTGGCTGGAGCGGCCAATGGTCCGCTTCCAGGGCGAGCCCGGCGAACAGGCGACGCTGTTTATTCGCGACCCATCAGGCAACGCCCTGGAATTCAAGGGTTTTCGCTCACTGGAGCAGGTTTTCGCGCATTGAAAAGAGAGCCTGGTAGCGGCTCTCGTTCAAGATGCCGCGACGGGTGTCCAGATAACGTCCTCGATCTTCTGCGCGCCGGTCGCCAGCATCGCCAGGCGGTCGAAGCCGAGCGCGATGCCGCTGGCCTGCGGCATGATGGCAAGGGCAGCCAGGAAATCCTCGTCCAGCGGGTAGCGCTCGCCATAGATGCGCTCCTTCTCGTCCATCTCGATGATAAAGCGCCGGCGCTGCTCGGCCGCGTCGGTCAACTCGCCAAAGCCGTTGGCGAGCTCGACACCGCAGCAATAGAGTTCGAACCGTTCGGCGACGCGTGGATCCCCGGGGCTCGGACGGGCGAGCGCCGCCTCGGCGACCGGATATTCGCACAGGATGGTCGCCCGCCCCTGCCCGAGGAACGGCTCGATCTTTTCCACCATCACGCGGCTGAACAAATCCGCCCAGGTGTCGTCGGGCGCTGTGCGCAGGCCGGCTTGGACCAGCGCGGCATGAAGCGCGTCCCGGTCCGTGCCGCCGTCGACGGCGACCGTGGCCAGCAGATCGATGCCGGCATGGTGGCTGAAGGCGTCCGCCACGGTCAGCCGCTCCGGTTTGGCGAACGGATCGCAATCGCGGCCACGGAAGGAAAAGCGCGTGGCCCCTGCCCGTGTCGCGGCCAGCGCCAGCAGATCGGCGCAGTCGCGCATCAGGCTTTCGTAGGTTTCGCCCACCCGGTACCATTCGAGCATGGTGAATTCGGGATGGTGCAAAGGACCGCGCTCGCGGTTGCGGTAGACCGGACCCAGGCTGAAAATGCGCTGCTCCCCCGCGGCAAGCAGTTTCTTGCAGGCGAATTCCGGCGAGGTGTGGAGATAAAGCGGCGAGCGGACGCCATCCGGCCCTACCGCTTCCGTGGCGAAAGCCGCCAGATGTGCCTCGTTGCCGGGCGAGACCTGCAGCGCCGCCGTCTCCACCTCGATGAAGTCGTTACCGGCGAACCAGTCGCGCAAGGCCGCCGTCAGCTTGTTGCGCAGCATAAGGCGCGGGCGGCGATCGGCGTGGACATGCGGCGTCCACCAGGGCGACGCGGCGGTCATGAGCGGATTGAAGGCATGGCGGTGCGCCCCATGTCAGTTCGCCCCCCATGCAGTTCGCCCGCATGCCAGTTCGCCCCATGCCAGTTCGCCCGCATGCCAGTTCGCCCCATGCCAGTTCGCCCCATGCCAGTTCGCATTGGGGGGCTGGCGGTTCGCGCCAAGATGCGCTAGGCCCCCATCCAGCGCCGCACAAGCCGGCAAACGCCAGTCAACTCTTGCAGGATTTAAAACCGTGGTGAAAGTCATCGCCAGTTCGCTCCGCAAAGGCAATGTCGTCGACAAGGACGGCAAGCTTTATGTGATCCTCTTTGCCGAAAACATTCACCCAGGCAAGGGCACGCCCGTGACCCAGCTCGACATGCGGCGCATCGGCGACGGGGTGAAGGTGTCGGAGCGCTACCGCACCACCGAGCAGGTGGAGCGTGCCTATGTCGAGGAGCGCGAGCACACCTTCCTCTACGCCGACGGCGAAGGCTATCACTTCATGAACCCGGAAACCTACGACCAGGTGGCGGTGACGGAAGCCGTGGTCGGCGACGCAGCCCCCTATCTGCAGGAAGGCATGCCGGTGCAGGTGTCGCAGTTCAACGGCATCGCGATCGCCCTGGTGCTGCCGCAGCGCGCCACCTTCGAAGTGGTCGACACCGAGCCGACGACCAAGGGCCAGACGGCGTCGTCCTCCTACAAGCCGGCCGTGCTTTCCAACGGCGTGCGCACCACCGTGCCGCCGCACATCGCGCCTGGCACCCGCGTGGTGGTGATGACCGCCGACGGGTCCTATGTGGAGCGGGCGAAGGACTGAGGGTAAGCCCTCGGCACTGCTTCACCGCCGAGGCGGCACAAACAACCCTCACGGTCTTGCAGACGTAGTCGCTGATAGCGATCACGCTTTGGCTGCAACCCTTCTTTTTTTCGCTTTGGCGGAGCGCTGTTCAACTGCGGCCTCCACCTCCCGCTTCAGCCGATCCTTGATGTCCGCCGTCTCGTTCATCAAGGCGTCGATCTTCAGGAAATCGAGCACCCGGTATTTGGACACCGCCGGGCGGACCAGTATGTCGGGCTGGCACTGTTTCAGCTTGTTGGCGATGATCGACTGCATCATCAGCTGCGTGGCGCCGAACATCAGGTCGACTGAGGTCGGCTGTTTGCGGTCGGCCTCTTCCGGCGCGCCGACCACGTCGACGCCGATGATGATGTCGGCATCCTTCTCGATCAGGTCGAACGGCACGGGGTTGTAGATGCCGCCGTCGATCAGCAGCCTGCCGTCGCGCGTCACCGGGCGGAAGACGGCGGGAATGGCGGCCGAAGCGGCAAGGGCCGAGTGCAGGTCGCCGTCGTCGAAGACAGCGAGCTTGTGGCCGAAATAGTCCGTCGCCGTCACCTTCAGCGGGATTTTCAATTCGGCGAAGGTTTCGGGAATGGCCTCGGGCAGAAACGCCTTGAGGATGCGTTCGACATTGAACTGGCTGACGCGGATACCATTTTGCATGGCCTCGGCGATCGTGCCCGGCCGCGCCCGCCACATGCGGCTCGCCACCTCGGCGCGGCGGCCAAGGATCGAGCGGGCATAGTCGTGGATATCCTTGCCGGTCATGCCGGCGGCCATGCCGGCGCCCATGATGGCGCCGATCGACGAGCCGGCTATCGCCACCGGCTTGATGCCAAGCTCGTCCAGCGCCTCGATGACATGGATATGCGCCAGGCCGCGCGCGCCGCCGCCGCCGAAAGCTATGCCAAAGGTGGGGCTCATCCCTTGCCTGCTCCCGCCAGTGGAGGCCCGATCACCATGATGGTCGGCTCCGCCGTCAGCAGCTTCTTCGCCGCCGCCTTGACCTGATCCAACGTCACCGCGTTGATGTAACCGCTGCGGCGCTGCATGTAGTCGATGCCGAGATCGTCGAGCTGCAGCTCGACCAGCGTCGCGGCGATGGAACTCGACGAATCCAGATTGTTGATCGCATAGGCGCCGATCAGATATTTCTTGGTCGCCGCCAGTTCGGCCTCGGTCGGGCCGTCCTCGGCCAGCCGCTTGACGACGTCGCGCACGATGCCGAGCGTCTCGGCGGCGCGGTCGGAACGCGTTCCGGTGGTGACGATCAGTGCGTCGGCGTGGTCCTGGTTTACCAGCGAGGAATTGACGCTGTAGGCCAGCCCGCGCTTTTCGCGCACCTCTTGGAACAGGCGCGAGGTGAAGGTGCCGCCGCCAAGGATTTCGTTCATCAGCGCGGCCGGGAAGAAATCCGGCGACGTGCGCTTCACGCCGGGCCACGCGAGCTGCAGCGAGGTCTGCGGCAGGTCGTAATTGACCTCGATATGCTGCGCCAGCCTGGGCTCGATATCGCCGACAGGGGCGAGCGCCTGGTTCGGCGGCAGATCGCCGAACACCATGTCCAGCTTCTTCTTCAGCGTCTCGGCGTCGATGGCGCCGACCACGGCGACATGCAGGCCGCCGCGCGCGAATACCGCCTTGTGCAGGGCCTTGAGATCGGCCTGAGTGATGGCGGCGACGCTCTGCCTGGTGCCCTGATCGGAGCGCGAATAGGGGTGGTCGCCATAGACGGCGCGCGCCCATCGGTTCTGCGCCACCGTGTCTGGGTCGTTCTCGTTGGCGATGATGCCGGACAGGACCTGGGCGCGGATGCGGTCGATCGGCGCCTGGTCGAAGCGCGGCTCGTTGACCGCCAGCCGCAACAGGTCGAAGGCTTCGTCGCGCTGTTCGGCCAGCATGCGCATGGAGCCGTAGATGCCATCGCGGGTCTCGTCGAAGCTCATCTCGGCGCCGGCATCGTCGAGCCTGATTTGGAAAGCTTCCGAATCGAGAGTGCCGGCGCCTTCGTCGAACAGACCGGTCATCAGATTGGCCAGCCCTTCCTTGCCCGGCGGATCCTGAGTCGAGCCGCCGCCGAAGACGAGGCGGATGGCGACAACCGGCACGGAATAGTCCTCGACCAGCCAAGCCGTGACGCCCTTCGGCGAGGTGACGGACTGGATCTCCATGGCGCGGGCGGCAAGCGCCGGCAGGACCAGGAAGAGGATGGAGAGGAAGAGGGTCGCGAGGGCGTGCAGGGCCTTCCCTTCTCTCCGTGTGAGAGAAGGGAAAGCGCGGAGATGCTCATTCATCATCATCAATTCCCCGCCTGTTGCTGCGGCAAGAGATAGCCTGACGTCGAGCGGGCCGGCACAAGATAGCGCGCGGCAACGGCCTTGACCTCGTCGGTTGTGACCTTGCGGATGCGATCCGGCCATTGCTGCACGTCCTGGACATTGCCGCCGGTGGCGAGCGTCGAGCCATAGATGTTGGCCATGGAATCCTGCTTGTCGCGGGCAAAGATCATCGACCTGACATAGCGGTCCTTGGCTTTTTCGAGCTCATCCGATGTGACGCCATCGCTGGCGATGCGCGCCACCTCCGCATCGACCGCGGCTTCGACGTCGGCCAGCTTGGCGTCGCCGCGCGGCGCGCCATAGACGGTGAAATTGGTGTCGTCGAGCATGGTGCCCTGGAAGTAAGCGCCGGCGCTGGAAGCGATGCCCTGCTTGACGACAAGCGCCTGGTAAAGCCGGCTGCGGTTGCCGCCGCCGAGAATCTCGGCGAGCAGATCGAGCGCTTCGGCCTCACCCGGCTTGGCGGTGTGATAGGAAGGCACGACCCATTGCGTCGAGAAACTCGGCACGCTGACGCGGGCGTCGGAGAGCGTGACGGTGCGCCTGGTATTCTGCTCCGGTTCGACCGGGCGCACCCGCGGCGGCAGATCCGGTCCGCGGGCCACCTTGCCGTAGGTCTTCTCGGCCAGCGCCTTCACCGTTTCCGGTTCGACGTCGCCGGCCACGATCAGCACGACGTTGTTGGGCCGGTAGTACTTGTTGTAGAAGGCGACGGCGTCGGTGCGGTTCAACTGCTCCATCTCCTGCATCCAGCCGATGACCGGAATGCGATATGGCTGGTTCTGCCACAGTGTGGCATCGACCTCCTCGTCGAGCACGGCCTGCGGATTGTTGTCGATGCGCGAGCGGCGCTCCTCCAGGATCACGTCGCGCTCGGTCTTGATGACGTCGTCGGTGAGGATGAGGTTGCGCATGCGGTCGGCTTCGAAGCTCATCATCAGCTCGAGATCCGACGGGGCCACCGTCTCGTGGAAAGCGGTGTAGTCATAGGAGGTGAAGGCGTTGTTGGAGCCGCCAATGTCGGAGACGGCGCGATCGAACTCGCCGGCCGCGTGATGAGCTGTCGCCTTGAACATCAGATGCTCGAAGAAATGGGCGATGCCGGATTTGCCCGGCGGCTCGTCGGCGCTACCGATCTTGTACCAGACCATATGGGTGACGATCGGCGCGCGGTGATCGGGAATGACGACCACTTCCATGCCGTTGTCGAGCAGGAAGTCCGTGACCTTGAACTCGGCCGGCAGAGTCTTGGGCGACGCAGAACTGTCGGCCAGGACAGGCCCGGCGATGAACAAGGCCAGCGAGGTCGCCAGCAGCGCCGGCCGCAGCCATTCAGTCCTGGATGTCATCGATGGCTCCGGTTTTCATGCAGCGACGATAGGCAAGGCGCTGGCGACAAGCAAAGTGAATTGTTGGTCATCTTGCCGGCAAAGGCGGCGGCAAAGAGGCCACTGCTGAAGCGGTCCTGTCAGGCAGCCTCGATGAAGCGGATGACGGTCTCGCCATAGTTGCGCTCATCGAGCACGGAAAAGCCCGGGCCTGGCTCGAAGGGAACCGCCGCCGTCTCCTCGACCACACAGAGCGCGCCGGGGCGCAGCCAGCCGCCATCCTTGGCGGACCGCAGGGCGCGCTCGCCAAGGCCCTTGCCGTAGGGCGGATCGGCAAAGACGAGACCGAACGGCGCCAGCGTGCCCGCCTCGCCAAGGCCGGTTGCATCGCGGCGGAAGATCTTGGTGTGTCCGGTCAGGCCGAAGGCCTCGACATTGTCGCGGATCAGGCCCCGGCCTTCGGCCGATTCCTCGATGAACACGCCATAGGATGCCCCGCGCGACAGGGCTTCCAAACCAAGCGCGCCGGTGCCGGCGAACAGGTCGAGCACGCGCGCGCCCTCCACTTGCCCGGCGAAGCGATGCGCCAGAACGTTGAAGACGGCCTCGCGGGTCCGGTCGGTCGTCGGGCGGATAGCGCTGCTGCGGGGCGTCGCCAGCGGACGCCCGCGAAACTCACCGCCGACGATTCTCATCTTGTGCGGGGACCCTTGGGGCCGCCGCGCGGCCGCTCACCGCCACCGGCGCCTCCTGGACGCTCGCCACGCGGCTTGCCGAATGGCTTCGCACCGCCTGGTTTGTCGGCGGGCTTGCCATATGACGGCTTGAACGAGGCCTTGCGCGCTTTGTTCTCGGCCGCCTTGGCCGCATCGGCCTCCGCCCTGCCCTTGCCGATCGGCCGGGCTCCCGGCGCCATCCAGACATTGGCCTTGCGCTGGCCTGGCGGCTCGATCGGCCGTTGCTCGCGTTCGGATTTCTTGCCGCCGCGAGGCTTGTCACCGAATCCGCCGCGCGGCTTGTCGCCGAAACTTCCACGCGGCTTATCGCCAAAGCCGCCACGCTCCGGTCGCGGACCGCGATCGCCGAAGCTCTTTTCTGCTCTCTCGCCTCTGTCGGGACTCGTCGACAGTTTGCCGAGCGCCTCGTCGCGGCTGCCTTCCCGGCGTTTGCGGTTCTTGATCAGCCCGCCCTCGCCGATCGGCCGTCGCTCGCCGTCTCGCGTAAACTTCGGCCGTTCGGGCTCGGCCTCGCGGACTTCGGTGCGCCGCACGGGCTGGTTGGAAAACGGTTTTGTTATCTCGGCGTCGAAATTGGCGCCGGATTCCTCGACCAGGCGCTCGCCAAGCTGGTCGCGCAGCACTCGGCCCTTGATCTCCAGCACATGACCTTCGGGGAGATCCTCGAGCTGGAACGGGCCGTAGGAGATGCGGATCAGCCGCGTGACGTCGAGGCCGAGCGCGCCGAGGATGTTCTTGACCTCACGGTTCTTGCCCTCGCGCAAGCCGATCGTCAGCCAGGCATTGGAGCCCTGCTCGCGATCGAGGCTGGCTTCGATGGCGCCGTAGAAAACGCCGTCGACGGCAATGCCTTCGCGCAGGCCGGCGAGCGCGCTTTCCTCGACCTTGCCGTGGACGCGCACGCGGTAGCGGCGCAGCCAGCCGGTGGCCGGCAGTTCGAGCACGCGCGACAGGCCGCCATCATTGGTCAGCAGCAGCAGGCCTTCAGTGTTGATATCGAGCCGGCCGATGGTCATCAGCCGCGGCAGCTCGGCCGGCAGCACGTCGAAGACGGTCTTGCGGCCTTCGGGGTCGCGGTTGGTGGTGACGACGCCGGCCGGCTTGTGGAACAGGAACAGGCGCGTGCGTTCGATCGGCGGGATTTCCATGCCGTCGAGATGGATGATGTCATTGGGCATGACGTTAAACGCCGGCGAGGCCAGCACCCGGCCATTGACCTTGACGCGGCCGGCGGCGATCAGTTCCTCGGCATCGCGGCGCGAGGCGAGCCCGGCGCGTGCCAGCCGCTTGGCGATGCGCTCGCCGGCTTCTTCGGTTCCTTCGGCTGGTCGCGGACGTGGCTTGAAGCCACCGCCCGATGCACCCTGGGGCCGATCACCGAAATCACGCTTGGGTCTGTCGCCTCCAAAGTCGCGCTTTGGACGGTCAGCAAAATCCCGCTTCGGACGATCTGTGAAATCACGCTTGGGACGGTCAAAGCGCTTTTCGCCGCCGTCGGCCGAAGCAGAAAACGGACGGTCGCCGCGCGGCGCGTAGGGTTTGCGCGGGCCTTCACGCTTCTCATAAGGCTTGCGTTCGCCTTCGGCCGCCATGGGACGGTCGCCACGCGGGGCATAGGGTTTGCGCGGCCCTTCACGCTTCTCATAAGGCTTGCGCTCGCCTTCGGCGGCGATCGGACGCTCGCCGCGCGGGGCATAGGGCTTGCGCGGCCCCTCGCGCTTTTCATAAGGCTTGCGCTCGCCTTCGGCCGCCATCGGACGGTCGCCGCGAGGCGCGTAGGGCTTGCGCGGGCCTTCGCGCTTTTCGTAAGGCTTGCCTTCTGGGCGCGGTCCCTTGCTGAACGGCCTGTCACCGCCCTTGAAGTCCCGCTTCGGCCGGTCCCCATCGGCGGCCATCGGCCGATCGCCACGCGGAGCATAAGGCTTTTTCGTACCAAAGGACGGCTTCCCGCCCTTGCTGGCGTCGCGGCCACGTGCACCTGCCGATTTCGGGCCACTCCTGCCCGGGCCGCCTTTGCGCGGAGATTTCTTGTCGTTGTCGTCCATGTGGCCTTTGTCCGTTTGCGCTGCTACAGCGTGGCACATCCGTTCGGCGCGCAACGAACGCTGTAGCATTTTTGATTTGGCGCATGATCATTCCCGAAAATCGAGTCCGATTTTCGGGTTGATGCGCTCCATAACAGGATCACCGCCGGGTGGCGAGGATATAATGGGAAGACAAACCGCTTGAAGAGGCCGGATTTCATGGCGCTGGCGCTGCAGGAGGCCGAAGCTGCGGCCTTGCGCGGCGAAGTGCCGGTCGGCGCGGTGATCGCCAATGGCGGCACGGTCATTGCCAGTGCCGGGAACCGCACGCGCGAGCTTGCCGACCCGACGGCGCACGCAGAGATGCTGGTGATCCGTGAAGCCTGCGGCAAACTCTCGAGCGAGCGGCTCACCGGCCACGATCTTTATGTGACACTGGAACCTTGCGCCATGTGCGCCGGAGCCATCTCCTTCGCCAGGCTGCGCCGTCTCTATTTCGGCGCCGCCGACGAAAAGGGCGGCGCCGTGGTCAACGGCGTACGCTTCTTCACTTCTTCGACCTGCCATCACACACCCGATATCTATCCGGGCATGGCCGAAACCGAAGCGGGCCTGCTGCTGAAGGATTTTTTCAGGGGGCGTCGAGACTGAGCCAAGGCCGCGCACGACAAGGCGGCGCGACTGTTCTTACAGCGACGGCAACCAGTCGAACCAGCCGCCCTTCTTGCCCTCGGCCTTTGCCTTGAGGCGGCGCTCCTTCTTGTACTCGTCTTCGCCGAGTTCGTTCTGCGGCGCGGCATCGGAGGCGACACGGTAGGGCAATGGCGGCTCGCTGAGATATTTACGCGTGTTGGGGTCGCCCTGCTTGCTTTCGGCAAGGCGGCGCTGGATTTCGGCAGCGCGGCCCTTGTCGGAATCGGCGGGTTTCCACGCCGGCGGGTGGCTGGATCCTGATTCAGCCATCGCCCTTTTCACCGAAGCCGGATCCGTCTGCACGTCGTCGACGATCTCCGCCTGGTAGGCTGGGTCATTCTGGTGCGCGGTGGCGTCGGCGCGCAGGCGCGCGCGGCGCTGCTCGGGCGATTCGGGCCAGCCGGCGTTCGCCGTCTGAATGCTTTCCTGCGGGGCAGGCAGCGCTTCCTTCTGGCCGGGTGCCGGCTTCACCAGAGTGGGACGCGGCTTGTAGTCGATCGGGTCCTTGTGCTTCGGCGCGAAGGAAACGGCGCCTGTCAGATCGCCGGCCAACTGTTCGGCAGCGGTCTTGTCGGTGCCATAGGTCGGAGAGCCCATGCAGCCGGACAAAGCGAGGCCCGATACGACAAGCGGCGCCAACAGCGCAAGGCGCGCGTTATATCTCTCGGTCATGCCAAAAAGTCCCACTCTAGACAGCCTCTCGATCGCACCGGCTTTGTATCCGGTCCCCATCGTGCAAGCACTTGCGACGGAAATCCGGCGACAATTTGTCTTCCGGAGTTTCGCGTGTTTACCTCAACCACTCGTTAAGGGCAACGCGCGGCCAGATCTCCACCGTTCGGCGTGGCATTTGTGCACTTCTTTGATCTGGTGCCTGTCGTTTGTCCCAAAACCGCTGCGCACTTTTGGGCGACAGGCACGCGCTTGATCTGGTGCCTGTCGTTTATCCCAAAACCGCTACGCACTTTTGGGCGACAGGCACGCGCTTGATCTGGTGCCTGTCGTTTATCCCAAAACCGCTGCGCACTTTTGGGCGACAGGCACGCGCTTGATCTGGTGCCTGTCGTTTATCCCAAAACCGCTACGCACTTTTGGGCGACAGGCACTAGAGCCTTCCCAGCGCCTTCAACTCGTGCAGCACGGCGGCATCACGTGCCGAAACATCCGGGAATTCCGGATCCTGCCCGACATCGGCCGTGTAGCGCCAGGAACGCGCGCATTTGACCAGTCCGCGATCCTCCGCTTTCTCGACCACCACGGCGACGCCCTTGACATCGTCGAGGGCAAAGGCGGTTTGCGGCGCCTGGCCATGGGCAATGACCAGATCGCTGGTGATCGCCATTTCAGCCATGTCGACGTCCAATATCGCCGCCTCGAGCGCCGCGTCGTTGATCGTGACCACCGGTACAGCCTCCAGCGAGGAGCCGATCACCTTCTGGGCACGCGCAATCTCGAGCGCGCCGGTGACGACGCGACGCACCTGCCTGACCTTGCGCCATTTCTCCGCCAGCGCCTCGTTCTTCCAATTCGCAGGGATGTGCGGGAACTGGTCGAGATGTACCGAGACCGCATCGGGATGACGGTCGAGCCAGGCCTCTTCCATGGTAAAGGGCAGCATCGGCGCCAGCCATCTCACCAGGCAGTCGAAGAGATGGCGCACCACCTGGACCGAGGCCTTGCGCTTCACGCTCGACGGGCCGTCGCAATAGAGCGCGTCCTTGCGAATATCGAAATAGAAGGCCGACAGCTCGACCACCATGAAATCGAGCAGTGCGCGCGTGATGCGCTTGAACTCGAAGGCGTCGTAGCCCTGGCGCACCACCTCGTCGAGCTCCGCCAACCGGTGCAGCATCAGCCGCTCCAGCTCCGGCATCGTCTCCAGGGGCACGTCCTCACCATCGTCATGGGCGAGCGTGCCCAGCATCCAGCGGATGGTGTTGCGCAGCTTGCGATAGGCATCGATGTTGGTCTGCAGCACGTTCTTGCCGAGCCGCTGGTCTTCCCAATAGTCGGTCGTCACCACCCAGAGCCGCAGGATATCGGCGCCGGACTGCTTGATCACATCCTGCGGCACGACCGTGTTGCCGAGCGATTTCGACATCTTGCGGCCATCCTCGTCCATGGTGAAGCCATGGGTGACGACGGTGTCGTAAGGCGCCCTGCCCCTGGTGCCGCAGCTTTCGAGCAGTGAGGAGTGGAACCAGCCGCGATGCTGGTCGGAGCCTTCGAGATAGACATCCGCCGGCCACTTCAGGTCGGGCCGGTCTTCCAGGGTGAAGACATGGGTCGAGCCCGAATCGAACCAGACGTCGAGAATGTCCATCACCTGCCGCCATTTGGAAGCATCGTGATTGCCGAGGAAGCGCTCCTTGGCACCGGGCGCGAACCAGGCGTCGGCGCCCTCCGCTTCGAAGGCTTCCATGATGCGCTGGTTGACCGCCTCGTCCTTCAGCACGTTGCCATCCTCGTCGGCGAAAACGGCGATCGGCACGCCCCAGGCGCGCTGGCGCGACAGCACCCAGTCGGGGCGCTCCTCGATCATGGCGCGGATGCGGTTCTGGCCGGCGGCCGGGACAAAGCGCGTCTCGTCGATCGCCTTCAGTGCGCGGCTGCGCAGCGTGGTGCCATCACCGAGGTCCTTGTCCATGTAGACGAACCATTGCGGCGTGTTGCGGAAGATGACCGGCTTCTTCGAACGCCATGAATGCGGGTAGCTGTGCTTCAGCCGGCCGCGCGCGAACAGCGCGTTGCGCTTGATCAGCTCGTCGATGACCGCCTGGTTGGCGTTGCCCTTCTTGCCGTTGTCGTCGATGACGCGCGCAGCTCCGCCTTCGCGGTCCGGGCCGAAGCCTGGCGCGTCCTTGGTGAAGAAGCCGGCATCGTCGACGGTGAACGGGATCTCGGTGTCGATGCCGCGTTGGCGCAGCGCGGGCGCGGCATCCATCCAGGCATCAAAGTCCTCGCGGCCATGGCCGGGAGCCGTGTGCACGAAGCCCGTGCCGGCGTCATCGGTGACATGCTCGCCGGCAATCATCGCAACCGGGAACTCGTAGCCGCCACCGAGACCTTTGAAGGGATGCGAAAGCACAAGATTTCCAAGCTGTTCGGCGTTGATGCCGTGAAGGCGCTTCAAGGTGACCTTGGCCTTGGCCTTGCTTTCCTCGGCCAGGGCATCGGCAAAGATCAGCTTCTCGCCCGGCTGCGGGCCAAACGCGTTCTCGGCCGCCGTCACCTCGTAGAGGCCATAGGCGACGCGCGGCGAATAGCTGACGGCGCGGTTGCCCGGAATGGTCCATGGCGTCGTCGTCCAGATGACGACATGGGCATCCAGCAGGTCAAGCGAGCGCCCGCTCAGGTCCGGATCGAGCTCCGCCGGCTGCCCGTCCACGACACTGGCGAGGACGAGATTGGCCACCGGAAACTTCGCCCAGATCGTGTCGGACTCGTAATCCTGGTACTCGATCTCGGCCTCGGCGAGCGCCGTGCGCTCGACGACGCTCCACATCACCGGCTTCGAACCGCGGTAGAGCTGGCCAGACATGGCGAATTTCAGCAATTCGCCGGCGATGCGCGACTCGGCGTGGAAGGCCATGGTCGTGTAAGGGTTCTCGAAGTCGCCGATGACGCCAAGCCGCTGGAACTCGCCACCCTGCACCGAGATCCAGTGTGCGGCGAATTCACGGCATTCCTTGCGGAATTCGTTGACCGGCACCTCGTCCTTGTTCTTGCCCTTGGCGCGGTACTGTTCCTCGATCTTCCATTCGATCGGCAGGCCGTGACAATCCCAGCCGGGCACATAGTTGGAGTCATAGCCGCGCATCTGAAACGAGCGGGTGATGACATCCTTGAGGATCTTGTTCAGCGCGTGGCCGATATGGATGTTGCCGTTGGCGTAGGGCGGGCCGTCATGCAGCACGTATTTCGTGCGCCCCGCCGCGCTCTCGCGCAGCTTGCGGTAGAGGTCCATGTCCTGCCAGCGCTTGACCAGCACCGGCTCCTTCTCGGGCAAGCCGGCGCGCATCGGAAACTCCGTCTGCGGCAGGTAAAGGGTCTTGGAATAGTCGATCGTTGATTGGTTTTGGTCGGTCATTGGTCTGCCATGTGCATGCCGGGCCACGTGGCTTGCGGCTTGGAATTCTACTTTATACGCATGCCGTTTTCCCAAACCGGGCCACTTCTGGGCGACATGCCTTGATGATCTGGAAAAGCGCGAGAGGCCGCGCGCGATAGTCCCGGCTGCTCCAACAGCCTTCAGGCTGCCGGGAACACCGGGCTGGTAATTCGTATCGTCGGCGCGCGAAGGCGCGAAAAGCTCGTCATTGCTGGGCTTTTAGCGGAGAAGAGCGCAGGAATAAAGCGTCTCGTTCGATTCACTTACATCTTGAAGTCGAAGCGATAGGTGGTCGACACGCCGACCATGAACTGGTTGCGGTCGCCGCGCTCCTTGACCAGGCTGGAATCGGCCGCCGGACCTTCGAGGCGCGAATATTCGCCAAACAGGCTGGCGGTCATCGGATCGGTCACCTTCCAGGTCACGGCGCCGCCGAGGCCGACGGATTTGAGGCCGCCGCCGGGATTGTACTGGCTCAGCCCCGAGGCCACGGCTTCCTGCGCGTTGACGCCATAGTAGGCATCGAAATAGTTCGCCGAGGCAAAAGACACGCGTGGGCCACCCGAAATCCTGACGGTTGGCGTGACGTCGTAGAAAGCATCGGCGGCGATATCAGCGACAAAGCCATTATGGGCACGGATGCCGTGCCGCAATTCGGCACGTGCGCGCATCCAGTCCGTCGGGTAGAATTCGAAGAAGCCGCCGACCTCGCCGCCCCAGCGCACCGGGTCCAGCCCCTTGAGTTCGTCGGCATCGCCGTCGTCACGCGAGAACAGGAACTTGCCGGTCAGGCCGGCACGGACACCGCCATCGTCGACGAGCGCCAGCGAAATGTTGTCGTTGCGCGACGTGAAACGCGCCTGGGGACCGGCCTTGCCCAGCGAAATGATGGGCTGGGCGCTCAGCATGTACTTCTTGCCGCCCTCGAAATTGGGCGCCACCATGCCGGTCGCGCCGACCATCAGATACCAATCGCCGGACAGCCAGCCGAAAGCGCCATCGCCGGCCTCGGCCGCGCCTGACGTAGCCAGCATGACGGTAGCCAAGGCTGCAGAAATCTTCCCGACCGGACTCATGGCCACTCCACTAACGCGATACGGCGACAGCTTTGACGAGGCTTTGGTAAAATTTGATTTAAGGACGAGACAACCGGCTCGCATTGCCTGCACCATCGCGTCCGCGACCGGCTGGACGCGGGTTGGCGCCGAGGGTAACGTCCTTGCATGCTGGCGGCCCTCAATGGAGGCATGGACATGACCTTGCACGGCGATACTCTGAAGAACGCGATCGGCCAGACGCGCGACAAATGGGGATGGTTCGTCGGCCTGGGCGTGGTGCTGCTGATCCTCGGCGGCATCGCCTTCGGCAATCTGTTCATCGCCACGGTGGCTTCCGTCTATGTCGTTGGATGGCTGATGCTGGTGGCCGGCATCATCGAGATCATGCATGCTTTCGGGGTCAAGACCTGGGGACGCTTCTTCTACTGGCTGCTCAGCGGACTGCTTTATGCGGTCGCCGGATTCTTCGCTTTCGACAATCCGCTGCTGGCCTCGGCGGTGCTGACCTTCCTGCTGGCCGTCGCGCTCGTCGCTTCCGGCGCGCTGCGGGCCTGGGTCGGCTACAGCCACCGCCCGGAGCGCGGCTGGGGCTGGATTGTCGCGGCAGGCGTCATCAGCGTGCTCGCGGGCCTGATCATCGCCATGGGCTGGCCGGTCAACAGCCTGTGGGTGCTCGGACTGTTCCTGGCGATCGACCTGATCTTCCAGGGCTGGACCTTCATCGCCGTCGGTCTTGCATTGAAGAGGTAGGAACTCGCCTCCCCCATTTCGGGGTCATGCTTCAGAACGCCACCGCGGCGTCCAGGCTGGACAGCGGCTTGACGCCGCCAAGCAGCGCGCGTGCCTCGGCTTCATCGCGCTTCATCTGCGCCACCAGCGCATCGAGCCCGTCGAACTTGATCTCGCTGCGCAGGAAGCCGAAGAACGACACTTCGCAACTCTCGCCATAGAGATCGCCGGAAAAATCGAAGACGAAGGTTTCCAGGAGCGGTGCGCCGTTGTCGTCGACGGTCGGGCGGCGGCCAAAGCTGGCGACGCCGTCGTGCAGCGTGCCGTCGGCGCGCCGGAAGCGGACGGCGTAAATACCTTCCTTCAGCGTGGCTGCCGCCGGAAGCCTCATGTTGGCGGTGGGAAAGCCGAGCGTTCGCCCGAGTTGTTGGCCGCCGACAACCTCGCTTTCCACCGTGAAGCGATAGCCGAGCAGACCGGCGGCCCCGGCCACCTCGCCCTCGCAAAGCAAGGCACGGATGCGGCTCGACGAAACCACCTCGGCGCCTTCGTCGCGAAAGGCGTCGACGAGTGTGACACCGAAGCCATGGCGCTCGCCGGCAGCCATCAGATAGGCCGGCCCGCCCTGGCGGTCCTTGCCGAAATGGAAATCGAAACCGGTCACGGCATGGGTGATGCCCAGCGTCCTCTCCAGCACATCGGTGACGAAGGCTTCCGCCGACAGCGAGGCGAAATCGCGCGTGAAAGGTTGCTCGACGAGCGCGGCAAAGCCCAGCAGCGACAAGAGCCGCGCCTTCATCGGCGGCGGCGTCAGCACGAAAAGCGGAAAATCAGGCTTGAAAACCGTTCGCGGGTGCGGTTCGAAGGTCAGCACCAGGGCCGGCACGCCACGCCGCTTGGCCTCCGCCAATGCCCGTTCGAGAACGGCCTGGTGGCCACGGTGGACGCCATCGAAATTGCCTATCGCAACGACGCCGCCTCGCAGATCGGCGGGCAGCGGCGCGGTTGTCGCAAGATGCTGGAACGCGACCATTGCCACCTACTGCAGCCTTGCGATGACGGCCACCGGACGATAGCCGTGCCGCTCCAGGAAGAGCCCAAGCCTTGCCGGATCCGGCCGGGATGGATCGCCGTAGTCGCGGGCGTGAATACCGCCGGAGACATAGAGGACGTCGAAACCATTGTCGGCCGCGCCCTTGACGTCGGTCATCATGCCATCGCCGATCGCCAGTATTTGCGAACGCTCAACCGGCCGGCCGAGGATCTCGGCCACCTCCTTCATCGCGACCTCGTAGATCGGCGCATAGGGTTTTCCGGCGATCAGCGTGCGGCCGCCGAGCTGCGCGTAGTCGCGTGCGAGTGCACCGGCGCACCAGATGATCCGTTCGCCGCGTTCAACCATGATATCGGGATTGGCGCAGATGAATGGCAAGTTCCTGGCGCGCAACCGGCGCAGCAAGTCGGCATAGTCCTCGGGTTTTTCAACCTCGTCGTCGAACAGCCCGGTGCACACGACGCCGGCGGCCTCGAATTCCTCGACGAGTTCGACATCGAGGCCATCGTAAAGGGTCAAATCGCGGTCGGCGCCGATGTGGAAGACTTTGCGTGGGCCCTCCGCGATCAGGTCGCGGGTCACGTCGCCCGAGGTCACCACACGGTCATAGGCTGACGGCGGAACGCCGATCACGCTCATCTGTGCCACGACATCGGCACTGCGGCGTGGCGAATTGGTGATCAGAACGACAGGAGTGCCGGTCGCCCTTGCCGCCGCCAGCGCGGCCGCGGCCGCCGGAAAATGCCACTCGCCATTGTGCACCACGCCCCAGACGTCGCAGAGAATTGCCGAATAGGCTTTCGACACGTCTTCGAGCGAGCCGACGATTTCGGGCGAATCCGCCATGCCGTTTCCTTCAGTATGATCGTTGCGGGTGCGGCGGCCGACGGTTCGCCGCAGCCGGTTCGAATTATCCGAACTGGCCCATGCTGTCACCAGCTTTCACCCGCATCGGCACGAATTGCGGCGCAAGCCGCGGCCTTTGATTGGTTAGCGATTGGTGAAGCGCCAACCAAGCAATAGAGCGGTTTCCCAAACCCGTCCTTCAGCGTTCTGTGGGAAGCTCGCGCCGACCGAGAATCCGTCGGCGGGGGCCGCTTCAAGACATGCATGAAATCTGGCGTCAGTTCCGCCGCGACAGGCGCGGCAACTATGCTCTTATGACGGTTGTGGCGATGGTGCCGCTGATGGGCGGTCTGGCGCTCGCTGTCGACTTCACGGAAATGAACCGCGAAAAGCAGATGTTGATGAACGCGCTCGACGCCGCCAACTTCGCTACGGCCCGCCGGCTGACGGAAGGTGCGACCGACGACCAGTTGAGAGCCTATGCGCTCGACTTCTTCAACGCCAATTTGAACGATATCGATCCCGCCAGCGCCACGCTCAACGTCATCTTGCCAAGCAACACCAGCGGCGGCGGCCTGCTCACCATGACCGCCCAGCTCAACTACAAACCCTATTTCTACCCCGCCTTCGCCCAATTCGTCGGCAAATCGGCGACCGATGCGAACCAGAGGCTCAGCTTCAACGTCAGCTCGCAGGTGCGGCTGAAGAACACGCTGGAAGTTGCCCTGGTGCTCGACAATTCCGGATCGATGACCACGCTCGGCACGGGCTCGGGGCAAAAGCGCATCGATCTTCTCAAGACTGCTTCCAAGCAGCTGGTCGACACGCTGGCCCAGCAGGCGATCATGATCAAGCAGGTCGACAAGCCGGTGCAATTCGGCCTCGTGCCTTTTGCCGCCTCGGTCAATGTCGGCCCCGGGAATGGCAACGCGTCGTGGATGGACACCGAAGGGTTGTCGCCGGTGTCGAACGAGAATTTCGACTGGTCGACGCTTAACGCCGCCAACAAATACGCCCAGCAAACCAACGGCATCTGGTACAAGCGCGGGACCGGCTGGGGAACCGAGGAAGGCCAGATGCTGACCCGGTTCTCGCTCTACCGCGACATGCAGGTCGTCACCAACCACGAGCGTGTCGTCAACAGCAAACGGGTCGTCTGCGACCAATACAATTCGAACAACACCTGCAAAAGCAGCCACGACGAATATGACTATATCGATTCCTATGGTCCGTTCGCCAGTTGGCAAGGCTGCGTCGAGGCCAGGCCCTACCCCTACAATATCAACGACGCCACGCCGTCCGGTGGCTCGGCCAACACCGGCATCGGCGTCGGCGATCCGGCAACGATGTTCGTGCCCATGTTCGCCCCCGACGAACCGGGCAATCACTGGAAGCTCACCCAGGATCCCGACGAGGCCGCGCCGGCAACCTATGGCGCCGTCAACAGCTGGTGGAACGACGATCCATCGAGCAGCAGCGGCCAATCGCGGCTGCGCAACATGGCCAAGTATTTCCAGCCGCGGCCGATCGGTGCGCCGGCGCTGCCCGCCGGGAACGGGCCGAATTACAGCTGCACCACCAACCCGATCACGCCGCTGACCGATGTCAGCGTCGCCGACGGGCTCACCTCGATCAAGGCGGCGATCGACCTGATGCAGCCGAATGGCGGCACCAACGTCCCCGAGGGCATGGCCTGGGGCTGGCGGGTGGTTTCGAGCGGAGAGCCGTTCACGCAAGGGCGCCCGGAAACCGAAAGAGGCAACGACAAGGTGGTGATCGTGCTGACCGACGGCGCCAACACCTATTATACACCTTCCTCGCTGGGCTACTCGGATTCCGCCAATTCGAAATCGACCTATGCGTCCTACGGCTATCTCAACCCCGGTTACAACGGCACTTCGGTCGGCCGCCTGTTCATGGGCACGTCGAGCGCCATCGGTCAGTTGGACTATTCGAACGGCAACTACACCAACGCGCTCAACGAGCAGATGGCCACGCTTTGCAACAACGCCAAGGCAGCCAACATCATGGTGATGACGGTGGCGCTCGACCTGTCGACGACCAAGGCCAGCGACAAGCTGGCGATCGATGCGCTGAAATCCTGCTCGTCGAATTCGCGCTTCCGCAAGGATGCGACGGATCCGAGCAAACCGGCGAAGCTGTTTTGGAATGCGACCGGCGCCAGCCTGGCAAACGATTTCAAGGAAATCGGCAACGAACTGTCGAACCTGCGCGTGGTCGGCTAACCAGGATGGTTCCTGGCGCAACGCCTGGCGGCGTCAAGCCCTTGCAGACGCCCGCCGTGACGGGCACAGATTGACCGCCCGCGCGGTCCCTCATCCATCGCGGCACGCTGGGGAACGAACAATGCCCGACACCGCCAACCATCTCGCCTTCGCGCTGGTCTGCCTCGGCATGGTGCTGACGCCAGGCCCCAACATGATCTACCTGATCTCGCGCTCGCTGTCGCAAGGGCCGAAGGCCGGACTGATCTCGCTTGGCGGCGTTGCGGTCGGCTTCCTGTTCTACGTGCTGTCGGCCGCGTTCGGCATCACGGCGCTGCTGATCGCGGTGCCCTATCCCTATGACGTGTTGCGCTTTGCCGGCGTGCTCTATCTCCTGTGGCTGGCCTGGCAGGCGGTGAAACCCGGCGGACGCTCGCCGTTCCAGGTGCGCGACCTGCCGAAGGACCGGCCGCGCAAGCTGTTCGCCATGGGATTGATGACCAATCTGCTCAATCCCAAGGTGGCCGTTCTCTATCTTTCGCTGCTGCCGCAGTTCATCAGCCCCGGCAAGGGCCATGTCCTGTCGCAGCTCCTGGTGCTGGGCGCGACGCAGATATCGATCAGCCTCAGCGTCAATGCCATCATCGCGCTGACCGCCGGCTCGATCGCCACCTTCCTCGCCGGACGGCCGCTATGGCTGGTGATCCAGCGCTGGATGATGGGAACCGTGCTGACGGCGTTGGCGCTGAAGATGGCGACCGACGCGCAGCGCTGAGGCCGCCTGGCGTCAATCGCCGAAGGCCTGCTTCAGGAAGGCGTGCACGTCGCTTTCCGATCGATCGGCCGCAGCCGCATTGTACTCGACCCGGTGGCCGTAGGCCTCGACGCCGGTCTTGAACTCCTCGGCGTCGAACGCGTGCCGGGCACCCTCGTAGACGTTTAGCTGCACCGGGCTTCCCTTGTCCCTGCGTTACGCCACCATCTCCCGGCATTTCTGGGCGGGGCTGAAATCATCAAGCTCTCCAATCAGGATCAATGTCGGCACAGCCATGTTACCGCTCGCCACCGAACAGTTCGGATAGTAGGCGATCGCCACGCTGAATTTGTGCTGCATCAGCCGCTCTGCGCCACCAAGCTGGACCGCCTCGAGCGTTGCGATGCCGCCGGCGGAGAACCCCATCAATGCGATGCGTCGCGGGTCGACAAAACTGGCTTTCGACAGAAACTCCAGGGCGCCGTAGGCGTCATAGACGCGATCGGAGAGCAGGCTGTGACAGGTATCCTTTATGCCGCGCGTGCCGAAGCTGTCGACAACGAGAACAACATAACCCCAGGAAGACAGCCGCTGCGGCCAAACCTGCCTGTCATTCGCAAGCACACCAGCGCATCCGTGCAGAGCGACTATAGCCGGGAACGGCCCCTCACCCGGAGGGCGTGTCAGATATCCTCGCAGCGGAATGCCGGGAACAGACTTCGTGGTCTCGCCTCTTTCCTGCGCATTGCGCTCCTGAAACGGCGTCGGCTTCACGGCCGCGCTTTCAAATTGCACCATCTCGTCGGCCCAGGCGGGCGCCGCATCGAAGTCGCCGGCAAGACAAAGGCACGCCAGGCCAACTCCTTTGAGCAAATCCAACACTTTGCCCATCGTCAGCCAGGCTTCGGTTTGTCCTTTGACCGCGTTGACCGGGCCGGACACTTGCTCACATCGGACGGCGCGGGGGCCGGATCTGCGCGGGCTCGACCACCTTGCGGTAGAGGTGCCAGGTCGCGTGGCCGAGGATCGGCATGACGACGGCGAGACCGGCAAACAGCGGGATAGAGCCGATCACCAGCAGCACCGCGACAATCAGACCCCAGAGCGCCATCTGCAGCGGATTTGCCATGACCGCCCGGGCCGAGGTCTCAATCGCCGAAACGGCGCCGACGTCACGATCAAGCAAAAGCGGGAAGGCAACGACCGTGGTCGCCAGCACGACCACCGCGAAGACCAGGCCGGCCGCGTTGCCGAGAAGGATCAGTGTCCAGCCCTTCTTGGTCGTCAGCACATCGCGCAGGAAGGCCCCGACCGAAGCCGGCGGCTCGCTGCCAAAAAGGCTGGTGTAGATCGACTGCGCCGTGAACAGCCAGAGCAGGAACAGCGCGAACAGCATGATGCCGATGGCCGCTATCGAGGGCAGCGCCGGTGAGCGGCGCACGTCGAGGGCGTGCCGCCAGTTGGTATTCATGCCGAGCTCGCGCCGGCGGCTGATCTCGTAGAGCCCGATCGCGGCGAACGGGCCGACAAGGGCAAAGCCCGACATCAAGGGATAGACGAGTTGGATGGCGTTGGAGCCGGAGGTCCACCGCGTCAGGATCAGGCCGACAACCGGATAGATCAGGCACAGGAATACGTAATGCGAGGGCTTGGCCCAGAAGTCCTCGGCGCCAAGTCTCAACGCGTCCCAGAGGTCTGGCGTGGAAATGCGGCGGACCGCGGGTTGCACATGCATCCCGTGCGCGTCCGCCATGACATGAAAGCCGGCCATAACCTACCTCCGTTTTTCTCGGGGGGGCGGTCACCGCCTAGGGTGGCCGCCCGTAGCTGCCACTTCAAGAACGCTGGCATTATATCCGATCTTCCCGGGATTGTCGCCGCGTCTCGTTATGCTTGCTGGGCGGCCTTGGTTTGGCGAACCACCGAGTTCATCTCAGAATCAATGCATTTTAGCTATTGCTTAAATTACTCGTAGAGACCCCAAGGTGTATCACCTGAGCTTTTCAAACCTTGGCGAGGGGCGATGTTCACGTTGAAGGGCTTCTGGTCTTCGGAGCACGGCAATTTTGCCATGGCGACCGCCATAGCGCTGCTGCCGATAATGGCCGTCGTCGCCGGCACCCTCGACCTGACAGGCACGAGCGATGACGCCGCGCAATTGCAGAACTCGCTGGACGCGGCTGGGCTTGCCGTCGGCACGAAGTACCTGCCCAGCATGAGCGCGGGTGATGTCCAAGGGCTTGGGCTGACATTCTTTGCGGCCAATATGAGCGTCGCCGATCAACAGGAATATTCAGACAGCATCTCCGCTTTTTCGGCCACAGCCAGCGGCGACCCGAGCGCCTATTACATCTCGCTTTCGTCAGGCATCAACCGTCCGAGCTTCATCAATGGCGCGGCCCCCTGGCCAGCTCACCGGTCGGCGACGGTCAAGATGCACCCGGGTGCACAGGCCTGCGTGCTGGCGCTCGATCCGCATGCGTCGGCCGCGGCAAGCCTGCAGGGCTCGACCAATGTCGCCATGAGCAATTGCGTGATCGCCGCAAACTCGGACGCGTCTGATGCCGTCAGCAGAGGCGGTTCCGCGCAGGTTTCGGCGGGTTGCGTCTCGACCGTCGGCGGCACTTCCGGGCTTTTACCGCCCAGTGCCAATCTCGCCTGCGGCGCGCCGCTCGAACATCAATATGCGTCCTTCGATCCCCTGGCCGACATCGTGCCTCCTCCCTACACATTCTGCCTGCCGGTCCCGAACGGCAAAACCTACACGCTGTCGCCCGGCACCTATTGCGACAAGACATTGTCGGGAAATATCACGCTCAACCCGGGCGTCTACATTTTGCGCGGCGTGACCTTGAAACCGGGCGGCAACGGCAGCCTGACCGGCCACGGCGTCACCATATTCCTGATGGAGGGCGCACAGATCTACATAAATGCCAATGAAAAGGTGGACCTTTCCCCGGCCACCAGCGGCCCCTATGCAGGCATCACCATTTTCGAGAACCATGGCAACACATCGGCCTTGACGCTGAATGGCGGCGCGAATTCCGTGATCAGCGGGTTCGTCTATGCGCCTGACGCGGCGATTTCCTTTGCCGGCAACTCGGATATGAGCGGTCAGGGCGACTGTCTGAGGCTTGTTGGCCTGACCGTGCAGATGACAGGCAACTCGTCCATCAAAACCGACTGCACGGCCGTGTTCGGAAATCGCGAGATGTATGCCGGCCGCCTCATCACGCTTGTGAAATAAGCGGCTGACCGCCATTCGATTTCAGATTTTCATCACCCTGCCCGGCAAAAGCCATGATCACGACTATCTCAGGCAGGCATGACCACTTCAAGACTCGAAAGCGACCGGATCGCGAACCTGAATAGGCGCACCTGGCTCAAGACGGCCGGCCTCGCGGCCTTGCTCGGGCTGGCCACCTGCGGCACCGTTTCGCTGCCGACCGGGCAAGGCGCCGGGGTCTCCTCCTCGGCAACCGGCACGCTGGCCAGCCTGCGCGCGACCGCCGGGCTGGGGCCGCTTGTTTCCGACGCACAGCTTGAGCAAGCAGCACTCCAGCAGGCCGGCTACATGGCGCAGCGTGAAAACATGAGCCACACCACCGGCTGGGGCAAGGATTTCGCCTCGCGCATGAAGGACAACGGCGTACACGGCGCCGCGGCCGAGAACATCGCGGCCGGCCGCTTCGACCAACAGAAGCTGTTCGATATCTGGATGCATTCGCAGGGACACCGCCGCAACATACTCGATCCGGACTTCAGCCGCTTCGGGCTTGCCTATGTCCGCGACGGCCGCGACCCCAACCTGCGCTACTGGTCTCTGGTGCTCGGCAGGTAGCAAAGATATCGCCGGCGGACATCCCCTGGCGAGCGGCCGCTCCATCAGTCCATATGGGCGGCAGGCGCGCCGCCGCCGGCCGGTGCCGTTTTCGGCTTGCGCAACAGAAGCACGAACGGGATGGCGGCCAGCGTCATCATCATCAGTATTTTGAAGTCGTTGACGTAGGAGATCATCATCGCCTGGAGATTGACCATGCGATCGACCTGCGACAGCGCCGTCGGGTCGCCGCCGGCAGCCGCCGGCGAGACAGCCCAGAGATTGGGATTGAACGGGTTGATGAAGGCCGAAAGCTCGGCGTGGTTGATCTGCGTGTTGCGCACCAGCAGCACCGTCACGACCGAGACGCCGATCGACGAGCCAAGATTACGCACCAGGCTGAACAACGAGGTTGCATCGGTGCGGTAGCGGGCATCGAGCGTGGCGAAGGCAACCGTCGACAGCGGCACGAACACCATTCCCATGCCCAAGCCCTGGATCACGCCGGAGCTGAGAATCAGCCAGTTGTCCATCTGTGGGGTGAAGCTGGCCATGGTGTAGAGCGACTGCGCGGTCAGGAGGAAGCCGATGACGACCAGAATTCGGGCATCGATCTTGCCCATGATGCGCCCGACGACGAGCATGGAAATCATCGTGCCTACGCCACGCGGCCCGATGACGATGCCGATGGTGACGGTCGGATAACCGAAGATGGTCGACAGCATCGGCGGCAGCAGCGACATAGAAGCCAGGATCAGCACGCCCATGACGAAGATGAATGCCAGACCGGTGACGAAATTGCGGTCGAGGAAAATCTTCGGATCAATGAAGGGATGTTCCGATGTCACCGTGTGAATGACGAACACCCAGAAACCGGTGATCGAAAGACCAAGCTCGATCCAGATCTCGATCGAGGAAAACCAGTCGACCTCGCCACCGCGATCGAGCATCAGCTGCAGCGCGCCGACGCCGAGCGATATCATGGCAAAGCCGAAGAAATCGAAGCTGCGCACCCGCCGGGCAACAGCCGGCAGATAGGCGGCCATGCCAAGGAAGGCGAGGATGCCGACCGGCAGGTTGATGAAGAACACCCAGCGCCAGTTGAAATTCTCGGTCAGCCAGCCGCCAAGGGTGGGGCCGAGGATCGGGCCCAGCATGATGCCGGCGCCCCATATGGCCATCGCCTGGCCATGGCGCTCCTTGGGGTTGATGTCGAGCAGGAAGGTCTGCGACAGCGGCACGATCGCGGCGCCGAACACACCTTGCATCAGCCGGAAAAGCACGATGGTTTCCAGGCTCCACGCCAGGCCGCACAACATCGAGAAGATGGTGAAGCCGACCACCGCCGCCAGGAACAGCTCCTTGCGGCCAAAGCGATCGGCGAGCCAGCCGGTGACCGGCGTCATGATGGCGGCGGCGACGATGTAGGAGGTCAGCACCCAGTTGATGTTGTCGGGCGAAGCGCCGAGATCGCCGGTCATGGTCGGGAGCGCGACGTTGGCGATCGTGGTGTCGAGCGCCTGCATGACCGTCGCCAGCATGAGCGCCACCGTGATCAGGCCACGATGTGGCACTTCTTTGAACGGTTCAGGCGTGCTCATGGCGAAGAACTTCCAGACAGTAACAGAAACGTGTACAACGGGTTTCCGGGCGGCGAAGCCTTCCGTCGAGAGACCTTCATCGCGGTGGGACGCGATTGTCGATGTGGGGGTTACATCGACCGAATGTCTCCAGCTGAGCGGACGCTGCCGCCCGGAAACTTGAGGACCGACGGGTTCGTGTCGAGGGTTCAGACCTTTGGACAGCTGCCATGCGGCTCGGCCCAAAACACTGATCCCTTCCCACCCCTCCCATCAGCCCAATCCTGCAAACTCGCTTCGACCCACCCGGTCCCTGCGGGCTTCCGCCGTCTTACTGCGCGGGCTCGCCGGCCGTGGCGTGGCCGAAGATCGACGGCCAGCCGCGCGCTATGCCGGTGTCGACGGTAACCGAAGCACTCATGCCTGTACGCAGCGCCATCCTGGCGTCGGGATCGGTCAGTTCCAGGCGGACCGGGATGCGCTGGGTGACCTTGACCCAGTTGCCCGTGGCGTTCTGGGCCGGCAGCAGCGAGAAGTCCGCGCCGGTGCCGGCACCGATAGCCTTGACGGTCGCCTCGAAGGTCCTGCCCGGATAGGTATCGACCACGATCTCCGCCTTCTGACCCGGCTTCATGTTGGTGAGCTGGGTTTCCTTGAAATTGGCGTCGATCCAGGTGTCACCGGTCTCGACCAGCGCAAACAACGGTGTGCCGGAGCCGACATACTGGCCGACCTTGAAGGATGCGGCTTGATAGACAAGACCATCGGCAGGTGCTCTGACCGTGGTCTGCGCCAGGTCATAGGCAGCCTTGTCGCGCGCGGCGAGTGCCGACATCACGGTCGGATGCTTGTCCGTCTCGATATCGGGATTGCCGCCAAGTGCCGCCTTGGCGCTGACGATGCCCTGATCGGCAACGGCAAGCTGCTGCTTGGCCTTGTCGAGATCATTCCTGGCCTCATCCAGCGAAGACTTGGCATTGATCCCTTTCTGGGCAAGATCGGCGGCACGGTCATATTGCGACTGCGCATAGGCAACTTCGCTGCTGGCGGATTTTTCCTGCGCCAACGCCTGGCTGTAGGCGGCGCGCAGCTGCTCGACATTGAGGCGCGCGGCAGCCACCGCTGCGTCGGCCTGCCCAAGCGCGATCCGGTAAGGCTCGGGGTCGATGGCGAACAGGAGATCGCCCTTCTTCACCGTCTGATTGTCCGATATGGCGACCTGGACGATACGACCGGCCGTGTCGGAGGCGATCGACACCTTGGCCTGCTGCAGATTGGCGTTTTCCGTTTCCTGGTAGCGCCCGCCCGTCACCCAGACATAGCCGCCGCCGATGACCAATGCCGCCGGCAAGGCGAACATCAGGAAGAAGCGGCCGATGCGGCGCTTCTTCTTCGGCGCCGGGGCCGGCTGCACGGGAGGAGCGACCGCGACGGGAGCGGCGGCCGGCTGGGCAGGCGCTTCCATCTCCACCTTGGGAGCGTTTTCTTCGACCTTGGCTACCGCGTTCATGCTGCCGCACCTTCCGCACTCTTGATCTTTTCGAGCGACGAAGCTTCGCCGTCCGTCAGATTCTGTACGATTACATCCAGCGCCCGGATCAGGACGCGTCGGTCTTCCGGCGAAACGCCGCTGAGCGATTCCTCATAGACCTCGCCAGCAAGGCTCTTGACGTCCGCATAGGCCGCGTTCGCCTTCTCGGTCGGGAAGATCATGCGCACGCGCCGGTCGGCCGCGTCGGAGCGGCGTTCGATCCAGCCGCCCTCCTCCATCCGGTCGACCAGGCGTGAGACGCTGATCGGCTCGATTTCGAGCAGTTCGGCGAGCCGCGCCTGCGCTACGCCCGCCTCCTTGGCAACGCGGACCAGAAGCCGCCATTGCGCCGAAGACAGGCCCAGCCCGCTGGCGCGCGCCTCAAAGCGCTTGCGCATCAGGCGCTGCACGTCGTGGATCAAAAATCCCAATCTGTCGATGCCATCTGAAACCATGAGCGATAGATATAATAAGCGTGCTTACTATTCAAGATGCCACAGCGCGATGAAAGCCGGCAAAATGCGCATGGCAGGCCTGCAATCCGATCCTGGTTAGCGGCAGATGAACGTGTACCCGTGCGCAACAACGCTCGGAGGGCACGTCTTCACAGGCGGTTTCGGACAACCATGGTGACGACGAAGAACGCGCCGAGCGAGCTGGTGATGATGCCGATCGGCAGTTCCTGCGGCGGCAGCAAGGTTCGGGCCAGGAGATCGCTTGCCAGCAGCAGCACCGCCCCGAACAGCGCACAACTTGTGATCAGGCGCAGATGCAGTGGACCGGCCAGCGGCCGCGACAGATGCGGTATCATCAATCCGACAAAGCCGATCACGCCGGCGACCGAGACGAGGATTGCCGTCGAGAAAGCGGCCACGAGAAAAGTCGTCCTGCGCATGCGCGCCACCGGCACGCCTAGACTCTCGGCGGCGCTCTCACCGGCGAGGAAAGCGTCCAGGCTGCGATGGCTCCACAGCCCGTAGGCCGCGATCGTGCCGGCGCCCACCGCCCCCAGCCATACATTGTCCCAGCGCGCCAGCCCGAGCCCGCCCATGGTCCAGAACAGGACCGAATGAGCCGCGCGCTGGTCACCGGCAAAAACCAGATAATTGGTCAAGGCCGTGAACATGAAGGAAACGGCAAGACCGGCGAGGATCAGCCGCTCAGGACCTTGCCCCCTCACCCGCGCCACCAGCAAAAGCACGATGGAGGCGGCGAGGATGCCGCCAGTGAACGCAGCCACGGGCAAGGTCCAGATGCCGAAACTGTCGCCGAACACGGTAATGACGGAAACCGCGCCGGCGGCGGCCCCCGACGACAGGCCGAACAGGAAGGGGTCGGCAAGATCGTTACGGGTCACCGTCTGCAAAAGCGCGCCGACGATGCCCAGCCCGCCGCCGACACAGATCGCCAGGATCGTGCGCGGCAGCCGCAGGTCGACGACGATCTTGCCGACCGGGCCCGATATCTCAGGCTCGTCCAGTCCGACGGCACGGCCAAGGGCGGCGATGACATCGCTCAGAGGTATCAGCGTCGAGCCATAAGCGATCGACAGCAGCGCGAGAGCGACGAGCGCCACCGCGCCCGCCGTCATGGCCCGAGCAAGCCTGCCGTCGGCATGGGCGCGGACGGACTTTGCGTCCACGCCCGACAGCGTTGCCGTGTTCGATTTTGGGCCATGCGCAATTTCGATCAAACTGGCCGGGCAACGAGGCGCCAGAGTGAAGACGCCACATGCGAGGAACACATGAACCCGACCGAGAAAGCGCTATGGTTTGTCGAGAGCCACCTGCCGGAGGCTGTTACGCTCGACGACGTCGCCCACAGCAGCGGCGTGTCGCGCTTTCATGTGACGCGCGCCTTCGGCGCCGCCACCGGCCGTTCCGTCATGGGTTACATGCGCTCGCGCCGGCTGACCGAGGCGGCGCGCAGGCTCGCCGGCGGCGCGCCCGACATACTGTGCGTCGCGCTCGACGCCGGCTACAACTCGCATGAGGCTTTCACCCGTGCCTTCCGCGACCAGTTCGGCACCACGCCGGAACTGGTGCGCGCGCAAGGTTCGACCAAGACACTCGATCTCGTGGAGCCTATCCTGATGGACCATTCCCTGCTCACCAGCCTTGAACCACCGCGCTTCGAGACCAGCCGACCCTTCCTCATCGCCGGCTTCGGCGAGCGCTACAGCTGCGAATCGAGCGCCGGCATTCCGATGCAGTGGCAGCGTTTCAGCCCTTATATCGGCAACATCCCCGGCGAAGTCCCAGGCGTTTTCTACGGTGTCTGCCTCAATGGCGACGATGCCGGCAATTTCGACTATGTCGTCGGCGTCGAGGTGTCGGACTTCTCCGACCTGCCGAAGGAATTCTACCGGGTGCATGTGCCGGCGCGGAAATACGCCGTTTTCACGCATCGCGAGCACATCTCGACCATCCGGCGCACGATCAACACGATCTGGAACAGCTGGCTCCCGGCCTCCGGCCATGAAATCGCCGACGCGCCGGAATTCGAGCGCTATGGGCCCGAATTCGATGCCCGCACCGGCAATGGCGGGCTGGAGATCTGGGTGCCGGTCAAGGCATAGAGGCGCCGCTACAGCTCCAGATCCCAGTTCTGGCCAACCAGATCCTTGCCGAAGGAATGGTGAGGCTCTTGCTCGGTCAGCTTGAAACCGGCCGCCTGGTAGAGGTGCCGGGCCGCGGTCAGAATGTCGTTGGTCCACAAAGTCAGCGTCTTGTACCCCCTGGCGCGGGCAAAGCCGATGCATTCCTCGACCAGCCGTTTGCCGATGCCCAGGCCCCGCGCCGAAGGTTCGACATAGAGCAGCCGCAGCTTGGCCACCTGATCCGATTTGCGCACGACGAAGACCGAGCCGACGACCTCGCCTTCCCGCTCGGCGATCCAGCCGCGCTCCCATTTCGGATCGAATTTCTTTACGAACTCGCCGAGGATCTCAGCGACCAGCGCCTCATAGGTTTCGTCCCAGCCATAGTCCTGCGCGTAGAGCATGCCCTGGCGGCGCGTGACCCAGCCGATGTCGCCAACCTCTAGCGGCCGCAGGATGTAAGGCACCCTGGGTTCGGGTCTGTCGCCGAGCAGGTCCTGAACGATGCGCATGGCCTTGACCAGCCGATCCTGGTCGACGGGCGCCAGTCGATCGAGCAGCGCTCGCACCTGGTCGTGCGAATCCTGGTTGAGCGGCGCGAAGGCTTCCCTGCCCGCCGGCGTCAGCGCGATCGAGGCGCGGCGCGCGTCCGCTTCGGTGGCTTCGCGCTCGACCAGACCGCGCTCTTCGAATTTTTTGAGCAAACGGCTGACATAGCCGGGGTCGAGGCCGAGATCGCGCACCAGGTCGCTGGCGACGAGCCCGTCGCGATGGGCAAGCTCATAGAGCACCCGCGCCTCGGTAAGCGAAAAGGTGCTTTTCAGCCAGCCTTCGTCGAGCACACCGATCTGGCGGGTGTAGAAGCGGTTGAAGGCGCGCACTGCGTCGATGCGTTCCTTGCCGGGGTGGTCGTGGATCGTCATGGCGGTCCTCCTGTCGTGGACAGGATCAATCATTTAGTTGACTTAGTCAATAAAGTCATTGCAACGAGGCGCTTCACAACTTCGTCATTCTAGCAGAAGGAGCGAAGCGGAGCGCAGCCCCTAGAATCACGACATCGCAAATGCAGGCGCCAATGGCGAACGCCGAAACGTCACCCCATCGGCAGCACCGGCCAGCGGTCGACGATCCTGCCACGGGAAAGCACCGCGATCGGTCCGAGCTGCTGCAGCACGGCTTCGCTCTGCGTGGGCCGCAGGAACGCATGGTCGCCGGGCCTGACAACGGCCTCGGCGGGCAGGCCCATGAATTGCTGGTTGGAGGACAGGCCAAGCAGGCCGTTCGTCGTCATGCCTTCGGGAAACACCGGTTCGGCCATCCATTTGCCGCCATAGAGATAACAACCCTTGCGCGGAAACCGGCCGAGCGCCTGGAGCAGACGCGAAACCGCCGGCGGGCCGGGCAGCATCGGCTCGACCACTTTCAGGATCGGCGTCGCAATGAAGGCCGCCGGCTGAAAGCCACCGAGGCCCGGCGTGTCGAAATCGCCGGGCAGCACGAAGGCCGAGCCCATCGACACTTCATTGGCAGCGCCGCCATGATGAAGCAGCGCTGTCTTGCTGCCGCCAATGTTCAAGATATGGCGCTGGTCCATGCCGAGGCACGCCACGAAAGCGGCGGCTCGTTCCGAGGCTTGCGCCAATGCCCTCGCCGGCCCGCCGAACAGGCCGGGTATATGCGGCGCATGCGCTTCATAGGCCATGACGCCTTCGCAGCGCAGCCGTTTGTGGGCCGGCAGCGCCTTCAACGCCTGCGAGAGGGCTTCCGGTTCGGCGAAGCCGCCGCGATGCAGTCCGACATCGATTTCGAAAGCAATGCGCAGCTCGACGCCGAGTTCGTCGGCGAGCGCGCCATATTCCGTCAGCCTCTGCTGTGTATCGATCAGCCAGCATACCCTCGACCCGGCTGCGTTCCCCTTGGAAAGCGCCGCCCTTGCCGCGCCGACCGGCATCGGCTTGCCGTAGAGGAGGTCCGCATCCGGAAACGCGCTCAGCACCGCCTCGCTGATCGGCGGGTGGAAGGTCATGAAGCGGTGGGTACCAAGCGCCTTGCCGATATGGGCAAGCAACGGCAGGCAAGCGAGCGACTTGTCGACCAGCCGCACGGCGAGGCGGGGATCGAGCCTTTGCTTCACCAGGGCGATGTTGCTGTCCAGCCGGTCGCGGTCGAGCAGCAGGCAGGGTTGGAAGATGCCCGCCTGCTTCAGCGCATCCGAAAGCGAGGCGAAATAGGCTTTCATTGGTCGATGCCGAAGAGATCGGCGATATAGGGCGAGACGAAACGGTTGTGCGGGTCGATGTCGCGGCGCACCGCAATCGCATCGTCCCAACGCGGATAAAGCTTTTTCAGGTCGGCCGCTTTCAGGCTGTGCATCTTGCCCCAGTGCGGCCTGCCGCCATATCTGCGGAAGATCGGCTCGGCCGCGCGCATGAATGGCAACGGATCGTTCGCCGCGTCGTGGTGGATGGCGATGGAACAGGTGAGCCTCTTGTGGAAGGGCGAGAGCCAGAATTCGTCCGATGCCACCGACCGCACCTCCATCGGGAAATAGACTTCCGGAAAATGCTTCTCGGTCAGTTCGATGATCTCGGCCAGCGCCTTCGGCCCCTCCTCGAAGGGAAGATGATATTCCATTTCGTTGAACCTGGTCTGCCGGTCGCTGGCATAGACGTTGAGCCAGTCCTGCACATAATCCTCGGCCGGCACCTTGGCGACCGCGCCCAGGATCAGCCGGCGGCGCAGCGACGGCAGCCAGGCAAGCCCGGTGCGCAAGCGGCGCAGCGTGCGCAACGAGCCCTCATCATCGTCGGTCGGGCGCGTCGTCGTGGCCTCGGCGCTGAAGTCGCTGGCGATGAACTGCGCGTAACCGGAAAATGGAATGTAGTAGAATTCGGCCGAGCGATGGGCGGCCATCATCGTTTCGAAATCGCGCAGCATGTCGCCGATCGGCAGCACCCATTTGCGGCGGCGCAGCCGGTAGGTCGCGATGTTGTTCAGCGTCACTTCGCTCAAGACACCGAAGGCACCGAGCGCGACGCTGATGGCATGGATCGTCTCCTGATCCCCTTCCCGCTTGAACTCGCGGACCTTGCCAAGCCCGTCGACGATCTGAACCGTTTCCAGCTGCGTGTGATACGCACCGAGCGTCGGCCCCGAGCCATGGGTAGCCGTGCCCAGCGCGCCGCCTATCGCCTGGCGGTCGATGTCGCCCATGTTGGGCAGGCCCTGGCCGATGCCTTGCAAAATGTGCATGAGCGAACCAAGCCGCGTCCCTGCCCGCACGCGCGCCTGATGTTTTTTCGCGTCATGCGAGACCAGCCCTTCCAGCTTCTCCAGCGACAGGATGGTGCCTTGCGACTTCACCAGCGGCGTGAAGGAGTGGCCGGCGCCGACGACGCGGACCGGACCTGGCGCGGTGCGAATGAGATCGCAGAGTTCGCCGGCATCGGCCGGGCTGGCAAGCAGCCGCGGCTCGGCGGTGACAAAGCCCGACCAGTTGCTCCAGTTGTTCGACATGCCGCTCACGCAATAGCCCGGCGACGCCGCGCCACGAGGACAAACAGGCCGAGCAGCGCCACGCTGGCAACGGCGCTCGCGGCGGCGAATTCCGGAACCGGGCGAAAATCCTTGCCGTCGATGAGCTGCGACGCCGCGACCGGCCCGATCGCCAGGCCGAAAAGCTGGGCGGCCGGCACCAGCAGCACGGCGGTGCGCGTCTCGTCGGCGGTGATCGCCAGCCGGATCTGGTAGGGCACGATGAACAGCAGGATGAAACCCATGACTAGGGCGGCGACCCAGAATGTCGCGAGGCCAGGTCCACCGGCAAGCACGAGCGAGGCGGCAAGCGCGACGATGCCGATCGCGGCGATGGCAAGGCGATAGTCGATGCGCGCCTCGAACACGGTCGCCGTCATCGCGCCCAGCACCTGCGCCGCGAGGCTGGCCGAGACGATCAGCCCGACGGTGCGGCCATCGATGCCGAATTGGGCGCCGAGAGGTTCCAAAAACGCCCAGACCGCGCCGAAGAACATGAAGTAGCAGAAGACCGACAACAGCGCGGTGATAGAGGGACCCGTCAGCACATTGGCGAGGTTCTCGTCCTTCGGCAGGTCGGCATAGTCGGCGGGGACAATGAAGGCGACCACGAACGACGCGACACAGACGACCGCGAGAACTAGGAAGCCGCCCGCCGATCCGGCGGCGGGAATGACATAGAGCGCCAGCAGCAAGGCAAGAGCGCATTGCGCCAGCGTCTGCATGGTGACGAAAAAACCGCCGATGCGTTCGGCGCGCCGCGAACGGGCGATCAGTTCGGTGGCGACCGCGACAAGGCCACCTTCGGCGAGGCCGGCCAGCGCGCGAGCCGCCATCAGCGTGTTGGCGCCGGCGGCATAGGCCGTCCAGACATTGGCCAGCGCCAAGAGCAGCAGCAGGGCCGCACTCTTCCAGCGCATGTTGCGGGCGGAGAGCAGCATCGCGACGATCGCCGAGCCGATCGCGATGGCGATCATCTCGGCGGTGGCGACCAGTGCCAGCTCGTCGCCGCTGACATGGCCCCCGGTATAGAGCGCGCCAAGTAGGACGGGCTGCAGGCCGAGGATGAGCAGGCCGACCGACCCGATCCACAAGGCCGAGGCAAGCTGGCCGCCGGTCGGATTGCCGACCAGCCAGTCGCCGTCGCCCTGAAGACCGGTGCTTGTCGAAGTCAAAGGCGCCTCCCAACGTCCTTGCCGCGCGGCAGAAAAGCTGACAATCTGTCAGCATTTAAGAAACTGATACTTGATCATATTTTTTGTCAACCGGAATTCGGGAACGCGCGTGAAAGAACGGTGCATGACGGAAGCAACACGAACGGCCACCGAGCCCAGGCGCAGACCCAAGCAGGAGCGCAGCCGCGAACGCATCGACGCCATCCTGTCGACCACCATGCGGCTGATCGGCGAAAAGGGCATCGACGCCGTCACCATGAAGGAGGTCGGCATGCTGGCGGGCGGGCCGATCGCCACCGTCTACCACTACTTTCCCAACAAGTCGGCGATCCTGGCGATGCTCTATGAGCGGTTCTCGGAGGTCAGCCGGGCGCGCTTCGGCGCGATCATCGCCGAAATCCAGGGGCTGGGCGACGTGACCGGCGCCGCGGACCGCCTGCTCAACGACTACTACAGCCGTGTCGCGGCTGACCCGGCCATTCAGGACCTGCAGAATGCCATCCAGGCCGATAAGGCGCTGCAACATCTCGACATCGCCGAGACGAGACATCAGTCGAAGATATTCTGCGACCATGTCGGTCCGATGCTTCAGGCGGAGCAGCGCGAGGCATTCGCACGCCTGGTCTTTCTCATCTTCCAGCTTGCCGGCGGCGTCGTGCGCCTGGCCCTGACGCAAGATGAGGAAGAAGGCCGGCGCACGATCGAGGATTACCGGTCGATCATCCACACCCAGTTGCGGGTGTTCTTGTAAGCCTGATGATCGTCGTGAAGCCACGCCGAATAAGAGGGTGACTGCCGACATGAATGTCAGGACGCCGGTTATGTAAACTCGCGGATGAGGCCTTCGAAGCCGTCGGCAAGATTGGCATTGCCGGCGGCGAGAAAGGCAGAAAGATTGCGGGCGCCGCCGGGTGTCTTGTTGGCGTCAAGCAGCACCGCCCTGCCCTCGTGCATGACAAAGTCGAACTTGCCATAGTCAAAGCCAAGTTCGCGCCTCAGCGCGCGCAGCTCCTCGGGAACCGGAACCGGCTCACGACGGATCGTGTCGTCGCCTTTGACCAGGCTTTGTGGCGAAATATGGCGGGTGCAGCGCTCGCGCTCCCCGCAAAATGTCCAGAAGCGGGCGCCAAAGCCGTCCGGTTCCGGCTCGGGAATGAACTTTTCGACGACGAGATCCCTTCGGTCGAACACCGCAGGCGCAACATCCGAAAGGGACGTACAGACGTGGTAGCCCTCGATAAGCTCGACGCCGGGAAATGGCTCCGGCTTTCCGGCACGTCGCGATCGCCGGTTAAGCGACTGCTCACGCATTCCCAGATTGTTGAGATTGCTCTTGACGATGACCGGCCCTGGCCAGTCGTCATCCCTGCCGATCACGGCGCCGCTGACACGGCGCTTGGAGATGTCGGCTGCCCCAACGTTCAGGCAGAAGGGAAAAGCGCGCGCGTATTCGACATATTCGGGTGGCGTCACGGTCGCATCGACATGCAGCACCGCTATATCGGCCTCTGGCTTCGCCGACGTTCCTGAGAGTATGCGGACGGAATGGCCGCGCCGTTTCAGTTCTTCCAGCAAATCAAAGAGCATGTAGGGACTGTCGCGGCGCAACAGCGGGCCGCGCCGGCGTTCGAACCTGTCGAACTCATGTGTAATAACCGCGATGCGTGTCATGCGCCCCCCGCACTTGGTTTCATTAGCGTCCTCGATTATGCATTTGAATACAATGCCGGCTTGGGGCCAGGGATGACTGATCATTGGAATGCCATTCGAGGGCACTGGAAGTTGCTCGGACCGCCGCTGCGCCCCCCCACGGAAGCGGTGGAAACCTACCATCGCGAGCTCGACCTTTCGGAGGCGCATGTCGTTCTGCTCGGTGTGACTCCGGAACTCGCCGGGCTCGGCGCGACCATGATGGCCGTCGACGAATCCTCCGACATGATCGCTGGAATCTGGCCAGGCGACACTGCGTCGCGAAAGGCTGTCAAAGGCGACTGGCTCGACCTGCCGGTTTCCGATGCAAGCGTCGATGCGGTGATCGGCGACGGCTGCCTGTCGGTGCTCGGGCTTTCAACCGCGCGCCGAGCGCTGTTCGCGGCAATCGCCCGCGTGCTGCGCCCTGATGGCCGCGCGGGCCTGCGTCTCTTCGCCGGTCCCGAGACACCGGACGATCCGGCAGCGGTGCAGGCGCTTGCGCTTTCTGGCGGTGTCTCCACTTTCCACGAGCTCAAATTGCGCGTCGCCATGACCGCGACAGGCCGCGCTCCCGACCATGCGATTCCAGTCAGGACGATCGCGGAAAGGTTCGATGCACTCTTCCCTGACCGCCAGGAACTTTCCGCGCGGACGGGCTGGGACCTGCCTGTCATCGCCACCATCGACGTTTACCGGAACTCCACGGCCATCTACAGTTTTGCACCACCAGCGCAGCTCGTGGCCGAGGCGGAAGCATTCTTCAACGACGTCCGCATTGCTCCAACCGGCGGCTACGGGCTCGCCGAGAGATGCCCGCTTCTGGTGCTGCGGTCGCCGAAAGTTTGAGTCTACAGCAGCGTGCACTGAAAGAGACGGAAATTGCAAAACGCCATGCAATACTCCATGTTCGGCCCCGATGAAATCTATCGATTAGAAACACGGTAAGGAAATGAAGATATCTGGGGCGGTGCTGTCGACCCTATTTTGCGCACTCATTTATTCGCCCGCTTCATCTGAAGCTGACGACGGCCCAACGGCTATTCCATTGACGAAACTAGAGTACCCCGGAAATCCACAGAACATTCACATGCTTTATGTGAATATTATTTCCCTAGGAAATCGGAAAATCGATCAGCCGATTTTGTTGGATACAGGGTCTAGTGGTATGACAATCGAGTGTCTATCGGCGCTCCCCGCCGAACTCTGTTCCGAGGACGGCATTAAGATTACAGAAAGTCGGGAGTTCGATGGGATACTTGTCACCACCAAGAAGGTAGTCATGCATTATGGCACCTACGATGAGTATGGAAATGTGGCTTCAGCGCGCGTGACTTTTGGTTCGCCGGTCTCATCGGCTTCCACGGACAGGCGGGTCTCGTTCCTCATTCGCTACAAGCAAGTCAGACGTGACACAGGTGAAATTGTCGGCGGTCCGCTCTGGCCAAAAGGCATTTTTGGCATCTCGCCCATTGGAGGCGATGGGCCAAATCAGATGATCAGGTCGCCGATGGCCGCTGTAAGCGTAGGGACAGTCCTGCACAGAGGTTATTACCTCTCCCCGATCGGCAGCACGTGGAAGCCATGCACAAACGAGCAGGGCAATTGCCCTGAGGTTCGAGCCTTGCACATCGGCGTTCCGGATGACGTAAAGAAGACTTTCAAGATGCAGAAATGGAAACAGGCCAACCCGCGCTACAATTTCCCAACCTTTGAATCCTGCCTCTCATGGAACTCCAAACCCAATTGTCGGCCAACGCTATACGACACAGGGAACTCAACCATTATGGTCCCGACCGACACGTCCAAACCGTATAGGTCATTAGACGCCGGCACGAAGGTTGCGGTGAAAACCGAAGGTCAGGACGATTGGAATTTTACAACCACCTACAAGCCCGAAGTGGAGATTGTACCGGGTCTTGAACATAACATCGTCGGGATACGGTTTTTCGAAAGGAACAGCCTCCTGGTGGATCTAGAAACCCAGGAGATCGGCCTACGCCTTGGGCATTGAACAATCGATGCCCAGCGCTTCCATCGAACTGACCACCATTCTGCCAGATCGCGGCCGATAACCGCCGCATTCTTCGCGACGATGCGGCAAGAGCAAAATTTCGCGCTGACGCCCCTTGCCGCGCGCCTTGACTCTCGAGGGCCACACGCCTATTTCAGCGCCACGTTAGCACTCGCCCTTGGTGAGTGCTAACCACATGTCCGGCTTCGCCGGATGGAGGAACTGTTTCTCACTGTTCTCATCGAGGAAGAAAAAATGGCAAAGTCGAAGTTCCGCCCGCTTCATGACCGCGTGGTCGTTCGCCGGGTCGAATCCGAATCCAAGACCGCCGGCGGGATCATCATCCCGGATACGGCGAAGGAAAAGCCGCAGGAAGGCGAAATCATCGCCGTCGGCTCCGGCGCCCGCGACGAAGCTGGCAAGTTGGTCCCCCTGGACGTCAAGGCCGGCGACCGCATCCTGTTCGGCAAGTGGTCGGGCACCGAAGTCAAGCTCAATGGCGAAGACCTTCTGATCATGAAGGAATCCGACATCATGGGCATCATCGGCTGATTATCGGCCTTACCGTCAACTGAATTTTCGGGCTCGGTTCGAGCCTCTGCCAGGAGCTAAAACATGGCTGCCAAAGACGTAAAATTCTCCCGCGACGCCCGCGAGCGCATGCTGCGCGGCGTCAACATCCTCGCCGACGCGGTGAAGGTCACGCTCGGCCCCAAGGGCCGCAACGTCGTCATCGACAAGTCGTTCGGCGCCCCGCGCATCACCAAGGACGGCGTCACCGTCGCCAAGGAAATCGAGCTTGAAGACAAGTTCGAGAACATGGGCGCGCAGATGGTCCGCGAAGTTGCTTCGAAGACCAACGACATCGCCGGCGACGGCACCACGACCGCGACCGTTCTGGCGCAGTCGATCGTCCAGGAAGGCCACAAGTCGGTTGCCGCCGGCATGAACCCGATGGACCTGAAGCGCGGCATCGATCTCGCCGTCACCGAAGTGGTCGCCGCTCTCGGCAAGGCCGCCAAGAAGATCAAGACCTCCGAGGAAGTCGCGCAGGTCGGCACGATCTCGGCCAATGGCGACGAGTCGGTCGGCAAGATGATCGCGGAAGCGATGCAGAAGGTCGGCAACGAAGGCGTCATCACGGTTGAGGAAGCCAAGACCGCCGAGACCGAACTGGAAGTCGTCGAAGGCATGCAGTTCGACCGCGGCTACCTCTCGCCCTACTTCGTCACCAACGCCGACAAGATGGTTGCCGAGCTCGAGGACGTCTACATCCTCCTGCACGAGAAGAAGCTCTCCAACCTGCAGGCCATGCTGCCGGTCCTCGAGGCCGTCGTGCAGACCTCGAAGCCGCTGCTCATCATCTCGGAAGACGTCGAGGGCGAGGCCCTGGCCACGCTGGTCGTCAACAAGCTGCGTGGTGGCCTGAAGATCGCCGCCGTCAAGGCGCCGGGCTTCGGTGATCGCCGCAAGGCCATGCTGGAAGACATCGCCATCCTCACCGGTGGCCAGGTCATCTCGGAAGACCTCGGCATCAAGCTCGAGAATGTCGGCCTCAACATGCTCGGCCGCGCCAAGAAGGTGTCGATCTCCAAGGAGAACACCACCATCGTCGACGGCGCCGGCAAGAAGGCCGAGATCCAGGGCCGCGTTGCCCAGATCAAGCAGCAGATCGAAGAGACCACCTCGGACTACGACAAAGAGAAGCTGCAGGAACGTCTGGCGAAGCTCGCCGGCGGCGTTGCCGTGATCCGCGTCGGCGGTGCGACGGAAGTCGAAGTCAAGGAAAAGAAGGACCGCGTCGATGACGCCCTCAACGCGACCCGCGCGGCCGTGGAAGAAGGCATCGTTGCTGGCGGTGGCGTTGCCCTACTGCGCGCTTCGGCCAACATCAAGTCGACCGGCGCCAACGCCGATCAGGCCGCTGGCATCAACATCGTGCGTCGTGCGCTGCAGGCTCCGGCCCGCCAGATCGCGTCGAACGCTGGTGCGGAAGCTTCGATCGTTGCCGGCAAGATCCTCGAGAACAAGGGCGCGACCTTCGGTTACAACGCCCAGACCGGCGAATATGGTGACATGATCACCATGGGTATCGTCGATCCGGTCAAAGTCGTGCGCACGGCTCTCCAGGACGCGGCCTCGGTCGCCGGCCTGCTCGTCACCACCGAAGCCATGATCGCCGAAGCTCCGAAGAAGGACTCGGCTGGCGGCGGCATGCCTGGCGGCATGGGCGGCGGCGGCATGGGCGGCATGGGCGGCATGGACTTCTAAGAAGTCCATAAAGCACGCCCATGAATCCAAGTTGCTCAAGCCCGCTAGCGGGCTTGAGTGGCGGCATGGACTTCTAAGAAGTCCATAAAGCACGCCCATGAATCCAAGTTGCTCAAGCCCCCTAGCGGGCTTGAGTGGCGGCATGGACTTCAATCCAGCCAACTTGGCTTTATGCATACGGAAAGGGCGGCAGAAATGCCGCCCTTTTTCGTTTTGGCAGTTAACTCGGCCGGCACCTTCCTTTCTTAAGCAGCGCTCTCGGCCTGCTGCGCCACCTTGCCGGCGAGCACGGCCTGCTCGATGAGTGCAGCCACTTCGTCGGCCACGGCGTTGAGTGACGAGCGGTCGCGGGTGGCGCGGGCAATCACCATCAGGCCTTCCAGCGACGATTCGACCAGCAGCGCCAAAGCATGCGCGCGGCGCTCGGGCACCCCTGCCCTGACGAAGGCCTGCCGCAGCAGGCCGATCCACTGCTCGAAAGCTGAGCGGCAGATCTCTTCGAGCTCGGGCACGTCGTTCGGCGCATCGAGCACGACGGGCGCGATCGGGCAGCCGAGCGAAAACTCGTTGTCCTCCAGCATGCGGGCGACAGACTGGTAAATGTGGTGGACGGCGACCGCCGGATCGCTTTCCGTCGCCAGTTGGGCGCCCAGCCGCTCGGTCACGTCGGCCACGCTGGCGCGAGTCACCTCGATGACCAGTTGGTCCTTGCCGCCCGGGAAATGGAAATAGAGCGAGCCGCGCGGTGCGCCGCTTGCAGTCAAAATGTCGTTGAGCGAAGTGCCGTGATAGCCGCGCCGCCGCAAAAGCAGTGCCGTCGCCTCGATCATCCGCGTGCGTGTGTCTGTCGCCATGTCAACCTCTGTCAGGAGCGCGCATTATAGGGCTTGCCCCGAATATGACAATCGGTCTACATAATATGTAAATCGGTCTACATATTTGAGAGGCGACGATGCAAAACTATCGGCTGGAAGGACAGGACGGCGGCCTCGACAGGCTGGCGATGCGCGAGGACGCGGTCGTCCAGCCGGGTCCGCATCAGATCCTGATGCGGGTACGCGCCACCTCGCTCAATCGCCGCGACACGATGATCCTCAACGGCACCTATCCGCTGACGCCGCGAGCCGGCATCGTGCCGCTGAGCGATGGCGCCGGCGAAGTGGTGGCCGTCGGCGATGATGTCACCCGCTTTGCCGTCGGCGACCGTGTAACCGGCAGCTATTTCGCCCGCTGGATCGACGGCCGCATCAACGCCGGGCTGATCGACCAGCTCGGCTGCACGCTGGACGGCATGCTCGGTGAATACGCTGTGCTCGACGAGCAATGGGCGGTGCGGCTGCCTGCGCACCTCGACTGGCATGAAGCCGCGACATTTACCTGCGCGGGGCTGACAGCCTGGAGCGCGCTGACGGGCGCGGACGCCCCAAAACCCGGGCAATGGGTGCTGGTTATCGGCTCGGGCGGCGTCGCGCTGTTTGCGCTGCAGTTTGCCAAGCTGATGGGCTGCCGCGTGGCGGCCGTCACTTCCCGCGCCGAAAAATCCGACCGGTTGCGCGCACTCGGCGCCGACCTCGTCATCGCAACGGCCGAGACGCCCGATTGGGGCATGAAGCTGCGCGAGGCGACAGGCGGCATCGATTTGACTGTCGAGACCGGCGGGCCTGCGACCTTTATGCAATCGCTGATCGCAAGCTCCCTCTACGGACGCATCGTGCTGCTGACGGTCCAGGACCAGAAGGGCAGATCGGTCGAGATCCCAGCCGCCGTCTACCAGCGCAGTCTTGTCACCATCGGCCGCGTCTTCGTCGGCAGCCGCAGCGGCCTGGAGGCGATGCATGCCGCCGTCGCGGCGCATCGCTTGAAGCCCGTCATCGACAAGATCTTCCCATTCGCCGAAGCGCGCGAGGCGTATCGGCATTTCATGCAGGGCGACGTGTTCGGCAAGGTCGTCATCGACGGCGCGTGAGCCCCCTATTCACCAACCAGAGGAGAGAAAGCAATGACAGTTCGCGACGCATCGGCCGAATGGCACGGCACGCTCAAGGAGGGATCCGGCCGGCTCAGGCTGGGCAGTGGCGCCTTCGAGGGCGCCTACTCGTTCCCGTCCCGCTTCGAAAACGGTCCGGGCACCAATCCGGAGGAACTGATCGCGGCCGCCCATGCCGGCTGCTTTTCGATGGCGCTCACCGCCGTGCTTGGCCGTGAAGGTCATATCGCAAGCAATATCCACACGATCGCAAAGGTGCATCTGGGCGCCACCGCGGCCGGACCGACGATTACCCGCATCGAGCTTGAGACGGAGGCGCATGTCGCCGGGCTTGCCGCCGCCGACTTCGAGCGGCTGGCGCAGTCGGCCAAGGCTGGATGCCTCGTCTCGCGGGCTCTGGCCGGTGTCGCAGCGATCACGCTGAAGGCGAACCTCGTAACTCACTAAGGACGGAAGGAGAAAATCCAGTGACCCAGGAATTGATCATCGACATCGCCATGGCCAACCGCTCCGGCGAAACGGCTGAAATCATGCGGCGCTATAATGACGTCTTCCAGCGCCACGACCCCTCGGCGCTCGACGAATTGGTGGCGCAGGACTGCGTGATCGAGAACACCACGCCGGCGCCGGACGGCGCACGCCGCGCCGGCAAGGCGGCCTGCGTCGAGCTGTGGTCGGCGATCGCCACCGCGCCCGGCACGCGCTTCGACCTCGAGGAGACTTTCGTGGCGGGCGACCGCGCCACGATCCGCTGGCGCTATTTGATGGCCGACGGCAGTTCGCTGCGCGGCGTCAACCTGATGCGCGTCGCGGACGGGCGCATCATCGAGGCGATGGGTTACGTAAAGGGCTAGGCCAGTCGATCACCTGTCCGCCAGCGCCAGCTTGGCGCCGAGCATGACGAAGGCGCCGGCAAAAGTCCGGCGCATCCAGGTCAGCACCATCGGGCGCGACACGACATGGCTGCGGATCGAGGCCGCGAAGATGCCGTAGCCGACGAAGACCACGAAGGTCAAAAGCATGAAGACCGAGCTGAGCTCCAGCATCTTCGACAGTGCATTGGGCTCGGTGGTGCTGACGAATTGCGGCAGGAAGGCGAAGAAGAAGATCGACAGTTTCGGATTGAGCACGTTGACGAGGATGCCGGTGGCGATCACCTTGCCGGCCGAACGCGGCGCGACATTTTCCTCGACGCTCAGGCCGCCCTTCTCCTTCAGCGTGTTCCAGGCCATGTAGAGCAGATAGGCGACGCCGAGATATTTCAGGGTCTCGAAGGCGACAGCACTGGTGTGCAGCAACGCCGCAAGGCCGGTGATGGCGGCCGCCATATGCGGAATGATGCCGAGCGTGCAGCCAAAGGCGGCAATGATCGAGGCCCGGGCGCCGCGCGAAAGCCCGGCGCTCAGCGTGTAGAGAACGCCGGTGCCGGGCGAAGCCACGACGATCAGCGACGTCAACAGAAATTCGATGCTCACGATGATCTCCTCCGGCGCCCTGCCCTGACGCAACCTAGCCAGCAAGCCAGGCGTGCACAAGCGACAGTCATTCGCTGCTAAGAGGTAGAAAATCCGAGCGCCCGGCGCGCCATCAGGCACTCGTCATCGCCAGGCATGCAGGCGCGGCAGACATCCGGTCGCAGTTCATAGATGGTGCAAGCGGTCGACTTGCCGACTTCGCCGGACAGGGCCGAACAGCGCACGCCGTCGCAGCGCATGCCCGACAGGTCGGCGGCCACATGTTTTTCCGGGATCCGGTCGAGCTGCGCATCGTCCTCGGTCGAAAAGCGCGGCCATTCGGCCGAATAGGAGCAGCAGGCCCCGCAGCTCTGGCAATCGAAGACAGGAGCTGACGAAGGCGGACTGCTCGCGGCTAGCACGGCAAACGGCCCCGAAGCGGCAAGGTTGCGATCGGCATCCCGAGGCAAGGCGCTACTTCTTCTTGCCCGTCTTGCCCTTCGGTGCGTCGACCGGCGACTTGAACAGATCGGTCGCTGCCTCGTCGGCCTTGGTCGCCTTCGGCGCCGCAACCGGCTTGGCCGGCTTTGCGGTCGAAGCCGGCGCCGCCGGCTGGTCCTTGGCGGAGAATTTTATGGCCATGTCAGTCCTCGTCGGCGAAACGCGATGATGGTGCGCGCGGATTGCGCAAGCGGCCGATCAGGGCCGAAACCGCCGTGATGTTCATCTCCTCGGGCGACCAGTTCCGCGCTTCCGCGATGTGATGCGGCGCCAGCTCACGATGCGTGCTGCCGCTGTAGGCGGCGTCCTGGTAGGTCACCCGCTCCTGGGTCTTTTTGTCCTCGCGGACATATTCGATCAGGTAGTTCGGGGCTTCGGCGCGGCCGCGCACACCGACGCGCACCTGGGCATCGCCATGGGCGCGCTTGCAGCGTTCGAGTTTTTCCAGCACGCGCCGGACATATTCGACCGGCTTGTCCAGGGTTTCGACCATGTCGGCTATGGTCGCATCGGCCGCGATCGGCGTTGGCGGTACGCGCTTGGTGGCCATCAGCGTTTTCCGGCTCGTTTCGGCAGCGCCGCGAGCGCGGCGGCGGCCGCCATCTCGTCGGCCTCCTTCTCCAGCCGCAGTTCGCGCAGGCGCGCGGTCTTGGCTTCCCGTGCTTCGCTGACGGCATCCCGTTCGGAAATGATGCGGTTGAGCGACATCGACTGGGTTTGCGTCTTGCTGAAAAGCGACACGGCCGGGTCGACGGCTGGCTTCGAATGGGCGGTCAAGATCTTTCTCCTGTCAGGAGCCTGGTACCGATAGGGCGAGACCGGGTCTTCGGTCGGGACCAGTACAAAGCGATGCGGCAGCGGATTCAGAATGCTGCAGCGTCCCTTAGCACGTTCAGCCCAATGCGCAGCGCATTTTCGGCGGCAACAAGCGTAAAATGAAAAAGGCCAGGCACCGCCTGACCTTCCCTGGGAGCCGCCGCGCATCCAACTGGATGCACAAGCTGGCTCCTGATGGGCAGCACAAACCTTGGAAACTCAGGTTTCCCGTGGCAATGCGCCCGAATTCGCCGTTCACCAGTGCCAGTACATCCGTGGTCACCGCGACGGCTGAATTCTTACTTCACGCCGCCTTCAACTGGTCGGCGGACATCTTGCCCGACTTGTTGTCGCGGACCATCTCGTAGCCGAGCTTCTGCCCCTCGACGATGTCGCGCATGCCGGCGCGTTCCACGGCCGAGATGTGGACAAAAACGTCGGCGGAGCCGTCGTCAGGCTGAATAAAACCAAAACCTTTGGTGGCGTTGAACCACTTAACTGTGCCGGTGCTCATGACGAACCCTTTCCATGGCAAATATTCGTTCGCCGTCATGCGGATGCACAACGTCGTTTGTCTCGATTTTTGATGTGGGAAGTTCGTCAAAGGCGCGCTCGAAAGCGCGGATAACAAAAGTCAGTCAAACAAATATCGACGAATTTCTTCTACGCGTGTTTCAGACGCCTGTCAAACGTTGCGCCATCGAGCCGAAAATCCGCCAGATGAAAACGCCGCAAGTGGTCGATCCCGACCCCTGGGGAAGATCGTTCCGCACAGACCCTACTCGTCCGGCCCCGGCTCCGGCCATGTCTCCCTGGCTGCCTCGGCGTACCATTGGCGCATGGCCGGCGTCGCCAGAACCGCGTCGACATAAGCCCTGGTGTCGGGCGCCAGATCGCCGCCATAGGTGTCGAAACGGGTGACGACGGGCGCGTACATGGCATCGGCCGCGGTGAAATGGCCGAATAGAAACGGGCCGTCCTTGCCGTGTTTCTCACGGCACTCGCGCCACAGCGCCTCGATGCGGGCACGTTGGATCTCGCCTTCGGCGTCGAGCGGCTTGTGCCCCTTGGGCCGGCGCAAGTTCATCGGCCAGCCATAGCGGACTTCGCGAAACCCGGAATGCATCTCGGTCGCCGCCGAACGCGCCAGCGCCCGGGCGCCGATATCGGCCGGCCAGAGCTTTTTCTCAGGAAAGAGGTCGGCGAGGTATTCAAGGATGGCAAGGGTTTCCCAGACGATCCTTCCCTTGTGATTCAGGACGGGCACCTGACCGGTCGGCGACACTTTCGCCAGGTTGGCCGCGGTTTCCGGCGTGCGCAGCCGCACGAACCCCTCTTCGAACGGTATCTCCAGGTGCCGCATCGCCACCCAGGGCCTGAGCGACCAGGATGAAAAGCACTTGTTGCCGATATAAAGCGTGAATTCCGACATCTGTCCCCCTTTGGCGGTGTTGCTTCTTGCGGAGTGCGCTGGCCGGCACTCTAGCCTGCCGACCCGGCCGCCGAAAGGCACCTGTCTTGCCGACCCAAGCAGCGGCTGCTGGAACCGAAACCGTGCCGGCTCGTTTGCCCAGGCGAACCAGGAGATGCGAAAAATGGTGAACAAGGATCAGGTGGCCGGCGTCGCCAAGCAGGTGAAAGGCTCGATCAAGCAGGCTGCCGGCAAAGCGACCGGCAACAGGCAGACACAGGCCGAAGGCATGGCCGACAAGGCCACCGGCAAGGTGCAGAAGGCCTATGGCGACGTGAAGGACAAGGTCAAGAAATCGCTTTGATCGCTGTGGAAGGGCCGCGTCGAGCGGCCCTTTTCACGTCTTCAGCGATTTGCTGAAGGCGTTGGTGAAAATCACATCGCCATGATCGTCGCTGGCTTCACCCAACACGACGTCCAGACTGTCGTCGGTGACACGCGCCAGAGCGAAGCCACCCATATAGGCCGCTTTCGGCTTGAAGAGATCGAGGCCGTCGCGTTGATAGATCATCGGCACCTCATGCTGATGACCGTGGAAGATGGCGATAACGTTGTAGCCCTTCAGGGCCGCCAGCAATGCCTGGCGGTCTGCATCGCTCCACCAATGCGACGCTCCCTTGCCTTCGTCGTCAAACGCCCTCCTGGCGGGGTCCCACCGCTCCGTCGAAAAAATATCCCAGCCATAGTGCTGGAACAGGATGACCGGGCGGCCGTCGGCGGCATAGGTCGCCAGGTCCTGCCTGAGCCAAGGCAGGCCGTTGTCGGCGCCATGGCCGGTGTCGCCGGTGAAGCGATGGGTCTGCACCAGATGCAGGCCGCCCCAGTCCCATGAATAGCAGTCGGTGTCGACATCGTAGCTGGTGGCCGGCACCGGCGGCTTGAAGAACACGCCGGCGCGATGATTGACCTCGACATAGTCGCGCATTTCGCGCCGGTACCAGTCGACATGGTGCGGCGGCCCGTTCTGGTCGAGGTCGTGATTGCCGAGGCCGACATAAACCGGAACATGCACGCGGTCGGGACCCATGCCTTGCTGATAGCGCTGGCTGAACTGCAGGAGTTGGGTGCCTTCGCTGGGCTCGGTGATCTGGCCGCCGCCATCGTCGGTGATGTCACCGCCGACGACAAGGCCGAGCGGCGTGCCGATGCGGCTACCGGCAGGCCGCAGGCCGGTGGCGATGGCGTTGATCTCGGCCGGCCACTCCTTGTCACCGATGGCGTTCAACGCCGCGACGTTGCGCAGCAGCGCCGCGTCCGTCTTGCCTTCCAGCTGGCAATTGGGGCTCAAGCCGCTCGCCATGCGGCAGGCATGGACATCGGCGACGAACAGGAAGGTGGCGTCGACAGGCTGGATGCGCTGCCCGGTCTGACCGAACGCCGGGCGTGAAAGCGCACCGGCGGCGGCAAGACCGGCGGCCTGCAGCAGAAACCCACGGCGCGAGAGCAATATGGAGGAAGGGCGATTCATCATCGGGGATTTCAGCATGGAGGGCGGGCGGCAGTAAAGTTCAGTCCTCGCCACGGCGATCGCCGCAGGAAAGAGCCGCCATCGAGGTTTTTCGCGACAGCGAGACGGGTCGGCTGGCAATTGTCCCGTTTGCCGATTTGCGAAAACTGTTTCCACTCAAGGCGGGAGCCAAGAGCACGATCGAGTTCGTCGAGCTGTCGCCCAGCAAGCAGCCGAATGCCACCAAGACACTGACGCTGGCCAAGGAGACGTTCAGCCTGGGCGACTGCAAATACAATGTGCTCGCCGTCACGGAGACCTTCAAGAGCGGAGGCGGAGAGACACTCGACGCCTTCACGGCACTCTATTCACCCGATCTGCAGGCCGCTCTCGCCCGGCGCTACGATGAAGGCACCAGCGCGGAATCAGCGAACGGCTACGAGACGATCAAGCCTTTGGCCGACTAGATCTAGGAACCGGCTGTCCGCGCTCGCCGCGGCATCGCCGCAAAGCTGGGCTGTAGCCTGCCTCAAATGCCGCCGTACCGCCGCAGCACCCTGCGACGTCGCCTCGCCCCCGGATCGCCCTGCGATGATGCCGCTTGCGCGGCGCTCTCGAACGCCGCAAGGCAATCGCGCAACGGGCTGGCGTCCTGCGCTGCCTTGGCCATCGACATGGCACCGGAATAGGCGGCGACGGCAACCATCGCAAACTGCCGGGGGTCCGTGCCTTGCTCCCTGCCCTCCTGCTGGTCGGCGCTGATCTTGTCGGCGATCGCCTGCCGCCATGCAGCGAAGATGCCGGCAAGCGCAATCCGGAACTCGGGATCGGCGAGCGAGAGCTCATGCGCCAGATTGTTGAGCGGGCAGCCGCGCACGAAACCTTGCCGTTCCAGTTCCGCCGCCACGGCTTCGAACACCTGACGCACGCCATCACGCGCCGAAGCCGCCGCTTGCACCGGGGCGATCCACGTTTCCTCGACCGCCGCCGCCACACGCTCGTCGATGACCGCCAGCGCCAGCGCCTTCTTCGTCGGGAAATGATGATGCAGCGCGCCGGCGCTGACGCCTGCCGCCGCCATCAGGTCGCCGAGGCTGGAAGCATGATAGCCGCGTGCCTGAAACGCGTCTTCCGCGACGTCGAGCACTTTCCGGCGCATGCCCTCAGGGTCGTTGATGCGTTTGCCTCGGGCTCGCCTTGGCCGGATGTTGAGCTCTGCTGACATTCTCGAAGGATAGCATGTTGACAAAACAGGGCAACCGGTCTGTTTATAAACAGGGTGATCAACCTGTTTTGGAGAACGCCGGATGAACCCGACCCCGAATGCCACGCCGAAGCCGGTGGCGCTCGCCTCACCGATCGTCGAATTGCGCCAGTACACGTTGAAGCCCGGCCGGCGCGAAACGTTGATCGAGATCTTCGACACGGAGTTCATCGAAAGCCAGGAAGACGCGGGGATGACCATCATCGGCCAATTCCGTGACCTGGACCGCCCCGACATGTTCGTCTGGATGCGCGGCTTCGACAGCATGGATGCCCGCAAGGACGCTCTGGGCGCGTTCTATGACGGCCCTGTATGGGCCGCACACCGCGATGCCGCCAATGCGACGATGATCGATTCCGACGATGTGTTGCTGCTGCGACCGGCGTGGCCGGATGCCGGCTTCGATCTGTCGGGGCTGCGCCGGCCATCGGCGGCCAAAAGCACAAGCGATCGGAATGGGTTGCCCGGTCTGGTTGAGATTTCGATTCATCATTTGCGGCCGGGCACCGGGGCCGATGTCGCCGGGCGCTTCCGGGCGGAGATGGTTGCGCGGCTTGCCCAGAACGGCGCGCGTCTGCTCGGCGCCTTCGTGACGGAGCCGGCCGCAAACACGTTCCCGCGACTTCCCGTGCGCGCCGGAGAAGACGTCTTCGTCGCCGTTACCGGCTTCCACGACGCCGATGCCCATGCCAACCATAGCCTCGCCGCTTCGCCGGCGTGGCGGGCGCTCATTCAGAGCATGCAAGCCGTCAGCACAAAGCCGGCAGAGACGTTGCGGCTGGTGCCCACGGCCCGATCGCTGTTGAGATGATCAGCGGCCGGTCAACATTTCCGCGATCGCCGAGGCGACAAAGGCCGGGTCCTCCCAGTGGGGATTGTGACCGCAATTTTGCGCCCGGACGAGACTGGATCCGGTCAGCGCCTCGGCCAAAGCCTGCTGGTGCGCCTCGCCGAAAAGTGGGTCGCAGGCGCCGGCGATGATCAGCGTCCGGGTCCGTACCGCCCGTGCCTCGGTTGCCAGGTCGGTCATGCGGACTTCCTCGAGAATGCCGCGCCAGCGGGCCGCCGGCATGGCGGAAGCTTCCTTCGCCAGGCCGACGAGAAAAGGCTGCGGTACCGAGGCCCCACATGCATGCCACCAGGCAAAGAACGGATCGGTTGGCGATATCGGGTCGCGCAAGGCCCGGATGCCGACCGGCAACGGATGGTCCGGCGTGAAGCCGGGCTTCAACGCGCTGGCCAGCACGACCAGGCCACCGACCAGGCCCGGATGCCAAGCGGCCAAGGCAATCGCCACCATGCCGCCCAGAGAATGACCGACGACGACAGGCCGGTCCAACCGCAGGTGCCGGATCAACCCGGCAATGTCCTCGGCGAAATCCGCGACGCGGCAGCCGTCGCCCGCTTGCGAGGCACCATGGCCGCGCAAGTCGGGCATGATCAGCCGGCGGCCGGCCAGATGCGGCGCCAGCAGTGAAAAGCTGCGGCTGGTGTCCGTGAAACCATGAATCAGCAACAGCGGCGGCCCGGCGCCGGCGATCTCGACATAGGCGATGTCGAGATCGCCGGTATGGACCCATTGCTTGCGGGCGGCCCAGGCGTCCTGTTCCACCTCGGCAACGGGCAAGGCGTCCGGCAGTCTCACAGGCCGAGCTTTTCCTTGACGGCGGCAAGACCAGGCTTGCCATCGAAAGTGGTGACACCGGCGAGCCAGGCATCGAGGCGGTTCTTGTTCAGCGTGATCGCCTTCAGCGCCCCGTCCTCCGGCTTCATGCCGTCATTGATGAGGTAGCCCATGCCGACATTCTCGAAGTCGATGTCGAAGACGAGATTTCCGAGGAGCCGCGCGACGTTCGGACATTCCTGCAGGTAGCCCTTGCGGACCTGCGTCGTCACCGTCGCGGCGCCGAAATTCGGGCCGAAGAATTTGTCGCCGCCGGTCAGGTACTTGAAGTCGTACATGGTGTTCATGGGATGCGGCGCCCAGCCCTGGAAGACGATGAACTGCTTCTCCTTGATCTCGTAGCCGACCTCAGACAGCATGCCGGCTTCGCTGGACTCGACCACGTGCCAGCCATCGAGGCCAAAAGCCGGATCGGCGATGGCATCCATCATCAGCTGGTTGGAGCCGGGCTCGATGCCGTACATCTTCTTGCCGAACTTGTCGGCGAACTTGTGCAGGTCGGAGACGTCCTTGACCCCTGCCTCCCAGACATAGGTCGGTACGGCAAACGTGTATTTGGCGCCGACGAGATTGACTCGCACATTCTCGATCGAACCGTCCTTCTTGTAGGGCTCGTAATAAGTGACCATCGCCGGGTCCCAGTAACCCAGGAACAGGTCGAGATCGCGGTTCTTCATGCCTTCGTAGATGACGTTGATGCCGAGCACCTCGCTCTGTGGCTGATAGCCCAGCGCTTGCAGAAGCACATTGCCCACACCCGTGGTGAAAGCGAGATCGTTCCAGCCGGGCTCGGCCATGCGGACCACGCGGCATTGCTCGGCGTCCGCCGCCTGGGCCGCCTGCGAGGCCAGGGCCAGCGCGGCAAGCCAGGCTCCGTTTGCAAGGATGCGCAACATTCCGTTCTCCTCATTGCTCAAATTGACCAATCGGTCTTTTTATTATCCCACTGGTCAATGATTGATCTCGCGGGACGAAAATGTCAACGTGGATTCGTGATGCATGGAACGATCCCGTGAAACTGAAGCGCCTCGGCGACATACGCCGCAAGGAATTGCGGCAGGCGGCCTTCGCGGTTCTGGAGCGCGAAGGCATTGCTGGGGCCACGCTGGAAAAGGTCGCCGCCCAGGCCGGTGCCTCCAAAGGCATCGTGCTGCACTACTTCCGCAACAAGCAGGAACTGTTCGAGCACGCCATGCGCGAGGCCAACGCGGTCCTGGGCGACGCGGTGGTCGCAAGGCTTCGCCAGGCACGGACGTCGATGGAACGCCTGGATGCGGTGATCGAGGGCAATTTCGAGGAGCATCTCTTCCTGCCGCCTCTTTGCCATGCCTGGCTTTCGCTCTGCGCCGAGGTGCCGCGCGATGAAAAGCTGGCGCGCATCCAGAAGGTGATCCACGGGCGCATGCGCTCGAACCTGTTGTCCGGCCTGCGCGGCCTCGCCTCACCCAGCGAGGCCGACGACATCGCGCTTGGCGTCACGGCCTTGATCGACGGACTTTGGCTTCGCCTCGGCCTGCAGCCAGGCAGCGTCTCGCGCGAACAGGCGATCCAGCAGGTCAAGACCTATGTCGCCGCTCGGCTGGCCACTCGGGATCGCTCGACCGCCCGCGCGTGAGCAGTCGGCTGCCGAAGTTCATACCCTGGGATAGCCCGATGGCTTGACCCCGTCGCGCACATGCGGTGCGATCCCTCTGTTTGATGCCAAACACATGGTGAGGTGAGCGATGAGGCTTCACGGCAAGCGGGCGTTGATCACCGGTGGATCGGACGGCATCGGCCTGGCGATCGCCGAGGCATTCCTGCGCGAGGGCGCCGATGTGCTGATCGTCGGCCGCGACGCGGGCAAGCTCGAAGCCGCTCGCCAGAAGCTGACGGCTTCCGGCCCAGTCGGCACCGTTGAGACATTGTCGGCCGATCTCGCCACCAGCCCCGGCATAGCAGCGGCGGTCGAGCACGCGAAAGCTTCCGGCCGGCCGCTCGACGTTCTCGTCAACAATGCCGGTGTTGCCTATCTCGTGCCATTCGAGACCGTCAGCGAGGCGCAGTTCCAGCACTCCTTCGCGCTCAATGTGTCGGCGGCCTTCTTCCTCACACAGGGGCTGCTGCAGCATTTCGGCACCGGCGCATCCGTCATCAACATCTCGTCCTACTTCGCCGACAAGATGATCCCGAAGCGTCCGTCCAGCCTCTACTCCCTGTCCAAGGGCGCGCTGAATTCGCTGACCAAATCGCTCGCCTTCGAACTTGGCCCGCGCGGCATCCGCGTCAACGCCATCGCGCCCGGCACGGTCGACACGGCCATGCGGCGCAAGACCGTCGACAACCTGCCGGTCGAGGCAAAGGCGGAACTGAAAGCCTATGTCGAGCGCAGCTATCCGCTGGGCCGCATCGGCCGCCCTGACGACCTCGCCGGGATGGCGGTCTATCTTGCCAGCGACGAGGCCGCCTGGGCCAGCGGCGCGATCTTTGCCATCGACGGCGGCTATACGGCAGGGTGAGGACAGCTAATCTCCCTTGTGGGGGAGATGGCCGGCAGGCCAGAGGGGGGCGCTGTCCCGCCAGCCTTCCACTCCTGTTCGAAGGTCGCGGAAAGGATTGTCGATGCGCAATTCCGGGCCGCCGTGTCCGTTATCTCATCTTCCAGACGCCGCGATCCTTCGCGCCCCCCTCTGCCCTGCCGGGCATCTCCCCCACGAGGGGGGAGATTGACCTTTCCTTCAACCGATTTGCATCCGCACCCGCGTCATTCTCCGCTTGAAGCCATTTGTGCAACGCGATACGCCCTTGCGCAAATCGACAGACCGGAGATTTCCCGTGAGCGCTGAAAAGACCAGAACTGAAACCGATACGTTCGGCCCCATCGAGGTTGCCGCCGACCGGTATTGGGGCGCGCAGGCGCAGCGTTCCCTGGGAAACTTCAAGATCGGTTGGGAAAAGCAGCCGGCTTCGATCGTGCGCGCGCTGGGTATCGTCAAGCGGGCGGCGGCGGAAGCCAATATGGAACTCAAGCGGCTCGATCCGGCCATCGGCAAGGCGATCATCGAGGCCGCGCAAGAGGTCATCGACGGCAAGCTCAACGATCATTTCCCGCTGGTGGTCTGGCAGACCGGCTCGGGCACGCAGTCCAACATGAACGCCAACGAGGTGATCTCGAACCGCGCGATCGAAATGCTGGGCGGCGTCATGGGCTCGAAAAAGCCGGTGCACCCGAACGACCACGTCAATATGAGCCAGTCGTCGAACGACACCTACCCGACGGCCATGCACATTGCCTGCGCCGAGCGCATCGTGCACGACCTCTTGCCGGCGCTGAAGCACCTGCACAAGGCGCTCGCCGCCAAGAGCCGGGACTTCAATCACATCATCAAGATCGGCCGCACCCACACTCAGGATGCCACCCCCCTTACCCTCGGCCAGGAATTCTCCGGCTACGCGGCGCAGGTCGCCTCGTCGATCAAACGCATCGAATTGACGCTGCCCGGCCTGCAGGAACTGGCGCAAGGCGGCACCGCCGTGGGTACAGGCCTCAACGCGCCGGTCGGTTTCGCCGAGCGGGTGGCCGATCGTATCGCCGCCATATCGGGAATCACCTTCGTCACCGCGCCGAACAAGTTCGAAGCGCTCGCCGCCCACGATTCCATGGTTTTCTCGCACGGCGCCATCAATGCGGCGGCCGCGGCACTGTTCAAGATCGCCAACGACATCCGTTTCCTTGGCTCCGGTCCGCGCTCGGGCCTCGGCGAATTGTCGCTGCCGGAAAACGAGCCCGGCTCCTCGATCATGCCGGGCAAGGTCAACCCGACGCAGTGCGAGGCGATGACGCAGGTCTGCGTGCAGGTGTTCGGCAACAATGCGGCGCTGACATTCGCCGGCAGCCAGGGCCATTTCGAGCTCAACGTCTACAATCCGCTGATGGCCTACAACTTCCTCCAGTCGGTGCAGCTGCTGGCCGACGCTTCGGTCTCCTTCACCGACAATTGCGTCGTCGGCATCGAGGCGCGAGAGGACAACATCAAGGCGGCCCTCGACCGTTCGCTGATGCTGGTGACTGCGCTTGCGCCCACCATCGGCTACGACAACGCGGCCAAGATCGCCAAGACCGCGCACAAGAAAGGCACGACGCTGCGCGAGGAAGCGCTGGCAACCGGACTGGTCAGCGAGGCCGACTATGACCGTCTGGTGCGGCCGGAGGACATGACCCATCCGGGGTAGGTCCCTGCGGACAGGCCCAAGAGGTCGTCATTCCAGGGCGATGCAGGAGCGAAGCCCCGTCGCGAAGACCCTGGAATCCATGCCGCTACTTCAGTCGAAGGGCACAACGGTGTAGATCCTCCACCGCTTGCGACTGTTTTGAGGTCGCGGCATGGATCCTCGGGTCTGCGCGCGTCGCTTCGCTCCTTGCTTCGCCCGTGGATGACGACGTCACGAGCGTCTCGGCTAATCTCCGAAGCAAGTGCTCGCAAACTTCGGAACCGAGGATCCCGTTTTGCGGCAGCACAATTTACTTCTCCAACCCAATCCCGCGACACGATTTTCGCGCGCGGCCGCCAATCCCGAAAACATCCTTCCTGTGAACAATGTGTCGCCGCATAGCCGACTTTGGTGAACAGTCGGCATCGTCTATGTGAGTGGTCATTCAACCCATTCGGAGAGCCACCATGTCCATCAACACTTCCGCCGCCGGCGCCGGCACCGCGTCCAACAGTTCTGTCACCATCCTGCTCGGCCGTATCCTGCTCGCAGTCATTTTCCTGCTGTCCGGATTCGGCAAACTATCAGCCATTTCCGGCACCGCCGCCTATTTCGGCGGCCTCGGCCTGCCGGCACCGACGGCGACGGCCGTCATCGTCGGCCTGATCGAGCTGCTTGGCGGCCTTGCCGTCCTCGTCGGTTTCCAGACCAGGATCGCCGCCTGGGTGCTCGCCATCTTCACGATCGCAACCGGGCTGGTCGCCCACACCGGCTGGGCCGACCAGATGCAGATGATCCAGTTCCTCAAGAACCTCGCCATCACCGGCGGCTTCATCCTGCTCGCCTCCTCGGGCGCCGGCGCCTATTCGATCGACGCCAAGCGCGGCTGACGCCTTCCCCTCCCAAGGACCCGAAACAAGCGGCGCGGAATTTTCCGCGCCGCTTTTTCGTTGTGTGATCACAGGCGTAGACTGCAATGGTCGCCGGTGACCGTGCCGGCAAGGGAGGGTGCCATGGGTCGCAATGCATTGCTTATGGTTTCGCGGCTGCTGTTTGCCGTGCTGTTCGTGCCGTCCGGCTTCCAGGCGCTCGCCAATATTGCCGGGACCACCAGCTATTTCTCCGGTCTTGGCCTGCCGCTGCCGGCGCTCGCCGCCTGGGGCACCGGGCTTTTCGAGCTGATCGCGGGACTGCTGATCCTCGTTGGGTTCCAGACGCGGATCGTCGCGCTGCTGCTGGCCGCCTTCTGCATTGCGGCCGGCTATATCGGCCACTATGGCCAAGGCGCCGGTGATGCGGCGCTCGCTTTCCTGCACCAGCAGATGCTGATGAAGGATATCGCGATATCGGGCGGTTTCCTGGCGCTTGCCATGGCTGGCGCCGGCGCATGGTCGGCCGACGGGCGAGGCTTCGGCATAGGCGCCGACGCGACTTGACTATTTGACCGACACGCTCTGGCCGCCCTCGACCGCCAGCACCAGACGGCGATTGGTGACGCGCGCCAGTTGCGCCAGCCGGCCGGCCGGCCGCTCGCCGTAGAGATCGGAAAGCGAAGCCGGCAGCACCAGCGCCAGCACGCCGTTGGCGCGGCTTTCCCATTTCAGCCTCGGCATGATGCCGGGCATCGCGGCCGTCAGCAGGTAGACGACGCGCATCATCGCCGCCAGCACGCGCGCGCGCTCCAACAGGCGCGGCGGCGCCAGCGCCTTGATTTCGGGCGCCACCAATTCATTGAAGACGCCGTCATGACGGTAGGCGTTGGTAAGCGCCAGGTAGGCGCGGCCGGGATGATCGACGCCGATGAAGGACGCATGCGCGATGATGTTGAGCGACTGCTTGCCGCGATATTCCGGATGAGCGCGCCAGCCGATATCGGCAAGCAGGCAGGCGGCATGGCGATAGCGCGCTTCGTCTTCCGTCTCGTCGATGCCGAAAGCCTTGAAGGCCTTGCCGGTCCATTCGACCAGATCATGCGCGTGGTGGACCGAACGCGAGCGCAAAAGCGCAAGCTCCTCGGCGGCCGAGATCAGCGGATCGGCCTTCTGCTCGGCCGCCTCGAGCAGTGAATAGAGAAAGCCTTCGCGCACGCCTTGCGCCGAAACGACGATCCTGGACGGTTGCATCGCCGTCATGATTTCCTGCAGCACGAGCGCGCCGTATGGCAGCAGCGAGCGGCGGTTCTTGGAGACGCCCTCGATACCCCTCACCTTTTCGACCTCGCCCCTGGCCACCTGCTTGAGGAAGGTTTGGGCACTGTCGGCCGATATCTCGTAGTGGTGCATGACGCCGAGCGGGTAGTTGTTCATCTCCATGTGCAGCCTGGCGAGGTTTCGCCAGGTGCCGCCGACGGCGTAGAAAGTCCTGCCCTGCGCGCCCTTCAAGAGCTTGGCCCGGGCCAATTCCTGGCGCGCGATCTTCTGCGCCTGGACGAGCGAGTTCTTCGCCATATCCTGCAGGCGCAGGCCGCCGAGCGGCAGCGTGATGCCGTCGCCGATCGCCTCGCCATCGATGTCGATCAGTTCCAGGCTGCCGCCGCCAAGGTCGCCGGCAATACCGTTGGCCGGATGAAAACCTGAGATGACGCCGAGCGCGGAATAATGCGCTTCCTGGCGGCCGGAGAGCACGCGGATCTCGGTCTTGAGCACCTCCTCGGCGCGATGGATGAAATCGGGACCGTTGATCGCCTCACGGGCGGCGGCGGTTGCCAGCACGTACATGTGTTCGGCACCGGCCTGGTCGGAGAGCGCGCGGAAACGGCGAAACTCCTCCATCGAACGCGCCACCCCTTCGGGGTCGAGCTTCCCTGTCGAGACGATGCCGCGGCCGAGGCCGGCCAGCATCTTTTCGTTGAACAGCACGGTCGGCGAACGCGCCAGCCCCTCATAGACGACAAGACGGATCGAATTGGATCCGATGTCGATGATGGACAGCGGTCGGCGGTCCTGCAGCCGGCCCTGGGAATTGAACAGCATCAGGTGGTGGCGTTCTTCTTGCGGCGCTTGAACTGCGCGATTCGCTTGGGCGCATGCGATTTCAGCGCGTCACCCCGTCCCGACAGGCTCGGATTGGTCATGAAATATTCCTGCGCGTTGAACGGTTCCTCGCCCTCCTCCAGCACGACACGCCGGGAGGTTCCATCAGCCAATACGTCGAAACTTTGCTGATTGTCCATGATGTTGCCCAGCATGATCTGGCCCAGAATCTGTTCATGCACAGTTGGATTGGTGATCGGCACCATGGTCTCGACGCGGCGGTCGAGATTGCGCGGCATCAGGTCGGCCGAGGAGATGTAGACAATCGCCTCGTCCGAGGGAAGGCCATGGCCGTTGCCGAAGCAATAGATACGGCTGTGCTCGAGGAACCGGCCGACGATCGACTTGACCCTGATGTTCTCCGACAGACCCGGCACCTGCGGCCGCAGACAGCATATGCCGCGCACGACGAGGTCGATTTCCACACCGGCACGGCTGGCATCGTAGAGCGCATCGATGATGATAGGGTCGACGAGCGCGTTCATCTTCATCCAGATGCGCGCCGGCCGTCCCTCCAACGCATGGGTGATCTCGGCTGAAATGTGCTGGAGGATGCGGTTCCTCAGCGTGAAGGGCGAGATCGCCAGCCGCATTTCGGCGGTCGGCTCGGCATAGCCGGTGATGAAATTGAACAGCTGGGCGACGTCGCGGGCAATCGTCGGATCGGTGGTGAAGAAGGACAGGTCGGTGTAGATGCGCGCCGTCACCGGATGGTAGTTGCCGGTGCCGAGATGGACGTAGTTGCGCAGCTTGCCGTCCTCGCGCCGCACCACCAGCGACATCTTGGCATGTGTCTTGAGTTCGAGGAAACCGAACACGACCTGCACGCCGGCGCGTTCGAGATCGCGCGCCCAGCGGATGTTGGCTTCCTCGTCGAAACGCGCCTTGAGCTCGACCAGCGCCGTCACCGACTTGCCAGCCTCGGCCGCGTCGACCAGCGCACGCACGATCGGGCTGTCGTTGGAGGTGCGATAGAGCGTCTGCTTGATCGCCACCACTTCGGGGTCGGCCATTGCCTGGCGCAGGAACTGCACCACCACGTCGAACGACTCGTAGGGATGATGAACGACGATGTCTTTCTCGCGGATGGCGGCAAAACAGTCGCCGCCATGCTCGCGGATGCGTTCGGGAAAGCGTGGGTTGTAGGGCGTGAACTTCAGGTCGTCGCGGGGAACGGAGACGATCTCGGAGATCTGGCTGAGCGCCAGCGGCCCGGTGAGCACGCTGATGCGGCTCGACGAGACACCAAGCTCGCCGGCGACGAAATCGCGCAATTCCCCCGGCATCAGCATGTCGAACTCGATGCGGATAACCGAACCGCGGCGGCGACGCTTCAGCGCCGTTTCGAACAGCCGCACAAGGTCTTCCGACTCCTCTTCGACCTCGATATCGCTGTCGCGGATGATGCGGAACGTGCCGGAGCCCTTGACCTCGTAGCCGGGGAACAGCTTGCCGATGTAAAGGCCGACCGCCTCCTCCAGCGGAATGAAGCGGACATGGTTCTTGCGGTCCGGAAGGCGGATAAAGCGCTTCAGCGCCACCGGCAGGCGCAGCAATGCGCTCATCTCCTCGCCATTCTTGCGGTGGCGAAGCTGCAGCGCCATGGAGAAGCCGAGATTGGGAATGAACGGGAACGGATGCGCCGGGTCGATCGACAGCGGGGTGAGCACCGGAAACACCTGGTCCTGGAAATGCTCTTCCAGCCAGACCTTTTCGTCCTTGGTCAGCGCATCGCGGGTGATGCTCTCGATGCCTTCCTTGTTGAGCAGAACCGTGAGTGCCGAAAGGCTCTTCTGCTGGTCTTCCTGCAGCCGCTCGACTTCACGCAGCAATTGTTCGAGCTGCTGTTCGGGGGTGCGTCCGTCCGGGCTCTTCAGCACGATGCCCTCGCGCACCTGGCCGGCAAGGCCGGCGACGCGCACCATGAAGAACTCGTCGAGATTGGCGGCCGAGATCGACAGGAAGCGGACGCGCTCCAGCAGCGGGTGATGGGTGTTCAGCGATTCTTCGAGAACGCGGCGATTGAACTGCAGCCAGGAGAACTCGCGGTTGACGAAACGGTCCGGATTGCCTTCCGGGCTCGCTGCCGTGACGTTGTTGAATTCGCTCTGTACCGGCTTCAATTCGTTCATGATTCCCGCTCTTTCGCCCGCCCTGGCCGGTCAACCGGCTTAACTTATCCTGTGGCAGGCTTTTGCGACAGTTCTCTGACAGGCTTTTGCGACAGTTTGATTTCATCGAACTTGCAAAGAGGCTTGATATGATCCAGATGCAGAGAGACTGCGTTAAGGAGACGACGATGGCAGGCGGTTCCATTCCCCATTTCCAGAACGATGCGGGCCATCCGGCAATCGACATCGGGGTCAAGGAATTCATGTGCACGGGCGCCAACCCGCCTTTCGATCATCCGCATGTGTTTCTCGACATGGGCGACGACAATGAGAAAGTCTGCCCCTACTGCTCGACCCTCTACCGCTATTCGCCGAAGCTGAAGGCGACGGAAACCCTGCCCACGGGCTGCCTCTACATCGACCAGGCTGCCTGAAGCCTTTCGCGGCAAACCGGATGGACGACACGCGCTCCCGGCAAGTCGTCATCGCCGGAGCTGGCATTGCCGGACTGACCGCGGCGGTTGCCTTCGCCGAACGCGGTTATCCCGTGCAGGTGTTCGAGCAGGCGCAGCGCCTTGAAGCGGTCGGCGCGGGCATCCAGCTCTCTCCCAATGCGACACGCATCCTTCGTCAACTCGGCGTGCTCGACCGACTGCTGTCGGCGGTGGTAAGGCCGGAGGCCGTGGTATTGAAGGACGCAAGGACGTTGCGCCAACTGGCGCGCGTGCCGCTAGGGGAAGCCGGCGAGAGCCGCTGGGGCGCGCCCTATCTCGTCGCCCACCGGGCCGATGTGCAGAGCGCGTTGATGGCACGGGTTGCCGAGATACCTGATATCCATCTCACCGTCGGGGCGCGCGTCCAAAGAATTGCGACTGGCAGCCATGGTGTCACGGCGACCGTCGAGATCGGTGGCAATACGGCGGAGGAACAAGGCTCCTTGCTGGTCGGCGCCGATGGCGTCTGGTCGTCGGTGCGCGAGCTTGTCGATGCACAAAGGATGGCATCGCCAAGAAGCCGTTTTTCGGGAGAGTTGGCCTGGCGTACCACCGTCGCGGCAGACAGCAGCGCCGGGCGGGCCTTCGCCGCGATCGGTGCAGCCGATTGCGTCACGACTTTCCTGCATACGGGTTTCCACATGGTCGTCTATCCCGTCAGTAAGGGCGACGCATTCAACCTCGTCGCCTTCACCAAAGGCGAGCGCATTACCGAGGGCTGGTCCGGCCATGCCGATCCCGGCATACTCGCCGCCGCCATGCGCGGCACCGCGCCAGGACTCGTGAAGCTGGTGGAAATAGCCGGCCCGTGGCTGACCTGGCCGCTGCATACCGTCGAACAGAGACAGCCTTGGACAATGCCAGCCGGCATCGCGCTGATCGGCGACGCCGCGCACGCAATGACGCCGTTCGCGGCACAAGGTGCCGCGATGGCGATCGAGGACGCCGCGATGCTCGCCAGCCTGGTCGCCGACTTCCCCGGCGACCTGACGCAAAGCCTCACCATCTGGGAGAAGCTGAGACGACCGCGCATCGAAAAGGTACTGAAACGCGGCGCGCTCAACCGCCTCGCCTGGCACGCCCAGGGACCGGTGGCATTGGCGCGCAATCTGGTCCTGGCGACTCGGCCAGGAGAGAAGCTCGCGGCGGATTTGGATTGGCTTTACGGCTGGGAACAGCAGCAGGTCATCCGTCGCTGAAAGGAGCTGCGGCAAAGCTAATCATACAGCCGCATCGACAACCCAAGCGATGCCGGCAGCGGGTTCCACCAGCCGGTGCGCAGGCCGGCAGTGCGCAGTGCGGCCGCAGCCCAGGTGTTGCAGCCGATCAGCGCGTTGAAACGGCCATTGGCCTCATAAAAACGGTCGAAATTGGAATAGGCGGCATTGTCGATGACGATCGGGCCGCTCGGTCCCTGCTGAAAACTCGCTTCGACAAAGTCGAGCAACGCGGCAAAACGGTCCTCGTCCACGTCGAAGCCGGCGACATCGGGGCGCGGCTCGGAGATATCGCCGGCGACGTCGACATGCATCACCGAAGCATCGAGTGTCAGCGCCTTGAATACCGGCAGCGCCTTCACTTGCGACCATGTCGGCGTTTCCAGGTAGAAGGCGCGCCCGCCCCAGCCGAAGACGAGGTAGCGCACTTCGGGGGCGTCCGAAGGCAGGCCGGCATCGGCAAGAAAACGGAAGCGCCGGCGCACCCCGTCATCCACCGGAATGGCGATGTCGGTGTGGATCGGGTTCTTCAGCACCAGTATGCGCCGCGTGCCCTCGCCCGCGGCGACCGTGGGCCAGAGCGGCCGCGGGACCAGCGTGCCGAGCGACAAAGCGAGCACCACCGCGGCAACCAGCATGACCAGGAAACGCAGGAGTTTTTTCATCGGTGCGGCTTCGCGATTCCGTTCGCGGCTCAATGGAGGCGATCACTATCCGATTGGCCAGACGCTAAAAAGCCCGGCCGTGGCGTGGCCGGGCTTTCTCGAGTCGGCGTAAAGCGCTCAGTGCAGAATCTGCGACAGGAACAGTTTCGTGCGTTCGTGGCGCGGATGGTCGAAGAACTCGGCCGGCGTGTTCTGCTCGACGATCTGGCCCTGGTCCATGAAGATCACCCGGTTGGCGACTTTCCGCGCAAAACCCATCTCGTGAGTGACGCACAGCATGGTCATGCCCTCTTCGGCCAGCCCCACCATGGTCTCCAGCACTTCCTTGATCATTTCAGGGTCGAGCGCCGAAGTCGGCTCGTCGAACAGCATGATGCGCGGGTTCATGCACAGCGAGCGTGCGATCGCCACGCGCTGCTGCTGGCCGCCGGAAAGCTGGCCCGGATATTTGTTGGCCTGCTCGGGAATCTTGACACGCTTGAGGAAATGCATGGCGATCTCCTCGGCCTGCTTCTTCGGCGTCTTGCGCACCCAGATCGGCGCCAGCGTGCAGTTCTCCAGGATGGTCAGATGCGGGAACAGGTTGAAGTGCTGGAACACCATGCCGACCTCGCGGCGCACCTCGTCGATCTTCTTGAGATCGTTGGTGAGTTCTTTGCCGTCGACGATGATCTTGCCCTTCTGGTGCTCCTCCAGCCGGTTGATGCAGCGGATCATGGTCGATTTGCCGGAGCCGGACGGGCCGCAAATGACGATGCGCTCGCCGCGCATCACTTTCAGGTTGATGTCCTTCAGCACATGGAACTCGCCGTACCATTTGTGCATGGCGACGATGTCGATGGCGACATCGGTGGTGGAAATCTGCATCTTGGCGGCGTTGACCTTGATCTCTTCCGCGCTGACGGCGTTTTCGGTGGCCATGGCTGGGTCCCCTTGTTCTTTTGTTTAGCGTTTGTAGCCGGTGTCGAGCCGGCGTTCCGTATACATCGAATAGCGCGACATGCCGAAGCAGAACAGCCAGAAGACGAAGGCCGCGAACACAAGACCGGATTTCGCGGTCTGCGCCGTTGCCCAGTTGGCATCGGAGAAGTTCTGCTTGACGATGCCGAGCAGGTCGAACATCGAGATGATGAGGACCAGGCTGGTGTCCTTGAACATGCCGATGAAGGTGTTGACGATGCCGGGAATGACCAGCTTCAGCGCCTGCGGCAGCACTATCAGGCCCATCTTCTGCCAGTAGCCGAGGCCGAGCGAATCGGCGCCTTCATACTGTCCCTTCGGGATCGCCTGCAGGCCGCCGCGCACGACTTCGGCCATGTAGGCGGCGGCAAACAGCGACACGCCGATCAGCGCCCTCAGATATTTGTCGAAGGTGACGCCGGCCGGCAGGAACAGCGGCAGCATGACGCTGACGAAGAACAGCACCGTGATCAGCGGTATGCCGCGCACGGCTTCGATGAAGATGACGCACAGCATCTTGACGATCGGCATCTTCGAGCGCCGGCCGAGCGCCAGCACGGTGCCCAGCGGCAGCGACACGGCGATGCCGACGAAGGACAGGCTCAGCGTGATCAGCAGCCCGCCCCAGCGCGAGGTTTCGACATGCGGCAGGCCGAATATGCCGCCGACCAGAAGGAAGAAGGAAACGATCGGCAGCACCAGGAACAGCAGGATCGCGTTCAATCCCTTGCGCGGCACACGTGGCATCAGCATCGGCACCAGCAGTGCCACGAACAGGATGGCGACCAGGATAGGCCGCCAGCGCTCCTCGACCGGATAGGTGCCGAACATGAACTGGCCGAACTTGGCGTTGACGAAAGCCCAGCAGGCGCCGCTCCAGCCGTCGGGCTGAATGCCGCCTTGCGCAACGGTCGCGCAGACCGTGCGGTCCGGCCCGGTCCACTGTGCATTGATGAACGCCCAGTTGATGACCTGCGGCAGTACCCAGGCGACGATGACGATGCCGAGGATGGTGAGGATGGTGTCGCCGACCGAACCGATCAGGTTCCTGCGCACCCAGGCGACGGGACCGCTGACGCTCGCTGGCGCGGGCTGCGCCAGCGCCATTTCGGTACGCACCCAGGACATGTCATGTTCCTGCATGGCTCTACCTCTCCACCAGCGCCATTCTGGCGTTGACCACGTTCATCACGGCCGAGGTCACCAGGCTGAGTATGAGATAGGCGATCATCATGATCAGCACGCCTTCGACCGCTTGTCCGGTCTGGTTCAGAACCGTGCCGGCTGTCGCCGTCAGGTCGGGATAACCGATGGCGATCGCCAGCGAGGAGTTCTTGGTCAGGTTGAGATACTGGCTGGTCAGCGGCGGAATGACGATGCGCATGGCCTGCGGCACCACGACCAGCCGCAGGATCGACCCGGATCGCAGACCAAGCGCTGCCGCCGCCTCGGTCTGGCCCTTGCTGACGCCCCTGATGCCGGCGCGCACGATTTCGGCGATGAAGGCCGCCGTGTAGCAGGATAGCGCTAGGTAGAGCGACAGGAATTCCGGCTTGACCTGGAAGCCGCCGGTCAGGTTGAACGTCGACTGTTTTGGAAGATCGAAGCTCAGCGGAAAGCCGCTCAGCACGTAAGCGAGCAGCGGCAAGCCGACGATCAGCGCGGCGGAAGTCCAGAACACGGGAAATTGCTGGCCTGTCGCCATCTGCCGCTGACGCGCCCTGCGAGCGACGAACCACGACATTGCGATGCCCACGACAAGGGCGACCAGGATCAGCCAGGAGCCGTCGCCCCAGACCGGGCGCGGAAAATAGAAGCCGCGCTGGTTGAGGAAGGAGCCGAAGGGCAGATGATAGGAGTCGCGCGGCGCCGGCAGCACGGCGAGCACGCCGGAATACCAGAAGAAGATGACCAGCAGCGGCGGGATGTTGCGGAAAATCTCGACATAGACCGTGCAGATCTTCTGGATCAGCCAGTTCTGCGACAGGCGACCGATGCCGATGATGAAGCCGATAATGGTGGCGGTGATGATGCCGGCGGCGGCAACGATAATGGTGTTGATCAGGCCGACGATGATGGCGCGGCCATAGGTCGAGTCCGACGTATAGGCGATCGGCGTGTCCGATATGTCGAAGCCGGCGCGCCCCTTGAGGAAGCCGAAGCCCGAGGCGATGTGCAGGCGATGCAGATTGTCGATGACGTTCTGCACGATCCACCAGATGGAGCCGAACAACAAGACGACGACCAGCGTCTGGAAGAAGAGACTGCGTATTCTCGGATCATTGACGAAGGAGCCGCGGCTCGGCTCCTCGCGTAGGATTTCCTGCGATGCCATGTCACGTCCCCTGTGAAAGAGAAACCGGAAGGCAGGTGCCTGCCTTCCGGATCACATTTCGATCAGCGGATCGGCGGAGCGTATTGCAGGCCGCCCTTGGTCCACAGCGCATTGATGCCACGGGCGATCTTCAGCGGGCTGCCCGAACCGACATTGCGGTCGAACATTTCGCCGTAATTGCCGGTGGCCTTGACGATGTTGACGACCCAGTCGTTGGAGACGCCGAGATCGGTGCCGATCTTGGTGTCGGCCTCCTGGCCGAGCACGCGCTTGATCTCTGGGCTGGCGGAGTTCTTCATCTCGTCGACATTGGCCTTGGTGATGCCGAGCTCCTCGGCGTCGAGCAGAGCGAAATAGGTCCACTTGACGATGTGGTACCACTGGTCGTCACCCTGGCGAACGGCAGGTCCGAGCGGCTCCTTCGAGATGATCTCGGGCAGCACGACGTGATCGGCCGGCGAGCCGAGCGTCAGGCGAATGCCGTAAAGGCCCGACTGGTCGGTGGTGTAGACGTCGCAGCGGCCGGCATCATAGGCGGCGTTGACCTCTTCCAGCTTTTCGAAGACGACCGGATTGTACTCCATCTTGTTCGCCTTGAAGTAGTCGGCGAGGTTGAGCTCGGTGGTCGTGCCGCTCTGCACGCAGACGGCGGCGCCCGAAAGCTGCAGCGCCGAATTGACGCCCGGCAGCTTCTTGGCGTTGATCATGAAACCTTGGCCGTCATAGTAGGTCGTGCCGATGAAATTCAGGCCAAGCGCGGTATCGCGGTTGATCGTCCAGGTGGTGTTGCGCGACAGGATGTCGACTTCGCCGGACTGCAGTGCGGTGAAGCGCTCCTTGGCGCTGAGCGGCGTGAACTTGACCTTGGTGCCATCACCGAAGACGGCGGCGGCAACCGCGCGGCAGAAATCGGCGTCGATGCCTTGCCAGTCGCCCTTGTCGTCCGGCGCCGAGAAGCCGGCCAGACCGGTCGAGACGCCGCACTGGATGAAGCCCTTCGCCTTGACTGTATCGAGCGTGCCGGCCGACGCGGCCGACGCCATCAGTCCGAGCGTGGCGACGCCGAGAATGCCGATAGCAATGTGTTTCATAACCCACAGACCCTTTTCTGTTTTTTCAGGCAGACCCTGATCTTTTCTCCCGTGTGAACGAAGCTCCCATCCCGGCCCATTCCCGGAACCCCGCGTCGCAAATCGGCGCGCCGCCTCCCATTCACGAACAGCATCGAAGGCGATAATTCTTGTGAGGTCAAGGAAAATGACCGAATTGCAACGGGTTTGAAAATCGATTGCCCGAAATGCCTGAATTGCAGACAAACGCGCCCGCGATTTAGTCACAAGCGCGAATTGAATCGGCAAAGCTCATTTGACGCGGATGTGAGCCGGCTCCGTGAAATCCATTGCGGACAATACCTGAGTGTTACTGCCTCCAGCACGAAATGCATTGACGTCGCGGAATACCCCCGGCCGGCGATTGCCGGTCAATATTGCTCGTGAACAAAGCCGGTACGCAGGTCAAAGCGCGGGAAAGACGAGCCAGACGCCGATCGCAACCATCAATGCGCCGGAGATGCGCGGGATCAATTGCCCGGCCGGGACCATCTTCTCCAGGAGAACAAGGATGGCGATGCCGGCGATCCACAGGACGTTCATGACACCGCCGACAAACAGCAGGGCCATCAGCGCCCAGCAGCAGCCGAGACAATAGGCGCCGTGGCCGATGCCGAGCCGAAGCGCGCCGGGCGGGGTGGTGCGGAAGCCGCCATGGCTGGCCAGGAATGCGATCGGCGCCTGGCATTGGCGCAGGCAGACGCCCTTGACCGGCGTCCATTGATAGAGGCCGGCGGCGATCAGGACGAGGCCACCGAGGGTCGCACTGTTGGTAGCCATTGCCGGATCAAGCAAGGCGAAACGGGCGAGCAGCCATTGCGCGCCGGTGGCCGCGATGCTGAAGACGATCCAGACGATGAGATAGCCGGCAAAAAACCATGCCGTCGACGCGATAGGCTGGCCATCGACCCGTGCCTTGCGGCCGACGCCTGCATAGAGCAGCAACATCGGCGCGACCGAAGGCGTCATCATGCCGACCATCATCACGGCCCACATGGTGAAGATGAAGACGAAATCGGCCGATGCCCAGGTCCTGAAACCCGGCGCCACGGCGGCGCCCATATCCATGCCGCCAATATCCGTGTTCGACATGTCCATCCCGGCCATGCCGCCTGCCGCGCCGTCCGCGACGGGGACACCAGGCATGGCCATGTCGACGGCGAGCCAAAGAACATAGGTCCAGGCGAGCAAGGCAATCACGACGAGCGCCGTCATCACGACCGCGCGGTCGCGCCGCAGCACAGCCTCGAGAGCCGTGTCGCCCATTGGATCAGGTCAATGCACGACGCCGCTCTGCGTGAGATGCAGATTGGCGAAATGGCTGTGCGTGTCGGCCACCTCGAACTTGATCGGGCCGGTCGCCTTGGTCCAGCCACGACCGATCTCGGCGATCGCGTATTCGAAGCCGCGCGGCAGGTCGATGCGCGCCCTGTGCTCGGCACCGGTGACCGGGTTCTTGATCGGCTCGCCATGGCCGTCGGTGACGCCCTTGACGTGCAGCCGGCCGGTTCGCGCGTCGACGTCGACCTTGAAATCGATCGCGGCGAAGATCGGATCGTGGAATTTCTCCAGCGTGGTCGAAAAGACCTGGAATATCGTTGCGCCCGGCTCGGTGTCCTGGCCGCCCAATATGCGAAGCAGAGCTTCACGCTGGGCTTCGCTGGCCCTCTCGTCGATAACCACCGCGGCCTCGCCCCTGCCCTGGTGGATCGCGCCGGGCCAACTGAAAATGCCGACGAACCGCAACCCGTCCAGCTTGGTGTCGCCGTGATGGCCGGTCTCGATCTCCATGCCGGCGACCGCCTGGCAGAATCCGTATGTTGGCATGGCGTTGAACTGGCACGGGCAGCCATAGGCGCAATTGCAGTTGATGAATTCGCGCGCCTTCATCGTCCATTTGACGTCAGGCATGTTCTTCCTCCCTTTGCCGCGCGGTGGGCGCGATACCCGGATTGGGGACCAGGAGAGGTAGCCGGCAAAAACCATCCGGCAGCATCTGATCGAAGCAATCCGGCGATTAATATTAGAAATTGATTATATATCTTTCACAGCCGGCTACAATAGGCCGACCGGCCGGCGACTGGGCGTCCGGCAAGGCACGGCCGCACCTGGTCGGTCCGATTCAGATCAACCCCCAGCTGTTTTCCGGACCCGGGAATTGGCATATTCGAAGTCCATTCCTGGCGGACAGTCGGCTGTTGCACGGTCCACGACGCCGCACTATGGCTAGCGCCTTATCAGACAGGGCGACCAAGAATGGCGAAAGACGGCAGCGAGCAGGGTTCCGGCAAGGTGGGCATCAACACCCGGCTTGCCCATTCAGGCAACAACCCGCACGACTATTTCGGCTTCGTCAATCCGCCCGTGGTGCACGCCTCGACCGTGCTGTTCCCCAATGCCGCCGCGATGGCCGCACGCAACCAGAAATACACCTACGGCACGCGCGGAACACCGACGACCGATGCCCTCGCACAGGCGATCGATGCGCTGGAGGGGTCCGCCGGCACGATCGTGGTGCCATCGGGCCTGGCGGCGGTGACCATTCCGCTGCTCGCCTTCGTATCGGCGGGCGACCATCTGCTGATCGTCGATTCCGTTTATCACCCCACGAGAAACTTCGCCGATACGATGCTGAAGCGATTGGGCGTCGAGGTCGAGTATTATGCGCCCCGTATCGGCGCCGGCATCGCGGCCTTGATCAAGCCGAACACCAAAGTGGTGTTCACCGAATCGCCGGCCTCCAACACATTCGAGGTGCAGGATATCCCGGCGATCGCCAAGGCGGCGCATGCGGCCGGCGCCATCGTGATGATGGACAACACCTGGGCGACACCACTCTATTTCCGGCCGCTCGACCACGGCGTCGACATCTCGATCCACGCGGCGACGAAATATCCGGCCGGCCATTCGGACGTGCTCCTCGGCACGGTCTCGGCCAATGAGGCCTGCTGGAAGCAGCTCTACGAGAGTTTTTGCACGCTTGGCTGCTGTTCGGGACCCGACGATGTCTATCAGGTGCTGCGCGGCCTGCGCACGATGGGCGTGCGGCTCGACCATCATCAGCGCAGCGCGCTTGCCATCGCCTCATGGCTCGAAAGCCAGCCGGGCGTGGCGCGGGTGCTCCACCCTGCCCTTCCCAGCCATCCGGACCATGATCTGTGGAAGCGGGACTTTTGCGGTTCGAGCGGCATCTTTTCGATCGTGCTGGCCGGCGGTGGCCAGCGGGAGCAGCACGCTTTCCTCGACGCATTGCGCATCTTCGGCCTCGGCTATTCCTGGGGCGGCTATGAGAGCCTGGCGGTGCCGGTCTGGCTTGTCGACCGCGTCGTTGCGAAAGGCCCTTATGAAGGTCCGTTGATCCGCTTGCAGATCGGCCTCGAGGATGTCGACGACCTGAAAGCCGACATCATGCGCGGGCTTGCAGCGGCCGCCGCCTGATCTGTCTGGCCGCCCGGAAGAGTTGGCAGACGGCCACAACACACTGACGCTGATGGCAAAGCGCGAGCCGCTCGCAGCATCCCGGCGAGCGGTCTCGCGCAATATTATTCTCCCACGCCGCGACTTTGCGGATTTGTTTGACTTTCAAATCCGCGAGTTCGGCTCCATTGCGTTGGACAGGGCGTCCGCGCCAAATCCATTTCGTCATAAAGCTTGCCATGGCCTTTCGTCTTTTTGTTCCCATCCTCGCCGGCGCGACGCTGCGTGAACGCGTCCTGGCGTGTATCGGCGCCACGATCGGCATTGCCCTGACCGGCGTGATCAGCGGGCTGGCGATGGGCGGCGGCCCGCATGTGGCCCTGCTGGTGGCGCCGATGGGCGCCTCCGCCGTGCTTCTGTTCGCCGTGCCGGCGAGCCCGCTGGCGCAGCCCTGGTCGATCATCGGCGGCAATTCCATATCGGCGCTGGTCGGCGTGACCGTGGCGCATTTCATCCATGATCCGGTGATGGCCTCGGGTCTCGCGGTGGCCTTGGCGATCGCCGCGATGTCGTTCACGCGCTGCCTGCATCCGCCAGGTGGTGCCGCCGCGCTGACGGCGGTGCTCGGCGGGCCGGCCGTCATCAGCGCGGGCTTCCTGTTCCCGTTCGTGCCGGTGGCCTTGAATTCGACCATCCTGGTGGCGCTGGGCTTCCTTTTCCACAAGCTGGCGCGGCGCAACTACCCGCATGTCGCCGCACCGCCCGCAAACAGCCACGGTACCGCCGATCCGCCGGCTCAGCAGCGCGCCGGTTTCCAGCCCGAGGACATCGACGCGGCGCTGACGGCGCTCGACGAGACCTTCGATATCGACCGCGACGACCTCGAACGACTGCTGCGACAGGTCGAATTGCAGGCCATGGTGCGGTCGCACCGGACGCTGCTGTGCGAGGACATCATGTCGCGCGACGTGATTTCGGTGCCCGAACAAGCCACCACCGACGAAGCACGCCAGCAACTGCTCGATCATAATATCCGTACGTTGCCGGTGGTCGATGCGGATGCCCGGCTGGTTGGCGCCGTCGGCCTGCGCGAGCTGACGAAAGCCGTAGAAACGGTGAAGGACGTGATGGCAAAGGCCGGCACCGCCTCGCCCGAGACGCCGGCGATGAGCCTGCTTCCCGTGCTGACCGACGGCCGCAGCCATGCCGTGGTCATCGTCGACGGCGAGCGGCGCATTCTCGGCCTGATCACGCAGACCGACCTGCTGGCGGCGGCCGCCCGCGTGCAGACGGCAGACAAGGGTCTGGCAGCGGCCTAGAATAGCGGACGTGGATCCCACCGATCTGGGAACCTTTTGCCGGCAGGCGCATCCAACGTGCAGTCAAGCGCCTGTTCGAAGAGGCGCCTGTTCGAAGAGGCGTCTGTTCAGGGAGATCCGGTCGCGATGAGCAAGCTCGCAACGCCCGCCACGGTGCCTATGATTGCCGAAAGCCTTTCCGGCGACATGCTGCTCGTCCACCGGGCGCTGGCGCGCGAACCGGATGCCTTTCGCGCCATCATGAAGATACACAACCAGCGGCTCTACCGCATCGCGCGCGGCATTCTGCGCAACGATGCCGAAGCCGAGGATGTCGTCCAGGAGGCCTATGTCAGCGCCTTCGCCAGCCTTGCGGCGTTTCGCGGCGAATCCACGCTTGCCACATGGCTGTCGCGCATCGTCATCAACGAAGCTCTCGGCCGCCTGCGCAAGAAGCGTCGCACAGTGGAGATGCCTGACAACCCGGAACCGCAAATCATCCGGTTTCCCCTCAATTCCAACGACGATCCGGAGCGGGCGATGGCGCAGCGGCAGATTCTCGCACTTGTCGAACGGGCGACCGACAGTCTGCCCGACATCTACCGCATGGTCTTCGTCGCCCGCGTCATCGAGGGCCTGAGCATGGAGGAAACCGCCGATTTGCTTGGTGTGCGGCCGGAGACCATCAAGACGAGGCTGCACCGGGCCCGTGTCCTGCTGCGCAAGGCGCTGGACAATGAAATCGGTCCGGTGCTGCTCGATGCCTTCCCGTTCGCCGGACGGCGCTGCGAGCGACTGACCCAGGCGGTGATGGGACGGCTGGGTTTCGAATGATGCCGTCCTGATTTTCCGGGAACGTTTCCTCCCGTCGCGCATCCAATGAGCGTCAACTGAAATTTGAGCCCCGCGCCTCCGCGCGGTCGGGCCAAGGAGGATGCCATGTTCACCCGATATACCGTTGCCCTTGCCGCCCTGCTTCTCGTCGGCGCTGCCCCGGTCTCGCAAGCCGCCGACAAGCCGACGGACCCGCAGATCGCCCATATCGCCTATACGGCCGGCATCATCGACATCGAGGCGGCCAAGCAGGCGATCAAGAAATCAAAGAGCAAGGAGGTGATCGATTTCGCCAAGGACATGGAGCGCGACCACGAAGCGGTGAACAAGCAGGCGCTCGATCTCGTCAAGAAGCTGAAGGTGAAGCCCGAGGACAACGCCACCAGCCAGGCGCTGACCAAGGCCGCGACTGAGGAACGCGCCAAGCTCGCCAAGCTGAAAGGTGCGGCTTTCGACAAGGCCTATATCGAAAACGAGGTCGCCTATCACAAGCAGGTCAACGGCGCGCTCGAAACGCTGCTCATTCCCTCGGCCAGCAATGCCGAACTGAAGAGCCTGCTTGAGACCGGCCTCAGGATCTTCCAGGGCCATGAGCAGCATGCCGAACACGTTGCCGGCATGCTGAAATGAAAGCAGGCGCCTTGAAACGTCTGACGTGGCTGGCAATGCTGGCGCTGACCCTTAAGGCGGCGCCGGCGGCGGCCGCAACCATCCAGGTGACGATCGATAGGCTCGTCTACTCGCCGGCCAGCGTCGATGCGAAGGTCGGCGACACGATCGAGTGGGTGAACAAGGACGTGATCGCCCATACGGCTACGGTGAAGGGTGGCTGGGAGGTGATGATCCCGCCGAAGAAGTCGGCAAGCCTGAATTTGAAGGCGGCGGGAACCATCGACTACTTCTGCCGCTTCCACCCCAACATGAAAGGCCGCTTGGTGGTGGCGCCGTGAGACTGAGAGATCGATGGCGAAAAGACCACTTCGCCGTCGATCGGAATATTAGAGCAAATCCAGGAAAAGTGCGTGGCGGTTTTCCGTCCGGGATTGCTCCAGGTCTATCGGCCACGGCTCTCTTTGAAGGTTCGGTGACTTGTGTTGCTCCCGCTAGACGTCAAGGGCCGTGTGGCGGCGAAGGCGTCCTGGTCCGCGTCCCGCGCCGGTCGATCGCCAACGAGGCTCGCCGCGCCTCATCGGGCCGTGTGATATGGGTCCACGAACCGTCGTAGCTCGGCTTGCGCCGCTCGATCCACGCATTCAGCCCTTCACGCAGGTCGGCGGTCGGAGCCATGCGGGCGAATTGCTCCGCCTCAATCAGCAGCCCCTCGGCAATACCCTGGTTGAGGCCCCTCGCCACCGCCGTGAGAATGCCGGTGACGGCCGGTCCGGAATGCCGCAGGATACGCTTGGCCAGATCAAATGCCGCCGGCATCAGTTCGGCATGCGGAACAACCTCGTTGACGAGACCCAGCTCAAGCGCCCGCGGCGGCGGAAACCAGTCGCCCGTCAACAGCAGTTCGAGCGCCCGCTTGCGCCCGGCCAGCCTCGGCAGGCGTTGGGTTCCACCAAAAGTCGGCGGCATTGCAAGGTTGATTTCGGGCTTGGCGAACAGCGCACGGTCACTGGCGATGGCGAGCGGAACGGCCTCGGTGATTTCGCAGCCACCGCCAAAGGCAATGCCGTTGACGGCAGCGATGACCGGTTTGCGGAACGCTTCCAGCCGTGCCGTCAGCCGCTGCCCGCGCATGACGAAGTCTCGCATTGCGATATCGGCGCCAAGCGCCACGCTGGCCGAGAATTCATGGATGTCGCCACCCGCCGAAAACGCCCGCTCCCCTGCTCCGGTGAGGATGACAACCCGGACGCCGTCATCGACTTCAATGTCGTTGAGAACCGCAAGCAGGCGATCGATCAGGGCATAATTCAGTGCATTGAGCTTTTCGGGACGATTGAGGGTGAGGACGGTAACCCCGTCGCGGGTCTCGCTCAGGACAAGATCGGTCATTTGGCTTCCTTCCAGCTTGTTGACGAGTTGGAAGGTTACGTCGTTCGCACCTTGTGTATATTCACTAGTCGGTATACTTAGACCCATGGCCGAAGCACAAAGCCCCACCCGCAAGCGCCTAGTCGATGCCGCAACCAGATTGTTCTACGCGGAAGGAATCGGCCGTGTCAGTGTCGACGCCGTCGCCGAGGAAGCGGGCCTCACCAAGCGGACGCTCTACTACCACTTCAAGAGCAAGGACGACCTCATCGCAGCCTATCTCGACGGCCGCGATCAGCCCAATCTGAAACGGATGGCCGGCTGGTTCGAAGCCGAGCAAGGGGGCGTGGACAGCAAGGTCGAAGCCATCTTCACCAATCTGGCCCGGGCCACGCGCCATCCAAAATGGAAGGGATGCGGCTTCCTGCGCACAGCTGCCGAGCTTGCCTCGATGCCTGGACACCCGGCGGTCAAGGTCGGGGCGCGGCACAAATCCAACTTCGAGACATGGCTGGCCACGGAATTGTCCGGGCACGATATCGAGGGGCCGCAGGCACTGGCCCGCGAGATCGTGCTGCTGATAGACGGCTGCTTTTCGATCATGCTGATCCATCGCAATCCCGACTACGTCGAAGCCGCCGGACGAGCCGCGGCGACGCTGGTCAGGGCGCGGATGTCGGTCAGTCAGATGCAGGGCTAGGCCCCGAACGCCAGCCACGCCGTACCGGCGGCGAGCGTGATCAGTGTCAGCGGCAGGCCGACCTTGAAGAAGGCACCGAAAGACAACGGTGTACCAGCGGCCTTGGATTGTTCGGCGACGATCAGGTTGGCGACCGAGCCGAGCAAGGTGAAGTTGCCGGCCAGCGTCGAACTCATGGCCACCACCAGCCAGGCGCGCTCGGGGTTTTCCAGGCCGGGTATGAATGGCCTGAGCGCCAGCACGGCAGGAACATTGCTCATGATGTTGGACAACACGGCGGTGAACCCCGACAGCCTCCAGACGTCGTCGAGCCCGATGTTCTTGGCGGAGGCGATCATGTCAGGCGTCAGCAGCGTCTTTTCCGCGCCGGCAACTACCACGAACAGACCCGCGAACATGAACAGCAGCGGTCCGTCGATCTCATGGTAGATGCGCGATGGCTTGATGGCGCGCGTGAGCAGCAGGATGGCGCCGCCGATGAGCGCCGCCTTGGCTACGGGAACACCGGCGAAGAAGGCGATCGCCAGCCCGATGCAGACGACCACGGCCTTCAGCACCTGGCCACGATGCATGCGGCCGCGCGAGACGTGTGGCGCCAGTTCGCCGTTGCGCCTGAATTCGGCGCGATAGACGATCCGCACAATGACGATGACCGCGACAAGGCCGAACAAGGCGACCGGCGCGAGCGCCGCCGAAAAGGCCGGATAGGAAATCCCCGACAGCGCGCCGATGACCATGTTCTGCGGGTTGCCCGTGATGGTGGCGACGCTGCCGCAGTTCGAAGCGGTGGCGGTGGCGATCAGATAGGGGATCGGATTGCGGTTGATGACACGGGTGACGTGGACGACGATCGGCGCCATGACCAGGCAGATGGCGTCGTTGACCAGGAAGGCCGACAGCACGCCGGTAAGGAGCGTCACCATCACCAGGAGCATGAAAGGCGCATGCGCGTGCTCGATGGCAATGGCGCCGAGACCGCGAAAGGCACCCGATACTTTCAGATGCGCCACCACGATCATCATGCCGAGCAGAAGCGTGATGGTGTCGAAATTGATGGCGCGATAGGCATCCTCCATGCTGAGCGCGCCGATGGCGATCATCGCTGCGCCGCCAAGCAGCGCAATGCCCGCGCGGTCAAGCCGCAGGCCAGGGATGCGGCCGATGGCGACGCCGGCATAGGTAAGGACCAGGATCAGCAGTGCGGCGCCGCCCATCAATGTCATCGGTAGAAGCCCTGCTCGATCTGCCCGCGCGCCGATGCCGGCCGCCCGCGATTCACGTGATGCCAGCTTTAGCGCGATGTCGGGATTGATGCCAAACGGCTAGGTGGCTTGTTGGGGGAGAATATCTGAAGGCAGATGGCGCGGTGCGGCTAACGCCGATAGAAATCCAGCCGTTCTTGCAACGCCTGCGATGAAAACATCTGCTCGACGGTCAGCCGCGCCTTGCGGCCGACCGTCGCCCGCAGGCCCGGGTCGGCTTTGAGATCCGCCAGGATCCGCGCCGCCTGTTGTGTCGTTTCGAACAGGAAGCCGTTTTCGCCATGTCTGATGTGGTCGACGTAGCCACCATGCGAATGGCAGACCACGGGCAGGCCGCAGGCCATCGCCTCGAACACCACCCGGCCGAACGTCTCCACATGCGAACCGGTGCGATAGTAGAAGACGTCGAGCGTCGGCAGGAACTGTTCGGCGGCGAATTCACCCTGCGGCAGGAGTTCGAGTTGCGGATGCGGCGCGAGCTTGTCCTTGAGCGGCGTGCCGCCCTGAATACGGACCGCGGTGCCATCGCCAAGCAATGCCTCATAGAGCGCCACATCGTCGCGGTGATGCTTGTCCGCCGTGTCGCGGCTCAGCCGCCCCACCGTGAACGGACCGTTTGGCCTTGCCCGTCGTGGCGAGAAGCGCCCGATATCGATCGGCGAGGCATGGACGACGCCTTCGACCTGCAGCACGCGCCTCTGAAATTCGGAGATCAGCACCAGTTCGGCAGCCGGCCAACGCAGCAGGCGCGGCCTGCGTGTCGTCAGGGCGATGAGCTTGGGATGAAAGGTGTTGAAGACATAGATCAGCCGGCGCGGCCGCGGGATCAGGTAGGGCCACATTTTGTTGCGCCAATGCGCGCCAAGAAAGACATAGGTGCCGCCATCCGGCACATTGCGTGTTGCCGGCGAGACGCGGCGTATCGGAAATTCCTGCATCAGGCCTTCGGATACGCGCGACGAGGTTGCCCACAGGCACACCCGTGAGTCGGCGCCCAAGAGCCGGTACAACTCCAGGGTTTCGCGCTCACTGCCGCCAAACTGGTTCTGAAAGCCGTTGAATAGATGGATCATGGTCGCGGTGCTCACTCGGCTCTAGCCGGGCGTCTCGCCATTCAATTGCCTGCACCCAAGGGCCGTGCTGTACCCGCGAATGGCACGATCAAGGGACTAAGAAGCAGGACTATTTCTGGCGATACTCCGTACATTACTGCCCGGAGGAAGCACACGGATAATCAAGCGTCAAGCAAGCGGTGGGTGTCAGCCTACTACGAGGCTGCCGTCAGTGCAGGGTAGCGGCGCTGGCCGGAGACGCCAGGGAGGCTTCCGCCGGATCGAAGCTGACCTGATCGCGTCCATTCGATTTCGCGGCATAAAGCCGTCTGTCGGCGGCCGAGAATATTGCCTCGTAGGTGGTCGGCCCGCTGAAGCTGGTACCGCCTATGCTGACGGAAAGCGGACAGGAGCGGCCGCCCGGGGAAAAGTCCATTTCGCGTATCCGTCGGCGGATGCTTTCGGCAACCAGCCAGGATTGCGAGGGGTCGACACCGGGAAGGAATACGCCGAACTCCTCGCCGCCGATGCGTCCGACGATATCGCCGCCGCGCAGCTGGCCCTTGATCGCCTGCGCGATCAGCTTGAGCGCCTGGTCGCCGCAATCATGGCCGAGGCGGTCGTTGATCGACTTGAAGTGGTCGGCATCGATGATCAGCAGCGCGCCGGAACGGGTCTCTTCCTGCTTGCGGGTCTGCTCGAGATAGGCCTCGACCAGCATAGAGAAGGCGCCGCGGTTCAGCACTGCCGTCAGGCTGTCCGTCGCGGCGATGACACTGAGGTCGCGCTGGGCTATCGCCAGTTGGCGGATCTTCCACATCAGGAAAAACAGAAACGAGCCACCCAGCACCAGGGGCAGCAGAAGGTCGGTCAGCTTTGCGCGCAAGACAGACTCGGGCGAAAGATAGGGGAAATTGAACGAATCGACGAAAAACGCCACGGCAATGAAGAATGCCGTGCCGGCGGCGGTGACGGCGATCACCCTGCCCCAGCTGGTCGGCGACAGGTCCAGCTTCATCCCCTTCACTCCGTTAGCCGTCCCTACTATGACGTGCCAACGCAAACAAAATGATAAGACTTTCCTTTCAATTCGAGATCGGATGGCAGGGAGACGGGATCGGATGGCCGGGGGCGGGCACGATCGCCAACAGGCGGCCGTGCCCCGGTGTTGAAGGCTCATCGGATTCCTGACAGGGAGAATTCCGAAGTCAGCGGTTGGACGCCTGTCCAGCCGCCTCGACGACGAAGGATGCCGCGATCATGTCGTCGGCATCCAGCCACAAGGAACCGTCGCCGGCCCCCATGATGGCGGCGACCTTGTGAAAGGTTTTCATTTCATGGCCGGAAATTTCGGCATCCTGCATGCGGGCCCTGAGTTCGGCGATGCGCCGCACCAAGGCAGGGGACGTTCCAATCTCACGTTTCGACATGGCCTGGCTTCTCCTCCCCCAACCCATTCTCGTTGTGCCTGCCCCACCCTATTCGCCGGACCGCACATTGCCTTTCATGAGGCTCCACGAATACAAGGCCCCGAACGCCTGGGCTTGGCCGAGGTTCCAACCGGACAGATCACGAAATAATTCCAGGGACCCCCGCGCCGGTGGGCCCGAGACTGCCGTTCCAGGCCTCCATTGCACCGGCGTCGCGGCACTGGCAGGCAAGGGTGAGGATTGGTTGACCTCGTCAGGCCATGCGGCGTAAGCCTTTGAAATTATGGCGATCCCGACAGGATTCGAACCTGTGACCATCGGCTTAGAAGGCCGGTGCTCTATCCAGCTGAGCTACGGGACCGCTGGCCGGCTCGGGGCCGGTAGATGTTCGCGCTGGGCTAGCCGGTCAATGCGTCCAGGGCGTCCTGCGGTCATAGCGGAAATTCTCCGCATAGGAAATCTGGCGGCGCTTGGGCTCTTTCGGCTCTTCGACGCGGAAGGCAAGCCCTTCCTTTTCGGCGTAGGCGACGGCCTCTTCCTTGGTGCCGAAGGTGAGCCTGATCTGGCTTCTCATGTCTCCCGACGTGGTGTAGCCCATCAGGGGGTCGATCTTCTTGCGCATCTCGGGATCGAATTCCAACACCCAGTGGCCGGTCTTGGCCTTGCCGGACTGCATCGCGGTTTTGGCTGGGCTGAAAATGCGCGCGGACATGGCCACCTCATTGTTGTGCAAGGCGGCATCGCCGCCCTAGGGCCGTCATTACTGCGCATTGGCAGCGGCGGCAAGGTTTTTGCACTTGCCATGTAACACCGAAATGAATAGGCAACAGACCGTTCGGAGTGTAGCGCAGGCTGGTAGCGCATCTGGTTTGGGACCAGAGGGTCGGGAGTTCGAATCTCTCCACTCCGACCATCCCTTCTTATCCCATGCGATCTAGGCGCCCTCGCCGGCGACGAGAGCCGCAATCAAGGCCGCCGTACTTGTCTTGCCCTTGATCGTCTTCGTTTCGCGCCGGCCAAGGTGCGCGCCTTCATCGACTTCGTGCAATCGCGTCTGGATTGAGCGAGCATCAAGGGCTTTTGGCCAATATCCGGGCTTCATCATTTCAGGCTCGCTTCCCTCGCTATTGCCGGCTTAAACTCCGGCAAAATGGGGGATTTGCGGTGCTTGGGATCGATGCTTGGGTGTCGCTGTTCGGGCCGGCCTATTTTGCCTATGCGGGCGTGACGGTTCCCTTCATGGTGACGTGGGCGATCGCCTGTGCAGCCTTGGCGATGTGGAACAATCGCGAGAGCCGCGGGCACGCTAGGCTGGCACCAGGCATCGTTGCCTCCCGTTCGTGGGCAGCCAGCACCGGGATTTTTGTGCTGGTCGCGGCCTGCTATATTGCCGCGCATTCAGCCGTCGGTCCGGCATTTCGTCAGACTTTGGCTGTGATTGGCCGCAAGTGAAAGGCAAGCTCGCCGGGCGAGAACCCCAAGCACCTCATTCCCGGCGAGCCTACAACCTGATTTGGAACGCAATCAGGACCGGGGTCAGCCGGCAAGCTCACACTGCAAGATGGGTGCCAGCTGTTATTTCCCGAAATGGGACGGCGGTTGCGGAGCGATTGTAACATCGAGGCACTCTAAATCTCGAATTCGCCCTGCCCCTCGTCCATGGCGTTGACGGTTTCGGCCGCCAATGCCCTTGTGATCGCCATCTTGCGCTCCAGCGCGGTGCGATCCAGACGCTCCACCACGCGCATCGCGGTGGCCAGCGAACGCTCGATGCGCCGCACCAGATACTGCACGACATGCGGTTCGACCTCGACCTGCCGGTCGGCGAACAGCTTGGTGATGACGCCGGCGAGCAGGAGATCGTCGGGCTCGTGGATCTCGACGGTCGCCGCCGCCTTCAAACGCGAGGCAAGATCGGGCAGCTTGACGCCCCAGGCCGACGGAAAGCGTCGCGCCGTCAAGAGCAGCGTCGAGCCGGCACCGCGCACGGTATTAATCAAATGGAACAGGCCCTCCTCATCGACCGCGCCGATATCGACATCGTCGATCAGCGCCGGCCGCGCACCGAGATTGGCGATGCTGTCGCCCATGCGCCTGGCGTCGACGGCAAGCGCGTTGGCGCGGGCACGCCAGATCGAGGCCAGGTGCGTTTTGCCCGAACCAGCGGGGCCTGCCAGCACCACCACCGGTGCTGGCCAATCCGGCCAGCGGTCGACCAGCGCGGCCGCCTGGTTGTTGGTGCCGGAGACGACCAGCTCGTCGCGCGAATAACCGGTGCCGTGGCCGAGATCGAGCGGCAGCTGGCGCGGCGGGTCGGTTCGCTGGGCAGTCACTTCAGCGACGCGGTTGCGTGCGGTGGCCGCCGCCGCGATCGGCCGGCAACGGCGGCGCGAGCTCTGTCGCACGGCCCTTGTAGAGCGGCGATTCCAGGTAGCGGGCGATGGCGAAGCGCACCAGAACGGCCACCGCCGCGGATGCTGGAACGGCAATCAAAAGCCCGACAAACCCGAACAGCGCGCCGAAGGCGAACAGCGCGAACATCAGCCACACCGGGTGCAGGCCGACGCTTTTGCCGACCAGCCTGGGCTGCAGGATGTTGCCTTCGATGAACTGGCCGATGAAGAAGACCACGGCAACGGCGACGATCATCGTCCAGTCCGGCCAGAACTGGACGAAGGCAACGCCGACGGCCAGCACCAGCCCGGTCAATGAGCCGACATAGGGGATGAAGGAGATCAGCCCGGCGAACAGGCCGATGAGGATGGCGAAGTTCAGCCCCGTCAGCGTCAAGCCGGTGGCGTACATGGCGCCCAGCACCAGGCAAAGCGTGCCCTGCCCGCGCACGAAGCCGGCAGTGGCGGTGTTGATGTCGCGCGCGATGGCGCGCACCGTCGCGACGTTGTCGCGCGGCACCCAGCTGTCGATGACCGCCACCATGCGGTCCCAGTCGAGCAGCATGTAGAAGGCCACGACCGGCGTCACCACGAACAGGCTGACCACCGAGACCAGCGCCATGCCCGAACTCCACAGCGAGGTAAATACGGTGGTGATCAGGCCAAAGCCGGAAGTCAGCAGCGAATTCAATCCGTCGCGCAAGCCATTGGCGTTGACGCCGAATCTCTGTTCCAGCCATTTCGGGTCGAACGACGTGATCAGGCTCTGCAACCGGGTCAGGTACTCCGGCAGCTTGCCGGCGAAATCGGTCATCTGCGTCGCCAGCACCGGAATGAGGATGACGAAGGCCAGCACCAGCACGATCAGGAAGGTAATGAGGATGACCACCGTCGCCATGAAACGGCTGAGGCCGAGCCGCTGCAGCCGGTCGGCGACCGGATCGAGGAAATAGGCAAGCACCATGCCGGCGACGAAGGGCAGCAGGACGCCGCTGAAGACATAAAGGAAAAGCGCCAGGATCGCGGCACCCGCCAGCCAGAAGAAGATCTGGCGGTAGAAGGTCGACGCCGCCTCTGCCTCCGCCGCCGTCTCGCCGGCCGGAACGTCGACGACCATCTGGTCGTCGACGGTCTTGCCCCGCGTCACCGCTTTGCGGGCAGCCGGCTTGCGGGCAGCCTTGCCGTCGATGGGCTTGTCAGCCCGATTTACCGCCTTCGCCATAGCCGTTCATATGCCTCAGCCAAGCCACGAGATAGGCCGCGGCCGAAGCCACGGTCAAGACCCCGGACAGCAATATGAGGGCGGGCCGCAGAGGGTCGAGGTGCACGGCAAAGGCGAGTTCACCCAGCACGACCGCCGCCAGCACGATCTGTATGGCGGTATTGGCCTTCGACACAAGAAACGGTTTTATCTCGACCGGATGGGCCATCACCGTGGACAACAGAACCGCGCAGACGATCAGCGCGTCGCGTGACACCATGGTGACGACCAGCCAGAGCGGCAATTGCCCGATGAAGCCCATGACGACGAACACCGAAACCAAAAGCAGCTTGTCGGCCATCGGATCGAGATAGGCGCCGAGCGTCGACTGCTGGTCGAAGCGGCGGGCGATGAGGCCGTCGATGCCGTCGGAAACGCCTGCAATAACGAAGCCGGCAAAAGCCCAGTCCCAGCGCGCCTGCAGCATGGCCAGCACCACGGCAGGCACCAGGACAAGGCGCAGGATGGTGATCAGGTTGGGGATGGTCAACGCATTGTCCCGCCGTATTATGCCTGGAGATAGATGAGGAAGATGAAGGGCCGAGGCAAGGGAGCAGGCTGGGCCGGAGCAAACGCTGTGTGCGATGCCCGGCTATCCACGCTTTTGTCGGGCCAAACGGTGCCCGGTTCGGCCGTTATCCTTGCGGACCGAAACCGTTCATGCGAAGAGCCCGCAAACGAGCAGGAAAATTGCGATGAGCAAGCGCGAAACCGGCCAGCATAAAACGGGCCAGAACAAAACGGCCAAGCGCAGAAACGGGCTCACCTATGCCGAGGCCGGCGTCGACATCGATGCCGGCAATCTCATGGTGGAGAAGATCAAGCCGCTGGTGCGCGCGACCCGCCGGCCAGGCGCGGATGGCGAGATCGGCGGCTTCGGCGGTCTGTTCGATCTCAAGGCGGCCGGTTTCACCGATCCGGTGCTGGTCGCCGCCAATGACGGCGTCGGCACCAAGCTCAAGATCGCCATCGATGCCGGCAAGCACGACACGATCGGCATCGACCTCGTCGCCATGTGCGTCAACGACATCGTCGTGCAGGGCGCGGAGCCGCTGTTCTTCCTCGACTATTTCGCCACCGGCAAACTCGATCCCGACCAGGGTGCCGCGATCGTCGGCGGCATCGCGCAGGGCTGCCGCCAAGCCGGCTGCGCGCTGATCGGCGGCGAGACCGCCGAAATGCCCGGCATGTATCACGGCAAGGACTATGATCTCGCCGGCTTTGCCGTTGGGGCCGCTGAACGCGGGCAACTTTTGCCCACTGACGACATCGTCGAAGGCGACGTGCTGCTCGGCCTTGCCTCTTCCGGCCTCCACTCCAACGGTTTCTCGCTGGTGCGCCGCATCGTTGCCGCGAGCGGCCTTGCCTGGAGCGATCCGGCACCGTTCAACGATGAGGCGAGCCTCGCCGAGGCGCTGCTCGAGCCGACCCGCATCTATGTGAAATCGATCCTGAAGGCGATTCGCAACACGCATGGCATCAAGGCGCTCGCCCACATCACCGGCGGCGGCTTCCCGGAAAACATTCCGCGCGTGCTGCCCAAGGATTTCTCGGCCGAGCTTGATCTCGAGGCGATCGACGTGCCGCCGGTGTTCTCGTGGCTGGCCAAGACCGGCGGCGTGGCGCCGGAAGAGATGATGCGCACCTTCAACTGCGGCATCGGCATGATTTTGGCTGTCGCCTCGGGTCAGGCGGCGCAGGTCGCTGCCGTGCTTCAGGAAGCCGGCGAGACGGTGACGCCGATCGGCCGCATCGTGCCGCGCCGGGACGCCGGCGTCATCTATCGGGGCTCGATCGGCCTATGAGCACGCAAAGAAAGCGCACCGTCGTCCTGATATCGGGGCGCGGCTCCAACATGACCGCGCTTATCGCGGCGGCCAGCGACCCGGCCTTCCCGGCCGAGATCGTCGGCGTCATCTCCGACAAGGCGGACGCCGCCGGCCTCGGCGTCGCCAAGGCACGCGGCATCGCCACACAGGTCATTTCCCGCGCCGACCACGGCGGCAAGCAGGCACATGACGCGGCGATCGACGCGGCACTCGCGGCCTTCCATGCCGAGATCGTGGCGCTGGCCGGCTATATGCGCATCCTCACACCCGGCTTCGTCCAGAAATGGCAGGGCCGCATGATCAACATCCACCCTGCCCTGCTGCCGGCGTTCAAGGGGCTCGATACCCATGCCCGCGCGCTAGCCGCCGGCATCCGCATCCATGGTTGCACGGTGCATTTCGTGACGCCCGAGATGGATGACGGCCCGATCATCGCCCAGGCGGCGGTGCCGGTGATGGTCGGCGACAATGCCGATACGCTGGCTGCCCGGGTGCTGAAGGCCGAGCATCGGCTCTATCCGCTGGCGCTGGGACTGGTGGCCGAAGGCAAGGCGCGCATGGAGGCGGGCCGCGCCGTGCTTGCCCACTTTGCCGAGGATGCCGAGAACGGCACCTCGGTGGTGATGGCGCCCGACCCGCTGCGTGAGGAAGCCGACCTGGAGCATCTGGCGCGGATCACGCCTTAAGCCGAGAACGCGGCCATGAAACAGCTTCTCCTGCTTCGCCATGCCAAATCGAGCTGGGATGATCCTGATCTCGATGATTTCGACCGGCCGCTCGCGGAACGTGGATTGAAGGCAGCCCGATTGATCGGCCGCGAGCTTGCCGCGCGTGACTGGCTGCCGGATCAGGCGCTGGTGTCGTCGGCGCTACGCACCCGCGACACCTGGCGATTGGTGGCCGCGGAGTTGCCGGTGCATCCACGAGTCGCGTTTGCTCAGCCACTCTACGAAGCTTCGGCTGCGGACATTCTGGACCAAATCCATAAGGCCGACCCGTCGAGCCTTTGCCTTGTGGTGGTTGGCCATAATCCGGGGCTTGAGGACCTGGCAGAACAGCTTGCCGGACCGCGATCGGAGGCGAAGGCGCGCAAGAGGCTTGAGGAAAAGTTGCCGACAGCAGCCCTTGCGCGCCTCGTCTTCGAGGGCGAGTGGTCCGCCCTGTTCTCCGCGCGGCTGACGCATTGCCTGCGCCCGAAGGATTTAAGCTAGAACCCATGCCAGGCGGATGCGGCGGACAGTCCGCCGCGCCCGAGACATCAGTTGCCCCAGATGCCCTGGCCGGGCTCCGGCCAGTCGATGGCGGGCTTCATCTTGGTGTCGGCAGCCTTGTGGCTGGTCATATTCGTCTTGTTGTCGACGGCGCCGGTGACTGCGTGATCCACGCCAGCGACCGGGGCAACCGGCTGGTTGGCATTGTCGGAGCCATAGTGGTCGCTGCCGGCGAACGCACTTCCGGATGCGATAAGGATAGCGGCGGTAGCGAGAGCAAGCCTGTTCATTTCAATCTCCTGGTTCATCCGTTGGGCGGCGTCTTGGGCGGATGGTTCCGCTGAGGAGAAGACCAGAAGCAGCCTGGTTTTATTCCTGAACGTGAAATGTTTTTTGCCGACTGCGAAGATCGGGCGATGACGCCAATGCCCTGGGCTCATCCAAAAACAAGAGCGGCGGGCCAAGCCCACCGCTCTTTGTCGTCGAGGTCGTCGAGGCCCTGCGTGGATCAGTTGCCCCAATTGCTCTGGCCTGGGTCCGGCTGATTGGAATCGTCGCTCGGACAGTTTGGAGGTTTCGCCGGCCACGGCCCAAGCCGCATTTGCCTTGCGTTGCGATCGATACTATCGATCATTTCGGGTCCGATTGGCGAATGGGATCGACGATCGAGCCCGAGGCGGCCCGTTGAGACCGAAAGCGGGCGGATGCTGGAACGGCAATAGACATGCGATTGCTGCTTGTGGAGGACAATCGCGAACTGGCGGACTGGCTGGGCAAGACCTTGCGCCAGGCGAACTATGTCGTCGACATCGTCCATGACGGCGAGGATGTCGAGCACGCGCTTGCCGCGGGCGACCACGCGCTTGTCATTCTCGATCTTGCGCTGCCTCGCATGGGCGGACTGGAAGTGCTGCGCATGCTGCGAGCCCGCGGCAACCGGGTGCCGGTGATCGTACTGACCGCCAACGCCAGCCTCGATGGCCGGGTCAAAGGCCTCAACGAAGGCGCCGACGATTACCTGGCGAAGCCCTTCCAGATCGAGGAGCTTGAAGCACGCATCCGCGTGCAACTGCGCCGCGTCAATGACCGGACGGCACCGGTCGTTGCCTGCGGCGACCTCGTCTTCGACACCAACACCAGGCTGTTCTCGCTCGGCGGGGAGGCGCTGGCGCTGACGCCGCGCGAACATGCCGTGCTCGAGCAATTGATGATCAAGGCAGGACGCACCGTAAGCAAGGCCGCACTGTCCGCGGCGATCTATGATTTCGAGACCGACGCCGATCCCAGCGCCATCGAGATCTATGTGCACCGTGTGCGCAAGAAGCTTGAAGGGTCGCGCGTCCAGATCGCCACTTTGCGTGGCCTCGGCTATCTCTTGCGGCACGATGATCTGGTGCCATGAGAATTAACAGTCTTCGGCTGCAACTTCTGGCCTGGGTGGTGTTGCCGCTCGCCGGGCTCGCCACCGTCAATCTGTGGACCAGCCATGGCAATGCCCTGGCGACCGCCGATCTGATCACTGATCGCATGTTGGTCGGTTCGGCACGGATGATTGCCGAGCAGGTCGCAATGACCGACGGAGTGATCAACGCCACGGTGCCGCCGGCAGCGCTCGAGATGTTCGACACCGGCGACCGCGACAGGGTCTACTACGGTGTCGAAGCCGCCGGAGGGCGGCTGTTGACAGGCTATCCCGGGCTACCCAAGACGCCTGGACGCCCCAGCATCGAAGCGACCTATCGCGACCAGACGCTGCGGCTGCTGACATTTACGCACGCGGTGGTCGGCGCCGGCGGCGACTCGCCGATATCGGTCACCGTCGGCGTCACGCTTTTCGGCCACGACGCGATGGTGCGGCATCTCTGGTTCAGCGCCTTCACCCAGCAACTGGCGCTGGTGGCGATTGCCGGCGTCTTCGTGCTGCTCGGCCTGCGGCGAGGATTGACGCCGCTCATCCGGCTGCGCGACGCAGTGCGCTCACCGAAACGCAGCGAACTCGACCCCATCGAAGTCGCCGGTGCGCAGAGCGAAATCCGGCCGCTGGTCGATGCGCTCAATGCCTATATGGAACGGGTGCGGGCGCAGATGGCGGCGCAGCGCCGTTTCATCGCCAATGCCGCGCATCAGTTGCGCACGCCGCTGGCGCTGTTGTCGACGCAAGCGAGCTACGCGCTGCGCGAAAACGCTGTGGATGCGCGCAAGGAAGCGCTTGTCGCCCTGCAGGCAAGCTCCGCCCGGCTGGCGAGGCTGGCCGAACAGCTCTTGACCTTGTCGCGCGCGGAACCGGGCAGCCGGCGACCGCGTGCCGATCGCATCGACCTGACGCAAGCCGCGCGCCAAGTGCTGGAAACGCACGCGCCGAGGGCCATTGATCGCAACGTCGATCTTGGCCTCGATGAGACTGGCGCCGTACCGGTCATCGGGGACGGCACGATGCTGCGGGAGATGATCGTCAATCTCGTCGACAACGCCCTGCGCTACACACCGGCAGGCGGCACCGTCACCGTCAAGCTCGCCGCCGCCGGTGGCGAGGCCGTGCTGACGGTTACCGACGACGGGCCAGGCATACCCGCCGACGAGCGCGACCATGTCTTCGAGCGCTTCTATCGGCTCACCGGCGCGACCGACGAAGGCAGCGGCCTCGGGCTCGCCATCGTGCGCGAGGTGGTCGAAAATGCCAGCGGTCGCATCACCCTTGCGGATGGCGCGACCGGCGGCCTGGTCGTCGAGGTGCGCCTGCCGTTGGCCGGCGGCTAGGGGTCCTTGCCCCGCTCCGATCTGCTTACTGCGTCTCGTGCAGCGGCTGCGGACGCCATTTCGCCAGCCGGTTCTCGACCATCGTCATCAGATATTCCGCACCCAGCGCCACGACCATGATGATGACGATCGCGGCATACATGCCGGCGGCGTCGAAGGAGCCCTTGGCGATGTTGATCAAGAGCCCGATACCATAGCGTGAGCCGACGAACTCGCCGACGATGGCGCCGATGATGGCGAAGCCGAAGCTGACGTGCAGGCTGGCGAAGATCCAGCTCATCGCCGACGGCACGATCACCGAGCGGGTCAGCTGCCAGTCGGAGGCGCCGAGGATACGGGCATTGGCGATCATCGCCCGGTCGGCCTCGCGCACGCCCTGGAAGGCGTTATGGAAGACGACGAAGAACACCATGATGAAGGCCAGCGCCACTTTCGAAGCAAGGCCAAGGCCGAGGATCATGATGAAGATCGGCGCCAGCACCACGCGAGGAATGGAGTTGATGACCTTGATGTAGATGGAAAAGATGTCGGCGGCCATGCGGTTGCGGCCAAGCGCGACGCCGATGATGATGCCGGCAACCGAGCCTGTGACGAAGCCGAGGACGGATTCCTCCATCGTGACGTAGAGATGGTACCAGAGCGGCCCTTCGGACGTGCCTTCCGTCGTCCACTCATAGAGCCTCTGCGCGATCGCGCTTGGCGTGGCGTAGAAGAACGGATCGATCCAGGCCTTGCGCCCGGCGACTTCCCAGGCGGCGAGGAAGACGATGAGGATGGCATACCGCCAGAAGATCACCGTGCGGCGACGATGCTGCGCGGCCTTGGCGGCGGCGGCCTCTATTTCGGCGTCCGAAGTTCCCGGCCTGAAACTTCCTGCCCTGATGTCGATGGTGGCATCGGTCATTGTGTCCTCCCTCACGCGGCAGCGCGGGCATAGCTGGTCTCGACCTCTTCCTTGAGATCGGCCCAGATGGTGCGCGAATAGTCGATGAAGCTTTGCTCGTAACGGATGTCGGCGACGACGCGAGGGCGCGGCAGGTCGATGGTGTAGACCGACTTCACCGTCGCCGGCCCGGCGGTCAGCACATAGACTTTGTCGGCCAGCGCTATTGCTTCCTCCAGGTCGTGGGTGACGAAAACGACCGAAGCCCTGGCTTCGGACCACAGACGCAGCAGTTCCTCGTGCATGAGAACACGTGTCTGCACGTCGAGCGCGGAGAACGGCTCGTCCATCAGCAGAATCTCGGGGCCATTGATGAAGGTCTGCGCCAACGCGACGCGCTTGCGCATGCCGCCGGAGAGCTGGTGCGGATAGTGATGCTCGAAGCGCGCCAAGCCGACGCGCGCCAGCCAGTCGCGCGCCGCGGCCGTCGCTTCTGCCTTGGCCCTGCCACGGAAGAGCGGCCCGGCCATGACGTTCTCGATCACCGTGCGCCATGGAAACAGCGCGTCACTTTGAAAGACGAAGCCGATGCGGGAATCGATGCCCTTGACGGGTGCACCCATGACCCGGACCTCGCCCGCGCTTGGGCTCGCCAATCCGGTGACGAGGTTGAGGGTGGTGGACTTCCCGCAGCCGGTCGGGCCGACGACGGCGACGAATTCACCCCGCTCGACGGTCATGGTGAAATCACGGATCGCGGTCAGCGACTTGCCGGTGGGTGACAGGAAGCGGCGGCTGACATTGATCAGCTCAATTGCCGGTGCGCTTTTCTCTTGTGCCATGCTGGGCTAACTCCTCGAACGAAGAACCGCCGTCGGCCAGGGCCTCCGGACGTGAAAACCAGACGATTGCCGGCACGAGGCGGTGCATCGCGCCGGCAGACGGGTTTACTTCGCGTTCTTGACGAATTCCGTCGTGTAGGTCTTCGACAGGTCGATCTGCTTGCCTTGCAGGTCCTTCTTGAAGGCCGACAGCACAGTCAGCACCGTCTCGGGGCCGCCCTCGGGCATTACGCCGTCGGCGGTGAACATCGCCTTGCCGGCATCGAGGGCCTTCACATAGCCCTCCTTGTCGCCGACATAGTAGTCCTTCGGCATCTTGTCGGCGATTTCGGCGCCGCTATGGGTATTGATGAATTTCTGCGTCTTGACGAAAGCATTGGCCAGCTTCTGCACCACATCCTTGTGGGCCTCGACCCAGTCTGTCTGCATGTAGAGTGACGCGGCCGGGTATGTGCCGCCGAGCGCGGCTTTTGTGCCTTCCATCGTACGCATGTCGATAAGGACTTTGGCCTCACCCGTCTTGAGTAGCCGGGTGATGGTCGGCTCGGTCGTCATACCCGCCTGGATCTTGTCCTGTTGCATGGCGGCGATGAATGTATCGCCGGCGCCGACCGGGATTGAGGTGAATTCACCCAGCTTCAAGCCGTTCTTCACGGCAAGGTATTCCGTCAGGAAGTTTGTCGAGGAGCCGAGGCCGGTGACACCAAGGCTCATGCCCTTGAAATCGGCCGGCGACTTGATTTCGGGATGCTTCGTCGAAACCAGTTCGACCTCGCCGGGCGCCTGGCTGAACTGGACAATGGACTCGACGAATTTGCCTTTGGCCTGGAGGTCGATGCAATGGTCGTAGAAGCCGACAACGCCTTGCACGGCGCCGGCCAGCATCTCGTTTTCGGCATCGACGCCGGCCGGTTCGTTCAGCAACTCGACGTCGAGACCCTCGTCCTTGAAGTAGCCCAGGGCTTCGGTGAGCTTGGCGGGCAGATAGATCTGCTTTTCGTAGCCACCCACCATGATGGAAATCTTTTCGTCGGCCGCCGATGCCGCCGTGGCGCCCGTGGCGGTGATGGCTAGCGTCAAGGCAACGGTGCGCAACGCACACTTCGAGATGAAACCGGTCACAAAACTTCCTCCATTTGGGCGACGTGCTGTGAAGCCGCGCCGCATTCCTCCCTCGCCGACCGTCGCGGGCCGGACATGCGGTGACACCGCAAAACCGTCATGACATGCCCAAGCTTTCAGCTGGCTTTCAGCCGCGAGGCAAAAAAATCGTTCGCAGCGTCACGCCCGAGCGCTCTGCCCCAGGACGTCGCGCATGTCGTATTCGCCGGGAGTGCGGCCCGCCACCCAGAGAGCGGCGGCGATGGCGCCACGCGCGAACATGACGCGGTCGCCGGCCACATGCGACACGGTGACGGTCTCGCCCTCGGCGCAGAAGGAGACACTGTGCTCGCCGACGATGCTGCCGCCGCGCGCCACCGCGAAGCCGATCTCGCCCACCGGCCGCGCGCCGGTGGCGCCATCGCGGACGCGCCTTGCCACCATGTCCAGTTCGACGCCGCGCCCGACTGCAACGGCGTACCCCAGCATCAGCGCCGTGCCCGACGGCGCATCGACCTTGTGGCGATGATGCGCCTCGAAAATCTCGGCATCCCAGTCTTGCGGAGCGAGTGCCCCCGCCGCCTGCTCGACCAATCCGACCAGCATGTTCAGGCCGAGCGAAAAGCTGCCGGAGCGGACTATCGCGATGTTTTTGGCGGCATCGGCAATAATGGCCGCTTCGGCCGTATCGAAACCGGTCGAGCCAATCACCAAGGCTGGCCCGCCCCGATCCGCACAGACTCTCGCCAGGCCGGCGGAGGCTGCCGCAGTGGTGAAGTCCATGACCACATCGGCCGCGGCAAGCGCTTCCTCGCGGCTCACCAGCCCGTCACCGACACTGCCTGGGCGGTGAAAGCGGGCGGCAAGCGCCAGACGCGCATCGGCCCGCACCGCATCCGCCATCTGGCGCCCCATGCGGCCGAGCGCGCCAGCGATGGCAATCCTGATCGGCGGTTGCGCCATCGGCTCCTGCTATTTCCACATGCCGCGCATGCGCGCGCCGATGTCGACGCGCACCTCCGGCCGGGGTGCCCTGCCCTGCGCCGCTTGCGCGGCCGGCCACGAAAGCTGCTGGAACGCGGCAAGGATGGAGGCCGGGATGAAACGGGTGCGCGAGGCATAGAGATGACGGTCGCCACGCGCCGCCTGGCCGTGCGGAAAGAAGCGCTGCGGCATGATCAGGTTGAGGCTGTCCTTGGCTCGTGTCATCGCCACGTAGAGCAGCCGGCGCTCTTCCTCGATGTCCTCCTTGGTGCCGACGGCGAGATCGGCCGGAATGCAGCCATCGACCGTGTTCAGCACGAAGACGTTCTTCCACTCCTGGCCCTTGGCCGAGTGGATGGTGGACAGGATCAGATAGTCCTCGTCGCGATGCGGTGGCCCGGCCTGGTCGCTGGTCGCGTCCGGCGGATCGAGGGTCAGCTCGGTCAGGAAGCGTTCGCGCGAAGCATAGCCCGACCCGATTTGCTCCAGTTGCAGCAGATCCGCCCGGCGCGTGGTCGCATCCTCGTGGATGCGCTCCAGATGCGGTTCGTACCAAAGCCTGATCTGTTCGAGATCGGCTGGCCATTTGGCGCCGGCACGCAAGCCGGAATAGAGCGAGACGAATCCCGGCCAGTCGTCGGCGGCGCGCTGCGGTGGACGCCAGCCGGCCAGGCCCATCGCCTCGTCCAGCGCCGACGTCATGGCCTCGACGATCTGCGCGGCGGCGGAAGGACCGATGCCTGGCAAGAGCTGCAGCACGCGAAAGCCGGCGACACGGTCGCGTGGGTTTTCGGCAAAGCGCAGCACCGCCAGCACGTCCTTGACGTGGGCGGCATCGAGGAATTTCAGGCCACCGAACTTGACGAAAGGAATGTTGCGCCGCGTCAGTTCGATCTCCAGCGGTCCGCTGTGGTGCGAGGCGCGAAACAGCACCGCCTGTGACTTCAGCGCGGTGCCGGCCTCACGCTCCGCCAGGATGGTGTCGCAGACGAAGTTCGCCTGCTCGACCTCGTCGCGCACGGTCACAAGTCTTGGCTTGTCGGTGGATTTGCGTTCCGACCACAGGTTCTTGGTGAAGCGCTCGGAAGCTTCGCCGATGACCGCATTGGCGGCGGCCAGAATGGTCTCGGTCGAGCGGTAATTGCGCTCCAGCATCACCACGTCGGCGGTCTGCGCGAACTGCCGGGGAAAGTCGAGGATGTTGCGCACCTCGGCGGCGCGGAACGAATAGATCGACTGCGCGTCGTCGCCAACGACCGTCAGCCCGGCGCCGTCGGGTTTCAGCGCAAGCAGGATCGACGCCTGCAGCCGATTGGTGTCCTGGTATTCGTCGACCAGCACATGATCGAAACGCCCGCCCAGATGCGTGGCGATCTCAGGCTCGGCCGTCATCTGCGCCCAGTAGAGCAGCAGATCGTCGTAATCGAGCACGTTCTGCGCCTGCTTGGCCTCGACGTAACTGGCAAACAGCTGCTTGAGCTGCTCTGCCCAGCCGGCGCACCAGGGGAAGGCAGACCCCAGCACCTCACCGAGCGGGGCCTGCGCGTTGACGGCGCGCGAATAGATGGCAAGGCAGGTGCCTTTGGTCGGAAAGCGCGCTTCCGTCCTGGAGAAACCGAGTTCGTGGCGCACGAGATTCATCAGATCGGCGGAATCCTCGCGATCATGGATGGTGAAGGCCGGATCGAGGCCGATCTCCAATGCATAATCGCGCAACAGCCGCGCACCGATGCCATGAAAAGTGCCGGCCCAGGTGAGCGCATCCGTGATCACCGCGGCGTCGCGACCGAGCACTTCGCCGGCGATGCGCTCGACGCGTCTGGCCATCTCGGATGCCGCGCGCCGCGAAAACGTCATCAGCAGGATGCGGCGCGGGTCGGCTCCCTTGACGATCAGATGAGCGACGCGGTGCGCCAGCGTATTGGTCTTGCCGGAGCCAGCCCCGGCAATGACCAGCAGCGGGCCTGCAATCTTGCCGTCGCCATGTTCGACGGCCTGGCGCTGGGCATCATTCAGCCGGGCGAGATAGGCCGGCTGGACGGTCGAGTCCAAAAAGGTCGAATCATGGGCGGCGAGGTTCATCGCCCATCAAGCATCGTTTCCGCTTTGTTCGCAACAGAGAAGCGGCTCCGCCAATTCGGCGAGCAATACGATCAGCGTTTCGGGTCAACGCCCATCGCCGCCGATTGCCGGCGCAGCGCTTCGCGGTCGTTTGCAGGCGCCGGCAGCAAGAGCGGATCGACAGTGTCGGGGACCTCGTCGATCATCTTGCGGGCGAGACGGTAAGTGACAAAGGCCAGCGTGCCGACCAGAAGCAAACGGATCATGTGGGCGGTCCTCCTTCTCTGGATCAACTGGAGGCCGGGCCTTTTGTTCCCTCGGCGCAATCGCCGCAACCAAACCGGCGCCGCCTCGTTCTGACTTGGAGGAGGTAGCGATGAAAAAGCTAGGACTGATCCTCGCGCTCGTCGCCTTGGCGCTCACGGCCTGTGACAACAAACTGCCGCCGACAAAGGCGACTGGAGGGGACCAAGGTCTCGCAATTCCTGCCGCGAACAATGGCATTGCCAGGCAGTGAATGGTGGCCCGCACCCGACAATTGCGGGGTCGTCATCAACGCATCGCCGCGATCCATTCCTCGAGGCGGTCGAGGCGGAACTTGGCATTGCGCAGTTCGTGGCCTGCGTCCTGGCGCAATTGTCGTGTCTGGGCCGAGGCAGCGGTCAAGTTTTGTTCGAGTTCAGCGATACGCGCGCGCACTCGCCGCGCTTCGTCCTGACGCAACGCCTTTATCCAGCTCTGCCCGCGCATCCATGGCTCCCCCAGCACCCAAAGCGTGGAGTCTTGGCAGCAAAACGCTAACTTCCGCCAAGCGCCAGCATTCTAAATTTAACGAAAGCTAATTTAGCGCACAGGGGAGAAGGCCGGCGCCGCTTGGGAGGTAATCTGATAGCGCCGGCCAGGCGGATATCAGGTCCGCCGCATGAAGCACGCTAGCTGAGTCTTGCCGCAGCGTCATGCGAGATCAAGGATATCGGCCTTTTCCGGGCGTTTTCCCCCGGTAAAATGCCGCGAAAAGCCCCCCCGTGGGTTCAAGTCCCAAGCCGCTGTCTGGCGATGGCGACATGGAAATCGACGCCGAACAACAGCCCGTCATCGTTGAAGTCGTAGCTGGAATTGTGAAGCGGCGCCGAACCCTCGCCGTTGCCGAGGAAGACGAAGCAGCCCGGCACGTGGTCGAGGAAGCGGGCGAAATCCTCCGACGCCGTCATCGGTTCGCGGGCGACCGCGATATTGCCAGGCTCGAAAACCGTCGTGGCGGCGGCGAAGGCCGCATCGACCAGTTCGGCATCGTTGCGCAAAGGCACGAATTCCCTGGTGTAGTTGACCTCGGCGGCAACATTGTACGCGGCAGCGATGCCTTCGGCGATGATGCGCATCTGGCGCTCGATCTCGGCGCTGACCTCGGGGCGGAAGCTGCGCGCGTCGCCAAGGACGCGGGCAAAGCCCGGCAGTGCGTTGCGGGTGCCGTCGGTGATCAGCTCGGTCACCGAAACCACGGCGATGTCGGCCGGGCTCAGCCGGCGCGAGACGATGGTCTGAAGACTGGTGACCAGCGCACAGGCGGCGACCAGCGTTTCCTGACCCGAATGCGGCCGGGCCGCGTGGCCGCCCAACCCCTTGAGCACGATCTCGAAGATATCCTCGGCCGACATGACCGGACCGGCGCGGGTTTCGAAATGCCCGACGGGCAGGCCAGGCATGTTGTGCAGGCCAAAGACCTCGTCGAAGGGAAAGCGCTGCATCAGGCCATCGTCGAGCATCGCCAACGCGCCTTTTCCCCATTCCTCCGCCGGCTGGAAGATGAAGCGCACGGTGCCGTCGAAACCGCCCTCCCCGGCCAGAAGCTTGGCCGCACCAAGCAGCATCGCCGTGTGGCCGTCATGGCCGCAGGCATGCATGAGACCGGGATTGCCGGAGCGGTGTGGCGCGGTCGATTGCTCTGATATGCGCAGCGCATCCATGTCGGCCCTGAGCGCGATGGCACGGTTGCCGTTGCCGCGCTGCAACGTGCCGACGACGCCTGTGCCGCCGACACCCTCGGCGACATCGTCCAGGCCGAATTCGCGCAGCTTGGCCGCGACGAAGGCCGCGGTGCGCTTCTCCTCGAAGCCGAATTCGGGGTGCGCGTGCAGATCGCGCCGCCACCCGGTCATCTCCAGCTTCAGCGCGTCACGGTCGATTTCAGCCATTGCCTGATATCTCCTGATCCGCAAGGCGGGCGACGACATCAAGCAGGATGTTGGCGCCGGCGACAAGCTCGGCATCGTCCGTATGTTCGCGCGGATTGTGGCTGATGCCGCCGGCGCTCGGCACGAAAATCATCGCCGCGGGCGCAAGGCGCGCCATCATCTGCGCATCATGGCCGGCGCCTGACGTCATGCGCTTCGAGACCAATCCGCGGTTGCTGGCGGCAGCCTCGATCAGTTCGACGATGCGGCTGTCGAAAATCACCGGCTCGAAGCGGGCCAGCCGCTCGACCGAGACCGTGACGCCATCGGCGGCCGCGAGGTCCTCGAGAAATGCGGCAAGTGCCGCCTCCTCCGCCTGCAGGCGATGCTCGAAAGGGTCGCGCAGGTCGACGGTGAAGACGGCGCGCGAGGGAATGACATTGATGGCGTTTGGCTCGAAACGCATCGTGCCGACGGTTGCAACGGTCGGCGTGTTCGAGGCTTTGGCGCGGTCGTGCAGGAACGTGACGACACTCGCAGCCGCATGGCCGGCATCATTGCGCATCGACATCGGCGTGGTGCCGGCATGGTTGGCGATGCCGTCTATGGTGATGCGCTGCCAGGAGATGCCTTGCAGGTTTTCCACGGCGCCGATCGGCACGCCTTCGCGTTCCAGCACCGGGCCTTGCTCTATATGCAGTTCGAGATAGACATGCGGTTTGAGGAAGCCGGGCTCCTCGTCGCCGGCATAGCCGATGCGGGCCAGCTCCTCTCCCAGCACGCTGCCGTCGGTGCCGACGGCGGCCAGCGCCTCTTCGATACCGACGCCGCCGGCATGGACCAGTGAACCCATCATGTCGGGGGAATAGCGAACCCCTTCCTCATTGGTGAAGGCGGCGACCGCGAGCGGGCGCGACGGGACATAGCCTGACCCCTTCAGCGTCTCGATGACCTCCAGGCCGGCCAGTACACCGTAGCAGCCGTCATAAATGCCGGCATCGATGACGGTGTCGATATGCGAGCCGACGAGGATTGGCGCCTGCCCGGCGTTCTCAGGTACCTGCCAGATGCCGAAGATGTTGCCCATGCGATCGATGGCGATTTCGAGCCCGGCCTCGCGCAGCCAGCCGACGAAGCGGTCGCGACCCAGCCGGTCGGCATCGGAGGCGGCCAGCCGCACCAGCCTGCCCTCGCCATCACGGCCGATGCCGCCGAGTTCGCGGATGCGGCCAAGCAGTCTTTGTCCGTCGATCGAGATCATGGCGTTGCTCCTGAAAGCATCTTGCCGGCAAGCACATCCGCCGGGTTCATGCCGACGAGCTCGGCATAGCGGCGGGGGTCGGTCGCGGCTTCGGTGTTGATGACCAGCACGCGCGAAGTGGCGTCGAGGCCAAGCTCGGCCTTGTGACCGGCCATCGCCCGGATCAGTCCGGCAAGACCGACCCCTCCGCTTTCACCGGCAACGATGGCCGGATCGTTGCCGGACGGCCTTGCCAGCCGCCGCATCACGGCCACGGCATCGTCCTCGTCGACGGTCATGAAGGCATCGGCGACGCGTGCCAGCACGCGCCAGGCGACAGGCGAGGCCTCGTAGCATTCGAGCATCGCCATGACCGTCGCCTCGCCATGCGCGATCTTGACCGGGTGCCCGGCCTTGGCGGCGCCGAAGACGCAGGCGGCGCGCGCAGGTTCCACCACCGTGAAAACAGGCCTGGCTTCTCCGAGCACGATGGCGAGATGGCCGGCGATCGCCGCCGCGATGCCGCCGACGCCTGCCTGCACGAAGACATGCGTCGGCGGGTCGGAGAGCTGGCGCAGCGCTTCGCGCACGATCGCCGTGTAGCCCTGCATGACAAGCCCCGGAATGCGTTCGTAGCCCGGCCATGAGGTATCGGAAACCACCGTCCAGCCTTTCTCGGCGGCGATGCGCGCCGCCTGCCTGACCGAATCGTCATAATTGCCGTCGACGCGGATCATCTCGGCCCCGTAGCGGGCGATGGCCGCGACGCGTTCGTCGCTGACGCCGGCATGGACGAAGATCGCCGCCTTGGCACCGACGAGTTCGGCGCCCTGCGCGACGGAGCGGCCGTGATTGCCGTCGGTGGCGCAAGCAACCGTCATGGTCGCCGCGACCGACCGGACTTCGGGGCGATCGAGATCGCCGACTTCGACGGAGCGGCCCAGACGCTTGCTGGCTTCTTCCAGGACCAGCCGGAAGACCGCATAGGCGCCACCCAGCGCCTTGAAGCTGCCGAGCCCGAGCCGAAAGCCCTCATCCTTGACGTGCAAGGCAGCGAGACCGAGCTCGCCCGCCAGCGCCGGCAGCGCGTGCAGCGGCGTTGCCAGATGATTGTCACGGCGGGCAAGGAAACGCTCGACGGTGTCCGCCCCGGCGATGCCGAGGGTTTCGGCATCGGCCGCGCCCAGGGGCCGGCGGTGCAAGGCATTGCTGTTGGGCAGGAACATTGGCGGTCTCCTCGGCGTCGTCCGAGAGAAGATATTGCAGGACATGCGCAAAAGGCGCTGTAATTCGGCTCTCAAAATGCAAGTTTGTTTCGTCAGGATACGCCAATGCCGCAGTCGCCGGTCTCCCTCGACAGCTTCGATCTCGCCATCCTTGCCATCCTGCAGCGGGACAATACGACGCCGCAACGGCTGATCGGCGAGGCGGTGAACCTGTCGGCGCCGGCCGTGCAGCGCCGCATCAAGCGCATGGAACAGACCGGCGTCATTGCCGGCAACGTCGCCGTGGTGGAGCCGGCGGCCGTCGGCCGGCCCATCACCATCTTCGTCGAGGTCGAGTTGGAGAGCGAACGCACCGAACTGATCGATGCGGCCAAGCGGCAATTCTCGGCAGAGCCGCAAGTGCAGCAATGCTATTATGTCACCGGCGAGGCCGACTTCATCCTCGTCATCACCGTAGCCGACATGGGCGCCTATGAGGCGCTGACGCGAAAACTGTTCTTCGGCAGCAACAATGTGCGGAAGTTCCGCACCTTCGTCGCCATGGACCGCGTCAAGGTCGGGTTGACGGTGCCCTTGCCTGGATGAGCACGTGGCACCCCTGCCACGTTTCTGACATTCTCAGGATCGCGAATTGGCGGTGGAGGCGCGCATGGACGAAACCACGAAGGTCGCGATCATCGGTGCCGGGCCAGCGGGCCTGGCGGTTGCCGCGTGCCTGCGGCAAGCCGGAGTGGATTTTGTCATGCTCGAAAAGGAGCAGCAGGCCGCGCCGGCCTGGCGGCGTCACTATGATCGCGTGCATCTGCATACGACCAAACGCTACTCTTCGCTGCCCTTCGTCCCCTTCCCCAAGGATTATCCGCGCTATGTGCCGCGCCATCTCGTGGTCGCGTATCTCGACGCCTATGCGAAGCATTTCGACCTCGAGCCCCGCTTCGGCGAAACCGTGCGAGCGATCACCCGGGCGGGCCGCGGCTGGCGGGTGGAATCGACGTCCGGCGCCTTACGCGCCTGGCACGTGGTGATCGCGTCCGGCTACAATGCCGAGCCCTTGCTGCCCAAATTTGCCGGCATCGACGCCTTCAAGGGCAAGATGCTGCACAGCGCCGACTACCGCAACTCTAGGCCTTTTGCCGGCCAGTCGGTGCTGGTCGTCGGCATGGGCAACACCGGTGCCGAGATTGCGCTCGATCTGGCGGAAGGCGGTGCCCGGCCGACGATCTCGGTGCGCGACGGCGTTCACATCGTGCCGCGCGAACTGTTCGGCGTGCCGATCCAAATGGTCGGCATGGCGACGCGGCTCGGGCCACGGCGCATCAATGACGCCCTGTTCCCCCTCATTCTCGACCTTGTGCTGGGCAGGCTGGAGAAATTTGGGCTCAGACGGCCGAAGCAGGGATTGCTGCAACAGATCGCCCTTGCGTCGCGCATTCCGGTGATCGATGTCGGCACGATCGGCAAGATCCGCGAAGGCGCGATCAAGGTGGCGCCCGACATCGCCGAAATCTCGGAACGCGGTGCCCGTTTTGTCGATGGCGGCCACGGCGAATTCGACGCCATCCTCTTCGCCACCGGCTACCGGCCGGGCTATGCCAGGTTGCTCGAACCCGGCATCGAGCCAGGTGCCAGCGGCGTCAATGCGCGCGCTTCGGATCTCGGCCTCTATCTGGTCGGCTTCCACAATGCGGTCACCGGGCTGCTGCGCGAAATCGGCATCGAAGCCCAGGCGGTCGCCGACGACATCCGCCAGCGGCAAAACAGGAAAGAGGCGACCGAGACCCTGCCGGTGTGAAGCCGCGCCGCGTTCTCAATCCGCAGGCGATGTCCTGAGCATCATGCCGGCGATCTCCTTCGCCAGTTTGGCGGCGACAAGCGCCGTCACGTTGGAGAGGTCCTGGCTTGGATTGTATTCAACGATATCAGCGGCAACGATCGGCTGGTTGATGCCTTGAATCAGGTTGATGACCTGCCGTGTCGACAGGCCGCCGGGCTCGCGGTGGGAGACGCCCGGCGCAAAGGCCGGATCGAGCCCGTCGAGATCCATCGAGATATAGACCGGCGTCTTGAGATCGAGCGACAGGCTCTCGCTGAAACGCGCGGCCTCCACCACTTCGACACCAAAGCGCCTGAATTGATCGCGGTGATGGCCGTTCACGGTGCGCAGGCCGATCTGGATCAGCCGGTCGGCAAGCCGTTCCTCCATGATGCGTGCGAAGGGCGAAGTGTGCGAACGCGGATTGTCATCGTAGGCATGATAGATGTCTGGGTGGGCATCGATATGCACGATCGTCAGGCTTGGATGGCGACGGCGTACAGCGCGCAGCACCGGCCAGGAGATGGCGTGATCGCCGCCCAGGCTGATCAGCGGATGGCCCGCGTCCAGTGCGCGGCCGACTTCGCTTTCGATCCGCTGCCAGGGATCGCCCGGTTGGGTGAAGTCGATATCGCCATGATCGACGAAGCGGTCGCTCAGGTCGAAGCCGGTCTCGCTCCATGAGGAGTAAGCATCGCTGGTGAGTTCGCGCCTGATCAGCGGTGGCGCCTTGGCCGCACCCTGGAGGTAGGATGAATTCCCGTCATGCGGTATTCCCAGAAGCGAAATCGCGCCTGCCATCGACACTCTCCCATTGCGACGGACGAATGCCTCTATAGAGACGGGAGCTGGCATTCGCGACCGCTGGTGCTTGGGCCAGAGGTGAATCCGGATCAGGAAAATCTGCGGGGCTAGGCGCTCAGCTCCTGCGCCCGGCGCAACCACACCTTGTTGTCGTGGAAGGCCGCGCCGCCATAGGGCGCGGGGGCATCGGCGCCGGTCAGCACGTTGATGCCTTCGCCGCGCTCATGCGCGCTGTTCGGCCAGATGCCCTCGGCGATCACGACGCCACGCTTGATGCCGTCGAACAATCTGGCGTGTAGCACCACCTCGCCGCGCATGTTGCCGACCTCGACCCGGTCGCCGTCGGCAAGTTCGAGAGCCGCCGCATCGTCGGGATGCAGCAGGAGTTCGGGGCGGCCTTCCTTCGCCCTTGAAACCGGTGTCTCGGAAAAGGTCGAGTTGAGGAAGTTGCGCGCCGGCGAGGTCGTCAGGCGGAACGGATGCGCTTCGTCGGCCACTTCGATCAGGTCGACATGATCGGGAAATTCCGGCAATCGCGCCACCGGGCCGAACAGGCCCATGCTCTTCGGCGGCCGGTTGGGAGCCGCCTGCCCGGTCCAGTCGGCGCGGAAGCGGAATTTGCCGTCCGCATGGCCGAAGCCCCGGATGAAATGCGCGGTTTCGAAATCCGGCTGCAGGTCGACCCACTTCTCTTCCTTCAAGGAATCGAAGCTGCCCAGCCCGCGCTTGCCGAGGATGATGTCGATATGCTGCTGCTCGGTGAGGCCAAAGCCCGGCCGATCGGCGACGCCGAGGCGCTGGGCCAGCTGCTCGATGACGAAATGGTTGGTGCGCGGCCCTTCCGGCGGCTCGATCAGCTTGGGGCCGAGCGTGATATGCTGGTTGCCGCCGCCCTTGTAGATGTCGTCATGCTCGACGAACATCGTCGCCGGCAGCACGACATCGGCCAGCTTGGCCGTGTCGGTCATGAACTGCTCGTGCACGCAGGTGAACAAATCGTCGCGCAAAAATCCCTGCTTCACCAGCCGCTGCTCGGGCGCGACATTCACCGGATTGGTGTTCTGGATGAGCATGGCCGTCACCGGCGGTCCGCCGTAGAGCGCGTCGCTGGCGCCGGTCAGCACCGGGCCGATGCGCGAGTGATCGAGATAGCGGATCGAGGGATCGCGCATTCTTGAGCCTTCCAGCACATCCTGATTGAGCTTGAAGATGCCGGAATTGGAATGGAAGGCGCCGCCGCCCTCATACTGCCAGGCGCCGGTGACCGCGGCGATGCATGACGCCGCATGCATGTTGACGGCGCCGTTGCGCTGGCGCGCAAAGCCGTAGCCGAGCCGGAAATAAGTCTTTTTCGTCGTGCCGACGAGCCGGGCGAAGGCCTCGATCTCGGCGACCGTCAAACCGGTGATATCAGCCGCCCACTCCGGCGTGCGGGTGCGCAGATGCGCTTCAAGGCCCAGAGGGTCGTCGGTGTATCTTTCGAGATAGGCGCGGTCGGCCAGGCTTTCCCTGAACAGGACATGCATGACAGCACAAGCCAGCGCGCCGTCGGTGCCGGGCTTCAGCACCAGGCCCATATCGGCCTGTTTCATCGTGGCGTTTTCATAGACGTCGATGACGATGATTTTCGCGCCGCGTTCCTTGCGCGCCTTGATGGCGTGGGTCATGACATTGACCTGCGTGACCACCGCATTGGTGCCCCAGATCACGACGCAATCGGATTTGGCCATTTCTCGCGGATCGGGACCGCGCAAGGCGCCCGCCCCCATCATCCAGCCGGTCCAGGCGAGATTGGTGCAGATCGAGCCGAAGAAGCCCGAGTACTTCTTCGCATGCCGCAGCCGGTCGATGCCGTCGCGCTGCACCAGCCCCATCGTGCCGGCGTAATAGTAAGGCCAGACCGTCTCCGATCCGTACTTCTCCTCGGCCGCGATGAAATTCTCGGCAACGAGGTCGAGTGCGGCTTCCCAGCTTGCCTCCTGCCAGACGCCCTCGCCCTTGGCGCCCTTGCGCACCAGCGGCTTCAGCAAACGGTCGGGATGATGGACGCGGTCGGCATAGCGGGCGACCTTGGCGCAGACGACACCGGCCGTATAGGTATTGGACTTGGCGCCATGGACGCGGCCGATGCGATTGCCGTCGAGCAGTTCGACCTCGAGCGCGCAGGTCGACGGGCAATCATGCGGACAGGCCGAATGGCCAATGCGGAGCTTCGCGTGCTGGTTCATGCCATTTGTCTAGCGGCTTTTGACAGTGGCGTGTAGGGCCAGATGATTAGCCAATCTCCCCCCTTGTGGGGGAGATGTCCGGCAGGACAGAGGGGGGGCGTGAAGGATCGCGGCCTATCGAGCCCCATCAATATGCCACCGAAGTTGGCGATGGTGATTGCAAAGAGACCGGCAGGTTGGCGGGACAGCGCCCCCCTCTGCCCTGCCGGGCATCTCCCCCACGAGGGGGGAGATTAGCTCTACTCCGCCGTCCCTTCCTCATATTCCGCCGACATGGTCAGCCATTTTTCCTCATGGCCGGCAAGCGTCTGGGCAAGCTGCGAGCGTTCCTTGGCGAGCCTGGTCGCAGTCGACGGATCCTTCTCGTAGACCGCCGGATTGGACAGTTCGTCCTCGATGCCGTCGATGCGCTTGCGGATACGGTCCATCAGCGCCTCGGTGGCGCGGATTTCCTTGGCCAACGGCTCGAAGGCGGCGCGGCGCGCTGCGGCGTCGCGGCGGCGATCGGCTTTTGACGCCTTGTCGGCCTCGCGCTTGCCGCGGCGGTCGCCGGAGACGCCGGTCACCAGCGTCTTGTAGTCCTCGAGGTCGCCGTCATAGGGATTGACCGCACCATCCTTGACCAGCCACAGCCGGTCGGCCGTCGCCTCCAGCAGATGGCGGTCGTGCGAGATCAGAATGACGGCGCCGGGAAATTCATTCAGCGCATGGATCAGCGATTCGCGGCTGTCGATGTCGAGGTGGTTGGTCGGCTCGTCGAGGATGAACAGGTTCGGACCCTCGAAGGCCGACAGGCCCATCAGAAGGCGCGCCTTCTCGCCACCGGACAGATCCTTGGCGGGCGTGTTCATCTTCTCGGTCGTGAGACCGAACTGGGCGACGCGGCCGCGCACCTTGGATTCCGGCGCCTCCGGCATCAGCCGGCGGACATGCTCATAGGCATTCTCCTCGGGGCGCAGATCGTCGAGCTGGTGCTGGGCGAAGATCGCCACCTTCAGCCCGGGCGCCACCGTCATGGTGCCGGTTTCCTGCTTCAGGCGACCCGACAGCAATTTGGCGAAGGTCGACTTGCCGTTGCCGTTGGCGCCGAGCAGCGCGATGCGGTCGTCGGCGTCGATGCGCAGCGTCATCTTCTTCAGGATCGGCTGGCCCTCGGTATAACCGACATTGACGTTGTTCAGCGCAACGATCGGCGAGGCCACCGTCTTCACAGGTTCGGGGAAAGAGAACGGCCGCACCGTGTCGTTGACGATGGCCGAGATCGGCTTCATCTTTTCCAACGCCTTGATGCGCGACTGCGCCTGTCTTGCCTTGGAGGCCTTTGCGCGAAACCGCTCGACGAAGGATTCCATATGCTTGCGGGCGGCTTCCTGCTTGACCCGGCCCTTTTCCTGCAACTCCTTCTGCTCGGTGTACTGGCGCTCGAACTGGTCGTAACCGCCGCGCCAGAAGGTCAGCTTCTTCTGGTCGAGATGAACGATCGAGTTGACGGCGCGGTTGAGCAGATCGCGATCGTGCGAAATCAGGAGCACGGTGTGCGGATACTTTGAGACGTAGTTTTCCAGCCACAGCGTGCCTTCGAGGTCGAGATAATTGGTCGGCTCGTCGAGCAGCAGGAGATCCGGCTCGGAAAACAGTACGGCGGCCAACGCCACGCGCATACGCCAGCCGCCGGAGAAGGACGAGGCCGGACGCCGCTGCGCGGCGTCGTCGAAGCCGAGGCCGGCGAGAATGGTGGCCGCGCGCGATTCGGCCGAATGAGCGTCGATGTCGGCCAGCCGCATGTGGATGTCTGCGATGCGGTGCGGATCGGTCGCCGTCTTCTCTTCTTCGAGCAGCGCGGTGCGCTCGAGATCGGCCTTGAGCACGATCTCGATCAGCGGGTCCTCGGTTCCAGGCGCTTCCTGCGCCACCTGGCCGATGCGCGTATTCTTCGGCAGGCTGATCGAGCCTGTCTCGGAGGGAAAATCGCCTGTTATGGCCTTGAACAGCGTCGTCTTGCCGGTGCCGTTGCGGCCGACAAGACCGGCCTTGGTGCCGGCCGGCAAGGTGAGCGAGGCGTGGTCGAGGAGCAAGCGCCCCGCCATGCGGAGTGAAAGATCATTGATGATAAGCATGGCCGCGCTTTTGCACTGGACATCAACGCTTCGCAAGACCTTGCGGGCCAGTTGGCCGCACAAGGCCTGGAAACGGCGCGCACAATGCGCCGCCAGAGCAGCCGATCAGTGACCTGCAATACCGGCCAGCAAGGCCTCAGGCAGTGGCCTTGCCACGCTTTGTCGCCTTGGCCACGACCGCCGGCGCAGCGACCGGCTTGCGGCCAAGTCCCGTCGATTTCGCCAGCGCCGACCGGGTCGCCGAGTAGTTCGGCGCGACCATCGGATAGTCCGGCGGCAAGCCCCATTTGGCCCGATAGTCATCCGGGCTCAAACCGTAGTCCGTCCTGAGGTGTCGCTTGAGCGACTTGAACTTCTTTCCGTCCTCCAGGCAGATGATGTAGTCGGGAAACACCGACTTTTTCGGATTTACGGCCGGAACAAGGCTCGGGCTTTCCACGACGGCCGCACCAGCCAGCTTTCGGACCGAGGCGCTGACGCTGGCAATCAGGTCAGGCAGGCCGGAAGCCGGAAGCGGGTTGTTGCCTACATAGGCGGAGACAATATCGGCGGTCAGCTCGATAACGGTCTTATCCTCGATATTTGACAATTCTTTCACCCTATCTGCGACAAAGTCATCTACCCCAGTAAAGACTTTTGTCGATGTATCTCTTTAACCGCGCCCCCCAACGGGCCGCCAAATCCCAAAACGAATCAAGACTTGGCATCAACTACTTTTATGAGAAATCGACGTCGTGCAAATTAGAAAATCTAATACTTGGAGGTGGCAGACTTGGTTGGGCGGCTGTCGGCCAATATCTCAAGAATACGCTTCCAGCGGGCACAACGCCCGAAATCCTTCTGTTCAATCGCCTTTTCGGCCTTCATTGCGGCGTAAAGCGGTGCCTCGGCGCCAAATTCCTTGATCAGCCAATGCGCTTCCTGCCTGGCGAGACGTTCAATGTCATCAAACATAGTCTTGCGCCTCCGAACGCTCCAGACCGACCGCGACACAACTGCCGATCACGAGAATGGCTCCGGCAATGGCGGTGGTCGTCAGCCGTTCGCCGGACAACGTCAACAGCAGCGTCGAAGCAATCGGCGTGAGATAGGCGACGACAGCCACCTTGCCGCTGCCTCCGAGCTTCAAGGCGCGTGACCAGAAGTAATAACCCAGCCCCATCGGGCCAGCGCCGAGATAAAGCCCGAGGACCAGATCCACTCCGGTGGGCCAGGCGACGCCTTCGCGAGCGGACCATATAAGCGTCAAGGCGACGCCGACCAGCGACGAGGGCAGCAACAGGCGGTCCGGCGACGTGGCGAGCCGCCCCACCATCACCGAATAGAAAGCCATGCACAGCGCGGACCCGAATGCGGCCGAATAGCCGGCGAGATCACCCTGGAACCAGGTGCGGTCACGCCCTCCCGAAATCACCAGCGCGACGCCGACGAAGCCAAGGGCCGCGGCAATGCCCAGCAAGGCCGGACGCCGGGGATTGTCGAAAGCGATCACTGCCGCGGCAACCATCAAGGGCCAGGTGTAGGCCACGAGATTGGCTTCGATCACCGGCATCGAGGCAAAGGCGATATATTGCAGCACCATGGTGCCGACCAGACCGATAAAGCCGACCGCGAGCGGCACCAGCGCGGTGCTTGCCGTGGTCGTCGCGGCTTTCTCGCGGCTCATCGACCGGATGACCGCGAAGACCAGGGCGGCCCCTACAAATTGCAGGAACTGCACCTGCGACACCGGGTGACTGGCCAGCAGGGACTTGCCGACCAGCGCATTTGTCGACCACAACGCCACCGCCCCGGCAGCGAAGACCAGCGCGGATATCGAGCCCGATCCATGCAGAAGGAATCGGCATAGGCCCCTATCTCTGCGTTCGACCATGATCCCGTCCGAAAACCGGTCTCCACTTTTCGGGATCATGGGTCGCTACCATGACTCCCTGGCTCCACCCGGAACCGGCGCTTCGGCGGGGGCCGGCGTCGGATGTTCGGCCTCGAACCGGCGATAGGCCGGCAGCTGGTTTTGCCACACATCTTCGGCCAGCTCGTTGACCCACTCGCGGTCGTGATCGTTGTCGGCGGCAAGGTAGAACATCCTGTTGTCGTCGACATAGGGCTTGGCCACGGAGCGCTGGTTGAGCACCAGCGTGACGCGCTCGCCGAACTGGATCGGCGCCGTGCGATGCAGGACGCCGAGGAACTGCCCGAGCGTCGCATAGTTCATCTTGTGATCGATGCGCATGATGCGGTTACGCGGAATCTCGCGGCCGGATTCGAGGATGGCGCGGCCGGTCTCGGAATCGTCGCAATAGATTTCGAGATGGCCGCCGACCAGCGGATCGCTGATCGACAGCGGAATGAGCTCAGTGACCGGAACGCCGTCGCAATGCCATTCGACGGCGCCATCCCTGGGATTCATGAAGGTGACTGTCGAACCGACGATCGACAGCGGATAGGGCTCCAGCTTCGTGCCCATCATGTCGGACAGCCGTTCCAGGCGCAACTTGTCGTTCAGCAACTCCTTGATTTCGGGAATGAAACGGTCCGCGCCTGTGATGAAGGTCAGATCGAGGTGCTTGTGCACGGCATGGCTGGCCTTGAGCTTCAGGGCGGCCTCCTCGATCGCGGCAAGCAGAGCCGGATCATAGCCATGCCGATACTGCGCAACGCCGAAGCTCGACACTTTCCAGGCGGTTTCGTGGCCGATAATGGCCTCGCGGCTCATCGCATAGCGCAGTTCGGGTACGGTATGTGCGTTCATTGTACTTCTCCAAGTGGGGGGCAAACACTTGGTTAACAGTCGATTAAATTAGCCCCCCCTGTAAAATTAGGAATGCTAGTGCTACCCTAAGCCCAGCTTAAGGTCGAAAGCCGTGCGTCTGCTCAGTCAGGTCAACCTCAATTCGCTGAAAATCGTGGAGAGTGCTGCGAGGCACGGGAATTTCACGCGTGCCGGCGAAGAGCAGTTCATCACCGCTTCGGCGGTCAGCCAGCGCGTCAAGAGCCTGGAGGACCAGTTGCGCTTCAAGATTTTCCAGCGCGGCGGCAATGCGGTGTCGCTGACACCGGAGGGCGAAACCTATGTCTCGCGCGTTCGTGAGGCGCTGGAGCGGATTGTCGCCGCCAGCATGGAAGCGACCGGGCAATCACAGGAACATGTGCTGAAGATATCGGTGCTGCCGACATTTGCCGCGCGCTGGCTGTTTCCGCGCCTGCCGCTGTTCCAGCAGCAACACCCCGATATCGTGATGCGGGTTTCGACCTCGTACGCGACGCACGAGTTCACGACTTCCGAATTCGATCTCGAAATCCGCTACGGCGACGGCCACTTCAACGGACTGCCATCCGACCTGTTGTTTCAGGAAGACCTGACACCGGTGTGCAGCCGCAAATTGTTCCACGAGGTTCTCGGCGACAAGCCGGTGTCAAAGGTGACACCGGACGACCTCAAGCACTTCACGCTGCTGCATTCCGACACCTGCACGCAGAACTGGCAATCCTGGCTTGGTTTCGCCGGCGCCAGTTTTGTGCTCAGCGAGACCAAGAGCATCTATTTCGACTCGTGCATGATGTCCTACGAGGCGGCCAATGCCGGAATGGGTTTTGCCGTTGCCAACCGCGCCTATATGGCCAGCGATATCCGCGCAGAGAGGCTGGTCGCTCCCTTTGCCGTACATCATCCGAATACGGCCGGTTGGTACTTCGTCTCGCCGCACAAGGGCCTTGCCGCACGCAAGATGCTGCTGTTCAAGCAATGGGTGATGGCGGAAGCGGCCATGACGCAACGCCAGCTGGACAACGAAATTGCGGGCTTGGCTTCAGAAGCTGTCTGAAAGTCGGATCGGTCCTCATTTGTCGCTCGATGACTGCAGGCAAGAGAAACAGGGACCATCGATTAATGGGCGGCGTCCAATCCAGGCAACCCGCCTTGGTCGGCGATATCGTTGAACTCAGCCCCCTGCAGCCAGAGCATTCCGCAACGCTTTTGAGTGCAGCCGCAGATGGCGAGCTATGGAACTTGAAGGCCACCGTGGTTCCAGGGCCAGACGCGATCGATGATTATATTGCCAATGCCCTGGCTGGACGACAGGCCGGGACCGTCATGCCATACGCAATCGTCCTCCGCGCCACGGGCTTGATTTGCGGTAGTACGCGGTTCTGGAAATCGATCGCGCGAACAGAAAATTGGAGATTGGGCACACGTGGCTCGGCAGTTCGGTCCAGCGATCGGGGGTTAATACCGAGGCTAAATATCTTCTCCTGATTCAGGCATTTGAGGTCATGAACTGTGTCCGCATGCAATTCACCACCGACGAACTCAACGACGCGTCGAGAGCGGCCATTTTGAGAATAGGAGCAAAACAGGAAGGAATCGTTCGCAATGAACGGATCATGCCGGACGGCCGGAAACGCAATTCCGTCCGGTTCAGCATTATTGATTCCGAGTGGCCGGACGTAAAAGCCATGCTACGGCAAAAAATGCGGCGATAGTCCGCGCCAAACGCTCGCCCCGAATTCAAAACGAAAACCATGTGGATCAGGCGAAAGCCCTTCCCTCCTCGGTGCGCTGGAAATGCGCCAGATCGAGCGGCACGGAGGGGCGGCCCAGAACTGTCAGGATCATATGCGCCTGGCCGCGATGATGGGTCTGGTGGTTGAAGACATGAGCCAGCGCCGGCGCCAGGCGCTGCGAGACGGTGCGCATATCCGAAACGGTCATATAGGTGAAGCGACCCGACAGCGCTTTGTCGTCCAGGCCGCCGAGCCAGTCGATCATCCGCCGGTCCTCCGTCTCGCGCGCGGTCCTCAAGACGGGCAAGGCCCGGTGCAATATGGCGTCCAATGTCGTCGGCGCGATGCCTTCGCCGGTGAAGCGCTTCATCCAGATGCGATCGGCGGCGAGCAGGTGATTGAGCGTGCCCATCAGCGAACCGAAGAAAGCGCCGACGTCGCGATTGAATTCCTCATCGTTCAGATCGTCGGCGGCATCATAGATGCGGCCATTGGCCCATTGATTGTAGGCCGCAAACATCATGAAGTGCTGTTTCATCTTTTCTCCCGCCGCGCCCGTTTCGGGTTTCGGGGCGATACCTAGACCGCGAAGGGGCCGACGCCAATGACCATTCTGCTTTACGACCTGGTCGGACATGACGAGAGCCGCCCGTTCAGTCCGCATTGCTGGAAGGCAACGATGGCGCTGGCCCACAAGGGACTTGATATCTCGACCGCGCCGACGCGTTTTCTCGAAGTGCCGGCCATTGAAGGCGGTGTCTCAAAAACCGTTCCGGTCATCCGCGATGGCGACAAGGTCGTCATCGATTCCTTCGCCATCGCGCTCTATCTCGATGAGACCTATCCGGATCGCCCGACGCTGTTTGGCGGCGAAGGCGGCAAGGCGATGGCGCGCTTCATCGAACGCTGGTCGCAATTGACCATCCATCCTTATGTTACCACCGCGGCGCTCGTTGACCTTCATGCCATGCAAGACGAAGAGAACGCCTCGTATTTCCGCCAGAGCCGGGAGCAGCGCTTCGGCAAGCGGCTGGAGGACGTCGCCGCCGCACGCGACGCCGGCCTGGCAACCTTCCGGGCAGCGCTGGAGCCGCTGCGCTCCATGTTGAGCTACCAGCCATTCATCGGCGGCGCCTCGCCGCTGTTTGCCGACTATATCGTCTTCGGCGCGCTGCAATGGGCACGCATCGCCACGCCGTACAAATTGCTCGACGACAGCGACGTGGTGGCGCAATGGTTCACCCGCTGCCTCGACCTGCATGGCGGGCTGGGACGAAAGGTTGCGGCGGCGGCGTGACGGCCACAAGCGCCCGCCCTGGCAGAAAGGCAGTTTGAGCGCCGTCAACTGTCGCGAAGATCAGCGGCGGAACAGCTGGCCTTACTTGGCCGCCTTCTTTGGCTTGCTGGCTTTCGCGGCGGCCTTTTCCTTGGGAGCGGCTTTTGCCTTGCCGGCGCCAGATGCCTTCCTGGCTGGCTTCTTCTCCGCCGACCCCGCGTCCTCCCGATCGATGTCGGCGGCCGCCTGTTGCCAATGGCGTTCGTGGTGACCGGCCGGTTGCCCTTCTTCCTGCCAGATCTGATGGGCGCGGTTGCGAATGCGCTCCTGACGATCGTCTGTCATGGTCATATTGTCTCCATGCGGGCCGACTTCAGCGCGGCGCCGACCGGGCGACTATAGCAAGCAAACCGTTGCTTTACAGCCGTCTGATCCCGCCTGCCCGCAGCGACCAGCCACGGAAGCCTGGCCGTTCGACGCTCGCTGTCGCTCCGGGCGTTCGTCGCTGGGAAAGCCAGGCAATTGGCTTTCCGCTCGCTGCGCGGACCCGCTCCTCACCCTCTTGGCAATAAGCCGGGCGGCTTGTATAGAGCCCGCCACTCTCAATTCAAATTCAGACAAGGACGACCCATGGCGCTCGAACGCACCTTCTCCATGATCAAGCCCGACGCAACGCGGCGCAACCTCACCGGCGCCATCACCAAGATGCTCGAAGACGCCGGTCTGCGCGTCATCGCCTCGCGCCGCGTTTGGATGAGCCGCCGCGAGGCGGAAGGCTTCTACGCCGTCCACAAGGAGCGGCCGTTCTTCGGCGAGCTGGTGGAATCCATGTCCTCGGGCCCGACCATCGTGCAGGTCCTTGAAGGCGAGAGCGCCATTACCAGGAACCGCGACGTGATGGGCGCCACCAACCCGGCCAACGCCGCCGAAGGTACCATCCGCAAGGTGCATGCGCTGTCGATCGGCGAGAACTCGGTGCACGGCTCCGACGCGCCGGAAACCGCCGCGCAGGAAATCAAGTACTGGTTCTCGGACACCGAAATCGTCGGCTGAGCCGACGGCATCAAATCCGATCTGGAAGGCCGGCGTTCAGCCGGCCTTTTTTCTGGAGTGCAATCAGCTCGCGGCGCTGAAGCGCAGGATTTCGCGCCCGTCCTTGTCTGAGATGGTGAGCTTGCCGGCATCGACCTTGTATGATGCCGCCTTGGCCAACGCATCGAACAGGGCTTTTTCCTCGGCCATCACATCGGGCGCGCAAGCTTTGTAAGTCGAACCGATATCCCCGATCGCGATCGCCTGGCCCCCGACCTTCGCCGTGGCAAAATAGGTGTTGCAGGGACCGCTGCCACCGGCCTTGCCGGCCTCGCTGACCCTGAAGGTCGCCTGCGGCGCGGTGATGGCGCCAATGCCATCGACATAATCGACCACCCAGAGCTGATCGAAGACGGAAGCCGCTGGCTCCTTGCCGGGCGTAACCATCTTCAGCATGATGGTCTGCGGCGCGTCGGTCAGCGGATCGAGCTGATGGCGCACATCGGAGACGAACATCAGCCTTCCGTCCACAGTGATCCGGGCCTGCAGCGCGTAGGTCATTTGCGGCCGGATGACGGAGGGGTCGAATTTTATCTCGAAGCTGATCGGCACCTGGCCGGCGGGCTTGATCTTCTGTTGCCCGATGATCTTGGCCGGCGCGTCGGCCAACGAGACGTCGGCGAGCTCGACGGAGAGCACGGCGCTGGGCGGCAAGGCGATGCGCTCGCGATAGATCACCTCGCCCCTCACCGCCTTTTCCGCGGCAACGGACAGCTCCGGAACCGCCAGGATACCGACGACCAACGGCACCAAGCCGAAGACGAAGAATTCGGCGATCCTCTCCAGCATGACCGTCTCCCTTGCCCAATCAGTCACGTGACCAGTTGGCAGAAGGATTGCGGTCGTTCCGTGACGCCTGCACGGTATTATTCGGACGGCGGTCGCTTCCAGCGCCGGGCTGCCTGGGCGTCGGTTTCCTTAGCCTCGACCCAGCCCCCCTCGGAGCCGTCGGTGCGATGTTCCTTCTTCCAGAAGGGGGCACGCGACTTGAGGTAGTCCATGAGGAAGTCCGCCGTCTCGAATGCCGCCTGGCGGTGCGCCGAAGCGGCCACCACCAGGACGATGTTGTCCCCCGGCGCGATCTTGCCATGGCGATGTATGACGGTGAGGCCTTGCAGCGGCCAGCGCTCGGTGGCTTCGGCAGCGATACGCCCGATCTCGGCTTCAGCCATGCCGGGATAGTGCTCGAGTTCGAGTGCCGAGAGCGCGCCCTGCTCATCGCGGCACAGGCCGGAGAAGGTGACCACCGCGCCAATGTCGGCGCGGCCTTGCGTCAGCCCGGCGATCTCGGCGGCAACGTCGAAATCCTGGCGCTGGATGCGCACGGTCGGCACCAGGACGGCCGACATGATGTCAGCCTCCGGTCATCGGCGGGAACAGCGCGATCTCGCGTGCACCCGATATCTTCTCGCGATGGTCGACATGTTCCTGGTTGATGGCGACGCGGATCACATCGGGATATTGCAGCGCGTGTTGGTAACCTTCGCCGCGCGATTGCAGCCAGCGCAAGAGGTCGGCGACCGTCTCGATGCCGGCGGGCAGTTCGACATCTTCTTCCGATGTGCCGATACGTTCGCGAACCCAGGCGAAATAGATGAGACGGGTCGTCATCTCACTCGTCCATGATGTGCTTGAGGCCGGCGCGGAAATAGTCGTAGCCGGTGTAGAGCGTCACGAGGGCCGCGATCCACAGCAGCACCAGGCCGGTCTGCGTGGTCAGCGGAAAGATCTTGTCACCGGCCGGTCCCGCCAGGAGGAAGGCGATGGCGACCATCTGGATGGTGGTCTTCCACTTGGCAAGCTGCGTCACTGGCACCGAGACCTTGAGTGCCGCCAGATATTCGCGCAGGCCCGAGACCAGGATTTCGCGACACAGGATGATGATCGCCGCCCACAGCGACCAGCCGGCGATCCCGGCGTGACGGTCGGTGTCAGCCGCAAGCAGCAAGAGGCACGTGGCGACCAGCAGCTTGTCGGCGATCGGATCGAGCATCTTGCCGATGTTGGAGGTCTGCTGCCAGGCACGCGCAAAATAGCCGTCGAAATAATCGGTGACGGACGCCAGCAGGAAAATGACCAGCGCCGACCAGCGAGCGAAGTCGCTCGATTTCAGATGGCCCTCCAGAAAAAAGCACAGCACGACCAGCGGCACCGCGATGATGCGGGCGTAGGTCAACATGTTAGGCAGGTTAAACGCGCGCTGGGCCATGTCTGGTGGACTCTTTCTGCCTGCGTACTCAAATCAGAAGCGGATGTAGGGGGTCAACAGGCCAGATTCGACTGGCCAGATGAAAGTGGCGATTTTTTCAACTCTCGTGGAAGTGATTGTAGACCAGTTTCGCCACCTGTTCGGAGATGCCGTCGACCTTCCTCAGATCCTCCACCGCGGCCCGGCTGACCGCCTTGGCGGTGCCGAAATGCAAGAGAAGCGCGCGCTTGCGGCCGGGACCGATGCCGACGATTTCGTCGAGCGGGCTCTTGACCATTTCCTTCTTGCGGCGGGCCCGGTGCGAACCGATGGCGAAACGGTGGACCTCGTCGCGCAGGCGTTGGACGAAATAGAGCACGGGATCGCGCACGGGCAGCGAAAACGAGTCTCTGCCCTTGACGAAGAAGCGCTCGCGGCCTGCATCGCGGTCCTGCCCCTTGGCGATGCCGATGGCGACGACGCGGTCCTCGATGCCGAGATCGGAAAGGATCTTGCGCACCGCCGTCATCTGGCCCTGGCCACCGTCGATCAGGATGACGTCGGGCCAGGCAGGGAAGCTTCCGGAGATATCGTCTTCGATATCGTCGCCCGCCTCGACTGCCGCTGCCTCGCCCGCCGCGACATCGTCGGCCGGGACAACATCGCCATGCTCCTTGAGCAGTCGCGAAAAACGCCGCTCCATCACTTCGCGCATCATGCCGAAATCGTCGCCCGGCGTGATCTCCGTCGAGCGTATGTTGAATTTCCGGTACTGGTTCTTCACAAAGCCTTCCGGCCCCGCGACGACCATGGCGCCGACGGCGTTGGTGCCCATGATGTGCGAGTTGTCGTAGACCTCGATGCGCACCGGCGGCTTTGCCAGGCCGAAGGTCTCGGCGAAACCGGCAAGCAGCCGCGCTTGCGTCGAGGTCTCGGCCAGCCGGCGACCAAGCGCCTCACGCGCATTCTGCAAGGCGTTGTCGGTCAGGTCCTTTTTCTCGCCGCGCTGCGGCACCGAGATCGTCACCTTGCGGCCGGCGCGGGTCGAGAGCGCCTCGGCCAGCAGTTCCTGGTCCTCGACGGTCTGCGACAAGAGGATGGCACGCGGTGTCGGCTTGTCGTCATAGAACTGCGCCAGGAACGAGCCCAGCACTTCCGATCCCTCCAGCGCCGGATCGGCCTTTGGGAAATAGGCGCGGTTGCCCCAGTTCTGGCCGGTGCGGAAGAAGAACACCTGGATGCAGACCTGGCCGCCTTCCTGGTGGATGGCGAACACATCGGCCTCGTCGACGGTCGCCGGGTTGATGCCCTGATGGCTCTGCACGTGCGACAAGGCCGCCAGCCGGTCGCGATAGATGGCGGCGCGCTCGAAATCGAGGTCTTGCGAAGCCTGCTGCATGGCGGCCGAAATCTCGGTCTTCACCTTCTGGCTGCGGCCGGACAAAAAATCCTTCGCTTCGTCGACCAGCTCGGCATAACCCTCATGCGAGATTTCGCCGGTGCACGGACCGGCGCAGCGCTTGATCTGGTAGAGCAGGCATGGCCGCGTGCGGTTCTCGTAGAAGGAATTGGTGCAGCTTCTGAGCAGGAAGGCGCGCTGCAGCGAATTGATGGTGCGGCCGACGGCGCCGGCCGAGGCAAAGGGGCCGAAATAGTCGCCCTTGCGCGACCGCGCGCCGCGATGCTTGTAGATGCCGGGCGAGACATGGTCGCCGGTCAAAAGGATATACGGAAACGACTTGTCGTCCCGCATCAGCACATTGAATCGCGGCCGCAAACGCTTGATGAGATTGGCCTCGAGCAGCAGCGCCTCGATCTCGGTGCGGGTGACGACGAACTCCATCGTCGACGTCTCGCGCACCATGCGGCCGATGCGGTTGGTGTGGAACCTGCCTTGCGCGTAGTTGGTGACACGCTTCTTCAGGCTGCGCGCCTTGCCGACATAAAGCACGTCGCCGGCGGCGTTCATCATCCGGTAGACGCCGGGCGCATTGGGCAGCCGCTTGACCAGCGTCTGGATCACCTCGGCACCCACCATGCCTTCGGCATCGCCGGCATGCGGCGTCCAGTCGATTGCCGTGAACGCCACATCCGGGCCGACCGGTTCGACGATCTCCTCGATCGCCTCATCCTCGAGGTCGATTTCAGGAGGCAAATCATCGGCGCCGCCACGCGGCTTGCTCTTGTGGTCTAAGGGACTCATTCCTTCATGCCTGTCACATCCGGCGCCCAATAGGACACGCCCGAACTACTCGCCGTTTCAAATCTTTACAGCGACCGAACCGGTTTCTCCGGGACTAATTCCTGGGCTTTCCTTCACGGGTTTATCACAGCCTCCCTTCCGGGACACCGCCGCCAGATCGTCATGCGTGACCTGGGCATATTTCACCGTGGTGTCAATGCTGGAGTGGCGGGACAGTCCTTGGAACGACTGTAGGTTGCCTCTCCCGGCGACAGCAGCATTGACCCGATACCGCAAATTAATGACCGAGTTCAACCACCTCCGACGAACCGAGCGGTTGGCCAGCGCTCCTCCCCTAGGTCCAACTATCCAGGCATGGGGCAGCCGACTACGATGCCCAAGTGATAGATACTTCAACTTACTCACGAGGGAAATGTTATGCGAAAGTTCATGACGCTCATCGCGGTCACGTCGGTAGCTCTTTCGTCTGCGATGGCTGCCTATGCCCAGACAGAGAATCCCCTCCCAAAGGCCAGCGATGTCCTGGTCAAATATGGAGACGTCCAAGGCTGGACAGTTTACACCAATCAAACCCGCGGCGATTGCTTGCTCGTCCACTCGGACGGCCCAAGTTCGGTTCAAATGGGTGTTACCGCGAATCGGGAGGTCGGGTATCTTGGCGTGTTCACGACGGTGGATATCGGCCTCCAGAACGGGAAGCAGTCGGATATCTTCGTTTCTATCGACGGCCATCTCTACAAGGGAGTGGCCACCACCACGAACGGAATACTCAAGGGCGATATTCTGGCGGCTACATCTTGACCGACGACCCGAAATTCAAGCGTGACGTGGCGAAGAGATATAAAATGATCGTGTTTCCTGAGACCAAGGGAGCCTTTGTCGTCGATCTGAAGGGGACTTACAAAGCAATGGCAATGGCGCGCAAGTGCCTCAAGCATTGACCGCCGGCCCAGCAATGTTCCACCCATCTCGGCCATTGGCTGCTACTGGCTGACTGGACTTTTGAAGCCGGAACCAGCGTATGACGCCTGAGAGCCGGATGTTGACGCGTCCGGTTCAGGGGCAGTCGGGCGTGGGGACACCTGTGACCCCTTCCGTCCAACCGCATATTACGCGGCACCGTGCTTGGGCAAGTGCCGACATTGGCGGCATGCCGGAGCCGCTCAGCGCTGCAGGTCGGAAGTGCTGCCGAACAGCCCCGGGGAGCGCCATCGTCAGAGACTTTTTCCAGAAGCCACAATCGTCGGGACAGCCCGGTTGTGCTTTTAGCCGATCAAATTAGACCCCAACAAGGATTTCGACTGCTATTCCGCCATGCCTGTCACATCGGGCGTCTGCCATGCAAGATGCTGGCCGCCATCGAGCGCGATCATCTGGCCGGTGACCGAGCGCGTCTCCCACAGATAGCGGATGGTGGCGCCGAATTCCGGCAATTCCGGGCCGCGCTTCAGAATCAGGCCGGCGACCTGCGCGTCAAAATCCGAATCGTCCTGGCGCGCGTTCTTCAGCGTCGGGCCCGGCCCGATCGCATTGACGCGGATGCGGGGCCCGAGCGCCTGTGCCAACATCTGCGTCTGGGTCCACAATGCCGATTTCGACAACGCATAGGAAAAATAGCGCGGCGTCGGCCGCCAGACGCGCTGGTCGATGATGTTAACGATCAGCCCCTCCCGCCCCTCCGGCAAGGAACGGGCGAAGGTCTGCGCCAACAGCGCCGGCGTCTTCACATGAATGGCGAAGTGGCGGTCCCAGGCGTGCCAGTCGAAATCTTCCACTGAATCGTCGACGAAGAGCGAAGCATTGTTGACCAGCAGCGAGATCGGGCCCAGCGCGGCTTCCGCCTGGCCGACGAGCTCGCTGACGGCGTCCATGTCGGTCAGATCAGCCGCAACCACGGCGGCGCGGCCGCCCGACCGGTTAATCCCCTCGGCCAGCGCATCCGCCTCATCGTGCGAGCGGTTGGAGTGGATGGCGACCGCAAAACCATGGCTGGCGAGGTCCTCGACGATCGCCTTGCCGATCCGTTTCGCTCCACCGGTCACCAGCGCCACGGCAGTGGCTTTGCTCATCTGTTGTCAATCCTCAATTTCGGCCCGAAAACGCGACGCCGGCGAAATATGGCCCGGCATGCGTTAAATGGTGTTCGCACCTGGGGCAGCATTGTGGCGAAGTGCCCGTTCGGCATGCCGAGCCCTCTTGGACTCGGAACCGCCGAACAGCAATATAGGACGCTGGACTCCTTGCACCAAGCGGTGTGCAGCGCAGCATAAACTGGCTGCTGACATTTCGCTGTTGCGAAGATGCAACGTCAAGGTTCTGCCTCATTCGTGCCGGGGAATGACCCAAGTTCAGGTTCGGTTCAGCCGCATTTTGACACGACATTTGGAACCGACGAACGCCAGACCCGTTTCACCCCCCGGACGGGTTGATGGCGATCGTGAGAAACAAGCCTGTGTCCTGTGGCTTAAGGAGTAAAGAACAATGCAAGCCAATCTCAAATTCGCACGGCCGCTGGCTGTCGCAATCGGGCTCTTCGCCCTCGGTGGTACCGCTTATGCAGCGGACGTCGTTCAGGAAGAGCCGCCGGCACCCGCTCCGGTTGCCGAACTTCCGGTCGCTTCGTGGGCCGGCCCTTATGCCGGTATCAACCTCGGCTACGGCTTCAGCGGCAAGACCAAGGAAAAGGATCTTGGGTTCTCGACCGACACCAAGGGTTTCGACGGCAGTGTCTTCGGCGGCTACCAATGGCAGCAGGAGAACTTCGTGTACGGCGGTGAAGCCGAACTCGGCTACAACGGCGTCAAGGGTGACGACAATGGTATCCACTCCAAGGGTGGCTTCGAAGGTTCGCTGCGTGCCCGTCTGGGCTATGCTGTGACCCCGGAAATCCTGCTCTACGGCACCGGCGGTCTCGCCGGCAGAAGCCTGAAAGTGGAAGACTCCGACCTCCTCGCCAGCGACACCGCTACGATGATCGGCTGGACCGCCGGCGTCGGCACCGACATCAAGCTGACCGACAACGTGTTCGGCCGCGTCGAGTATCGCTACACCGACTTCGGCTCGAAGAGCTTCGACGGTATCGGCAAGGTCAAGGCGACGGACAACCGCGTCACCTTCGGCCTCGGTATGAAGTTCTAAGTCCATCCAAGCCACGACACGAAAAAGCCGGGCCTCGCGCCCGGCTTTTTTATTGCGGGTCGTTTTTAGGCGGGAACCGCCGACTTCAGCTCCGGGAATTTTTCGTCGAAGCGTGCGGCCCAGCGGGTCAACCGGCCGCGGCCCTTTTCCCATTTCCCGGCGAAGCGCAAAGAGAGATAGCCAAGGCAGGCACGCAACGCCATCTGACCGGCCGTGATCTTCTTCGGCAGTTTTGGCGGATTGGCATTGAGCAAATCGAGTGCGGCGGTGATCTTCGCCCACTGGCGGTCAAGCCAGGGTTGATAAACCATTTCGTCGGGCCGGGTGCGGCGCTCATAGACCATCGACAGCGCGCAATCGCAGATACCGTCGGCCAGCGCCTCCAGCACTTCCGCTTCCAGACGCTTGTCGGGATTGCGTGGAAACAACGCGTTCTTCGAAATCCGGTTGAGGTGCTGGGTGATGGCTCGGCTGTCGTGAACAGAACGGCCATCATCGAGCACCAGCACCGGGATCTTGCCGAGCGGATTGGCGCCGATCAGTTCGGCCGGCCTGTCCTCGGTCTTGACCGGCACCTCATCGATGGCGATCCCGGCATAGGCCGCGGCCATCCTTACCTTGGAGCTGTAGGGAGAGGTGGACGCGTAGAGCAGCTTCGGCATGATCGGTTTCCTGTTTGCGGACATCCAGTGTCGACCGCAGGGCTGTTGCGATCAATTGCCAGAGTGCAAAAAAACAGCAGCCAGAAACCGGCCGCGGTTTCCGTCCTGGCATCACCACAAGCCTGAAAGCAGCAGCCTGGAAAGCATCAGCAGGCACGACGGCAAGCCGCTGGAATTCGAACCTGCATTCACACTTCACAGGCGCCCATACTTCAGAGGCGCCAGAAGCCGTGCCGTGACCTTCGCCAACCACGGCAGGAGCGAAAGAGTGGGGCGAGCGAGGCAGCCAACCGGCGCCTCGCTTTGCTTGCCCCTCGGCCCGTTACCGACGCTCAGCCCCGAAGGCTGAACCCGCTGCCGAATATGCTCCGACACAGAACGTCAGAGCGTCCTTGCCGTGTCCCGAAGGACACGTGACGCCCCAACGCTCCGTCTACTTCTTGGCCGGAGCCTTCGCTTTCGCAGGCGCTGCCTTTGCCTTCGGGGCGGCGGCTTTCTTCACCGCCGGCTTGGTTGCGGCTGCTGCTGCTTTCATGGCTGGCCTTGCCGCGGCCTTCGCGGCGGGCTTCGCCGCAGCCTTGGCGGGTGCTGCCTTCTTGGCTGCGGGCTTTGCCGCCGCCTTCGCCGCGGGCTTTGCAGCCGCTTTCGCCGCGGGCTTTGCCGCCGCCTTGGCCGCTGGCTTCTTCGCCGGTGCCGCCTTCGCTGCCGGCTTTGCCGCTGCCTTGGCGGGCGCTGCCTTCTTCACTGCCGGCTTCGCAGCAGCCTTGGCGGGCGCCGGCTTCTTGGCCGGTGCTGCTTTCGCTGCGGGCTTTGCCGCCGCCTTCGCAGGCGCTGCTTTCTTCACTGCCGTAGCGGCCTTCGCCGCGACTGCTTTTGCGGGTGCCTTCTTTGCCGGTGTCTTGGATGCCGGCGCTTTAGATGACTGCTTAGCCATGTCATGCCCCTTCACGTTATGCCGATGGCCGTGAATGACCCCGGCGCGCAATGCATATCTGACTCGCGTCTCGCTAGCCAGCGAAGCAATGGTATGATTTTCTCACCTTAAATTTTGGTTGCGATCGCCACACAATCACACTCATCACCGGAAAAATCCGCGGTTGATCTTCCGACATCGCCAGCAATTCGACATCGGCATTCGCGATGCGAGCTCGCCATCAAGCTCCGAAGATTAGCGAGCAACTTCACGCACGATCTTTGGTCGTGAAGATCATGACTTGCCGTTTCATCGAGGCGATCATCTTTTGCAAGAGAGCGGTCCGTGCGGATCACGAGCGCGATGCGACGCCCGATCTGAAGATCACCTTGTCAAGCATGTTTCGAGCAGCAGCTTTCTGATTGACAGAATACTCTGTATAACAGAGTATTCTGTCACGGAGTCCGATCGCGCCTTCGATTTCGGTCATACAAAGGCAAGTGACACCCGCTGGCAGGATTGCCGAGTCACACGGCGACAGGCCAAGGCTTTGCCGCATTGGAGCCATAGATGAGCGCCGACGACATTATCCACCAGAGTACGCGTCTCAGGATCATGGCCGTCCTGAACACGCTGGAAAGGCGCGAGGCCTTGGAGTTCACCCAGTTGAAAGCCATGATCGAAGCCACCGACGGCAATCTCGGGGCACATCTCGACACACTGGCCAGGGCTGGCTATGTCGACATTGAAAAACTTTTTGTCGGGCGTCGGCCGCAGACACGGGTCAGCGCCACGACGGCAGGACGGCGGGCCTTTCGCGGTCACATCGCCTTTCTTCGCAAGATCATCGATCAGGCCGAGGCACAACGCAGGAAATAGCCCAGCGACGAAGCGAACATCGGCACGTGGCGACGACCGCGACGCCGGCGCCGATCATCACCCCGCCTGCCGCGCGGTTCACCCGTCGCACGATCCTGGGTGTTCGCAGCAGACTACGAGCGCGGCCGGCGAGAACGACGTGCCCGCCGACCACCACAATTTCGACAGCCAGGATCACCGCGATCAGGATGCCGAGATGCGCTGATGCGAGCGAGGTTCCGACGACGTTCGGCAGCAGCGCCACATAGAACAACGGCATTTTCGGATTGCCGAGATTGTGAGCGACACCCGTGGCGAAGATCGACAGCAGCCCCCCGCCCGAGACAGGTTTCAGCTCCGGCACCACCGGCGCGGCGGTCCAGAGCCTGATGGTGGCAAGGTCCATGGAGGCTCCCGAAAGTGACTTGTTGCTCTCGGGTTTCCGGCCTAGCCGAACCGGCCGTTGCCGGCATCAGAATAATCAGGATCGTCTCGACAATTGTCGATGGCAGCGGCATCGCAGCGTTTGTCGGCGAGCGTGAGCGTCGTCATCACGGCTGAAAGCCGAGACAAATGGCGCCGAGCGCGACGACGGCGCAGGCGCCGACCCGCCGGGGCGTCAGCGTCTCGCCGAGAAACAGCCGACCGATGAAGGCCGCGAAGACGACGCTGGTCTCGCGGATCGCGGTGATCGGACCGGCAGGACCGAGTGCGAAGGCCGCCACCACGACGCCATAGGCCAAAAGCGCGAACAGGCCGCCGCCCAGCGCCTTCCGTTTCCAGTGCCCGAGCATCGACGGCGAGCCTGCCGCGAAGAGCTACGAAGGTCGACGGCAGCAACAGGCCATAGGCCAGCAGGACCCAGGCGGTGTAGGCGCCGACATTGCCCGCCGCACGAACGCCAATCGCGTCGACCATCGCATAGGCGGCGATAATCGCCCCCGTTGCCAGGCGCGAAAAAGGATCGGAAAAGGAAGAAACGCGTTCAGCGCAAGACGCGGCAACGGCCGTTATAGACCATCCATCGATCGAAGCCCGAGACGCAGAACTCGACATTGTCGCCGATCGAGGCAAAGCCCTGGCCTTCCTCGATCAGATAGAAGATCGACCGATCCCGGCCATCCGACAGGCTGACGGTTGCCCGGCAATAGTGACGGCCGATCGGCCATTCCTCGCTCGCTTGCTCGTAGCGGTGCTGGCGAATGTCGCGAAAATCGGTGATAGCGACGTCGGGCAGATGCGGCACGTGATGCACCTGATAAGAGAACCGATCCGTGATCTTGCTCAGCACCCATGATTCGCCGCAGACGCTGCCATCGTCTTCAGTATAGACGGCGAGGTCAGCCGCCTTGACCGCCTGGGTGATCCCGAGAGGCGCGGCAAGCGGCGTGCAGAGCGAAATCAGGGCAGCAAGTGCGGATTTGGCGAAGCGAGTCATGGCAGCCTCTCAAGGTCGATTGCACGCACTGTGCGGATTCGCTTGACGGCGGTCAAGCGGTTGCCGAAACAATGGTTTCCAGAAACCGGTGCCGGACAGTTGCTGCAAGCAGCAATGCACTGGCGGCGGCGAAGTTCCCCAGAAGGCGGATCGTGCGGTCGTAACGAGCGCGGCGGTCGAAGGCGCTATCCCGGCGGCGGGACCTGCTCGCCGGCCAGCCATTCCATCGACCAGTGCGCCGGTTTTGCCAGCGCAAGCAATCTGTGCAACGCCGGCAATACGGTTCTCAACTCACCTTCCAGCGTGAAGGGCGGATTGACCACCACCATGCCGGTGCCATCGAGGCTGGGTTCCGACGAGGCCGGCCTGATCTCGAATTCTATGTCGAGGATTTTCGGGATGCCGGATTGCTTCAGCGCTTTCCTGAAGGCGATCACCGCCCTACGGTCCTTGATCGGATACCAGAGCGCGTAGATGCCGCTGGGCCAGCGCTTGTGCGCCTTCACCAGCCCGTCGACGAGGCGGCCGAACTCACCCTCTTCCTCGAAGGGCGGATCGATGAGCACCAGGCCGCGCTTTTCCTTCGGCGGCAGGTGCGCTCCGAGTGCAAGCCAGCCGTCAATCTCCATCACCCTTGTCTGGAAATCGCCGGCGAACTCCGTCTTCAGCTTCGCGGCGTCTTTCGGGTGCAGTTCGATCGCCGACAACCGGTCCTGCTTGCGCAGGAGATTGCGCGCGAGCAACGGCGAGCCTGGATATTTCTTCACGCCGCCCTCGGGATTGAGTGAGCGCACCGCCGCCAGATAGGGCGCCAGCAGCGCCGCCGCCTTCGCGTCGAACGAGGTATCGATCAGCCTGCCGATGCCGCCCTGCCACTCACCGGTCTTTTGCGCTTCGAGTGACGACAGGTCGTAGCGGCCAATGCCGGCATGGGTGTCAACGACACGAAACGCCTTGTCCTTCTGCTTCAGATATTCGAGCAGGCGCGTCAGCACGACATGCTTGACGACATCGGCAAAATTGCCGGCGTGGTAGGCGTGGCGGTAGTTCACGTGGGACCCCTGCCCCAGCGTGGAGGCGGCTGCGAGTTCGGATTTTCCGGTCGTCCGCCACCGGAACGCAAGGACAGCAGGAAGCCGATCAAGCCGACCGCCATCAGCGAGAAGCCTATCGGCCGCGAGCGGCCGTCGATTTCCCCGACGCCGGAGCGCAAGACAAGGTCGACCGCTCGCATCGGTATGTCGTCGGCGTCGCCCGGGCCGACGGTGAAGACGTAGGCGCCAGGGTTGACAGTGGCAATCAGGCCAGCTTCGTCGCGAAAGATCTTGTCGGGCAGTTGCGGGCTGGCCTGGCGCGGATTGTCCACGTGGTTGAACTGCAGCGTCGAGGCAAGCACCGTGCGGCCATTGGTGGCCGCGGTCAGCGTCAACACCGTGCGCTGCTGCGAAACGATGCGTTCGGCCCTTGCCGTCAGGTCCACCAGCACCCGCACCGGCGCATCTCGACCTTTGAGCGATACGGTCAACGGCCTGAACCGGCCTTGCTCATAGACCCGCCAGGTGCCGATTTCGCGACCGGAGAAATTCGTCATCGCCCAGGGGTAGATGAGACCGATGCCGGTGCCGGCCAACAGGATCAGGACAAACAGAAAGCGCATTCAGGCGGTCACCTTGCAATCAAACCTTGCCGGACGGCTGGCTTGCATTCGCACCGTCGCGCAGGCGCTCCATTTCGTCCAGCACCATGTCGAGGCCGAGTTCGAATGTCTTGTCGAATTCGGCGGCACCAAAAAAGCGCCCGGCTGCCATGACATTTGGATAGTCCCTGGCCAATTGCTCGTCGCTGACCGTGTTCACCGCAGACGGGCCTCTGGAATAGCCCGCATTCTCGTCCAGCACCGCGCCCATCAGATAGTATCCGACGGTGCGGAACAGCCGCGCGCTGAGTTCAGTGTCGAAGCCGCCGTCCTTGAACAAGCCGATAATGCCGTTCAACCAGGCAAGGCAAGTCGGCGAGTTCATCCGATAGGTAACGATGAAACTGGAATAGGCGGGATGGTCGCGGCCGATGCGGCGAAAATCCTCAATGGCGATGCGCATTCTTTGCCGCCAGGGAAGGCTGGCGTCGGGGATTTCGAGCGCACCGATCAGCCGGTCGACCAGCGCTTCGTGCAGATGCGCCACTGAGGGAAAGTGATGGTAGATGCTCATCGCCTCGCAGCCGAGCGCAGCGGCGAGCTTGCGCATCGAAAAGCCGGAAAGCCCCTCCCTCTCGATCACCTCGAAAGCCGCGTCCTCGATCATTTCGCGGGACAGACGCCCGCGTGCTCTCTTTTTCTTGATTGATTGATCCATTAGCGCTGGCTTGACAGCTTACAGTGTAAGGTTCATTTTCACGATCACCTTACATCGTAAGGCTAGCAAAGGCCAGAGGAGAAACCATGTCGTACCATCGCATCGTCAAATCCATACAGTCTTCGTCCCATCGTGCTTTCCTGTTCGCCGCCGCCTGCGTGCTGTCGCTCGGCACCGGGCTGGCCCGTGCCGACGACTATGATGCCACCCTCAAGGACATACAGTCGACCATGGGCGGTGTACCGAGCTTTGTGAAACAGTTTCCCAAAACCGGTCTGCCCGGTGCCTGGGCCGAGGTCAAGGCCATCGAACTCAGCGACAAGACGGCGCTGCCGCCCAAGGTCAAGTCGCTGATCTCCCTAGCCGTGGCGGCACAGATCCCTTGCACCTACTGCATCTGGTCGGACACGCAGGACGCCAAGCGCGCCGGCGCAACCGACGAGGAGATCCAGGAAGCCGTGGCGATGGCGGCGCTGACCCGCCACTGGAGCACAATCTTCAACGGCATGCAGGTCGATTTCGATACATTCAAGAAGGAAATGGGCGGGCAGTAAGCCCGCTGGCAAGCCTGGCCTGCTTCAAGAGAGATCCATCACACTCGACAAAAGGGCTGGGATGGCCCGCAGCGAAGCGGGCCATCGTCAGCCTCGGCCATTTTACGGCTCGCACACCAGTGCTGCGTTCAACCCGAATGCGTGATCGCGCAATAGGCAAGAGCCTGCCTAAGCCCTCAAATGCCATTGCCGAGATAGCCGGCATTCCACTATAAATTCGACGCGCCTGAAAGGGGAATGTCGCCTCGCATCTTTACGGATGAGGGACCTCGAATGCACAGAGATCACGGGCGGCCCGACGAAAAGAAATCGGGATTAAACCTTATTCCCGCGGGCCGATTTTGCCTTCTAATTTTGACTGTTGGTCTGCCCTGCGCCACTGCCAGCTGCGATGCGGATTCCATTCACAAAGCGATACTGGCAAGGTTTTCACAACCGAATGTTTACGTCTGCAGCCCGAGCGGATTTGGGCAACAATCTCATTGCAACCTGAAGATTTGAATCGTTCTGAACCTTCTTCATTCGGGTAGTTCTCCGGGGCTGCGCATCCCAGTGCCTCCCGAGGGCACTTCCCGGCATTCCTCGATATCAAGCTTTTTGATGGCGCGCCCGAGAACAGCTCGCCGTGGCATGTGGAATCTCTTCCCGGTCGAGCCAATATGCTGATTCAAAATGAGGAACCGCGCCCACGGCCACCTGCACGCGACTAGCGGGCGTGCCGCCTCATGATTAACCATTGGCAAACACAATTGGTTAAGAAATCGCTAATTTAGTTGACTGGAATTTCCACAGGTATATTTTCAATTCGTTGGGATGTGCAATTTGGGCGAGCAATCGGCGATGATGGCACCAAGCGCGTGATCGCGATCTCGGGGCGCATGGACTGCTGAACGGCAGCATAGAAGCCGCGCGGCAGTGGCTCCGCAAACTCAGAAAATGACAAGCGCACATCAATGATGGCGATCCGCGGATGCGGAGGATTGCCGCGTTTCAAGAACGTGGCCGGGCAGTACTTTGCCCCGGCCGTGGGGTAGCGTGTGCGGTGCGTAGGAGGAATGCATGAGTAAGATCGTAAAGGTTCTGAAACTTGGTTCCAGGAACGACCAAAAGGGCAACGGCAAGGGCCACAACCGAAGCCGGGCTCTGGTCGCTGGGGGCGCTGGCTTCCTGGGATCGCACCTGTGCGAACGTCTTTTGCAGGAGGGATACGACGTCGTCGCGGTGGACAATTTCCATACCGGCAAAAGATACAATCTCAATGCGCTGCTGCACGATCCGAGATTCAGCTGCATCGAGCACGACATCGTCGATCCATTGACCTTGGACCTCCGGTTCGACGAGATCTACAATCTCGCCTGCCCCGCTTCTCCGCCACACTACCAGGCAGATCCGATCCATACCTTCAAGACGAGCGTGCTTGGCGCGCTGAACCTGTTGGAACTGGCGCGTCGCAACAACGCCAAGATATTCCAGGCCTCCACGTCCGAGGTCTACGGCGATCCCTTCGTGCACCCGCAACCCGAAAGCTATTTCGGCAATGTCAACACGCACGGACCGCGGTCCTGCTATGATGAAGGCAAACGCTCGGCCGAAACCCTGTTCTTCGACTATTCGAGGACATATGGCCTCGATATTCGCGTTGCCCGCATCTTCAACACCTACGGCCGCCGCATGCAGCCCGACGACGGGCGCGTCGTCTCGAACTTCATCGTCCAGGCGTTGCGCGGCGAAGACCTGACCGTCTATGGCAGCGGCTTGCAGACCCGTTCCTTCTGCTACGCCGACGACCTGATCGAGGGCTTCATGCGGCTGATGAACGCGCCGAGTGCCCCTACCCACCCGGTCAACCTCGGCAATCCCGGCGAATTCACCATCATGGAACTCGCGACGCTGGTCGTGGGCTACACCAATTCCAGGTCGAAGATCGTGCATCGGCCACTGCCGATCGACGATCCCAGGCAGCGCAAGCCGGACATTTCCTTCGCCAGGAACAATCTCGGTTGGGAGCCGAGGATCAATTTGGCCCAGGGGCTCGCGCATACCGTCGACTATTTCGACACCCTGCTCTACGGAAGGCGGCTGGCCAAGGGCGCCGCGGCGGCTTCATGACCGGGAAAGCAATCCTGGTAACAGGGGGAGCCGGCTTTATTGGCAGCCACACCTGCAAACTGCTTGCCGCCGCCGGTTACCTGCCCGTGGCCTTCGACAATCTATCCCGCGGCAACGAGAAGTCCGTCGCCTGGGGGCCGCTTGTCGTCGGCGATATCCGGGACCATGCCGCAATGCAGGCGGCTATCGCCACGTACCAGCCGACCGCTGTCATCCACTTCGCGGCGCTGGCCTATGTCGGCGAGTCCGTCCAGCAGCCGGCCGAATACTATTCGACCAATGTGGCGGGCACCATCGCCGTGCTCGATGCCGCACGCGCGCACGCCATTGAAAACATCATTTTCTCCAGCAGTTGCGCCACCTACGGCGTGCCGGAAGCATTGCCCGTTCGCGAGAGTTCGTCGCAAAATCCGATCAGCCCTTATGGCCGTACCAAGCTGATGGGCGAACAGATCATCGGCGACTATGCGTCCGCATACGGAATGAAGTTTGCCATCCTGCGCTACTTCAACGCCTGTGGGGCCGATCCCGACGGGGAACTCGGCGAGTGGCATACGCCGGAAACGCATCTGGTTCCCAGGGTTCTGATGGCGGCGTCAGGCATCATCGATGAAATCGAGGTCTTCGGCACCGATTATGAGACGCCGGACGGGACTTGCGTGCGCGACTACATCCATGTCAGCGACCTGGCTCGCGCCCACCTGAAAGCTCTCCAACACCTGGAAGGCGGAGGACAAGGCCTAGCGGTCAACCTCGGCACCGGACAAGGCGTATCCATCAGGGAGATTGTCCAGGCGGTCAGCCGGGTGACGTCAAGACCGGTCCCGGCCGTCTTCAGGGCCCGGCGCCCGGGGGACCCGGCCGAACTCTATGCCGATCCGAGCAAGGCGCGCGCGCATCTTGGCTTTGTGCCTGAGCTTTCCGACATCGACACGATCGTCAGGACGGCCGCCCCATTCTTCGGGCTGCGGACGAAACCGGAGACACTGCCGCCAAGCAAGGCGGCAGCATCTGCCCGATAGATCACAGAGAGCGGGCTCGGCAACTGGCGCGCTGGCCAAATCCGCTGGGACTGCAGACATAGGGCGAACCGCCCGAGAACGTAGCGCCATCGACGGGATCGAAAGCGACCTTCGCAGGTCCCAACGTCGGGGTTGTAACCGGCGGCGGTGCAAAAGCGTAAGTTCTTTCAGTGGTCCGTGTGGTGCTTGTCATCAGGACCTGGGGCTCGGCCCTGAGCGACTGCACAACATATCCACCTTGGAATGGCTGGACTGGAGGCCTGCTCTGGACCGGGTGCACGGCTGGCGTGATGATGACGGAACCGGTATTGGTCGCATCCATGACCTGACACCCTGCAACCAGGGAGGTCACCGCCACCACAACAATAGAGAGGGCTTTCTTGCTTGGGCGAAATACGCCCGCTGCGGAATTGTTCGCCATGTGTCCCTTGCCTTTGAGTAAAGCCAGGACGCGTTGCGACGCCTGCGCCGCCTCACGTCGTTTCAGTGACCACTCGCACATCACACAAGAATATTAGACATCACTAATTATTAAATTTCATGAAAGCCGTATGGTGGTGTACCCATCGTCTCGTCGTTCTGTCAGAGAGGAATCGAATGCGACCATTTGGCGGTCGGTGCGACGGCAATTCCTGCCGGACTGCTCCGCGCTTTTATAAGCGATTCGCAAGCTTCTTCACAGGCCCGGCAAAAGCAGCCTGCCTGACTCCGACACGCCGCACACGCCGTCACCGATGCCATATGGGGACGCGCCAACGGAGCCAGGAACGGCGTTTCCCGTCATGCCGTGAGCCCAGCCTGGCCAGCCTTAATTCTTGGAATCGACCAACTTACGGGCCTCTTCAAACTGAGCGGCCTTGGTATCACCAGGTTCGAATTTTCGGTGTTCGTCGGAGGGATCCTCGGGAGTTCGTTTGAAACTGTACCATTCCCCGTCCGGATCCTTGCGCTGCTCGATGGTTCCATCCTTGATCTGATGGCTATAGCAGGTACGCTGCTGTTTGCCCTTGTAGCTCTTGGATCGCCAGGCGACATCCATGCACATCTTGCCGTCCTTGGTCACCAGCCACCTGCCCTCGGCGACAGAGGCTGAATCCTGCCCCGACGTCCAGGCCTCGAGGCGTCGATTGCCCCGTGCGAAATAGGCCGCTCCGTTTTTCCACACCCATGTGCGATCGGCATACAGAAGCTGCAACTCATAGGGGGTTGGCACAGTGGCACTGTCCGCTTTTGCAGGTGCGCCGTCTTTGGCGGCCGCCGCGTGGGTCGCTCCCGCGAGGGCCACCTGACCGCAGAAGGCCAGGAGAAACAGGAGCGGCGTGAAACTTGCAGTCCGACGAGGTTCGTTGTGTGGCGGATGGTCGACGCCAAGCGGCGGCAAGCTGGTCGGAGCTATCGGTACAATCGGCGTTGGCATGTCTGTATTGTGGCCCAAGGCAGCGCTGTCGGCGCGACAGGCCTGTGAACTATTTAACAGCCGCGGGAGCTGCGATGTCAACTTTCGCGACGCCCGCTTTCGCCAAAATTAAGGATTGCGTCGTATACTCCTTCACCTTTGACAATCGCGTGTAAAAGCAACATCCGTCAGAGAGGATGCGGTTTCAAATGGGCGCCGACCCGGAACTAAATCAGGCCGAGGTTCAGCAATACCCGCGGCAGCCGACTGCTTGGGGCTCGGCTGCTCGCAATTACCTGAACCTCGACACGGCTATCTTGCTGGGGATCCTGTTCATCGCGATCGTGTTCAGGTTCCACAACATAACCTTGCCGCTGGTCGACGTCTTCAGCTGGCGCGAGACAAGCACAGCAATGATGGCCGACAATTTTCAACAGCGCAGCTGGAATATCTTCTTCCCTGAGGTCAGTTGGACCGGGCCCGGGCCGAGTTATCAGGGCCGCGAGTTCCAGATCGTCAGCTATCTGACCGCCCTGCTCTACCAACTCTTCGGCTGGCACGACTGGTTTGGCCGCATGGTTGCGGCCTTCTTCGGCCTGGTCACGGTGTTTTCGCTGCACAGGTTGACGGCGCTATGCTGGGGCGAAACGCATGCCCATGCGGCGGCGCTTGCCTATGCGCTGATGCCGGCGGCGATCATGATCGACAGCTCGTTTCTTCCAGATCCGTCGATGTTGGCCCTGGTGACAACAGGCGTCTGGCTTTTCGCGAGGTACTGGGCCGGCGGCAGCAGCTGGCTTTTGCCAGTTGCCACCGTCAGTTTCTCGCTCGGAGTGCTGGCGAAACCGCCGGGGCTCGCCGCCGGCGCCGTCATTTTCTACCTGATGGTTTGCTGGATTGTCGAGAAGAAGCGAAAGCAAGCGACCAGGGTGTTCCTGTCAGGGCTTTTGAGCCTGGCCATCATCGCCGCATATTTCAGCTGGGCGATCTATCTCGGCCGAACCTATCCGCCATTTCATGTCGCGGGCAGCGGTTATATCTGGGATTCCGGTTTCTGGACATTCTTCAAGGAGAGCTTCTACTTCAAATCGGTGTGGAACACCTCGGTTTGGTGGTTCTACGGCTATCCGTTCATGGTGCTGATCGCGGTGGGCTTCTGGATGCCGCCCCCCGCCGAAAACCAGAAACAACGTACACTTTCGGCCATTCCTTATGTTTGGCTGGTGGCGGCCATGGCCGTCTATCTGGCGGCGGCGCGCGAGATCACCAGCAATCCCTGGAATTACCACATCTTCCATGTCCCGTTGGCGATGTTCTGCGGCCGAGGAGCACTGGTCCTGGCAACGCTGCCATGGGGCAACGCTCCGTCGCCGGCCATGGTCCTGCGCTCGATCTGTATCGTGGCCGTGACGCTCGTGTGGTCGACCTTTCCCCTCGTCAAGACAATGAAGAAGCCGGTTGCCATCAATGGCAAGCTGCTCGGCGAGGAACTGGCGAGATTGGCACAACCGGGTGACCTCGTCGTCGCAATAGCGCCCGAGGTCGGCGATCCAGTGGCTGTCTACTACAGCAGGGCGCGCGGCTGGGTATTCCCGCCCGGCGGCGGCGATGTCGAATGGTCGAAATTCGTCGCGGACGACGACACCGCGATCGCGCAGCTCGAGGAGTTGCGCGCGCAAGGCGCAGATCTGTTCGGCGCGGCCAAGAACGCCGCCGACAAGCAAGACCTGCTGTTCGTCGAGCATCATGACGGGGTCATCGACTATCTGGACAAGACCGGAACCAAGCTTGTGGATTCCGATGATTTGCTGGTCTATAGGATCACCCGCCCTTGAGAGCCGCGACGGTCGGGGGCCGTGGGTTTTGGACATGGTCCCAGCAGTCGACGGCTCCGCATTTCGTCCGCGGGAGTTCGGCAAGGCGGTGGGCCAGGCGCCGATTCCGGTTGACGCCATAGGCATCCGGGCACCACGCATTGCCGCCGCCCGGACGAGGCGGCGAAAACCAGCGGAGAATTGGTTGAAAAGAGCAATCTCGATAGTCGCGACGCTGGCCCTGCTGGTCTGGCTCGCCAGCGACTCGCGCTGGAGGACGGTCGGCGACGCCTTCGACCGCGTCACGCCCGGGACGTTCGCGGTGGCGACGCTCGCTTTTTTCGTCACCTATGTCTTGCGAACGCTGCGCGTCTGCGACGAGTTCCGCGACGAGGTGCAAGGCCGTTTCGGCGCCTGCCTGCGCGTTATCCTGATCCACAACGCGATGATCAACGTCGTCCCTTTCCGCGGCGGCGAGACGGCTTTTCCTCTGCTCCTGCGCCAGATCTTCGGCGTACCGCTCATGCGCGCCAGCGCCTCGCTGCTGTGGTTCAGGCTGCAGGATGCCTTCGTCGTCGGCGTGCTGGCGTTGGCGGTGTGGCCAGGCCTGCATCCGGCGATCAGGGTCGCGGGCGTGGCCGTCCTGGTCGCGGTGGCATGGTACCTGCCGCGCTGGGCGCGCGCGCCGCATGACTGGGCCGGGCGCGGCAAGATCGTGGCCAAGCTCGGCTTGCTTCGCGACATCTTCACCGAGGCGACGGGGCGCTCGCGCTACGGCTGGTGGTGGACGATCGCCAACTGGTCGCTGAAGCTCGCCGTGCAGGGATGGCTGCTGGCGCTGATACTTGGCACATCGTTCACCACCGCCTTTCCAGGCGTCGTCGGCGCCGAAGGCGCCGCGATATTGCCGGTGCAAGGCGTCGCCGGTTTCGGCACCTACGAAGCGGCGGCGGCGGCGGCGCTGCTGACTTCCGGAATTGCGATGAAGAGCGGCTTGCAGGCGGCGCTGGCATTGCACCTCTTCATCCTGTGCTCAGCTGTCGTCACGGGCGCGATTGCCTGGCTGTTTCCCTCGAAATCGACGCTGCCGGGGAACCCGGCCGCCGGATCTGCAAGGAAGCCATCCCTATGACCGTATTACCTATCCCTGCTTCGGGGCTGCCTGACGGCGTGGTGATGCCGGACCATACATTGTCCATCGTCGTTCCCATGTACAACGAGGCCGAAAACGTCGAGCCGCTGCTGACACGCATTCACCAGGCGATGGAGCGCTATGAGCAGCCTTGGGAGGTCGTGCTGGTCGATGACGGCAGCACCGACGCGACGGTGAGCGAGATCAGGCGCCTGGCGGCGCATTACGGCCCGCATGTGCATGCGGTCGAACTCGTGCGCAACTACAAGCAGACCGCCGCGATGCAGGCCGGCATCGACGCGGCACGCGGCGACGTCATCGCCACGATCGACGGCGACCTGCAAAACGATCCCTTCGACATCCCGCGCATGGTCTACCGCCTGCTGAGCGAGGACCTCGACTTGGTGGTCGGCTGGCGCAAGGACCGCCAGGAAGGGCTTTTGATGCGCAGACTCCCTTCGCGCATCGCCAACGCGCTGATCGCGCGCGTCACTGGCGTGCGCCTCAAGGACTATGGCTGCAGCCTCAAAGTCTATCGCGGCAGCGTCATTCGCAGCGTCAAGCTCTATGGCGAGATGCACCGCTTCATCCCGGCATGGCTGGCTACCGTGACGACCCCGAGACGCATCGCGCAGGAGGTGGTGACGCATCACGCCCGCATCCACGGCCAGTCCAAATACGGCATTTCGCGCACCTTCAGAGTCGTGCTCGATCTGGTGTTCATGTATTTCTTCATGCGCTATCGCACGCGGCCCGGACACTTCTTCGGTGGTATCGGCATCGTGCTCGGCGCGCTGGGTTCGCTGATCCTTGCCTATCTGCTTTGTCTGAAGGTGTTTTTCGAGGAAGCCATCGGAACACGGCCGATGCTGTTCACCGGCTTCTTCCTGCTGATCGCCGGGGTGCAGATGGTGACGTCGGGCGTGCTGGCGGAAATGCTGGCACGCGTCTATCACGAAGCGAACGGATCGTCGGCCTACGTCGCGCGGCCGCGGTCGGCGCCGGAAGACAATGATAGCGGCTGGCACCGCCCCGCCCGTTTGTCGTGACGTGATCGGAATACCGGACAGGGATTTCGGTTTCAGGCGGAAAGTGCCGATCGAGGGACAGAATGGCAGCGTCCGCCGATTGCCATCGCCAGGAATGGCGGCCGCGGGCAAGAGGTCAGGCGCAATCCCTCGCCAACCTCTTGCCCTCGGCTCGCGCCCCCCGCGAGGAACGGAGCGGCGGCTGCATAAGTCAAATCACGCCGCCACTTCCAGGTCTGACGCTCTAGAACGGTTCACAGTTTCAAAGAGGACGCCGAACCAATCCATCTCTTTGTTCCAGGCAGTTTCGCAAGGGCAAGCGCTACGCGCTTGTCCCGGGAAAACCGTTACACACTGTTCCCGTAATTGCTTCAGTACCGCGAACGGCAGCTGGCGCGCTGGCCAAAGCCGCTCGGGCCGCAAATCCAGGGAGAGTGACCGAGCAACGGTCCGCTATTGCCCAAACTGTAGGAAACCTTCACGGGCGCCGTCTTGCCGATCCGCTGCGGCCGGACGAAAGCCGCATAGGCCTCCTCTCTCGTGCGTGTCACGCTGGTGATCCGCGTGAGCGATTTGCGATCGACCAGATGCAACCGTTTCTTCTGAGCCTTCTGGCCAAGCATATGAGCCTCCGGCCTGGTGCTGATCGAGCCGGTCTTGGTCGCATCCATACTCTGACAACCGGACACCATCGAGATCAATGCAACAGCTGCGAATGCACAGGCATATTTCTTGCCGATCCTTGGCCCATTTCCAATATATGTTTTCATCGACGTCCCCTGCAAAAACATAAGCCACTGGAGCGCGGGGATATATTGTCGGTTATTTTGTGTTCCGCGCCACGCTAGCAGCCTCACGCCGCTCGCATCATGATCTTATATTAGGGGATACTTATTAAGAATCGCGCAAGCGACATGATGAGCACGGTCTGTCCGCACTCGATCGGATATTATTAAAACTGAATCTATTGAGACTGCGCCGGGGTTGCGCGGACGGCCGCCGGCTCACAAGGCGAATGTTCCGGGAAGCGTTGTCGCGCGCGCCTCTTCAACGTCAGCGCGGCGTTTCCCAACCCGGATCGAAGTAGAAATTGCGGGCACCGATGTTACCCTGGCCGGCGCCGGAAATCACATAGGCTATGCGCACGATACGCAAGCCGCCGGCGCCCTGCTGCAATCCGTAGACGCCTTCCATGCCGCGATCGTAGAAGCCCACGGCCGGCACGGCGAGTGCCAGCACGGCGAGCGAGGCCTGCAAGGTCATCTTCGCGGCATTGGCGCGCAACGGGATCTTGTTCTCGATGACGTGTCTTGAAACGATCACCACCACCAAAAGCCCATAGAGGAATGCATTGAACGCCGCGAACCAGAAAAAGCCGGTCGCGTCGAAAGGGTGCTCAATTATCAACACGGGCAGTGCCGCGCCGATGGCCAGCGCCACATAGGGAACGAAGGCGCGGACCGGCAACAGGCTTTTGGGACCGCTGCCCTTGGGGGTGACACGGAAATCGACGAAGGATTTGGTCAGATAATCGCGCAGCGACGATAGCGTGCCGGCCAGTACCCAAGGCCAGCGTGCGAAGAAAAGAAACAGCGTGCCTTCCCAGCTTATCGTCTTGGCCGTCAGCGGCCGAGAGAGGCCGAATGCCTTCAGCATCATGACCAGGCCCACCAGAGCAACGGCGTTGGGCAGATAGTGAAGAAGGAAGTCGGCATACATGACGTTGGCGAAGTTGCGCCCGGTGAAGAGCGCATACATCGGCATGACGTACATCAGCAATGCGAAGATGGCGAACAGTGGATACCAGAGCTGGCAGAACAGGAACTGAAACTTCAGCCTCCAGGGCAATTTGGGAAAATATGTGGGCGAGTATTCGAGCAGGATCGTCATCAGGCTGCGCGACCACTGGAATTCCTGGGTGACGAGATCGGCAAAGGTCTGCGGGCCGTCGCCATGAGCGATGGCGTCGAGCGCATGCACGCCGCGCCACCCGGCGGCGTTGATCAGCATCGAGGTGGAGTGATCCTCGGCCAACTCCGGACCGAGACCGCCCGCCTGCCTCAGCGCCTTGGTTCGAACGGCATAGTGCGAGCCGATGCAAAGCGGCGCGCCGCCACCGGTATGGCCGGACTGCAAGGGCCCGTGAAACATCCCTTCTGGAAACAGCCGGCCACGCGCTGCCCAGCTTTCGGCGGCATTGTTGTCGCAGATGCTCGGCGCCGAGACATAGCCGACCGCCGGATCGGCGAAAGGATAAAGGATTTCCCTGAGATAGGTTGGCGTCGGCCTGTGATCGGCATCCATCTGGGCGACGAAATCGTAGCGCTCATAACCGTAGTGGTCATAGAAGAACGCCAGGTTGCCCTCCTTGCAACGGGTGCGGCGCGGCCAAGTCTTGCGGTGGTAGTCTTCCCTTCCGCGCCGCGTCGAAATGAACACGCCGTGGGCATCGCACCAGCGAACCGTCTCGTCGGACGGGTCCTCGTCGGCCAGCCAGGTGTCATGCGGATAGTCCTGCGTAAGCATTGCTTCCAAGGTGCGCGCAACCACGGCGAACGGTTCGGACGGCGCCTTGGTCACCACCATGGCGACCCGCGAGCGCTTCGGGATGCTGGCAAGCTTGGATGGCTTCCTCGAAGCGTGCACGTTGAGCAGGAAATACATCGGCATCAAGGTCAGCCAGGCCAGCACCAGCGTCGCAAAGATGTATGACCCGAGGTATCCGATATGGTCCGGCTTCAGCCACCAGATCCAGAAAAAGCCGAGAGTGACGAACCAGGAGGCCAGGCCGAGCCGCAGGATCCACTGCCGGACCGGAGACAATATGGGCACCAGGAAAGGAACCTGCGCCGCGGCGTTGGCGCGCATCCTCCCACGCGGCCGGGTCGGCCTGGTCTTGGGACTGATGATCCCTGCGTTCGCGGAAACACTCATACAACTACCGCCGCCACTCCGAGCATCAGCCGAACGACGGCCGACACGCTTTTCAGGTCGGCTTCAGAATCCCTCCACATCTCATTAGAGTCAACTAAATTAACCGATCCTTAACTGGCTTTCTTGAGAACTGGTTAACCTAACGCCTTTGAATCGCAGCAAGTATTCCGCCGAAGAGTCGCCGTCGACCCATGCCGGAATGATGAACCGCACTTTTTTGCGCTTTGGAGAATTCGCCGGGGTCAAGGCGATCTGGAGGCTGCACCGCCGGGCAGCGTTAACCATGTTGCGAGCGCCAAGGTTAACCGATCGTTAATTGTTCTTGACTCTTGGTCCGGTCCGGCTCTTAAATTAGCCAGGGATGATATATCGGAATATTGACGCGAATTTGTGAGTATCGCGGCGAACTTTCTCTCTGAAGCTCCTCAGTGTCGGCGCCTTGAGAGATAATTTGGGTGGCCCCTTGCACAGGTTGGCACACCCGCCAATGGTCGCTCCGAAATCCCGCAGATTCCGCCAATAGACCCGATCGGTGTTGGGTAGTCGTGTCGATCAGGCATCGATGCGGCGGGCGAAGCCTTGGCTTCCATGGGAAGCTGAGGCCATAGGAGGTCAACGATGAAACACTCCGCAGCAAATGTACTTGTAGTCGCGCTGGCTTTGGGCGGAAGTGCCGCGTTTCCTTCCGCGGGAAGCGCCGGTTCCGCCCCCGCGACAGACCCCGTCCAGACGAGCAGCGCCGCGTCGGCATTCGGCTCGTACGATCCGTATGGCGATTTCACCAATGACAAGACCGCCAGCATCGAGGAACTGTTCCTGCCTTGGGAAGATGTCGATCTATCGACGCTGCCTCTGGCAGACACCTATGCCCAGGAGCGCGGTCGCTCGCTGTTGATCACGATCGAGCCGTGGACCTGGTCGAAGGACTGGCGCATCACCCCGCCCGAACTGCGTGACGGCATATTGGGCGGCAGGTATGATGCCAACATGCAGGCGATCTGTGGCCTGGTGGGACAGATGAAAAGCCCGGTAACCATTCGCTGGGCGCAGGAAATGGAAGACAAGAACGGCCGCTTCACCTGGGCCAACTGGGCTCCCAAGGACTGGATCTCAGCTTACAAGCGCGAAGTCGATATCTGCCGCAAGGCGGCGCCCGCGGCCAAATACATGTGGTCGCCCAAAGGTGAAGAAGGCCTGGAAAAATACTACCCCGGTGACGACTATGTCGACGTGATCGGCCTGTCGGTGTTCGGCCTGCAGAAAAAGGACAATGACGAGGCCGGTCGCGACCGTACGTTCGCCGAGATGCTGAAACCCGGCTATGACCGCGTGGCGGGTTTCAACAAGCCGATCGTGGTGGCGGAACTCGGCTATGTCGGCAAGCAGGACTATGTTTCGAAGTGGCAGGACGATTCCCGCAAGTCCTATGCGGAGTTCCCGGCGCTTACGTCCGTTGTCTACTTCAACCAGAAAGAAGTGTGGCCGTGGCTGGGGGGCTATGGTCTGCCCGATTGGAGGGTGACCCAGCACGTCCTGCCGTAGACGCACCGTTCGATGCGTCCCGACACGATCGGGATGGATCTCCATCTTTCTTGTTTGATTGGCATCCATGCCGGACCAGTGTTTCGGCATGATGGTTGAGGCGTGGCGTGAATCAGTCTGTGGAGTAGTCCCGTGAAACGAGTGCTGGGTAATTGTGTCGGAGCGGCGTTCGCCTGCTCCGTTCTTGTTCTTGCCTTACAGGTCCCTGCGACAGCCGAGACTGCGGCCAAAATCGCCGAGCAGGCGCAAAAGGGCGCCGTGGTGCCCGACGAAGGCGTCTACCAAATCTATCAGAACCATTCGTGGATGTGGGGCAATCACGGGGCCGCGTTCTTTGCCGTCAGGCAGCGGCAATTCAACGCCTGGTCGACCGAAAAGGGCCAGCCGGGCTATGGCGACGGGACATGGTTCATCCCCGGCGGCGGCAAGTTGTGCTACCGCGCGCAATGGCACGGCGCCTGGGGCGTGAAGGGCTCCATGACCTGCTTCGAGCATCGCCAGACCGGCAAGGCGATCTACAAGCGCAAATCGCCTGATGGCGAATGGTACGTTTTCAGGAGCCCGCATCGGAACCGCTCGGACGAGTTCATGAAATTGAAATACGGCGACTACGTCACCAGGAAACAGAGCCGAATCAAGGCAAGGCTCTAGAACTGTCACCCGCGACGCTGGGCTGGAGATGCTCATCGTTTCGGGGAAACGCCGAACGGCTCCAGCCCTTGGTTCTTACGCACCTCCCTATGGAGTGCGCTACGCGCTTTCCCTGGATAGGTGCACAGTTTTCCTGGAATTGCTCTAAACTAGGCCTTGCGTTCCCAGCGGCGGTCTGACGTCTGCTGCCAGTAGGTCACGGCGTGGCCCGCGTCCTTCATCGTCTTCCAATGCGCCCGGGCCATCTCGACCTGGGCCGCGTCATGGCCATCGAACAGGAAAACCGCACGCTCGTAACCGCCGAGGTCGGGCGGGGCGGCGCCGTCGACCAGGAACCTGATTTTGGCCTCGTTGGGGTTGCCGGCGCCGGTGGTCAGCAGGATTGGCTGTTCAGTTGGGTAGGCTTCGCGATCGGTCGCGTGCGCCAGGAAGGAATCATCGCGGAAAGTCCACAGATGCTGGTCGAGCGCGTCTCGCCGTTCCTCGGTGCCGGTCTGCACCACGGCGCGCCAGCCGCGATCGACGCTGCGCTCGAGCAGCCCCGGAAGCGCATCCTCCAGGGTCGATTCGGTCAGATGGTAGAACAGCACATCGGCCATGGATCGACGTCAGCTTTCGTAGTGATCACGCACCAGCCGGTCCAGCAGCCGTACGCCGAAACCCGAACCCCACGACTGGTTGATCTCGTTCAATGGCGAGCCCATCGCGGTACCGGCAATGTCGAGATGTGCCCAGGGCGTGTCCTTGACGAAGCGCTGCAGGAACTGCGCGGCGATGATCGCGCCGCCGTAGCGGCCACCGATGTTCTTCATGTCGGCATTCTTGGAATCGATCAGCTTGTCGTATTCGGCGCCGAGCGGCATGCGCCACAGCCGTTCCTGCGTTGACTGTCCGGCCGCGGTCAGCCTTTGCGCCAGTTCGTCGTTGTTGGAGAACAGGCCCGCATAATGCAGGCCGAGCGCAACCATGATGGCGCCGGTCAGCGTCGCCAGGTTGACCATGAATTTCGGCTGGAAGCGGTCGTTGCAGTACCACAGCGCGTCGGCCAGAACGAGGCGCCCCTCCGCGTCGGTGTTGAGCACCTCGATGGTCTGTCCCGACATCGAGGTGACGATGTCGCCCGGGCGCTGGGCATGACCGTCGACCGCGTTTTCGACAAGACCGATGATGCCGACGACATTGGCCTTGGCTTTGCGCGCGGCGAGCGCGTGCATCAACCCGGTCACGGCGGCAGCGCCACCCATGTCGCCCTTCATGTCCTCCATGCCGGACGCCGGCTTGATCGAATTGCCGCCGGTGTCGAACGTAACGCCCTTGCCGACGAAGGCGACCGGGCTGTCCTTGGGCTTGCCGCCGTTCCATTGCATGACCGCCATACGGGCGCCACGCGGCGAGCCCTGCGCGACACCGAGCAGCGAGCCCATGCCGAGCTTCTTCATCTCCTTTTCGGCCAGGATCTCGACCTTGACGCCAAGCGCCTCGAGTTCCTTGGCGCGGGCGGCGAATTCGACTGGTCCCAGTACGTTTGCCGGTTCGTTGACCAGATCGCGTGCCAGAAGCACACCGTCGATCACCGCCTCGGCATCGGCGAAGGCTTTCTTGGCGCCCACCGGATCGGCGGTATGGATGGTCACCTTGACCGGCTTTTTCGGATCGGCCTTGCCGCTGCCCTGGCCGTCGTCCTTATCCTTCCTGGTCTTGTACTTGTCGAAGGAATAGCCGCGCAAGAGAATGCCGGCCGCAAGGTTCGCGGCGTCCTTGCCATCGGGCGAGGCACCGGCCAGGTCGAGCACCACGGCCACGTCGGTTGCCTTGCGCAGCGATGCCGCAATGGTGCCGCCGAGCTTCAGCCAGGCATACTCGTCGAGCCCCGACACCCTGCCTGCGCCGACCGCGACCAACCTGTCGAGCGATGTTGCTTCGGGCGCCAGGATTTCGACAGTGCCGGCGAACTTGCCGGTAAATTCGGCGACCGGGAAAGCCCGATCCAGCGTCTTGCCCGGATCGTAAGCCCTGGCCATATCGCTCAGGCCACCGTCATCCGCCGACAGCACGAAGACCGTGCCCTTTCTGTTCGCCGCCGTCTGGGGCGCGGCGAATTTTGCAAAGGCGATCGACGGTCTCGGGTTCATCATGTCCTGCTTTCGGGGATTGCGCGGTGATGCGCGAAGCGGTTTGAAGCGATCCGCGACATTTGGTCGTTTTCCGGCATTTGGCAAGACTTTGCCAAAATGGCTACCCATATGAGACATGGAATCGATGGCGATTCGTCGCGGAACGGCTCCGCTTCATGCCGCAACCTGTTGTTAACCATCGATGTTCGTCCTTTCTTATCCATTGCCGCCGACACTCCGGCCTACTGCGGCACGCGACGTGGGACGGGAACCGGATCGCCTGCCTAATGCAGCCCAACGGAGCCAGTTGTGCGGGCGTCGCCGGACAGCTACCCTTAGCGTGGTGGCATGATGCCGTTCGAGAAAATCGAGTAAAGCCTTCATGAAGGTCGTTGAACGCTACATCATGCGCCGCACTTTCGTGGTCTTCCTGGCAGCACTGGTCTGGACGCTGGCCATCGTGTGGACGACGCAGGTGTTGGCCAAGATCAACCTGGTCACCGACAGCGGTCAGTCAGCTCTGACCTTCTTCGAGGTCGCGTCCCTTATTCTCCCCTCCATCGTTCCGATCGTCGTGCCTTTCGCGCTCGTGGTGGCGGTCGCCCAGACGCTCAGTGTGATGAATTCGGATTCGGAACTCGCGGTGGTCAATGCATCGGGAGCCTCACGATGGACCATCGTGCGGCCGATCATGCTGCTGGCGCTGGCCGCCAGCGTCTTTTCATTCGCCGTGGACAACGGCATCGACCCCTATGCACGACAGAAGAACCGCGCCCTGGTGGCGGAGTCGCGCGCCGACCTTTTGTCGCTGATCATCCAGGAAGGCACCTTCCGCAAGATCGAGGACGGACTGTTCCTGCAGATTGGCGAGCGGCTTCCCGACAACCGGCTGGGTGGCATCTTCGTCGCCGATTCGCGCGAGGAAGGCGTCAATCTCGTCTATTATGCCAAGACCGGCAGCATCATCGAACGCGGCGGCGAAAAGGTGCTGATGATGAATGACGGCGTCATCCATCGCAAAACGCTGACGGGCGACCTCAGTGTCATCCGGTTCACGTCCTATGCCTTCGACATGTCGGCCTTCATGTCGGCGGCCAACCAAGTGACGCTCCTGCCAAAGGACCAGACCACCCAATACCTGCTCAATCCAAGTCCTAACGACAAGAATTACCAGCAAAGTCCCCAGGAGTACCGGGCCGAGGTCGACCAGCGGTTTTCGGAATGGACCTACTCCATGGTTTTCGCGCTGATCGCGCTCGCGGTGGCGGGAGACGCGCGTTCGCATCGCGAGGCGCGCGTCAATCCGCTGATCACCGCCATCGCGATATCGCTGTTCGTGCGCTGGCTGGGTTTCTTCGCCGCCAGCAAGGCCGATGAGGTCCCGCAATATGCCTACATGGTCTATGGCGTGCCGATCGTGGCTTCCGCGGTGGCGATCTGGTTCATCGTATCGAACCGGACCATGGAACTGCCGGTTGCCTGGGCGGACTGGATGACAAACCTGGCCAGCCGAATCGGTGATGGCTGGAATGCCCTCAAATTGCGTCTCTCCAGGCGCGACACCTCAGGCCAGGGGGTCGGCTGATGGGCTGGACTCTGGGTCGATATTTCTTCTTCCGCTACGTGGCGATCACGATCTGGTTCTTCCTCGGCCTTCTGGCACTGGTATTCCTTATCGATTTCACCGAACTGTCCGGCCGCACTACCGGCCTGCCAGGGTTCACCTATGGCACGGCGATGGCCATTTCCGGCCTTCGAATGCCCATGATCATGCTGCAGACGGTGCCGTTTGTCGGCTTGTTCTCGGCGATGGCGACGCTGGTTTCGCTCAACCGGCGGTACGAACTTGTCATCGCGCGGTCCGCGGGCGTTTCCGCCTGGCAGTTCCTTTTGCCGTGCTGCATCGGCGCACTGCTGTTCGGCGCCGTCTCGGTCGGAATCATCAACCCGCTCGCCGCGCACGCCTTCTCCTTGTCCGAACAGATCGAGACGCAGCTGCGCTCCGGCAAATCCAACACGGTTTCGGCCGACGCCGCTCCCTGGATTCGCCAGAAAACCAGTTCCGGCGATACGATCATCGGCGCGCGGGCCATCCTCGACCAGGGTCTGGAGATGGCCGACGCGGTCTTTTTCATCCTCGATCAGCAAGGCAATATCGTCGAGCGCAAGGATGCGGCGCGTGCTTACCTGCGCGACGGTTATTGGGAATTGCAGGATGTGAAGATCTTCAGGAACGGCACCATCCAGCCCGTCGCGAACGATCGTGTGCCGACCAATCTGAAGCCGGAATTCGTGCAGGAGCGGCTAGCGCGCCCGGAGACAATTCCCTTCTATGACCTGCCCGGAAAAATCGAGGTTGCCCGTTCCTTCGGCCTCAAGGCAAATGCCTTTGCCATGCAGTTTGATTCGCTGGTGGCGTTGCCGTTTCTCCTCGTCGCCATGACGCTGATTGCGGCAACAGTTTCAATGCGATTTGCGCGAATGGGGCAGTCGGCAACGATGATTCTGGGTGGCGTCGTTGCCGGGTTTCTGCTTTATGTCGTTTCGGTGCTGGTGAAGGCGTTCGGCGTGGCGGGGTTCGTGCCGACTGCCATAGCCGCCTGGGTGCCGGTCGTGGTAGCTATGTTCTTCGGGGTGACTTTCCTGCTATACAAGGAAGACGGCTAGTGAGGGAGGCGTTTTTGCCCAGCGACAGGCAGGCCCGTTTGGCGCGCCTCTATGCGGCGAGCGCCTTGGCGTGCCTGGTCGCCTGCGGCGTCCCGCTGCCGGCGTTCGCGCAGGATGTCGGCAACATGGCGACCACGGTTCCGTCCGGCTCGCAGATGCTGCTCGCCGCCGACACGCTGGAATACAACAACGACAACCAGACGGTGACCGCCATCGGCGGCGTGCAGATCGACTATGGCGGCAACCGCCTCGTCGCCCAGAAGGTCGTGTACAACCGCAACACCAAGCGAATGGTTGCCAGCGGCAATGTCGAGATCGTCAACAGCGACGGCACCAAGATCAATTCGCAGCACATCGACATCACCGACGATTTCGCAGACGGCTTCGTCAACGCGCTGCGCGTTGAAACCGTCGACAAGGCCTATTTCGCCGCCGAAAGCGCCGAACGCATGGGCGGCGTGCTGACCACCTTCCACAATGGTGTCTACACTGCCTGCGAACCATGCGAAGACAAGCCCGACAAGGCGCCGACATGGCGCGTCAAAGCCAGAAAGATCATCTGGAACGGCGAGAAGAAGACGGTTCGCTTCGAGAACGCGAATTTCGAGTTCTTCGGGTTTCCGCTGGCCTACTTGCCGGCGTTCGAGATCGCCGACCCGACGGTGAAGCGCAAGAGCGGCTTCCTGATCCCCAGTATCGGCTACAACAGTCACTTGGGGTACAGCGTCAAGATCCCCTACTATTTCGCCCTTTCGCCGACATATGACCTGACGGTGACCGGAAGCGGCTACACCAAGCAGGGCTTCCTCGGCGAAGCCGAATGGCGCCAGCGCTTCAACAATGGCGAATACACTTTCAAGATCGCCGGCATTCAGCAGCAGGATCCGGACGCCTTCATCGACGGCGCGGCCTTCCCCTCGACCGCTGGTCACAATATCGATTCCGGCGCGGTGGGCGATCCGAACAAGTTCCGCGGCATGATGGGCACGCAGGGGCAGTTCGCGATCAACGAACGCTGGAATTTCGGCTGGGACGTGTTGCTGCAGACCGACAAGAACTTCTCCAACACCTACAACATCGCCAAGTACAATGCCTACGTTCACCAGTCGTCCGTCTACCTGACCGGCCTTAATGACCGTAATTATTTCGACGTGCGCGCCATGCATTTCGAGGTCCAGGAAGATACGCCCAACGAAAATGCCGCGGCGCGAAGCGGCCAGCAGCCTTGGGTGCTGCCCTCGCTCGACTATGCCTATATCCCCGACACATCGGTCGCCGGCGGCCAGTTGTCGTTCAACGTAAATACGCGAGTCATTCGCCGCGAAGATCTCGACGAAGCTTTCAACACGCCATACGATTCTGCCACGCCGGCACAGCGTGTCCGTGGCATAGAGGGCGGGTCTGGCAGACTCACCACCGAAGCCGAATGGAAGCGGACATTCGTTACCGATGATGGGCTGGTATTGACACCACTGCTGGCATTCCAGGGCGATGTTGACTACGTCCGCGCGTCATCGGCTTCGCTCGCGGCCATTCAGGAGATGGCCGCCAACCCTGACATACATACCAGCGAAGACATGCGCTCGTCCTTCGCACGCTACATGGCGACCGCCGGGCTCGAGATGAGCTGGCCGCTGTTGTTCTCGCTGGCCAGCGGGTCGAGCCACGTTGTCGAGCCGATGGCTCAGGTGTTCCTGCGCCCGAACGAACAGTATGTCGGCGGCCTCTCCATTCCGAACGAAGACGCTCAAAGCATGGTTTTCGATGCAACCACGCTGTTCGAACGCGACAAGTTCTCCGGTTACGACCGCATCGAGGGCGGCTCGCGTGCCAATGTCGGCCTGCGCTATTCCGGCTCCTACATCAACGGCTGGGGCACCAATGCGATCTTCGGCCAGTCCTATCAGATTGGCGGCGAAAACTCCTTTGCGGCACCCGATCTGGTCAATGTCGGCGCAAATTCAGGGCTTGAGACGACCAAGTCCGACTATGTCGGCCTGTTTGGCATAACCAGTCCCAATGGCTTCGCGGCCTCGGTCAGCGGCCGTTTCGACGAACAGAGCTTCGAGATCCGCCGCGCCGAGCTGAAAGCTGCTTATTCCGGCCTGCCGGTGTCGTTGAGCGCCAAGTATGCCTTCATCCAGGCCCAGCCGCTCTATGGGTTCACGACCGACCGTCACGAGGTCACGCTCGGCGCATCGACACATCTTGCCGAGAACTGGCGCGTGTTCGGAACAGGAACCTACGATTTGCAGGAGGGCCTGCTGGTCAAGGACGGGGTGGGCTTCGCCTACAACGATTCCTGCTTCACCTATCTGATGACGTACGCGCAGTCGCGTGACCTGAACACCAGGGAAGTGACGCAGAGCATCGGATTCAACCTGTCGTTCCGCACCCTCGGCGACTTCGGCTCGTCGACCAACGCAATCGACACCATCCAATAAGCGGCGACATCGTTTCGCCGCATAGGGCTGGCACGGATTCGCGTATCCGGAAGGGGACGGAATTGGGCGGAGCCGGAATAGAATTGGGATGCCAACGATGAGGAAATACCTCTTTTCAGCAGGGTTCGCGTTGCTTGTGGCGGCGACATCCCTGTCGATGACCGTGATGACGCCGCCGGCTTTCGCCAGCGAGATCAAATACGTCGTCAACGACATAGCAATCACCAGTGGTGACATCGCCCATCGTGCCGCCTTCCTGAAGCTGCAACACAAGAAGGGCGACGCTGCCCAGGAAATGATCGACCAGACGCTGCGCCTCGCCGAGGCCAGACGGCTTGGCATCCGTATCAGCGATGCCCAGGTTGAGGCCGCCTATCAGCGCTTTGCCACCAACAACAAGATGCAGCTCGGCCAGCTCGACGGCGTCATGGAAAAATCCGGCGTCAGCAAGGACCATTTCAAGGAGTTCATTCGTGCCCAGATGGCATGGAACCAAGCCTTGAGCGCGCGTTACCGCTCCGGTGAAGGTGGCAGCGTGACCGAACAGGACGCGGTGCGGCGCATGCTTGACAAGGGCGGCGCCAAGCCGAGCGCCATGGAATACATGCTGCAGCAGGTCATCTTCGTCGTGCCAGCGGCCGAACGCAGCGCGACACTGGCCAAGCGCAAGCGCGAGGCCGATGCCATGCGTGCCCGCTTCAACGGCTGCAACACGACACGCGAGTTCGCCAAGGGCCTGATCGACGTCACCGTTCGCGACCTCGGCCGGATTCTGGCGCCGCAACTACCGCCGGACTGGGCCGAGCAGATCAAGGCGACCAAGGTCGGTGGCGCCACCGTCACGCGCGAGACCGAACGCGGCGTCGAATTCATCGGCATCTGCTCGTCGCGCGAAGTGTCCGACGACAAGACGGCACAGATGGTATTCCAGAGCGAAGGCTCCAACGACAAGGCCGCCGACGATCTCAGCAAGAAATATGTTGACGAGCTGAAGGCTAAAGCCCGCATCGTCAAGCGCTGACGTGGGCCGCGCGATGACCGCGCTGGCGTTGAGCGTCGGCGATCCGTCCGGTATCGGCCCTGAAATCGCCATCGCCGCCTTCCTTGCGCGGGACGCCGTCGGCTTGCCCCCCTTCTACCTTCTGGCCGACCCGGCCGTGGTCGCGGCGCGCGCGCGCCACCTTGGCGTTTCGCTGCCTGTCCAGGAAGTGACGCCGGTGCAGGCGATCGAGGTCTTTGGCCGCGCCTTGCCGATCGTTCCCCTGACGGAGCGCTTCATCGACAGCCCCGGCCGGCCAGACCCCGCCAACGCAGCCGGCACCATCGAAGCGATCGACCGCGCGGTCGAGGCCTGCCTTGCCGGCGAGGCGGCCGCCGTGGTGACTTGCCCGATCGCCAAGAAGCCGCTCTATGATGCCGGCTTCCGTTTTCCCGGCCACACCGAATATCTGGCGCATCTGGCGGCTCGGCACAGCGGCGTCGAGGCGATGCCGGTGATGATGCTGGCAGGCCCGGACTTACGCACGGTTCCCGTAACCATCCACATCGCCCTGGCCGACGTGCCGAAGGCCCTGAGCACCGAATTGATCGTCGCGACCGCACGCATCACCGCGGCCGACCTTGCCGGCCGCTTCGACATCGCCAGGCCTCGGCTCGCCATTGCCGGCCTCAATCCGCATGCCGGCGAAGGCGGCTCCATGGGCATGGAAGACGAGCATATCGTGCGCCCAGCGGTCGACATCCTGCGCGCTGAAGGCATCGATGCTTTCGGGCCCTTGCCCGCCGACACGCTGTTCCATGCCCGGGCGCGGGCAGGCTACGACGCCGCACTGTGCATGTATCACGACCAGGCGTTGATCCCGGCCAAGACGCTGGCCTTCGACGAAGCTGTCAACGTCACGCTGGGCCTGCCCTTCATCCGCACCTCCCCCGACCACGGCACCGCCTTCGACATCGCCGGCAAGGGCGTGGCGCGGCCGGACAGCCTGATAGCGGCGCTGAAGCTCGCCAGGAAGCTCGCCGACATCGACGCGAAGGCCGTCGCCGCATGAGTGCTTCCGCTTCCGGTCTTCGCGCATGAGCATCGATGGGCTGCCACCACTGCGCGACGTCATCGAGCGCCATGGGCTGCAGGCGAAAAAGGCTCTCGGCCAGAACTTCCTGCTCGATCTCAATTTGACCGGCAAGATCGCACGCAGCGCCGGCGACCTGGCAAATGCCACGGTGATCGAGGTCGGGCCCGGGCCTGGAGGGCTGACAAGGGCGCTGCTATCGAACGGCGCCCGCCGGGTCGTTGCCATCGAGCGCGACGAACGCTGCCTGGCTGCGCTTGCCGAAGTCTCCGCTCATTACCCCGGTCGGCTGGAGGTGATTTCGGGCGACGCGCTGAAGACCGACTTCGCGGCACTCGCCTCGGAGGCCGACCACGGTCCGGTCCGGATCGTGGCCAACCTGCCTTACAATATCGGCACGGAACTGCTGGTCCGATGGCTGACGGTCCCAAACTGGCCGCCCTACTACGCCTCGATGACGCTGATGTTCCAGCGTGAGGTCGCCCAGCGCATCGTGGCGGCACCCGACAGCGATGCCTATGGCAGGCTGGGCGTGCTCGCCGGCTGGCGCACGCAGGCCAGGATCGCCTTCGACGTCCCGCCTCAGGCCTTCACGCCGCCACCCAAGGTCACCTCTTCGGTGGTGCACCTGGAGCCGCGCACGACACCCCTGCCCGCCGATGTGAAGAAACTCGGCCGAGTCACGGAAGCCGCCTTCGGCCAACGCCGGAAGATGCTGCGGCAGAGCGTGAAAAGCCTCGGCGGCGAGGCCTTGCTCGAACGAGCGGGGATCGACCCGACGCGCAGGGCGGAAACACTCAGCGTCGAGGAGTTCGTGCGGCTGACCAATGCGGTCTAACTCCGCTCTCTCCGTTCACGGGGAGACGATGCCGGCAGGCAGATGAAGGGCAGTGCGAAGTTGCGAAGGTATGGCGCTGCCCTCATCCGGTCCTTCGGGCCACCTTCTCCCCGTTGACGGGAAGAAGGAAAGGGCGATCACACCGTTTTCTCGTCCAGCAATCCCGACACGAAATCGAAGAGACCCGGCCGGCGGTCGCGCCGCAGCCGCTCGGCAACGACGATGCCGCGCACTTCGGCGAAGGCACGGTCGAGATCGTCGTTGACTATGACGAAGTCATATTCCTTCCAGTGCTCGATCTCGTTGCGGGCGTTCTTCAGCCGCGTCTCGATCACCGCTTCCTGGTCCTCGGCGCGGCGCTTCAGCCGCGCCTTCAATTCTTTCATCGACGGAGGCAGGATGAAGATCGAGACGATGTCAGCGCGCATCTTCTCCTTGAGCTGCTGAGCGCCCTGCCAGTCAATGTCGAACAGCATGTCGCGGCCCTGCGCCAGCGCCAGTTCGGCCGGCTCGCGCGGTGTCGCGTAGCAATTGCCGTGCACCTCCGCCCATTCGAGGAGCGCGTCGGAATCGCGCAGCCGCTCGAATTCGCGCATCGTGCGGAAGTGGTAGTGAACGCCCTCGATTTCCGAACCCCGGCGCGGCCTTGTGGTAACCGAGACCGACAGTTCAAGGCTTGAATCGCTCTCCAGAAGGTTGCGCGCGATCGTCGACTTGCCGGCCCCCGATGGAGACGACAGGACGAGCATCAACCCCCGGCGGCGGATGCGGGACCCCAAATCCCTGGGAACCATCGGTTCCTTGGCAACCATCGGCTACTCCAGATTCTGGACCTGTTCACGAAACTGGTCGACCACGGCCTTCAACTCCAGCCCAATCGCTGTGACTGTCGCGGCGTTCGACTTGGAGCACAGCGTATTTGATTCGCGGTTAAATTCCTGTGCCAGAAAATCGAGCTTGCGGCCGACCGCGCCGCCGCCCTCAAGCAAGGCCCGGCCAGACGCGACATGCGTTTTCAGCCGGTCGATCTCTTCGCGAATATCGGCCTTGGTGGCAAGGAACGCCGCCTCCATGTGCAGCCGGCTTGCATCCAGATTGGCGGATGCGTCCATCAGCAGCCTGACCTGCTCGGCGATGCGTTCGCGGATCACCGCCGCATCGCGTGACGGGTCAGCTTCCGCGCGCAGGGTCAGCGTCTCGATAGTATCGACATGGCCGGACAAAAGCACGGCCAGTGCTGCGCCCTCACCGTGCCTGGCCTGTTCCAGGCCGTTCAGCGCCACGTCGAGCGCGGCCATGATGGCGGCGTCGAGTGCGGTCCGCGCCTCTTCGGTCTCGATGGTTTCAGGTACGTCGAGCACACCACGCAGCGACAGCAATCCGTCAGCCGTCGCGGGCGCGACGCCGAACTGCTCCTGCAGCCGCTTGGCCAGGCCGGCAAGATCCTTCAGAAACGCCTCGTTGACGATAGGTTGCGCCTGCGTGCCGGCGGCGCGGCCGATGGTCAGCGTCGCCTGGAAATTGCCGCGGGCGAAACGCTTCTGCAGCGTTTGCCTGACCACAGGTTCCAGCCGCTCGAATCCTTGGGGCAGCCGCAGTCGCACCTCGACGCTCTTGCCATTGACGGATTTGACTTCCCAGGCAATGGAGGTGCCGTCGTGCTCGGCGACGGCCCGCGCGAAACCGGTCATACTCTGCAAATTCATGTCGCCCGCACATCCCTGGCGCCTCACCCTGAAACCGGTTTTCCGGTAGGGCAAGCGCGGCTTAAAATGACTACGCCGCGAACGCGTCGAAATCGGACGCCTGGCGTTCTCTCAAATGTCAGGCCGCCGCCTTCCAGGCAACGCCTTTCTTCACATTACTGGGCCGCGCCCGCATCACCGCCGGCATCGCCATTGTCGCCGCCGCTGGCATCGCTGTCGTCGGCTGGCTTGTCTGCTGCAGGCTTGTCGGCACTGCCGCTGGTACCGGCGGCAGCGGCGGCCTTGGCTGCGTCATCGGCCTGCTTCTTCTGCAGCGCGCGATAGCGGGCGACGTTTTCGTTGTGCTCGTCCAGGGTCGCGGCAAAGACGTGGCCGCCCGTGCCGTCGGCGACGAAATAGAGATCGTCGGTCTTCGACGGATTGGCCACGGCTTCGAGGGCCGCGCGGCCGGGATTGGCGATGGGTGTCGGCGGCAAGCCGCTGATCACATAGGTGTTGTAAGGCGTCTGCTTCTGGATGTCGGACTGGTAGATCGGACGGTCCGCCGGCTTGCCCTTGCCGCCAAACAGACCGTAGATGATGGTCGGATCGGACTGCAGGCGCATGCCCTTGGCCAACCGGTTCAGGAAGACGGCGGCCACGCGTGAGCGTTCATCGCCCTTGCCGGTTTCCTTCTCGACGATCGAGGCCAGGGTGACAAAGTCCTCGACGCTGGCCAGAGGCAGATCCGGCGCGCGCCGCTGCCACACCTCATCGACCAGTTTCTTCTGATCGGCGAGCAGCTTGTCGACCATCTGCTGGCGCGTTGCGCCTCGCGTGAAGCGCAGCGTGTCGGTGGCAAGACTACCCTCGGGGGGCGTCTTCGACGGCATATCGCCGCTCAGGGCGGGTTCGTCGGCGATGCGCTGCAAAGCCTGCTCGACCGTCAGCCCTTCGGGAATAGTCAGCGAGTACATCACCGACTTGCCACTCTTCAGGAGCTCCATGATCTCGCGCATGGACGCCCTGGGCTTGATCTCGTATTCACCGGCCTTGAGCGCGGAATCGTTGCCGAAGGCACGCACGCCGAGGCGGAACACGCGGGCGTCGCTGATCAGTCCGCGGCGCTCAAGCTGGTCGGCGATATCCTGGACGCCGGTGTTGGGCTTGACGAGGAAGGTGTCGCCATTGGCGGAAGGGCCGGGTTCGGTAAACTCCTGCTTGCCGAAATAGAGGGCCACGCCTGCCGCCAGAACCATCAGCATCACCGAGGAGATGACGAAGTTCATGAACACGACGATCTGGCTGCGCGAAGCGCGCGACCGTTTCGGCGGCGGCGTTCCAGCCTCCGGCCGCAGCGCCTCGCTTGCCGTCTTCGGCACGATCGGCCCGGTATTCGCCGGCCTTTGCCCGAATTCTCCGTTGCCTGACGGATTTGTGTTCATTTCGCCCTACCGTTCGATCTCTCAACGAATCCCCTGCGGCAGAGTAGGGGCGAATATGGCAAAATTGACGGCACGCCAAAGCACCGCCCGGCAGCTCGGTCAGCCATTATAACGCTGGAAGACCAGCGAGGCGTTGGTGCCGCCGAAGCCGAAGGAATTGGACAGTGCCACGTCGATCTGGCGCGGGCGCGGCTTGTTCGGCACCAGGTCGATCGCGGTTTCGCGCTCGGGATTGTCGAGGTTGATGGTCGCAGGTGCGATATTGTCACGGATGGCGAGGATCGAAAAGATCGCTTCGGCGGCACCGGCCGCGCCCAGCAAATGGCCGATCGACGACTTGGTCGACGACATCGAAATCTTGGAAGCCGCATTGCCGACCAGCCGCTCGACAGCGCCGAGTTCGATCGTATCGGCCATGGTCGAGGTGCCGTGCGCATTGATGTAGTCGACATCGGCCGGCGTAAGCTTTGCCCGCTTCAGCGCCGCGGTCATGCAACGGAAGGCTCCGTCGCCATCTTCGGCCGGCGCGGTGATGTGATAGGCGTCGCCGGTCAGACCGTAGCCGGTCACCTCGGCGTAGATCTTGGCGCCGCGCGCCTTGGCATGCTCGAGCTCTTCCAGAACCACGACACCGGCCCCCTCGCCCATGACGAAGCCGTCGCGGTCGCGGTCGTAGGGCCGCGAGGCGGTTTGCGGGGTGTCGTTGCGCTCGGTCGAGAGTGCCCGGCAGGCCGCGAAGCCGGCGAGCGAAAGTCGGGTCACCGGCGATTCGGCGCCGCCGGCCAGCATGATGTCGGCATCGCCGAAGATGATCAGCCGGGCGGCGTCGCCAATGGCGTGCGCGCCGGTCGAGCAAGCGGTGACGACAGCGTGGTTGGGGCCTTTCAATCCGTGCCGGATCGAAACCTGGCCCGACACGAGATTGATGATGTTTCCGGGAATGAAGAATGGGCTGATGCGGCGCGGGCCGCGTTCCTTCAGGATGATCGCGTTCTCGGCGATGCCCTCGAGACCGCCGATGCCGGAGCCGATCAGCACACCGGTGGCGCAACGCTCTTCTTCGGTGGAAGGCTGCCAGCCGGAATCCTTCAGCGCTTCATCGGCGGCCGCGATCCCGTACAGGATGAAGTCGCCGATCTTGCGAAGTTCCTTCGGCTCGAGAATGGCTTCGGGATTGAGCGTACCGTTGGAGCCGTCGCCACGCGGAATGACGTGGGCGATCTTGCAGGCAAGATCGTCCACTTCGAACTCGGTGACGCGCTTGGCAGCGCTGCGGCCGGTCAGCAGTTGCTTCCAGCCGTGCTCGAAGCCCATGCCGAACGGCGAAACCAGGCCAAGGCCCGTGACGACGACACGCCTCATCGCAGGTCCTCCCCGGTGACGACTGCGGAAAGCGTCAGGCCGAAGCCTTGTCGATGTACTTCACCGCATCGCCAACGGTCAGAATGGTCTCTGCTGCGTCGTCGGGGATCTCGACGCCGAATTCTTCTTCGAACGCCATGACGAGTTCAACCGTGTCGAGGCTGTCAGCGCCCAGATCATCGATGAAGCTCGCCTGCTCCGTCACTTTGTCGGCATCGACGCCAAGGTGCTCGATGACGATCTTCTTGACGCGCTCTGCGGTGTCACTCATTTGGGGCATCCTCGTCTTTTGTTTGTCTGTCTTCGTTAGCGGGCGGAATGCCGCTAATCAAGCTGAAAGATGGTCCTGCCGGAAACGCAACGGCCACGGACCGGTTTTTGCCCGAACCGCCGGGTTGCGGGCCGCATTACACGAAAAATTGCCGAGGTCCAAGCCGAAATGGTGGGTTTTCACAGCGCGGCGATGTTGCTGCCGGAGCTCGCTCAGATCATCGCCATGCCGCCATTCACGTGGATGGTTTGCCCGGTTACGTAGGCGGCCTCGTTCGAAGCCAGATAAGCAACGGCGGACGCCACTTCGGCACTGGTGCCCATGCGCTTCGTCGGGATCGCCGCCATGATCGCCTCTTTCTGCTTCTCGTTGAGCTTGTCGGTCATCGCCGATTCGATGAAGCCCGGAGCGACGCAGTTGACGGTGATGTTGCGGGTGGCGATTTCCTGCGCCAGCGATTTGGACAAGCCGATCATGCCGGCCTTGGAGGCGCAGTAGTTCGCCTGGCCGGGATTGCCGGTCACGCCGACCACCGATGTGATGTTGATGATGCGGCCATGGCGGCGGCGCATCATCGGGTGGGTCAGTTCACGGGTCAGCCGGAAAACGGCGGTGAGATTGACCTCCAGCACCGTATCCCAGTCGGCGTCCGACATGCGCACGAACAGGCCGTCCTTGGTGATGCCGGCATTGTTGACCAGGATATCGACGCCCTCGAGATCGGCCTCCGCCTTCTGGCCGAGTGCCTTGACCTCGTCACGGTTCGACAGGTTGGCCGGGAACAGCTTGACCCGATCGCCCAGTTCGGAGGCCAGCGTTTCCAGTTTCTCGACGCGCGTGCCGTGCAGGCCGACGATCGCGCCCTGCGCATGCAGCACCCTGGCGATCGCCTCGCCGATGCCCCCCGATGCGCCGGTGACAAGCGCCTTGCGGCCGGTCAATTCGAACATTTTTGTCTCCAGGTTGAGAAGAGGGCGCCCCTTATAGGGATGGTCTCAAATGGCGCTTTATGCAAGCGCCGCAAGTGCCGCCTCGACCTCGGCCGAGGAACAGACGGACGCGGTGGCGATATCGCGGTTGATGCGGCGAGCCAGTCCCGAAAGCACCTTGCCGGCACCGATCTCGTAAAGCGTGGTGAGGCCGTTGGCGCCGAACCATTCCACCGTTTCGCGCCAGCGCACGCGACCGGTCACCTGCTCGACCAAGCGCCCGGCGATCTCGTCGGGATCGGTCGACGGCTGCACCGATACGTTGGACACGACGGGAACGACTGGCGCGGTCTTTGCCACGCCGGCAAGCGCCTCGCGCATGACGTTGGCCGCCGGCGCCATCAGCGCCGAATGGAAGGGCGCCGACACCTGCAGCATCAGCGCACGCTTGGCGCCCTTATCGGTGCACAGTTTCGCTGCCAGCTCGACCGCGACCTTTGCACCTGAGATGACCAGCTGGCCGCCGCCATTGTCGTTGGCGATCTGGCAAATCGAGCCCTTAGCGGCCTCGGCGCAGGCATCTTCGACATCGGCCTGCTCCAACCCGATGATCGCCGCCATGGCGCCCTCGCCGGCCGGCACCGCCGCCTGCATGGCGTTACCGCGAATGCGCAGCAGACGAGCGGCATCGGCGACGGAAACGAAGCCGGCGGCGGCGAGTGCCGAATATTCGCCCAGCGAATGGCCGGCGACATAGGCGACCTGGTCCTTCAGCGAGAAACCGCGCGCTTCCAGCGCCCTGATCGCCGCCAGCGATACCGCCATCAGGGCCGGCTGCGCGTTGGCCGTCAGCGTCAAGGTCTCTTCGGGACCTTCCCAGATCAGCTTCGACAGGTTTTCGCCGAGCGCATCATCGACTTCCTGGAAGACCCTGCGCGCTTCGGGAAAGGCATCGGCGAGATCCTTGCCCATGCCGACAGCCTGGCTGCCCTGTCCTGGAAAGGTAAATGCGACGGCCATGCGAGGGCTCCCCAGACTGGTTCTGCTTGCGTGATACTACGAATTTTCCCTGCCTGTGACGCAAGGCACGCCGCCAAGTCAAGCCACTTCAGCCCATGCCGAAGGCCGTATCCTTGAGCGAGTGCCTGTTCCGAAAGGGCTTTTTGGCGATCACACCTGATGAAAACCGCTCACGAATCGTTTGCTGGCTCTTCTTATTTCCGTCACAGGCGCTAGCTTTGCGTGACAATTATATGACAATCGAATGACGTGGGTTGTCTTTGGGTGGGAAGTTAAAGTGGCAAAGAGTTCGAAACGTGCCGGCAACGCCGCGCCGCAATTCCTGGAAGACGATCCGTCCACCGGCTATCTGCCGGGCCGGAGATGGCCGGTCGTCCGCTACGGGCTGATCAGCCTGGCGATCTCGGCCGTCATGGTGTTCGCCATCGAACTGATCGTGCGCGGTGATGTCGCCGGCACCGTTTCCTTCTTCCTGCAGCCGTTCAAGCCGGGCTGGACCACCATCGTCGTGTTCGCGCTGGTCCTGATCGGCCTCGATGCCGTGCTCGGCCGCAGTCATCAAAGCCTGATGATCGTCGCGCCGCTGACCCTATCGCTGGCCTTTGTCGGCCACCAGAAGTCGCATTATCTCGGTGACCCGCTCTATCCGACGGACTTCCTTTACGCCCGCCAGATCTTCGCGCTGTTGCCGCTGCTGGTGCGCGAGCGGCCAATGACCGCGCTCACCATGGTCGCGGGCATCGTGGTCGGCCTGTCCCTGCTCGTCTACGGCTGGCGGCTTTGGCGGCGCAAGGTTCCAGCCCTCAGCCACAAGGGCCGCCTCGCCCGGCTGACGCTGGCGGTGCCGCTGCTCGCCTTCTTCGTCTCAATCATGGACTACGCCACCTTCTCGTGGACCAGGGACCGGCTGCAGATCATCCCGATCATGTGGGACCAGAAGGAAAACTACGCCTCCAACGGCTTTGCGCTCGCCTTCGCGCTCAACGTGCCGATGGCGCACGTCTCTGCCCCGCCGGGCTATTCCGACAAGGCAATCGCGGCGATCGACAGGCCCGATGTGAGCGCCTCGGTGCCGGCCCAGAAGCCAGACATCATCATCGTCATGAGCGAATCCTTCTGGGATTCGACCAAGCTGCCCGGCGTCACCATCACGCCCGATCCGATCCCCAATGTGCGGTCGCTCCGCTCGGGCTCGATGTTCTCGCCCGAATTCGGCGGCATGACCGCCAATATCGAATTCGAAGCGCTGACCGGGTTCTCGAACGCCTTCCTGCCGGCCGGCAGCATCCCCTACCAGCAGTATGTACGCACCCCGACGCCATCGATGGCGACCTTCCTGAAGAGCGAAGGCTATAGGGCACGCGCCATCCATCCAGGCACCAACTGGTTCTGGAATCGCGGCGCCGTCTATGCCGATTTCGGCTTCAACGACTTCAAATCGGAAGAAACGCTGCCGCCCATGGAAAAGCGCGGACCGCTGGCATCCGACGCTGCGATGACCGACGAGATCATCCGCGAAGCCGACGCCAGCGACGACCCCGTCTTCTTCTTCGCGGTCAGCCTGCAGAACCATGGCCCGTATGAGCCGAACCGTTATTCGAACCCGACCCACTCGGTGCAGGCGCCGATCAGCCAGTGGGCGCGTGACTCGCTGCTCTCCTACGCCGAGGGTTCAGCCGACGCGGACCGCGGCCTCGAGCGGCTGATCGAATGGGCCAAGACGCGCGAGCGGCCAACGATTGTCGCCTTTTTCGGTGACCACCTGCCGCCGCTCGGGCCGGTCTATGTCGAGACCGGCTTCCTGAAGGACAACGTCGCGCCCCGCAAGGAACCGACGCCGGAGGCCGCTCTCGAACATCACGCGACACCGCTGATCATCTGGTCGAACCGTTCGGGCCCGGTCGAGAATCTGGGGACGGTGAGCCCTGCGTTCCTGCCCTATCATATCCTCACCGCCGCGGGCATCACCCACCCCTACTACACCGGCTTCCTGGGCGAGATGCGGGAGCGCTATCGCGTTGTCGACCGCAACCTGCTGCTCACGCCGGCCGGCGCGGCCACGGCCGACTGGTCGCGTCAGAAAGAGATCGACCCGGCGATCCGCGACTTCCGGCTGATCCAGTACGACATGATGTTCGGCAAGCGCCATGCCGCGCCCGACTTCTTCCCCGAGACGGTCGACAAGGTTGTCGCCCATACGAGTTGAGGTCTGGCCCCCCCGGATGTATCGCGCGCTCTCGGCATCGGGCGCTCAATTCGTCAGTTGCAGCTTCGAGAACTTGTTGGCGATCTGCTGAAAAACATTCGGCAGCTTGGCCGGATCGTTGACGGCATAATAATCGCTCGGATCGGAAGCGCAGGCGCTGTAAAGCGTGCGGTTGGCGGCGGTGTCGGACTGCAGCACCATCGTGTAAATCTGCACGCCCTGGTTCTTCAACTGCGTGCAGACGCTCTTCGTCCAGCCGTCGACATTGCGGGCCGCCGTCGTCTGATTGTCCGACCCGAAGCGGCCACCCGCCAGATAGCCGTAGGATGTGTAGTCGGACTTCGTCGATTGCTGGCTGGCGCCGTAGACGACGTTCTCACCGTCGGTGAGCAGGAGTACGATCTTGCTGACGCCAGGCGTCTTGAATGGCGCGCCGCCGGTATAGGGCGCGCCGGGCGAGAGCACCCGCATGCCCCAGGACAGCCCCTCCGAGACGTTGGTGCCGGAGCCGTTCCATTCCGTCATCTGGCTCGCCGCCTTACGCAATTTGTCGAAATCGTCGGTCAGGGGAACGACGGGGGTCGGGCAGGAACGGTTGGGACCAACGGTGACGGGAGTTCCTGTCTCGGTGATAAGTTCCTTGGCCGGCGCCACATATTTGGCAACCTGTTCCTTGGTGGCTTTGTCGGGATCGCTGTCGAGGCCGCTGAAGTCGATGCCGAGCCGGTTGTCCCCTTTCTGTTTGTCTAGCTTGACCGTGTCGCTGGCGTCGCTGAGATAGGAATTGTTGTAGTATTTTGCCTCATTGCCATAGGAACTGGACGGCATCTGCGCATCTCCCGGATCATCCGGCGCAAAATAGGGAACGAACAGCGTGTCGGGCTTAGCCGGGTCGGGCGGCGTGTCGGAAATGTTGTAGGCGCCGGCCCGCGCCTCCACGCAGCCCTTCCATCCCGTGTCGTTCCATCCGGGCTCGGCCCATCCGGTGTCCTTGAGCTGCCTGAACAGGGCCATGTGGTTCGGGCGCTTGCCGTCGATGACGGGGAAATTGATACCGTTGGTCGAGGATTTGCCGTCCATGTCGATCCAGGACGGATCGAACCCGTCGCCATTGACGTTCACGGCCGTGACGAAGGGAACCAGCGAGGCACGGACCTGGCGCGTCGGCGACTTTGTCGATTCGAGCGTATCCAGCAACGACTTCGTCGCCGTCCTCAGAGCCGTCATGCGGGCGCCAGCCATCGAGCCGGTATTGTCCAGAACCAGCACGACTTCGAGCTGGTTATTGGACTCGGCCGCCGAGGCATCGACCACGATGTGCTTGCTCTGGCCAAACAGGAAAGCGAAGTTCAGATTGACGTCGGCCGAGGCGACCGCCTTGGTCTTGATGAAATTGACGCCCCTATCGACGGTCAGGGTCGCCTGCGCGTTGACGAGTTCGCCATGGCCAGCGATGTTGGCCTGGAAATAGCGGTCGAAAGCATCGGTGCGGGTCATGTCGAGATCGCCAAGATGCGAGGAGGCAAGGTTTGCCGCATCGAGCGCGTTCTGCAGGTTGCTCTTCGCCCGCATCATGGTCGAGACATCGGTCGCGAAGGCCACTGCCGACAGAATGGCGGGTAGCCCCAATCCCATGAGAAGCGCGAAATTGCCCCTCTTCGAGCGCCAGAACCTGTTGAGAAGCATCCTTACCCCCGAAAATGCTTGCCGCTTGTCATGCACGGCTGTCCGGGCTTTTGCACCTTTCATAATGAATCGACCGTTGACGGCGGAGGGCAACCCTGCGCAACCTGACATTGTGGTTAAGGTCCGGTTGCCGGGGAAAATCGCCGGGCCTTGCTGGCGCCGCGGCTTGATTTTCTGGTGGTTGCGACATCGGCGACGCCGCTTGCCCTTGCCTTATCGGTGGATTGCTATATAGACGCCGCCAATCTGCCGGTCCCAGCTGGGGGCTGAACGGAGGGCCGGAGGTTTTTTCGAGAACCTTCGTGTGAAGCCAGAAGCGCTTCCGCCTCCCGTGTCTCCGCTCTCGACCGTCTCGTCATGCTCCTTTCTTCCCGCGCCTTTCGAGGCACATGCGGGTCAGAGAAGTTGCAGAGGCTTTTGCCGCCGGGAACCGGGAGAGAAACGAAGAAAGGCACTGAACCATAATGGCTCTTTACGAACATGTGTTTCTTGCCCGGCAGGACCTCTCGCAGCAGCAGGTCGATGCGCTTGTCGAACAGTACAAGGGCGTCATCGCAGCAAATGGCGGGTCCGTCGGCCGGGTCGAGAACTGGGGACTGAAGTCCCTCACCTACCGGGTCAACAAGAACCGGAAGGCATACTACACGCTGATGGACCTCACCTGCCCGCCGGCAGCGCTCAACGAGATGGAGCGCCAGATGGGTCTGTCCGAGGACGTGCTGCGTTTCCTGACCATCAAGGTCGAGGCGCATGAGGAAGGCCCCTCGGCCATGATGCAGAAGCGCGAAGAGCGCTCCGAGCGCGGTGGCTTCGGCGATCGCGACCGTGGCGATCGTCCGGCGCGCAGCTTCGGCGACCGCGGCGATCGTGGCCCGCGTTCGTTCGGCGATCGCGAAGGCGGCGACCGTGGTCCGCGCCGTCCGCGCGAAGGTTTTGAAGGGGGTGCAGAATAATGGTCGACATCAATCAGATCCCGACCCGGCGCCCTTTCCATCGCCGCCGCAAGACCTGCCCGTTCTCCGGCGCCAACGCACCGAAGATCGACTACAAGGACGTGCGCCTGCTGCAGCGCTACATTTCCGAGCGCGGCAAGATCGTGCCGTCGCGCATCACCGCCGTCAGCCAGAAGAAGCAGCGCGAGCTCGCCAAGGCGATCAAGCGTGCCCGTTTCCTCGGCCTGCTGCCCTACGTGGTTCGCTAATTCTTCCGAACGGGCGGTTCGCCGCCCGTTCCTGTCGCCGGCCATGACGGGCATGACCGGCTAGCCATCAAATCCCGAGTTGAGGTCAATAACCTCTAACTGCCGCGACAGGCAGGACAGCGACACCGGCGGCAACGCCCCTTTGCTTCCTGACCTGTTCCAGAGAATTCGGCGTCGGCCTCGTGGACGGACGCCCAACCAAAAGGAACATAGCCATGGACGTCATTCTTCTCGAACGCGTTTCCCGCCTCGGCCAGATGGGCGATACCGTCAAGGTCAAGGACGGTTTTGCCCGCAATTTCCTGCTGCCGCAGGGCAAGGCGCTGCGCGCCAACGAAGCCAACAAGAAGAAGTTCGAGGGCCAGCGCGCCCAACTCGAAGCCCGCAACCTTGAACGCAAGTCGGAAGCGGCCCAGGTCGCCGAAAAGCTTGACGGCAAGAGCTTCATCGCGGTGCGTTCGGCCGGCGAGACCGGCCAGCTCTACGGTTCGGTGTCGACCCGCGACATCGCCGACCTGCTGACCGCGGAGGGCTTCACGGTCAACCGCAACCAGATCCAGCTCAACCAGCCGATCAAGACCATCGGCCTCACCAATGTGGCGATCGCGCTGCATCCGGAAGTCGAAGTCACCATCACGCTCAACATCGCCCGCACGGCCGACGAGGCCGAACGCCAGGCCAAGGGCGAGACGCTGACCACCGCCGAAGCCATTTACGGCGACGACATCAACGACAATGCGCGGCCGGAAAACTTCTTCGATCCGAATGCCGAGTTCGAAGGCGGCGAAGACAACGCCTGATCGCACAGGTCCCCGGACCACCGCTCTCCAGCCATTCTGGACCAATGCCCGGGCCTCTCGCCCGGGCATTTTTGTGCCAAAAGGAACTTTTCGAAACCCTATATATTGATGCAGAGTAGGACAGCCTGTCTGACCGTGAGGGGACATTGGACATGAATATTCTGTTGAAGCGCGTTCTCGACCGCCTGGTGCGCACGGGCAATCTGAAGGTAACCGGGCCGAAGGGTTCGACATTCATCTTCGGCGACGGCAGCGGCGAGCCGGTGCATATGCACATCAAGACCCGCCATGCCGAGCGCGCCATCTCCTTCGATCCGATGCTGGCGGTGCCTGAATCCTATATGGACGGCGAGTTGGACATTCTTGAAGGCGGCGTGCTTGGGCTGATGCGCATTGCCTTCCAGAACATGGGCAGCGGCGGCATCGACGCGACCTGGTCAAAAGCCATCGAGGGCCTGCGCCACGCCTTCCGCCGCCTGCAACAGATCAACACCGCCTCGCGCTCGCGCCGCAACGTGCAGCGGCACTACGACCTGTCAGGTGAACTCTACCGGCTCTTCCTCGATGAGGACATGCAGTATTCCTGCGCCTATTTCGAGCAACCGGACATGACGCTGGAAGAGGCGCAGGCAGCCAAGAAGCGCCATATCGCCGCCAAGCTCCGGCTGAAAGCAGGGCAGACGGTGCTCGACATCGGCTCCGGCTGGGGCGGGCTCGGCCTATATCTCGCCAAGGCTTTCGACGTCGACGTGCAGGGTGTGACGCTGTCGACCGAACAGCATGGCGTCGCCACAGACCGGGCGCATGCGCAAGGGCTGGAAAACCACGTCCATTTTGAACTGAAGGATTATCGCGAGCTCAACGAACGCTTCGACCGCATCGTCTCGGTCGGCATGTTCGAGCATGTCGGCGTCAACCATTACCGAACCTTCTTCGACAAGGCGGCAACATTGCTGAAGCCTGATGGTGTCATGCTTCTGCACACGATCGGCCGCTCCGGCGTGCCGTGGGCGACCAGCGCCTTCATCCGCAAGTATATTTTCCCGGGTGGCTATATTCCGGCGATGTCCGAGGTGCTGCCGGCGATCGAAAAGTCCGGCCTCGTGGTCACCGACGTCGAAATCCTGCGGCTCCACTATGCCGACACGCTGAAGCACTGGGGCCAGCGCTTCGCCGCCAACCGCGACAAGGCCAAGGCGATCTATGACGAACGCTTCTGCCGCATGTGGGAGTTCTATCTGGCCGCCTCGGAGGCTGCCTTCCGTTGGCAGGACCTGGTGATTTTCCAGTTCCAGATCACCAAGAAGAACGACACGTTGCCGATGACGCGCGACTACATGGCCAAATGCGAAAAGGCACTGGAAATGCGCGACATGGGTCGCCGCGAGGCGGCTCCAGTCGAGAAGCCCGTCAAGCCGGCCCGGCGCCGCAAGGTGGCGGAATAGGAACGGCGCTGCAGAACGCATTATTGGCGCTTGCCATTGCAGGCTCCTGCCCCGAAAAAGGCCTCGTGAATCGTCGCGAGGCCTTTTTCATGACCTATCTCCTCTATGCCGCCGCAGCGCTGGCCGAGATCGCCGGCTGTTTTTCGGTATGGGCCTGGTGGCGGCTGGAAAAATCGCCTTTGTGGCTGGCGCCGGGCTTTGTCTCGCTGCTTGTCTTCGCCTGGCTCCTGGCACTGGTCGACACCAATGCAGCAGGGCGAGCCTATGCCGCTTACGGCGGCATCTACATCGTAGCCTCGCTGGCCTGGCTCTGGCTGGTGGAAGGCGTGCGGCCCGACCGCTGGGATCTTGGCGGTGCGGCACTCTGCGTGGCAGGTGCCTCGATCATCCTGCTCGTGCCGCGAGGAGCATAGCGTGGAGTTGCCGGCCCCTCTTCGACAGGCTGTCGATCGCATTTTGGAAAAGGTGCCGCTGCCGGACCTGAAGCAGGCGGCAAAGACGCTCTCCGACCGTTACCGCGCCGAACTGCGCGACGGCCGCCTGCACATGGCGCAGGACATGGCGGTCAGGGCCTATCTGGCGACGCGGCTGCCGGCGACCTATGCCGCGGTCCGCGCCAGCCTCGATGCGCTCGCCGAAGCCCGGCCGGATTTCACGCCGAAAACCTTGCTCGATGTCGGCGCCGGCCCTGGTACGATGCTTTGGGCCACCAGCGACCTCTGGCCTGAACTGGAACTGGCCACGTTGCTGGAGGCGAGTGCCGCGGTGCGCAAAATCGGCGAGACACTTGCCGCCGATGCGATCGCGGCCCGGACCATCTGGCAGGCCGGCGATGTCACGACAGACCTTGCCGACCTCCAGCCCGCGGACCTCGTCACATGCGCCTATGTGCTGGACGAGATCGTGCCAGCATCCCTGGCCAAAATGATCGACCGGCTATGGCACCTCACGACCGACACGGTGCTGATTATCGAGCCGGGCACGCCGGCGGGCTGGCAGCGAATTCTGGCGGTGCGCCAGCAATTGATCGCCGCCGGCGCGCATGTGCTGGCGCCTTGTCCGCACGAAGCGCCCTGCCCGCTCAACCCGCCCGACTGGTGCCATTTTTCCCGCCGCGTCGCCCGCTCGCGCCTGCACCGGCTGGCCAAGGACGCCGATGTGCCATGGGAGGACGAGAAATTCATCTATGTCGCCGCTTCGCGCCAGCCGGCTGTCTCCCGCGCCGCACGGGTGATCGCGCCGCCGAAGTCAGGGTCCGGCAAGGTGTCGCTGAAACTCTGCGAAGCAGACGGCAGCGCCGGCGAAAAGCTCTTCACCAAACGCGACGGCGACGCCTTCAAGGTGGCGCGGCGGCTGGACTGGGGCGATGCGCTGGCACGAGGATGAAACGAACGCGACGGCTCCGCAATCCGGTGCCAATCGCTCCACTTTCCTGTTTTGTTCTCCCTCGAGAAACGCTAAACTCGCAACTCTCGATTCGAGTCAATTGCGATTCTTTCCACGGAAAAATTTTAGCTGTGAATCGCGAGTATCAAAGCCGCTTCGACACGGGCTGTTGCAGATAAGTCAGCACCGACTTGTCCAGTTCTGATATCGAAAGGGCGGGATCGAAATTGGGGACATCATGGCAGAGGCAGCGCGAAAATTCGGCGTGGCGGAGCAACCGCTCTATCGCGAATCGCCCAACAACATCGAGGCCGAGCAGGCGCTGCTTGGCGCCATCCTGGTCAACAACGATGCCTTCTACCGGGTGTCCGATTTCCTGAAGTCCGGTCATTTCCATGAACCCCTGCACCGCAAGATCTTCGACGTCGCGGCCGAATTGATCCGCATGGGCAAGGCGGCGACGCCGATCACGCTGAAGACCTTCCTGCCGGCCGACGAAAAGGTCGGCGACATGACGGTGGCGCAATATGTCGTCCGGCTGGCGGTGGAAGCCGTCACCGTCGTCAACGCCACCGATTACGGCCGCGCCATCTATGACCTGGCGACGCGCCGGGCGCTGATCACGGTCGGCGAGGACATGGTCAACATCGCCTATGACGCACCTGTCGACATGTCGCCTTCCGAACAGATCGAGGACGCCGAGCGCCGCCTGTTCGAACTGGCTGAAACCGGGCGCTATGACGGCGGCTTCGAGAGCTTCACCGACGCGGTCAAGACCGCGGTCGACATGGCCAACGCCGCCTATATGCGCGACGGCGGTCTGTCGGGCCTCGCCACCGGCATGCGCGATCTCGACCGCCGCATGGGCGGCCTGCAGCCCTCCGACCTGATCGTGCTTGCCGGGCGTCCGGGCATGGGCAAGACATCGCTCGCCACCAACATCGCCTTCAACGTCGCCGAGGCCTATGTGCCGGCACAACAAGCCGACGGCTCGTTCAAGGCGGCCAATGGCGGTGTCGTCGGGTTCTTCTCGCTCGAAATGTCGTCCGAACAGCTCGCGACCCGTATCATTTCCGAACAGACGGAAATCTCTTCCTCGAAGATCCGCCGCGGCGAAATCAGCGAAATGGATTTCGAAAAGCTGGTCGCCTGTTCGCAGACCATGCAGAAGATCCCGCTGTTCATCGACCAGACCGGTGGTATTTCCATTGCTCAGTTGTCTGCCCGCGCGCGCCGCCTGAAGCGCCAGCGTGGCCTCGACCTGATCGTCATCGACTATATCCAGCTGATGCAGGGCTCATCCGCCAAGTCCTCGCAGAACCGCGTGCAGGAAATCACCGAGATCACCACGGGCCTGAAAGCGCTGGCCAAGGAACTGACCGTGCCGATCATCGCGCTGTCGCAGCTCTCGCGTCAGGTCGAAAGCCGCGACGACAAGCGCCCGCAGCTCTCCGACCTGCGCGAATCCGGTTCGATCGAGCAGGACGCCGACGTCGTCATCTTCGTCTACCGCGAAGAATATTACCTCAAGAACCGCGAGCCGAAGCTCGGCACCGAGGAATACGTCAAGTGGGAAAACGAGATGAACGAGATGCGCGGCAAGGCCGAGGTGATCGTGGCCAAGCAGCGCCACGGGCCGACAGGCACGGTCACGCTCGCCTTCCACGGCGAATTCACCCGCTTCTCTGATTTGGCCGAAGAGCACCACATCGCGGAGAGGTTCGAGTAGCCTCTTGCCAGCGGTCGCAACAGAAATGCGGAAGCAAGGCGTTCTACGGCGCCCCCTTCTGCCTTGCCGGACAGAGGGGCGCGCGAAGGATCGCCGCGCCCGCAACCGGGCGGGAAGGTAAAAGCGTGGCCAAATCCCGCGTCCAGTTCATCTGCCAGAATTGCGGTTCGGTGCATCAGCGCTGGGCGGGCAAATGCGATGCCTGCGGCGAGTGGAACACGCTGGTCGAGGAAGGCACGTCGGGCGGCATCGGCTCGGGGCCTGCCAACACGCGCAATGCCCGCAAGGGACGCGCGGTGGTGCTGACCACGCTTTCCGGTGACATCGAGGACGCGCCGCGCATCATATCAGGCATCGGCGAACTCGACCGCGCCACCGGCGGCGGTTTCGTCCGGGGCTCTGCACTGCTGGTCGGCGGCGATCCCGGTATCGGCAAATCGACGCTGCTCACCCAGGCCGCGGCCGCTCTTGCCTCCAAGGGCCACCGCATCGTCTATGTTTCGGGCGAAGAGGCGGTTGCCCAGATCAGGCTGCGCGCGCAGAGGCTCGGCGTCGCGTCGGCGCCCGTGGAACTGGCGGCCGAGACCAATGTCGAGGATATCCTCGCCACGATCGCCGACGGCAAGCGGCCGGATCTGGTCATCCTCGATTCGATCCAGACGCTGTGGACCGACCTAGCCGACTCGGCGCCGGGCACGGTCACCCAGGTGCGCGCTGCCGCCCAGGCAATGATCCGCTACGCCAAATCCACGGGTGCCGCGATCGTGCTGGTCGGCCATGTCACCAAGGAAGGCCAGATCGCCGGTCCGCGCGTGGTCGAGCACATGGTCGACGGCGTGCTCTATTTCGAGGGCGAAGGCGGCCACCACTTCCGCATCCTGCGCACGGTGAAGAACCGCTTCGGACCGACCGATGAGATCGGCGTCTTCGAAATGTCGGACAAGGGTCTGCGCGAGGTCTCCAACCCGTCCGAACTTTTCCTTGGCGAACGGCACGCGAAATCGCCGGGAGCAGCGGTTTTCGCCGGCATGGAAGGCACCAGGCCCGTCCTGGTCGAGATCCAGGCGCTGGTCGCGCCCTCCTCGCTCGGCACGCCGCGCCGGGCGGTGGTCGGCTGGGACGGGGCTCGGTTATCGATGGTGCTGGCGGTGCTGGAGGCGCATTGCGGTGTCCGTTTCGGCCAGCATGACGTCTATCTCAACGTTGCCGGCGGCTACCGCATCAGCGAGCCGGCGGCCGATCTTGCGGTCGCCGCGGCACTGGTTTCCTCGCTCACCGGTCTTGCCCTTCCCGCCGATTGCGTCTATTTCGGCGAAATCAGCCTTTCGGGCGCGGTGAGGCCGGTTGCGCATGCGCAGCAGCGCCTCAAGGAAGCCGAAAAGCTGGGTTTTGGTAGCGCGGTTCTGCCCTTGGGCAGCGAGGAACTTGCTGGAGGGATCGGGGCCGGCGCTTTCCAACCCACCGAGCTTGCCGACCTCGTGGCGCGCATAGCCGGCTCACGGCGAAGCCGTGCCGACGATGAAGAGTGACGCGGCTCATCCGGTGGTGAGCAAGACAGAGTGGGGCGAAAGACATGCCGATTACGCTGCTTGACGGAATTCTCGTCGGCTTCACCCTGGTCTCGGCGATGCTCGCCATGGTTCGCGGTTTTTCGCGCGAAGTGCTCTCGGTGGTGTCCTGGGCGGCGGCGGCGGCGGCCGCCTTCTTCTTCTACAAGCCGGTCCTGCCCTACCTGAAGCCCTATATCGACAATGAGAAGATCGCCATGGCCGCTGCCGCCGGCGTCGTCTTCATCATCGCGCTGATCGTGGTCTCGGTCATCACCATGAAGCTCGCCGACTGGATCATCGATTCGCGCATCGGCGCGCTCGACCGCACGCTCGGCTTCCTCTACGGCGCCGCGCGCGGCGTCCTGGTCGTCGCGGTGGCGCTGCTGTTCTTCAACTGGCTGGCCGGCGCCAAGGCCCCGGCCTGGGTCACGGAAGCCAAGTCGCGGCCGCTGCTGGAACAGATCGGCGCCAGGCTGGAAAGCCTGCTGCCGGAGGATCCGGAAAACGCCATCCTCAAGAAGCTCAATCCGAATCAGCCGGCCGCCGAGACGCCCGCCGCGCCCGACGCACCGGCGGCGGATGCCCCAGCCGGTGGCGACGACGCCAATGCGCCAGCGCCCGACGACAACGACGCCGGTCCCGCCGACAACACGGCCAAGCCGGCGCCAGCGCCGGCGAACTGAGGTCCGAACGGGACGTCTGGCGATCGATCCATGTGAACGATCGCATGCAGTGCGTTGCTTTCGACGCGCGACCGCCTTATATGGCGATTTTAGCGGAGCTTAAGATGGCAGACGCAGACGACGTGCTTTCCGCCGAGGCTGACGATCATTTCCATGACGAATGCGGCGTCTTCGGCATCTTTGGCCGGCAGGATGCGGCGGCCATCGTCACGCTCGGCCTGCATGCGCTGCAGCATCGTGGCCAGGAAGCGGCCGGCATCGTTTCCTACGACGGCACCCAGTTCCATGTCGAACGCCATGTCGGACTGATCGGCGACACCTTCACCAAGCAGCGCGTCATCGACAGCCTGCAGGGCAACCGCGCCATTGGCCACACGCGCTACGCCACGACAGGCGGCGCCGGCATGCGCAACATCCAGCCCTTCTTCGCCGAGTTGGCCGATGGCGGCTTCGCCGTCGCCCATAACGGCAACCTCACCAACGCCATGACCGTGCAGCGCGCGCTGCAGAAGCAGGGCGCGATCTTCTCCTCCACCTCCGACACCGAGACGCTTTTGCATCTGGTCGCGACCAGCAAGGAGCGCGATCTCAACTCGCGCTTCATCGACGCGGTGCGCCAGGTAGAGGGCGCCTTCTCGCTGGTGGCGATGACGGCCAAGAAGATGATCGGTTGCCGCGATCCGCTCGGCATCCGCCCGCTGGTGCTCGGCGATCTCGACGGCGCCTGGATCCTGGCCTCCGAGACCTGCGCGCTCGACATCATCGGCGCCCGTTTCGTGCGTGATCTGAAGCCCGGCGAGATGGTCGTCGTCACCTCGAAGGGCATCGAGAGCCTGTTCCCGTTCGAACCGCAGAAGACCCGCTTCTGCATTTTCGAATATGTCTATTTCGCCCGGCCCGACTCTTCGGTCGAGGGCCGCAATGTCTATGAGGTGCGCAAGCGCATCGGCGCCGAACTGGCGCAGGAAAACCCGGTCGAGGCCGACATCGTCGTGCCGGTGCCGGACTCGGGCACGCCGGCGGCGATCGGCTTCAGCCAGGCGGCAGGCATTCCCTTTGAGCTTGGCATCATCCGCAACCATTATGTCGGCCGCACCTTCATTCAGCCCGGCGATTCGATCCGCCACATGGGCGTCAAGCTCAAGCACAACGCCAACCGCCGCATGATCGAGGGCAAGCGCGTGGTGCTGGTCGACGATTCCATCGTGCGCGGCACCACCAGCCAGAAGATCGTGCAGATGGTGCGTGACGCCGGCGCCAGGGAAGTGCACATGCGCATCGCCTCGCCGCCGACCAGCGCGTCGTGCTTCTACGGTGTCGACACGCCGGAGAAGTCGAAGCTGCTCGCTTCGCGCATGTCGGTGGAAGAGATGGCCGAATTCATCCGCGTCGATTCACTCGGCTTCCTCTCGATCAACGGGCTCTACCGCGCCGTCGGCGAGGCCAGCCGCAACGACGAACAGCCGCAGTTCTGCGATGCGTGCTTCACCGGCCAGTACCCGACCCGCCTGCTCGACTTCGAAGGCCACGACAATGTGCGCACGCTGTCGCTGCTGGCGACAAGCGGGGCGTAGGATTGCCGGACCGTCACCAGCTTAGAGCGGTTCAGCGTTTGATAGAATCGCCGAACCGCTCTAACTCTTTGTTTTTACGCAATTCCGGACGGAAAACCGTTACACACTTTTCCTGGAATTGCTCTAGCCAGAGTTCCGGAAGCATCGCATGACCCTCGACCTTACCGGCCGCGTTGCGGTCGTCACCGGCGCCTCGCGCGGCATCGGCTATTTCATCGCCAGGGAATTGGCGGCCGCCGGCGCCCATGTCATCGCGGTTGCCCGCACTGTCGGCGGGCTGGAAGAACTCGACGACCAGATCAAGGCGGCCGGCGGCCAGGCGACGCTGGTCCCGCTCGATCTCGCCGACATGGCCGGCATCGACCGGTTGGGGGGCGCCATCCATGAGCGCTGGGGCAAGCTCGACATTCTCGTAGCCAATGCCGGCGTGCTCGGCGTCATCTCGCCGATCGGCCATGTCGAGGCCAAGACCTTCGAAAAGGTGATGACCATCAACGTCACCTCGACCTGGCGGCTGATCCGCTCCGTCGACCCGCTGCTGCGGCTTTCGGATGCCGGCCGGGCGATTATCCTGTCTTCCAATGCCGCGCATTCCGCGCGCGCGTTCTGGGCGCCTTACGCGGCATCGAAGGCGGCGGTCGAAACAATGATGCGTTCCTGGGCGCATGAGACGCAAAGCCTGCCGCTGCGCGTCAACGCCGCCGACCCCGGCGCCACGCGCACCGCGATGCGCGCGCAAGCCGTACCCGGTGAGGATCCCGAGACGCTGCCGCACCCCTCCGAGATCGCCAAACGCATCGTGCCGCTGGCCAGCCCGGACCTCAAAGAGACCGGCCTGATCTTCCAGGCCAAGCACAACCGCTTCGTCACCTATCGGCAACCGGAATAAAACTCGGGTTCGAAACGGATTAAAAGAGCCTTCGGCTACGTTCTCCTGACGTAGGACATTCGAAACCGGAGGACCGACATGCGCAGATTCGTTATCGTTGCCGCCGCTCTCACCGCCGCCCTTGGGGCTACAGTCGGTGTGGCTGTTTCCCAAGATACCAAAATGAGCTTCTTCGTCACCAGTGTCGGCTCCGGCAAGGGCGCCGATCTCGGTGGCCTGAAGGGCGCGGATGCCCATTGCGCATCGCTTGCCGAAGCCGCCGGCGTCACCGGCAAGAGCTGGCACGCTTATCTCTCGACCAGCGCCGAGGATGCGCGCGACCGCATCGGCAAGGGGCCTTGGTTCAACGCCAAGGGCGCCAAGATCGCGGATAATGTCGCCTCCCTGCACAGCGACGCCAACGGCATCACCAAGCAGACCGCGCTGAATGAGAAGGGCGAGACGGTCAACGGTCGCGGCGATATTCCCAACCGGCACGATATGCTGACGGGATCCAAGCCTGACGGCACCCGGATCGCCGACCAGACCTGCGGCGACTGGACGATGAGCGGCGCCGAAGGGGCGGCCATGATGGGCCATCACGACCGCACCGGTCTCGACGATTCGGCGGCGGCAAAGTCATGGAATTCCTCGCACGCCTCTCGTGGCGGCTGCAGCCAGGAGGCGCTGAAAGGCACAGGTGGCGACGGCCTGCTCTATTGTTTTGCGACCGACTGAACCGTGGCGTCGGCAACAGGCCAGTCCGAAAATCCGCCGGATGATCACGCGGCTGTGATCTAAGGGAGAAGGGCGCGCGGCGGCGGTCATGCTTTCGTCATTTCGGAGGAGTTGTTAGGATCGGAAGACTCCCACACCAAGCGCCCTGCTGGGGCAGAACAAGGAAAACTCCATGGCTACGACCGCAGCATTGGTCTGGTATCTGGTAATCGCCGGCCCACAGGGCGGCATGGTTGTGCTGCCCAGCACCTTCGACAAGCGCGAACAGTGCGCCGCCGCCATCACCGAGTATCAGAAGCAGCCGACACCCGCGGGCTGGTCCGTGCAGTGCGTGCCGAGCGCCTCGCCCTTCACCGACGAAGGCGACGCCGAAGAGCCGGCAGCTCAGTAAGCATCAGGTATCACTAGAGCAATTCCAGGAAAAGTGTGCAGCGGTTTTCCCGGAAGAAGCGCGTAGGGCCTCCCCTTGGGAATTGCGTAAAACAAGAAGTTAGAGCGGGTCAGAGATTCTATCAAACTCTGAACCGCTCTAGGCCCGCTGCCGCGGGCCTTGTGATTCATCTCCGCGCGCTCACCGTCAGTTCCGGCTTCTGGTTGATGGTCTGGAACACCACGCAATAGCGCTCGGTCAGCTTCAGCAGCGAATCGATCCGCTCCTGCGGCTCGTCCGTGTCGAGATCGAAACTGAGCCGGATGGCGCGAAAACCGACCGGCGCATCCTTGGCGACACCGAGTGTGCCACGAAAATCAAGGTCGCCTTCGGCTTCAACGGTCGCGGCGCCGAGCTTGAACTCGAGCGCCGTCGCCACCGCCTTCAGCGTCACCCCGGCGCAGGCCACCAGTGCCTCGAGGAGCATGTCGCCGGAGCACAGCTCGAGCCCCGAGCCGCCTGTTGCCGGATGAAGGCCAGCGACGGCAATCGCCTTGCCCGTCTCGACCTTGCAGGCCACCGACTGTTCGTCGATCGAACCCTTCGCTCTCAGCGTGATCAGTGCTTGCGCGGCGTCGTCGCGGTAGGCCTGCTTCAGCGGCGCCTGCATGGCCTTGAGTTCGGTCGCGTCCATTTTCGTTCCTTTCGAACGGCTTTCTGTCTTGATAGCACGGTCGTGCGAGAGGTGTGAGCCAATCCGAGTGACGATCCAAGCTGTCAGGAACCGGTGTCGACGGGATAGCAGTGGGCTCGCCTTCGTCTATTCCCTTTGACTTCATTCGCCTCGGCCATACCTATGCGGGAGTCGTTACCGCGGAGGCCTCATGCGTTCCAAGCTGAAACTCGTCTCCCTTGTCCTCTTCATGCTTGCCGGCTTCGCGCGGCCCCTCTTGGCTGAAACGCCAGAGCGGCCAGCGCCCGCGGGTGGTGTGCTGTCGCTGCTGCCCTCACCCGAGATCAGCGACCATTCGATCACCATTGCCGGGCACAGTCTGCGGTACCAGGCAAAGGCCGGCACGCTTCCGCTGCTCTCCGGCAAGGGCGAGGTCACGGCGGAGATTTTCTATGTTGCCTATACGCTGAAACCGCGTGAGGGCATGGCGACGGAAGCACCGCGGCCAATCACCTTCGCGTTCAATGGCGGCCCGGGCGCCGCTTCAGCCTATCTGCATCTCGGCGCGCTTGGACCGCGCATCGTGGCGACCGGAGCCGACGGGGAATTCCTCCCCTCGCCGCAGAAGCTCATCGACAATCCCGACAGCTGGCTCGACATGACCGACCTCGTCTTCGTTGATCCGGTGGGAACCGGCTACAGTCGCGAGGCGCCTGGCCAGGATACGCACGACTTCTGGGGCGTCAGGCAGGACGCCAGTTCTATCGGTGCGTTTATCCGGCTCTATCTTGCCCAAAACAGCCGCATGGGATCCCCGCTGTTCCTCGCCGGTGAGAGCTATGGCGGGTTCCGGGCGGCACTGCTTGCCAGGACGCTGCAGGAAGATATCGGCATCAGCCCAAGCGGCATCGTGCTGATCTCGCCGGCGCTGGAATTCACCCTGGTGCAGCCCGACGAATTCGAGCCGCTGCATTGGGCTCTCGAACTACCCTCGCTCGCCGCGGTTCGCCTGCGTAGTGAAGGTTTCAACGGCGATGCACTGCGGGAAAAGCTCGCCGATATCGAGCATTATGCACTTGGCGAGTACCTCACCGCGCTCGCCAGTGGGCTGGAGCAAGGCGGGCGGCTGGCCAGCGATCGCGTAGCGGAGATCACCGGCCTGCCACTCGACCTCGTTCACCGCAACTTCGCCCGCGTCCCGACCTCGCTCTTCGCAAGGGAGTTTGGCCGTGCCACGGGCAAGGTGCTCAGCCCCTATGACGGTATGATCGCGACGGCGGACATAGCGCCTCAGAGCGCCCGGATCGCCGGTCCCGATCCGGTGCTGGACCGCAGTGTGCCGGCGCTGACCTCGGCCTTTGTCGGCTACGCTCGCGACGAGCTGAACTTTCGCACCGATGTTAGCTACCGCTTACTGAACGACGATATCAGCCACAACTGGGACTATGGGACGAGCGCCTCGCGCCAAGGCTATGCTGGCGTGATGGACGATTTGCAGCGGGCACGCTCCTTGAATCCCGCGCTGGGCGTCGTCATCGTCAACGGCTACACCGATCTCGTCACTCCCTACCTGGCGTCGCGTTATCTGGTCAGCCAGATTCCGTCGCTCGCCGGCGCCAGGCCGATCCGCCTCGACGTCGTTGAAGGTGGACACATGATGTATTTCAAGCCGGACGGCCGACACGCGCTGAAAGAGGCCGCTTCGGAACTTTACCAGGCGACGCAATAAACAATAGAGACCCCGCAATTTCGGGCAACCTAGGCCCGGGGCCAATGGTGCTGGCCCCAGCCGAACGCAGGCCAGGGGACTGGCGCAGTGATCAAGCTATCCCAAATGGGACATTGACGAACAAGGCCCCAAAACCTTCTGATCCGGGAAAGTTTCGTCGTTCCATTTTCCGGCAGTCCCACAATGTCACATACGCTCTCGACCACACCGAGACAGGATGGGTTTCGCGCTCCTGGCGAATTCGAACCCAAATCAGGCTGCTGGCTGATCTGGCCGGAGCGGCCGGACACCTGGCGCCAGGGCGCCAAGCCCGCCCAGAAGCTGTTCGCCGACGTCGCCGCCGCGATCGCTCAAAGCGAACCCGTGACCGTGGCGGCATCCAGCCGCCAATGGCGGAACGCCAGAGCGCGCTTGCCCGCCGAGGTGCGCGTCGTGGAGATGTCCACCAACGATTCCTGGCTGCGCGACAGCGGCCCCAATTTCGTCGTCAACGACCAAGGCGGCGTGCGCGGCGTCGATTGGATCTTCAACGCATATGGCGGGTTTGACGGCGGCCTCTACTCGCCTTGGGATCTCGATGACCTTGCCGCACAAAAAGTGCTCGAGATCGAGAGGATGGACCGCTACCGCGCGCCGCTGATCGCCGAGGGCGGCGGCCTGCAATGCGATGGCCAGGGAACGCTGATGACGACCGAGCAATGCCTGCTCAATCGAAATCGCAACGCCCAACTCGGCAAAGCCGAGGTGGAGAGCCGGCTTGGCGACTATCTCGGCGTCGACGACATCATCTGGCTGCCGCGTGGCTTTGCTTTCGACGAGACGGATGGTCATGTCGACGATCTCTGTTGCTTCGTTCGTCCGGGCGTCGCGGCGCTGAGCTGGACCGACGAGCGGGACGACCCGCAATATGAGATCGTGCGCGAAGCCGAGGAGGTGCTGCGTTCGGCCCGTGACGCGCGTGGCCGCAGCCTGGAGGTTCATCGGCTGCACCATCCCCTGCCGATCGAAATGACGGCCGAGGAAAGCGAGGGCTTGGACCGGGTCGATTCGACCTGGGCGCGGCCAACGGGCAACCGGATCGCGGCGAGTTACATCAACTACTATCCGGGCAACAGCGTCGTGGTGGTGCCGGAGTTCGGCTGCGATCTCGACCGGAAGGCAAAGCAACAGCTGGCCACGCTGTTCCCCGACCACAAGATCGTCGGCATCGAGAACTCCCGCGAAATTCTGCTCGGCGGCGGCAATGTCGCCTGTATCACCTTACCCGTTTATGCGCCGCAGCGGCGTTGAGCGGCAAGCGTGCCGAAAGTGAAATTGGAACGGTGCGCCGCATCGGCCGCACCCGCGAAAGGAGGACACTCATGCGCTCCCTGCTCATCCCAATCCTGAGCGCTGCGCTTGCCTGCGGCATCTGCTTCGGCGGCGCCCGGGCGGACGACGAGAAGGTCGTCAACGTCTACAACTGGTCCGACTATATCGCGCCGGACACGGCTGAGAAGTTCGAGAAGGAGACAGGTATCAAGGTCCGCTACGATGTCTATGACGGCAACGAGGTCCTTGAGACGAAACTGCTCACCGGCGGCTCGGGGTATGACGTGGTGTATCCCTCGGCCTTTCCGTTTCTGAAGAACCAGGTGAAGGCGGGCGCTTTCCTGCCACTCGACGGATCGAAGCTTTCAAACCACTCGAAAATCGATCCGCAAGCCTTGTCGCTGATCGCGGGCGCGGATCCGCAGAACCTGCACGCAGTGCCTTACATGGCCGTCACGGACGGCATCGGCTACAATGTCGCTGCCATCAAGCAACGGATGCCGGACGCGCCGACAGATTCGTTCGCCATGGTCTTCGACGTCGACGTCGTCAAGAAATTCTCCGATTGCGGCGTCGCCATGATCGATGCCCCGGCGGAGATCATTCCGATAGCTATGAACTATCTCCATATCGACCCCAGGTCGACCAGTCCGGACGACCTCGCCAAGGTTGAAGAACTGATGGGCAAGGTGCGGCCTTATATCCGTTACTTCCACTCGTCGAAATACATCAACGACCTGGCGAATGGCGACATCTGTGTCGTGCTGGGCTGGTCGGGCGACATATTGCAGGCGAAGACCCGCGCGGCGGAATCCGCGAAGAAGCTGGAGATTGCCTATTCCATTCCCAGGGAAGGCACGCTGATAAACTTCGATACGATGGCGGTGCCGAAGGATGCGCCGCATCCGGAGAATGCCCAGGCCTGGATCGATTTCAACTTGCGGCCCGACATAGCGGCGGCCAATTCCAGCTATGTTTCCTATGCCAATGCGATCCCGGAATCCCTGCCGCTGATGGATCAGGCCGTCGCCAAGGATCCCGGCGTTTTCCCACCCGATGACGTAAAGGCCAAGCTGTTCGTGGTCGAGAACAACGACGCAAAGCTGCTGCGCCTGCAGAACCGCATGTGGACACGCGTCGTGACGGGACAGTGAAGCTGGCAAAACGACACCGTCAGGTGCGCGGAGCCTCCCAGCCGGCGGCCAGCAACTCGACCTGGGAGTGCACACCGAGCTTGCGGTAGACCTGCTTGATGTGGTTGCGCACGGTGCCGGGTGAAATCGACAGGTTTCGCGCAATCGTCTTGGCGCTGCCGCCCTCGATCAGCAGCCGCGCGATCTGCCTTTCCCGGGCGCTCAGTTGCGACCCCGCGGCTTCGAGTGCGGACCCCTTGTCCCGAAGGCGGCACAAATGAAGCAGCCTTTGCAGAATGAGCTTCGTCGCGCTGCTCGCCGCGCCGGCCACGGCCAGATCATGCTCGCCAAAACGCGGTGCGCCGTTGCGGCGCAGAAAGGTCACATAGCCGGCCGTCAGTCCGTCGAGATTGAAGACGCCCGTTATTTCATCGAAGCTGCCGGAGGGCCCGTAGAATTCGCGATAATAGGGCGTGCGCTGGAAATCGCCGTGGCTGAGAGCCGACAAGGGCAGCAGGAAATCCTGTCTGGTGCTGGCGAACCTCTGAAAGAAGGGATCCTGGCGATAGATGCGCGCATCATAGTCGCGGTTCCAGCGATCGGGTCCGGCATCGTCGATGGTCAGGGACGTTATATCGCGACGATAGAAGCCAACATAGACACGATCCGAGCCAAGCAGCACGCCTGCCGCCGCGCTGAAGCGGGCCGACAAGTCTTCGGGCGTTGCCGCCAGGGCCGCGGCGGCCACGCCACCGCTCCAGCGTTCAAGCCGGTCGAGAGAAAAATTCGACTGCATCCGCGCCCAGACTAACGCAAGCCCCGCCAACTTCAAGCTGGCGGGGAACCGTGACGCCACCGGTGAAATCAGTCGGTGGCTGCTTCCGCAGCTCACCGCCCCATCAACGGGTTGGAATCACGCCTTGGCCTGCGACCTCACATGGGCGATGTAGCCGCGCACGTCGCCGGCTGGGCCGGCATAGGCCTTGCCGAGCTTCTTCTCCATGGCCGCCATGTACTCCTTCGCCCATTTGGGTAGGGCGTAGTCGATGACGGCGAGGAATTCGAGGGTCGCCGCCAGGCGGATGTCGGCGATCGACGGGTTCTTGCCACCGATGAACGGCTTGCCGTCGCGGAAGAAGGAGTGGAAGACCTCGAGCGGTTCGGCAATGGCAGCGACCGCCGCCTTCTGTGCCTCCGATTTCCTGTCCGGGTGGGCGTCGCTGTGACCGACCTCGCCGGCATATTGCGGGAAGCCGAGCGCGGGATAGGTGGCGCGCGCCACATAGGGATAGAGCGTGCCGATCAGGTAGAACATGGCGCTGTCTATCATTGCCCGCTTTGCTGGGGCCTTGGGGTAGAACTTCTCCAACCCATGCTTGTTGGAAAGATATTGCATGATGGCACAGCTCTCCCAAAGCACGCCGCGCGGCAGGCCCTTGTCCTCGATCATCGGCGTCAGATGGGCCGGATTGCGCGCCATGTATTCCGGCGAGCGCGTCAGCCCCCACGCATCGGTCTCCGCATGGTCGAGCCCGGCGGCGCGGGCAAAGACGCGAACGGTCATGTTGTTGACGCTCGGCTTCAGCATGCTGATGGTCAGTGCCGGTTTCTTTGCCGGTTTCGCCTTGGCCTTGGCCACCGTCTTGCCGGCGGCTGCCTTTGACGCCGTCTTGGCCGCTGGTTTGGCGGCTGCTTTTGCCGCTGGTTTGGCGGCGGCTTTTGCCGCCGGTTTTGACGCTGGTTTGCCCACCGGCTTGCTTGCGCTCTTCGTCATTGCCTTTGCCACATATTCCTCCCTTGCCTGTTCAGCGCTCAATATGGATTTTTGGGTGCCCGGTCGGCCGACAATGTCGCGCGCACGCGTTCCACCAGAGCCTGGATGGCGTCAGCCAGATGCACTTCGGCGATATTGTAGTCGCCACGCGCGACGCGAAGCTTATGCGCCTCCATCAAGACGTCGGCATGGGTGAAACCGGCGGGCGGCTCGAAGCGGTAGGAGGCAAGCTCGATCAGCAGGCCGAGCGGATCCTCGAAGTAGATCGAATCCATGAAGCCGCGATCCTTGACGCCGCTGTGCTTGACGGCGCGCTCGTCGAGCCGGGCGACCGCCTGCAGGAAGATGACGCGCGATACCGCAAAGGCGATGTGATGGACGCAGCCCGGCTCGGTCGGGGTGCGGCGCTTCACGGCCGTGCGGGTCTCGTCGGTGAAGATGGTGATCAGCCGGCCGTCGCCGGGATCGAAATACAGATGGCTTTCGCTCGGCTTGTCGAGGTTGGGCTGCTCGAAGATGAAAGGCATGCCAAGCAGACCTTCCCAGAAATCGATCGAGGTCTGGCGGCCGGCGCCGACCAGCGTGATGTGATGGACGCCTTGCGACTGCAGTTTCCGCATCGGCCTTCTCCCAGCAATGTCCGCTCTGGCGCAAGCGGCGCGTCAGGCCGCGCGCCGCGCATGCTACATCTGGCACCAGCTGAGCGGCAATTCCCTTGTCCGTTCCCCGGCGTTCTACGCGCCCGCCCTTCATTCACGGCCTTATGAGACGATGCTAAACCAATCAGCCGCGCCGCGCCAGAAGCCGTGTCCGGGACAGGTCCCTGCCCCAAACGCAAGCGCGGCGCTGGAGCAGCGCCGCAGAGAATTTCGCCCGTATAGCTGGCGGGAGCGGAGCCGACAGGGGCTGGAGCCGCCTTCACGCAAGCAGGCGCACGCCTTATGGCCGATATCGCCATTCTCGATACACGCGAAAGGGTTCTCGCCGGAATCCTGCTGACGGGTGCGGCCTATTTCCTGTTTTCGACGCAGGATGCCTCGATCAAGCTGCTGGTTGCCGGGCTGACTGTCTGGCAGATCATGTTCTTCCGCTCCATCACCATTCTCGGCGCCTGCGCGGTGATCGGCGGGCGGCGATTGTTCGCCGATACCATGCGCTCGCCGGTCGTGTTGCCGATGCTGGTGCGCAGCGCCTTCACGCTTGCCGCCTGGCTTTGTTACTACAATGCCGCCCGCAGCCTGCAGCTCGCCGAACTGACCACGGTCTATTACGCGGCTCCGATCATCGTCATCGTGCTTTCCGTGATCCTGCTCGGCGAAAAGGTGCCTGCTCTGCGCTGGCTGGCGGTTCTGGTCGGCTTTGCCGGTGTCTTTGTCGCCTGCGATCCCACCCGTCTCGGCTTGTCGGTACCCGTATTGCTGGTGCTGACGGCGGCTTTCTTGTGGGGCATCGCCATCGTGCTCCTGCGCAGGACCGCGCTTGCGGAGCGCTCGATGATCCAGCTTCTCCTCAACAATTTCTATTTCCTGGTGTTTTCGGCGGTGCCGGCGCTGTTGTGGTGGCACACGCCGGACCTGACGCAATTGCTGCTTCTTGCCAGCGTCGGCGCGCTCGGCGGGCTGGCGCAGTATCTCCTCTTCGAAGGCATGAAGCGCACGCCGGCATCGATCCTGGCGCCACTCGAATACACATCACTGCTGTGGGCGTTCGCGCTCGGCTTCGCGATCTGGGGCGACGTGCCGCGCCGTGAGGTCTTTTTCGGTGCCGCCCTCATCGTCGCCGCCGGCCTGCTGATCGTCGGCGGCGAGCATTTCCGCAAGCGGCTGTGATGTGGATGGCCGTTTACTGCCGACACGACGATGTCAGGACCGGGCAAGGTAGGCTGCGGGCATGACTGAGATCACGGCCGCCGCGGAAACCACCGAACGCACGCTCGGCATCATGCTGGTGTCATCCTCGGCGGCGGTTTTCGGGCTGACCGGCGTGTTGACCAAGTCGATCCATGCCGATCCGCTGACGATCACCTGCTGGCGCGGCTTTGTCGGCTCGATCCTGATCAGCCTCTACGTGCTGTGGCGCCGCCACCGTGCCGGCAACCGTGAGCCGCTGCGGCTTGGCTGGCGCGGCTGGCTGCTGGCGGTGGAAGGCGCGCTGGCCAGCATCGCCTTCATTTCTGCCTTCAAGTTCACTTTCGTCGCTAATGTCGCGGTTATCTACGCGACGTCGCCCTTCATTGCCGCCCTGCTGGCCTGGATGCTGGTGCGCGAGCCGTTCCGCCTGCAGACGATGGTGGCGGCGGCGGTATCGCTATGCGGGGTCGCCATCATGGTCTGGTCGGGTTTTAGCACCGGCAATCTGTTCGGCGACGGGCTGGCGCTGCTGATGACGGCCGGCAGTGCGCTCTACATGATCATGGTGCGCGCGTTCCGCGACACGCCGGCGGTGTGGGCCGGCGCGGTTTCGGCCTTCCTGTTGTTCATACTCGGCTGGTTCGTCACCGATCCGCTTGCGGTTTCACCAAGGGACGCCGTTCTGCTTGCCACCTTCGGCGCGTCCTTCGCGCTGGCTTCCATCCTGTGGACGGAAGGCTCGCGGCTCATCCCGGCGCCCGAATCCGGCCTGCTCGGCTCGGCGGAAGTGCCGTTCGCGATCCTGTTTGCGTTCCTGTTCCTGGCCGAAATACCGCCAGTGGCCAGCATGGTCGGGGGCGCCGTCGTGCTCTGCGCGGTCTTCGCCCACGCCGGCCGCGATTGGCTGAAGGCACGCTCGCGGCAGGGATCGTCAAATATTTCCAAAAAAAATGACACAGTCACGGAACCATCGACGGACTGAGACATTATTGATGCGACGGGCCACCCCCCCAAGTCCCCCCAAACCCCTCGGCCCGTCCTACTCCCAAGCCGACCGCAAGGTCGGCTTTTTCTTTGCAATAGACAGGCCCGACCGCAAGGTCGGCTTTTTCTTTGCAATAGACAGGCCCGACCGCAAGGTCGGCTTTTTCTTTGCAATAGACAGGCCCGACCGCAAGGTCGGCTTTTTCTTTGCAATAGGCGGCGGACGCCGCGCATCGCCAACTCAGCCAAGCGGTTCCGACAGAGCCAGGTTGCCGCCAAGCAGTGCGGCAAGATCGCGTGCGGACGCATCGGCGCCAGAGCGCAGCCGGATCGCGAACTCGGCCATCGGAGCCGGCGGCAGGCCGAGCTCGCGGGGCGCCTCGACAATGCCGGAATGGGCAAAGCGCGGGGTTCGCAAGGTCAGCGCCAGACCGGCGTTCACCGCGGTGCGCAGGCCGGCAAGGCTGGCGCTGCCGGCGGCGATACGGTAGCGGCGGCCGGCGGCGTCGAGGGCGGCGAGTGCGGCCTCGCGAAAACCGCAATAGGGGTCGAGCAGCGCCAGCGGCAGTTCCTCCTGGCGCGAGGCCAAGCCCTTCCCCGAACACAGCCATACCATCGGCTCACGCAGGACGCCGACCTCGTCAGGCGCCGCGTGCTGGCGCATGACGATCGCCAGATCGAGGCTGCCGGCCTGCAACGCCTGCGCCAGTTCGGCGGAGCGGCCGACGCGCAGTTCGATCCTGACGCGCGGATGACTGGAGGCGAAGGCACGCAGCAGGTCCGGCAGGCCGCTGTCGGCGAAATCCTGCGTCGTGCCGATGGCGACGCGCCCAGCGGCGCGTGCGCCCTTCAGCGCCAGCCACGCCTCGCGATGCACGGCAAGAATGCGCCTGGCATGCCCGACAAGGTCCTCTCCGGCCGGCGTCAGGCCGCGCCCCCTACCCTGCGGCGCCAGAAGCGGCTCGCCGACAATCTCCTCCAGACGCTGCATCTGGGCGGTCACCGCCGATGGCGAGCGTCCGACACTGGCTGCCGCCTGCGCCAGCGAACCGCTGTCGACGAAAGCAAGGAAGGTTCTGAGCAGGTCAGGATCGAGCGTTTCCATAATTCGATACTATCGAACTGTTTATTGAAAACAATTCGATTTTTTTGATCCAATGACAATGGCATGGTCTCTCCAACGGCGAACGACGCCGCTGGAAACCAAGGAGATGAAAAATGCCTATCATCAATGTCAGCGTCACGGGTAAGCCGGACGCAACCCTGTCGGCCAGCATCGCCAGGGAGATAACCGAAATCACCGCCACGCATCTGCGCAAGGACCCGACGATCACCGCGGTTGCCGTGTCCTATCTCGATCCGCTGCACTGGTTCGCCGGCGGCAAGTCGCTCGCCGAACACGGCACCAACACGTTCTGGCTCGACATCAAGGTGGTCGACGGCACCAACACCAAGCTCGAACTGGAAGCCTATCTCAAGGCGATCTTCGATGCCTTTGGCCGCCTGCTCGGCGGCGTGCATCAGGAAAGCTATGCTTTCGTGCACGAGGTCCCGGCAGCCGCCTATGGCTATGGCGGCAAGACGCAGGAATTCCGCTTCATCAGCGGGCGGCTGAAGGCGGCGTGAAGCGCACCCCTTCCGCATTGACCTTGCCCCGACTTCCGCTAGGCTCTGCCACCGAAGCGGCCGCAAGAGCCGCGAGGACAAAACCGTTGGGAGAGACGCGGCATGATCCTGACACTGGCGCTGCTTGCGGGTCTGGTTGTGGCCTGGCTGCTGATCGGGGCAATGGAAAAGTTCCGCCTTGGCCTGCGCTTCACCCAGGCGCTGCTCTACGTGCCGTTCAAGCTCGCCTACCGGATCAGCGACAATCGCATCCGGATCGCTGGCAAGGCGCCGGTGCCGGTCATCTATGTCATCTCGCACCAGTCGCGCTTCGAGCCGGCGCTGATGCTGTCGCTACTGCCGGACGACACGCTGCATATACTCGACGAGGTCTCGGCCCGCTCGCCATGGCTCGAGCCCTGGCGCGAACTCGGCCGCACCATTGCCTTCAATGCAGAACATGTCTTCGTCAGCCGCCGGCTGGTGCGCGTGCTGAAGGGCAAGGGGCGGCTCGCCGTCTATCTTCCCGACGCGGTCGAGCCCGACGTCAAGACGTTCCGGCTGTTTCGCGCCGTCACCCGCATCGCCATGCAGGCCGACGCCCGCATCGTGCCGATCTTCGTTGCCGGCGCGCGCAATCTGCCGGTCTCGCTGACGCCGGCGGACAGGGCACCGCGGCACTGGTTTCCACGGCTGTCGATCAGCGTCCTGGAGCCGATGACGATCGCCGAACTGGTGGCGCGCAATCCCGACCAGGCCTCGAACACCAATGCACTGTTCGACCGCGTCGCCGAGGCCCGGCTTTTCGGCACGGACCTCGACCGCGGGCTGTTCCTGGCCATGCGCGACGCCGCCGACCGCGTCGGCGCCTCGCACACCATCATCGAAGATGTCATCTCGGGGGCCTTGAGCTACCGCAAGATGTTCATCGGCGCACGGGTGCTGGGCAGGCGCTTCGAGGCGGTGACGGCGCCGGGCGAAGCGGTGGGGGTGATGCTGCCCAACGCCAATGGCGTCGTGCTGTCGCTCGTCGGCCTTCTCTCGGCGGGCCGGGTGGCGGCAATGATCAACTACACGGCCGGGCCGGCAAGCGTCACCGCAGCGATACGGACGGCCGTCATCCGCACCGTTGTCTCTTCGCGTGCCTTTGTCGAGAAGGCCGATCTCGCCGATATCGTCGCCGCGGCCGAAACGGGCGGCGCCCGGCTGCTGTGGCTGGAAGATGTGCGGACCAGCGTCACCACGCTGGACAAGCTTGCCGCCGCCTTGCTGTGGCGCCTGCCACTGCAACGGCAGGACGCGGCCAGGCCGGGCGTGACCCTCTTCACCTCGGGTTCGGAAGGCACGCCGAAGGCGGTCGTTCTGTCGCAAAAGAACCTTCTCGCCAATGCCATGCAGGCCGAGGCGCGGATCACCATTTCGCCGGCGGACATCCTGCTCAACGTGCTGCCGGTGTTCCATTCCTTCGGCCTGACGGGTGGCACCATCCTGCCGCTGGTCACCGGGGTAAAACTGTTCCTCTATCCCTCGCCTCTCCACTACAAGATCATCCCCGAGATCGCGCGCAAGGTGAAACCGACCATCATGTTCGGCACCGACACGTTTCTCGCCAACTATGCGCGCACTGCCAAGGACGGGGATTTTTCCAGCCTGCGCTTCGTCGTTGCCGGCGCCGAGGCGGTGAAGCCGGACACCCGCCGCACCTATCGTGAACGCTTCCAGGCCGAGATCATCGAGGGCTTCGGGCTGACCGAGGCAGCGCCCGTGGTTGCCGTCAACACCGCGATCCACGGCCGCGACGGCACGGTCGGGCGGTTGCTGCCGGCCATCCGCATGAAGCTGGAGCCGGTCGAAGGCATCAATGATGCCGGCCAGTTGTGGCTCGACGGGCCGAACATGATGATGGGCTACATGACCGCGGACCGCCCCGGCGAACTGCAGCCGCTGACCGGCTGGCACGACACGGGCGACATCGTCGCCGTTGACCGCGAAGGCTTCATCACCATTCGTGGCCGCGCCAAGCGCTTCGCCAAGGTTGCGGGCGAGATGGTGTCGCTGGGCGCGGTGGAGATGCTGGTGCAGTCGCTGTGGCCGGAAGAACACCATGCGGCGGTGGCGGTGCCGGACAAGAGGCGGGGCGAGCGCATCGTGCTGGTCACCACCGCAGACGAAGCAAGCGCCGAGGAGCTGCGGCAGTTCGGCAAAAAGGCCGGTGCGGCCGAACTGATGGTGCCCAACGACATCGTCAAGGTCGAGGAAATCCCGGTGCTCGGTTCGGGCAAGACCGACTATGTATCGACCAGGAAACTGGCGATCGACCGGCTGGGGCTTGGCGTGGCGGCTTAGTTGCCACCTACGCCCCCTTTCGAGGCCCGCTGTCGTCTTCGCATGACCAAGGACCGCGCCATCCTGCCGCAGCGATTCAGATGGACAAATCTAAGGTGAGAGAGTATTCACTCACTAAGGCAGGCTGAGCATGCATATTTCTGCCAGCGCGACATGACACCTCCTTTGCACGGCGAGGAGATCCAGCATGGCAAAGATCCTCGTCACCGGCGGCACCGGGCATCTCGGACACGATCTCGTGCCGGCACTGACCGCGTCCGGGCACACTGTCAGGTTGCTGGCCAGGGAAGCGAGGCTGGACCGCGCCGTCGAATGGGCGGTCGAATGGGCGCTTGGCGACCTCGCAACGGGCGAAGGCATTGATGAAGCCCTTGGCGGCGTCGATACGGTCATCCATGCCGCAACGTTGTCGCCGATCGCCAGGCGCGGTATGCGGCCGATCGATTTCTTCTCCAGTCCGTCGGATGTCGACGTCGAAGGCACGCGGCGGCTGCTTGCCGCATCGCAGCGCGCCAATGTCTCGCATTTCATCTTCGTGTCGATCGTCGGCCTCGACTTCAGCACCCTGCCCTATAGCCGCGTGAAGCTGGCGGGCGAGCAGCTTGTGCGAGAGTCGCCACTTTCCTGGTCGGTCATCCGCGCGACGCCGCCGGTCTGGCTGCTGCCGACTTCGCCCTCAAATCCTGTCGATACACGCGATGTCGCCAGTTATCTGGCCCAGGCTGTCAGCGACGGGGAACGCGGTGTCCGCCCGCAGATCGGCGGACCCGAGGTGATGCCGTTCTCGACATTCGCTCGACAATACCGGGATGTGCTCGGGCTCCGGCGCCTCATTCTGCCGTTTCCGGTGAGTCGAAAGATAAGCCTTTCCTTGGGCCTGGTCGAAACCAGCGAACGGCTGGGAGAAAGAACATGGAAGGCATGGCTTTCCGAGCAGGGTGGATGCGCGCCGTGAGCGATCCTACGATTTCGCGCGAGAATGGTACTGTCGGGCGCCGAATCTCCACCACCAGGATCGAGTGACAGGAATAGCCATGAAGCCGCCATCCGCCGGACGCGAGCGCATTTTACGCGAAGCCATTCGCCTGTTCGCCGAGCGCGGATATGACCGGACCAGCGTTCCCGAAATTCAGGAAGCCGCCGGCCTGTCGCGTGGCTCGGGTGCGCTCTACAAGCACTTTCCCTCAAAGGAGGCGCTGCTTGCCGCGGCTATCGACCGGTTTGTTGGAACGGCGCGGGAAGGACGCGCCGAGCTTGGCGAACAGGTGCTTCCTGTCGATCAGGGGGCGCGGCGGATCGTGGAGAGCATGCTGGAAAAACTCGGCGCGAATCGCGACGTGCTCAGAATCCTGTGGCGCGATCTTGAGCCCTTTCCGGAATTGAAAGCCTCGGCGCGTGGCGAGATCATGCAGAGCACGTACCACGCAGTCGCCGAATGGTTGCGGGAGCGCCAGCGCCAGGGCGAACTGCGTCCCCATGACAGCGACGCGGTCTCCGCCGTCATCGTCGGCAGCGTCGCCATGTTCCGCGTCTTCGAAGCGATCTGGGCCGAGCGCTCGATCGAGGTCAGCGACGAACGCTTCGCGTCCGCCTGGACCGATTTGTTGGTCCGTGGTCTGCGACCCTAACCTATATCCGAAGGCGGCACCTTCTCGCCTTCCAGCCTGGCGCGCTTGGAGTAGGCACGCACGGAAAACGGCAGGAAGATCAGATAGCCCGCGACCGATGCCGTCAGCGTGTACCAGGGATAGGTCATCAGCAGGAGGATATAGAGCACGACGGCGAGGATGACCGGCAGCACCCTGTCGCCAGGGATCTTGACGCTCTTGCCGGAATAGACCGGCAACCGGCTGACCAGCAGGAAGGCGACCAGGATGGTGAAGCCGGTGGCGACGAAGGCGGCCGGCCGGCTGGGCTCCGCCCCAAGGCGCAGGAAATAGAGATAGAGCGGCAGCATCACCAGCACGGCGCCAGCAGGCGCCGGCACACCGACGAAATATTCACTCTGCCATATCGGGCGCTCGGCCTTCTCGTCGTCGAGCACGTTGAAGCGCGCCAGCCGCAAACCACAGGCGATCGCGAACAAAAGTGCCGCGATCCAGCCCGGCGAGCCGGCACGGTCGAGCAGGAAGGCATAAAGCACCAGCGCTGGCGCGACACCGAAATTGACGATGTCGGCCAACGAATCCATCTGCGCGCCGAATTTGGAGGTGGCTTTCAGCATTCGTGCCAGGCGACCGTCGATGCCGTCGAGGAAGGCGGCAAGCAGCACCATGACAACGGCGGTTTCAAAGCGGTTTTCGAAGGCAAAGCGGATGCCGGACAGGCCGGCGCAGATGGCAAGCACGGTGACGAGGTTGGGCAGCACCATGCGCATCGGGATCTCGCGGATGCGGGGACCGCCGCTGGCATGGGCCTCGAATTTTTTATACTGCGTGCCCACCGGTCAGGAAATCCGTACGAGGGGCGTGCCGGCGATGCCGCCGAATTCGGCCAGCACCGTTTCGCCGCCGACGGCCGTCTGGCCGACGGCAACGCGCGGCGTGGCGGTCAAAGGCAGGAACACGTCGACACGCGAGCCGAAACGGATCAGGCCGAAACGCTCGCCGGTGCCGATCGAAGCGCCGGCCTCGGTCCAGCAGACAATGCGGCGCGCCACCAGGCCGGCGATCTGGACTGCCGCCACCGTACCGTTGGGGCTCTCGATGACCAGCCCATTGCGCTCGTTTTCGGTGCTCGCTTTATCCAGTTCGGCATTGAGGAACTTTCCAGGGCGATGCTCGATCTTGGCGATGCGGCCGCGCACCGGAGAGCGGTTCACGTGGCAGGAAAAGACGTTCATGAACACGGAGATGCGGGTCATCTCGACATTGCCGAGGCCAAGCTCGCGCGGTGGCACGGCAGGCCCCACCGCCGAAATGATGCCGTCGGCGGGGCTTACCACCAGGCGATCGTCGACAGGCGTGACGCGCTCGGGATCGCGGAAGAAATAGACGCACCAGGCGGTCAGGATCAGGCCGACCCAGAACAGGATCGAGGAGAAATAGCCGAGGAACAGCGTCGCCGCGCCAAAGGCCGCGATGAAGGGATAGCCTTCGCGATGGATCGGTACGAACGCGTTCTTGACCGTGTCGACAAGGCTCATGGGCTGGGGGCGGTCCCTGTTTCAGGTCCGGCCTCAATAGCGGAAACACCCCCTGCCCGCAACGCGACAATCGGCGGCGCGAGTTTGTCGCCAGCTTTCGCCGCGATGGCGACCCGTGCTGGTCGTCGAGCAGAGCGGCACCGGCAAGTGGCATCGCTCAGCGCCGCCACGCCGATGAAGTGTTCTTCTCGAGTAAGCAATGGCAGCTGAAGGGCCTGCTCGGATCCACCACGAACAATTTATTCGCCAGCTGCCGCGGTGAGGTCAAAATACTCCTGAAGCTCATTTCGATGAACCTCCGCAAGACTTTCTTCGTGGTCGCCGCGGAGCAGCACGCCACGATCCGGGTACGACTGGAAGAGAAAAGCGTGACCACCAGCCATCACCACCCAATTCACAACCGGCCCCTCCGCACGCTGAACGACCGAATTCGCCGAAACGATAGCCTTGGTCGGATCGACCCCAATCTTTCGCAACAGAAGATCGACGGCAACCGGCGCATGATACTCCTCCGCTAGCTCAATCACTTTTGCTACCATTTGCCCGTCCGCGTACCCGAGCCTGCGGCCAACGCGCGGCGCGCCGGCTGTGAATAGGTTTTCACCGGGGCGAATAATCGCTGGTGCCTCTGGAGGTATGCACTCATAAAATGCTGCGTGGCTGCCCGTTGCAACGCACAGGCGAGGCTCATTCGAATTGGTCCGGAGTTGAAAAACCAATTGCTTCTCGCCATCGACATCCAGCATCCTGGCCATGCCCAGCAACAATCTGACCTCCGGCGGCGTTGCATTGGCGCAAGCGAGACTGACTCCCACGTTCCGAGCGCTGATCATCTGACCGACCAGCTCGGCGATCGATTGATGGAGGAGCCGAGGTTCACGACGAGGATTGGCCATTGCCAACTGAAGTATGGCCTCATCGAAGGTCTCGTCTTCGACAACTCGCAGGTCAGGCCAGGACACGATCCAGCGCGCCAACAGCTCGATCATTGGTGAAGCTTCGTCGGCGTCGTAGAACGCATGGTCAAGTGTATCGAGAAAATCGTCGCGGCCGCCCTCGAAGCCAGTCTGTTCTTCGGCCTCGTCAGGGTGATCGGCGACCCAGGTGGACATCTTTTCGAGAGCCGCCAATTGCCCTTTTGCGCCAATGGCCGTCAGAGCCGCGCGGGCGTTTGCAACCATAGCGTCGAACTCCTCGCCGGCATTATGGATGAATTGACTATGGCCACCGTTCTTTACCTCCGCCGAATACAAATCAGCATGGGAGACCTGCATCGCCTTCGGGTTAATCTCCCATTTACGGTAAAGCCCCTCGGAAACCATGCTTTGGATGAACTTCTCAACAGCGAAGGCGACTTCGAAAGGTTCTTCGTTCGCCTCATCTACGATCGACCGGGGCACGATCACCGGCAACAAGAACCGGGGTCTCGATGCATGCCTCGCTGCTGGAGACTGGACACCAGACGAAGCCTGGGCGATTCTCTTGGATATTCTGGAGAAAAAGCCAAACATTCAAAAATCCCTAAGTGCTAGGAAAAACTTCCCACGGGTTATTGTGACGAAACAATATCGGCAGCACAATGGGATATAGGAATTCAAACCTGAGCTATCGGGACCTCAAAGTGAGGGGCAGCGTTCCGGCCAACGAAAATGCTGACGCTGAAGTCGGGACACCCATCCCCCGCCCGTCCTTGATGAGACGACGCCGTCTTGCAAGCCGTCGTCCAACAAGGAGTTCCTCGCTATGCAGAACCACGCTCTTCACCCGCTTCCCCAGCGTCTCATTGCCACCGGTCTCGCCTTCGGCGAATCGCCGCGCTGGCATGACGGACGCCTGTGGGTCTGCAACTGGGGCACCGGCGAGATCATCGCTGTGGACGAAGGCGGCAAGAGCGAGGTCATGCTCACCATCCCGGCCGTGCTGCCCTACTCCATCGACTGGCTGCCGGATGGCCGGCTGCTGGTGATCGCGGGCCGCGAAGGCCTGCTGTTGCGGCAGGAAGCCGATGGCTCGCTCGTCACCCATGCCGATCTGCGAGCCCTCTCCAAAAGCCCATGGAACGAGATCGTCGTCGATGGACGCGGCAACATCTATGTCAATGGCGGCGGGCCGGCGCCGGCTGCCGGCGAGCATTTCGGCCCCGGCACCATCGTGCTGATCACGCCGGAGGGCACGATCGGCCAAGTGGCTGACAGCATCGCCTTCGCCAATGGCATGGCGGTGACGCCCGACAACAAGACGCTGATCATCGCCGAATCCCATGCCAGCCGGCTCACCGGTTTCGACATCGCCGCCGACGGCACTATGTCCAATCGGCGCGTCTGGGCCGCGCTAGACGGATATCCCGATGGCATCTGCCTCGATGCCGAAGGGGCGGCCTGGTACGCCGACGTGCCCAACAAACACTGCGTGCGGGTGCGCGAAGGCGGCGACGTCTTGCAGACCGTCACCGCCGATCGCGGCTGCTTTGCCTGCATGCTGGGCGGTGCGGACAGGAAAACGCTGTTCATCACCGCCGCCGAATGGCGCGGCTTCGAGCACATGGTCAGCGATGCCCGCACCGGCCAAGTGCTCGGCATTAAAGCGCCGGCACCCGGTGTCGGCTGGCCGGGCTAGAGCCCAGGAACCCGCTGATAGTTGGCGATGTCGGCCCTGACGCCGAGCCGGGCGAGCGTCTCCTGCGGGTTGAAGGCAACGCGTTCTTGCGCCGCCTTGACGATCGGCACGACCTTGTCGACGGCCGCCTGGCTTTCCCATTCGACGATCGTCACCAGATTGAATTCACCTGGCCCCGAAAATTGCTCTAGCAGGAAATCCTGCACGAAACCCTGCTGCTGGCGCAGCAATTCGTGTGTCGTCCTGACCTTGCTAAGGATCTCCTCGCGCGCGGCGGCGGGTACGACGAACTTGTCGACCCTGAACACGCTGCTGCCGTTAACGTTCTGATTCGTAACGCTCATATCCATTTGTCTCGTCCTCGAGGATGCTGTTTCGCGGCTCTCGAGCGACGGTCTACAATCTCAACTTAAGTTGAGGTCAAGCAGGATTCTCGATTGATTTGTGGAAAGGCCCAGACAGCGGCGCCTGCTCCGAAAGAAACCGGAGATGACCGCGGGACAGCCCCCCTCTGCCTTGCCGGGCATCTCCCCCACAAGGGGGGAGATTGGCACTCCACCGACTACGACACTTCCGACGTGCGCCTGCGCACGACGACACCCAGTTCGTCGCTTTCGCGGGCAATGCGCAGCCGCTCCTCGGCCTCGGTCGCCTCGCGCTGGCGGTCCCACATCGAGGCGTAGAGGCCGTGCTTTCGCATCAGCTCGACATGGGTGCCGCGCTCGGCGATCTGGCCATCCTTGAGCACGATGATCTCGTCGGCCGAAATCACCGTCGACAGGCGGTGGGCGATGACGATGGTGGTGCGGCCTTTGCTGACCAGGTCGAGCGCGGCCTGGATCTCCTGTTCGGTGTGGCTGTCGAGCGCCGAAGTGGCTTCGTCGAGCATCAGGATGGGCGGCGCCTTCAGGATGGTGCGCGCGATCGCCACGCGTTGCTTCTCGCCACCGGAAAGTTTCAGCCCGCGCTCGCCGACCATCGACTTGTAGCCGTCCGGCAGCTTCTCGATGAACGGTCCGATCTGGGCGAGTTCGGCGGCCTTGCGCACCTCCTCCTCGCCGGCGCTGACACGGCCGTAGCGGACGTTGTAGGCGATGGTGTCGTTGAACAGCACCGTGTCCTGCGGCACCATGCCGAGCACCGCGCGCAGGCTGTCCTGCGTCACATCCCTCACATCCTGGCCATCGATCAGCACCTGGCCACCCTGCACGTCGTAGAAGCGGAACAGCAGCCGCGAGATGGTCGACTTGCCCGCCCCCGACGGCCCGACAATGGCAACGGTCTTGCCGGCCGGCACCTCGAAGGAGACGCCCTTCAGGATCTTGCGGTTCGGATCGTAGGAGAAGTGGACGTCGCGGAACTCGACCTTGCCGGCGCTCACGGCCAGCGGCTTGGCGTTGGGCTTGTCGACGATCTCCTGCGGCACGTCGAGCAGATCGAACATGTGCTCGATGTCGGTCAACCCTTGCCGGATCTCGCGATAGATGAAGCCGATGAAGTTGAGCGGCACGGAAAGCTGCACCAGCATGGCATTGATGAAAACGAAATCGCCGACGCTCTGGGTGCCGGCGTGCACCTCCAGCGCCGACATGCACATGACGACGACCGTGCCGACGCCGAAGATGAAGCCCTGGCCGAAGTTCAGCCAGCCGAGCGAGGTCCAGGTCTTGGTGGCGGCGATCTCGTAACGCGCCATCGAGCGGTCGAAGCGCTCGGCCTCCATGCGCTCATTGGTGAAATACTTGACCGTCTCGAAATTGAGCAGCGAGTCGATCGCCTTGGTGTTGGCGTCGGTGTCGCTGTCGTTCATGTCGCGGCGGATCGAGATGCGCCAGTCGCTCGCCTTGACCGTGAACCAGACGTAGAGGCAGACGGTGATCGCCACCACGGCCACGTATTTCCAGCCATAGGTGAAACCGAATATGCCGGCGGTCAGCGCGAATTCGAGGATCGTCGGCGCCGTGTTCAGCATGATGAAGCGCACGATCGTTTCGATGCCCTTGGTGCCCCGCTCGATGATGCGCGACAGGCCGCCGGTGCGGCGCTCCAGGTGAAAACGCAGCGACAGCTGATGCATGTGCACGAAGGTGCGGAAGGCGAGCTGACGCACCGCATGCTGGCCGACCCGGGCAAAGAGAGCGTCGCGCAGCTGGTTGAAGCCGAGCTGGACAAGCCTCAGCACATTATAGGCAATGACCAGCATCACCGGGGCGAGCATGAACGACGGCAGCGGCGGGGGCGATTTGAAGCCTCCCGCCAGCGCATCGGTTGCCCATTTGAAGAAATAGGGACCGGCGACCAGCGTCACCTTGGCCACGACCAGCAACAGCGTCGCCCAGGTCACCCGCGCCCTAAGGTCGGCGCGGTCGGCCGGCCACATATAGGGCCAGAGGTTACGCAATGTCGTGAGTGTCGAGGTGTCGGCGGAGACGGTTTTTTCGGCCACTTTTCTTGCCTTTTGGGTGAGAGGATCAGCGGCCGGAGCAGCAGGAATTGATGAGCGCGCCGAGCGACGCCGATACGTCGGCAAGTGCCGCGCGATCGACGGCATAGCGCGATCGTTGACGATCGGGCTCGAAGCGGACAAGGCCGGCCTCGACCAATATTTTCAGATGCTGGGAGATGGTCGACTGCGCCAGATCGAAATGGTCGACAACCTCACGGCAGCAGCAGGAATTGCTGGCGGACAGATGCCTCAGTATCTCGATCCGCGCCGGATGCGCAAGCGCTGCGAACCGCGCCGCGACAAGGCGGCTGTCCGGCATGCAGCCAGGCGCCGCCGAGGCGGCGTGGTCTGATACGGGGATGTATTCTGTCATCGTTCATCGGCGATAGACGATGAGCGATGACAGGGCAAGCTAGGCCGATGGGTAGATCGCCGGAATTGCCGATCTCTCGCTATTGCGTCTTCGCCGGTGCAGTGGTCGCCTGCTCGCCCATCGCCTTGAGGTCGGCGGCTTCACCTTCCTTCGACTTTTCCGGGACTTTGAATACCTGCCCCGGCCAGATGCGGTTCGGATTCCTGATCTGGTCCTGGTTGGCGAGGTATATGGTGGAGTAGCGCACGCCGTGACCATAGACGCGCCTTGAAATCCGCCACAGCGTATCGTTACGCCGAATGACGACCGCGCCGTCGGCATGTTCGAGCTTGGGCGACACGACTTCGGGCACGTCGCTTGGCGGCGTGGCTGCCGCGACAACGGCCGGTGCCGGGGCCTCTGCGGCTGGTGCGGACTCCGCCGGAGCAGCAGCGGCAACAGCAGGCGCCGCAGCGGCTGGTGCCTCCGCGGCAGCAGGCGCAGCGGGCTTGGTCTCTGCCGGCTTGGTCTCGGCCGGCTTGGTCCCGGCTGGGGCAACGGCGGCGACCGCCTCGCCCGGCTCGCGCTCGAAGGGTACGGCGGCGCGAGCCACCACCTTCACGCCGTCGGCATCGAGGCCGTCGACATGGATGGTATAGCTGCCGACCGGAATGTCGCGCGTCGCCTCGACCAGAAAATGGCCGTCCGGCGACGTCTGTGCGTCGCCGAGCAGAATGTCGTTGGCATAGGCGCGCACCTTGCGGCCCGGATCGGCGAGGCCGGCGACAAAAATCTTGTTGCCGTCGATTTCGACCGCCTCGACGACGATCTTGGGTTCAGCCACAGCCGGCGCGGCCGGTGTCGCCGGAGCGGGTTGTGCCTCAACCACGGCTGGCGCGGTCGGCGCCGGCGCGGCGGGCGCTGGAGCGACCGTCGCGGGCGCTTCAGCAGCTTGGTCGCCGGTTGCCGGCGCCGGCTTTGTCTCGGGTGTCGGAACCGTCAACAGTTCGGCCGGCTTGCCCGGCTCCTCGACCATGGCCAGCACCTGGCCAGCCGCATTCGCGGGCACCGAGACCACGGCAGTCTGCGCCGAGGCGGTCACGACCGTGCCGACGGTCGAACGCAGCGCGATCGTATAGTCGCCGGGCTTCAGCGGATCGTCGAGCACGATGACAAAGGCGCCATCGGGACCAGCCACCGTCGAGCCGATCACCGTTGAGCCGTTGAGGATTTCGACCTTCGAGTTGGGCACCGCCTTGCCGGCAACGACGATCGAGCCGTTGCTCTCGACGCGCACGACGTCGAAAGTCGGCGCGATCGGACCCGCCGTCGCGGGCGCCGCAGGCGCCGCCGCATCGGTTGCGGGTGCTGCCGGGGCTGTCGCCTGGGGTGCCGCGGCCGGAGCGGCCGGCACCGCCGGAGCCGGCAGCCGCCCTTCCGTGCCGGGGTCGGCGGGTTTCGGCGCCGCGGGCGGCGTCAAGGCCGCCACTTGCGCCGGCGGCGCGGGATGAAGATACGGGTCGAGCGCGCCCGATACATAGGCGGTTCCCGCCGCCGCGACGGTCCCACCCGCCGCGAACAGGAACGCCTTCAATGGATTAATTGCCATATTTCCCTACCCCTTAGCCACCTAACGCCGGTCTAGCGTGTTTTGCCAAAGCCGACAAGAAAAAGCCCGCCCTTGTCAGCCTTTGGGCTTGACCAGGCTTCCAGACCCAATCACCAATCATCCGTATGAACACGATTCGATCCGTCTGCGTCTATTGCGGCTCGTCTCCGGGCCGCGATGAAATCTATGTCAAGGCCGGCCATCTGCTTGGACGCTCAATTGCCAAGGCAGGGCTGCGGCTGGTCTATGGCGGCGGCACCAAAGGCATCATGGGCGCTGTCGCCGAAGGCGCGCTCAAGGCCGGCGGCAAGGTGACCGGCATCATTCCGCGCTTCCTCATCAACAGGGAAGCCACCGAAACCGCGCTTGACCGGCTCGACGAGTTGTTGATCACCGACAACATGCACGAGCGCAAACATAAGATGTTCGAGAAATCCGACGCCTTTGTGGCGCTGCCCGGCGGCATCGGCACAGTCGAGGAAATCGTCGAGATCATGACCTGGGCGCAGCTCGGCCATCACCGCAAGCCGATCGTCTTCGGCAATGTCAACGGATTCTGGGACCCGATGACGGCGTTGCTTGATCACATGGCTGGGGAAGGCTTCATTCACACCGCTCAGCGTGTGAAGCCGCTGGTCGTCAACGACCCCGAGGCCATCGTCGCCGCCATCATGGTGGCCGGGTCGTCGGTCGACGCGCCGACGGAAGGCGTCCAGTCGGTGATCGACAAGATGTAGAGCTAGGGGGCAGTACGTTTGCATTGCCCGAGCGCACGCTTTTCCCTACTCCCTACTCCCCTCCCTCCGAGCAGCCTCCCGCAGATCGGCGATAACCGCGCGCCGGTCCTGCCGTCGCCAGGCGAGATGAATGGAAACCATGCGCCCGAACCACGGCATGTCGCGGAACAGGATCGAGGGCGGCGCGGCAGTGCGCAGGCTTGCCTGCACGGTGGCGAGACCAAGGCCAGCGCTGACAAGGCCGAGCGAGGTCAGCGGGTCGGCCGTTTCATAAGCGATATCGGGCACGAAGCCAGCCTCGGCGCAAGCGGCGAGGAACTGGCCACGATTGGTGTCGTCGGGCTGGCGCACCACGGTGATCCAGACGCGGCCGTCGAGATGGTGCGGCTGGATATCAGCCACATCGGCCAGCGGATCGTCTTCGGGAATGGCCAGCACCAGCGGCTCGTGGCGCAGCGGCGTGCTGGCGATATCGGGATCGTCGGCAGCCGCGGGAGAATACACCAGACCAAGATCGAGCGAGCGCTGCCGAAGCCCCTCCATCTGCGCCGCCGAGCGCAGGCTTCTCAGCTGCAGGTGAAAATCCGGCCGGTCGCGGCGGAACTGGCGCAGCATGCCGGCGACAAGCCCGGCATGAACCGCACCCTCGACATAGCCGATGGCAAGGCGCCCGGTGGAACCGCTGGCCAGGTTGCGGCCAAGCTCCTCCAACCGGCTCGCATTCGACAACAAGGCACGGGCCTCGGTCAGGAAGGCGCGGCCCTCGGCATTGAGATGAACGCGCTGCTTTGCCCGCTCGAACAGGGCGACGCCAAGCTGTTGCTCCAGCTGCATGATCTGCCGGCTGAGCGGCGATTGCGAGATATGCAGCAATTCGGCGGCTCTACCGACATTGCCGGTTTCGGCGACGGTGACGAAATATCTGATCTGGCGCAGGTCGAACATTCTCGCTCCTCGAAACCCAAGTCCTCTCAGGTCTCAACTTTAGCCTAATAAGTCTTGGACAGTCTGACCATGCGGCGCGATATCTCCTGCCATCAACCACTGACAACAGGAGATCGAAATGCAGTTCCTTGCCCTTCTCACCCGCAACACGGAAAAGTTCACCGACGCGGATTTCGCACCCGTTCTGCCTGACGAGGCCGAACAGCGCCGCACCCTCTATGCGGAAGGCTCCGTGCGCCAGATCTGGAATCGCGGCGACATTCCCGGCAGCGGCATGATGTTCGAAGCCGGCAGCGAAGCCGATGTGCGCGGCCATCTCGCCACCCTGCCGCTGGTCAAGGCCGGCATGATGGATATTGCCGCGATCGTGCGGCTCAACCCCTATCCGGGGTTCGGGCCGAAGCGCTGAGGCTGACGGCCGCGACAACCGAGGCCGCCAGCCGGGCGCCAAGGCGACAAAGCGCCTTGCATGTCATCAAGTCACGCGGCACGCTGGTGCTGCCGCTTGCCGAGGCCAGACGGGCCTTCGCGCTGGCGGCCGACAGTTCGCGATCGATGAAGGTGCAAATTGCATTCGACTGACTATCTCGGCCGCCTGTTCGGCCTCGAAGGCAAGCATGCCTTCATCACCGGCGCCAGCCGCGGGCTGGGCCTGGCCTTCGCGGAGGCGCTTGCGAGCGCCGGCGCTCGCGTCACGATCGGCGGCCGTAAGGCCGGCGATCTGAAAGTGGCCGCAGACAGGCTGCGCGCCGCGGGCCATTCGATCGCGGAAGCGGTCATCGACGTGACCGACACACAGTCGGTCGACAAGGCGGTCGCGGCGGCGGAAACGGGCACCGGACCGATCGACATCCTGGTCAACAATGCGGGCATCCAGCGCCGGGCGCCGCTGGAAAGCTTTAGCGACGCCGACTGGGACGCGCTGATGGCCACCAACCTGGACGGCGTGTTCAAGGTGAGCCGGGCCGTCGTAAAGGGCATGATCGCTCGCCAAAGGGGAGCGATCATCAACGTCTCTTCGGTGCAGAGCGTGCTCGCGCGCCCTTCGATCGCGCCTTACGCGGCGAGCAAGGGCGCCATCACCATGCTGACCAAGTCGATGGCCGGCGAATGGGGCCAGCACGGCGTGCGCGTCAACGCCATCGCGCCGGGCTATTTCAGGACCGAGCTCAACGCCGCGCTGGTCGCCGACGAGAAATTCTCCGGCTGGCTGACGGGCCGCACGCCGATGCGGCGCTGGGGCGAGGTGCAGGAGCTTGCTGGAGCCGCCGTGTTCCTGGCTTCCGACGCCGCCAGTTTCGTGAGCGGACAGACACTGCTGGTGGATGGCGGGATCACCAGCGTCCTGTAGGAAGGCGCCGTCACGAAACAGTCACACTAAATCGGGGATGCCATGCTAGAAATCGGACCTGGCCGCCCCCGCGACCCCGACCGCATCAGAGACCGGCGAAGCCGCCATGTATATCGCCCTCCCCGCCGAAGGCACCGACCTGTCGCCTTACCTGCCCGATGAGCACGGGCTGTTCTTCATCTACCACTTTACCGCCGAGGGCGCGCGCACCAGGGATGCCGCCGCCGCGCACTGGACATGGCGCAGCTACCGGCTTTCCGACATGCGCGCCCGCCACGAGATCGGCGCCGATAAGGCCTTGCCGGCGCCGGTGCGCGAAGCCTTCCTGGGCGCCAGCCATGGCTGCCATATCGACCTCGAGGATGACTGGCTCTACGGCGATCTGCCGGACCTGCGCCATGACTATTCGGCGGAAGCCGGCGGGCTTGGTCATTTCCGCTTCGCGCTCAACGATACGATGCTGGTCGGCGCCCGCAAGCAACCGCTGCAATCGGTCGACAACATCCGCAAGGCGATCGAGAACGGATCGCGCAAGTTCCGCTCGCCGGCCGAGCTGATCGAGGCTGTCGTCGGGCAGTCGTTCGACGGCATGGCGGCGGAACTGGCATCACTCAGCGACAGTCTCGACGGCATCGAGGACCGCATCGTCTGCGACGCATGGCACAATGAGCGGCAGGCGCTGGTCGATGCGCGCCGGCACCTGGTGGTCATCCACCGGCAGATGGCGACGCTGACAAATCTGTTTCGCCACCTCGACCATTCGCACCGCAACGACCTGCCGGATTCGATCAACGACATGGCAGCGCGGCTTTCGCACCGCGCCCAGACGCTGCACTATGACGGCGAGCAGTTGCAGGCGCGCACGCGGTTGCTGCAGGACGAGCTGATGGCCAAGCTGACGACGCAGTCGAACCGGCTGCTCTATGTGCTCTCGGTGATGACGGCGGTGCTGTTGCCGATGACCATCATCTCGGGCCTGTTTGGCATGAATGTCGGCGGCCTGCCGCTGGTCAACACCCCATTGGGCTTCTGGGTGGTCACCGCCGTATCGCTGCTGATCGCGGGCGCGACCTATCTTTTCGTCAGGCGGCTCGGACAGATGTAGCCCGGCGCGCCGTCGCCAGCATGGACCAGGAATAGATCGCAAGCGCCGCCCAGATCAGGGCAAAGGCGATAGCCTGCGTTGTGCCGAACGGCTCGTCGAAGATCAGCACGGCAATCAGAAACACCATGGTCGGCGCTATGTACTGCATGATGCCGATGGTCGAGAGGCGCAGCAGCTTGGCGCCGAAGGCGAACAGCAGCAGCGGCACGGCGGTCACCGGCCCGCAGCCGATGAGCAGCGCGGTGTCGGTGCCATTGCTGGAGACGAAATGGTCCTGTCCGGTGGCGATCAGGAAGACGATGTAGCCCAGCGCCGGCACCGACAGCAAAAGCACTTCGAGCAGGAAACCCTGGCTGGGGCCGATCGGCAGCGTCTTGCGGAAGAAGCCGTAGGCGGCGAAGGAAAACGCCAACGCCAGCGACACCCAGGGCAGCTTGCCGCCATCGATCGTCAGTACGGCGACGGCAACCGCGGCAAGCGCCACCGCCGCGATCTGCAGCCGGTCGAGCCGTTCGCCAAGCAGCAGCGCGCCGACCACGACGTTGACCAGCGGGTTGATGTAATAGCCGAGGGCTGTCTCGACGGTGCGGTCGACGGCGATCGCCCAGACGTAAATGCCCCAGTTGACCGAAATCAACGCCGCCGTCAGCGCCGCCATGGCGATGGTACGGGGCGAGCGGATCGCCGCCTTGAAATCGGCCGTGCGGCCGGCCCAGACCAGGACCGCCGCGGCAATCGGCACCGACCAGACGATGCGATGTGCAATGACCTCGGCAAGCGGCAGATGCGCCACCGCCTTCATGTAGAAGGGCAGCAACCCCCACAAGAGATAAGCGCCCAGCGCCAGCAAGAAGCCGCGGCGGGCTTTTGAATCTGTATCGGAGGCAATTGCTTCAGCGGCCATGGCCCAACGCTATGGCCCAGTAACCTTGGCAAGACCATCGCAAAGTTCTGATGGATCAATGGACTTTCGCTGATGGTTCAACTTACTCCGCAGCCACCAGCCCCGCCATCTCGCGGTTCTTCATCAGCTTGTAGATGATTGAATCCATCAGCGCCTGGAACGATGCGTCAATAATGTTTTCGGAGACACCGACCGTCCACCAGCGGGCGCCGGTGCCGTCATGCGATTCGATGAGCACGCGGGTGATGGCCTCGGTGCCGCCATTGAGGATACGCACCTTGAAGTCGGCGAGTTCGAGATCGGCGATCTCGTTCTGGTATCTGCCGAGATCCTTGCGGAGCGCGATGTCGAGCGCGTTGACCGGGCCATGGCCCTCGGCCACCGACATCTTCTCCTCGCCCTCGACCAGCACCTTGACCACCGCTTCCGATACCGTCTTCAACTGTCCGTTGGCATCGAAGCGGCGCTCGATCATGCAGCGGAACGAGGTGACGTGGAAGAACTCGGGCAGGCCATGCAGCATCTTGCGCGCCAGGAGTTCGAAGGAGGCGTCGGCGCCCTCATAGGCATAGCCCGACGCCTCACGCTCCTTTACCACGGATATCAGGGCGTCGAGCCGGTGATCGTCCTTCGGCACATCGATGCCGCGCCGCTTCAACTCGGCGAGGAAATTGGCCTTGCCGCCCTGGTCAGAGACCATGACGCGGCGACGGTTGCCCACGGATTCCGGCGGCACGTGCTCATAAGTCGCCGGCTCCTTGGCAAGCGCGGAAGCATGAATGCCGGCCTTGGTGGCAAAGGCGGACGAGCCGACATAGGGGGCCTGCGCTTCCGGGGCACGGTTCAACAATTCGTCGAAGGCGCGGGACAGCCTTGAGATGCCGGTCAGCGATTCGGCTGAAATTCCAGTCTCGAAGCGGTCGGCGAAAGCCGGCTTCAGCGCCAGCGTCGGCACGATGGAGATCAGATTGGCGTTGCCGCAGCGCTCGCCAATGCCGTTCAGCGTGCCCTGGATCTGACGCACGCCGGCTTCGACGGCAGCAAGGGAATTGGCCACCGCCTGGCCGGTGTCGTCATGGGCGTGGATGCCGAGATGCTCGCCCGGGATGCCCGCGGCGATGACCTTTTCAACGATTGCCCGCACTTCCGAGGGCTGCGTGCCGCCATTCGTGTCGCAAAGCACCACCCAGCGCGCGCCGGCATGATAAGCTGTCTTCGCGCAGGCAAGCGCATAGTCCGGGTTGGCCTTGAAGCCGTCGAAGAAATGCTCGCAATCGACCATTGCTTCCTTGTCCGAAGCGACTGATGTCTCGACGGACACCTTTATGCTCTCGAGGTTCTCCTCGTTGGTGCAACCGAGCGCGACGCGAACATGGTAATCCCAGCTCTTGGCGACGAAGCAGATGGCGTCCGATTTCGACTGGACGAGTGCCGCCAGTCCCGGATCGTTGGAGGCGGAGACCCCAGCCCGCTTGGTCATGCCGAAAGCGACGAATTTGGCGCGTGCCGTGCGCTTTTGCTGAAAGAAGGCGGTATCGGTCGGGTTGGCGCCGGGATAACCACCTTCGACATAGTCGAAGCCGAACTCGTCGAGCAGTTTGGCAATCGCGATCTTGTCCTCGACCGAAAAGTCGATGCCCGGCGTCTGCTGGCCATCGCGCAGTGTGGTGTCGAAGAGATAGAGGCGTTGTTTTGTCATGGCCATAGCTCGAAAGGTCGTCGCAGAGCGCAGTCAGGTACCGTTATTTTCCCGCATATTTGTCCGTCGCGCGGATCAGCTGATCGAGGATGCCCGGCTCCGAATAGGCATGGCCGGCGCCCTCGATCAGATGAAAGTCCGCCTTCGGCCACGCCTTGTGCAGCGCCCAGGCGTAGCGCGCCGGGCACGGCATGTCGTAGCGGCCATGGACGATGGTGCCCGGAATGTCCTTGAGCTTTCCGGCATCGCGCAGCAACTGCCCCTCCTCCAGCCACCCGGCGTGGACGAAATAGTGGTTCTCGATGCGGGCAAAGGCGACGGCGTAGTCGTCCTCGCCAAAGGGACCGCTGGTTTCAGGCTCCGGCAGCAGGGTGATCGTCTCGCCTTCCCAGAGGCTCCAGGCGCGGGCGGCCTCGATCCGCATCTTGCGGTCGGAGCCGACCAGCCGCTTGCGGTAGGCGCCCATCATGTCGCCGCGCTCGGCCTCGGGAATCGGCGCCAGGAAATGTTCCCACTTGTCGGGGAACATCTCTGAGACGCCGAACTGATAATACCATTCAAGCTCAGCGCGGGTCAGCGTATAGATGCCGCGCACCACCAGTTCGCTGACGCGATCAGGGTGTGTCTCGGCGTAGGCGAGCGCCAGTGTCGAGCCCCAGGAACCGCCGAACACGAGCCATCTATCGAAGCCGGCCATTTCGCGCAGGCGTTCGATGTCGGCAACGAGATGCCAGGTCGTGTTGGCCTCCAGCGAGGCATTCGGCGTTGACTTGCCGCAGCCGCGCTGATCGAACAGGATGACATCGTAAAGCTTGGGGTCGAACAGCCGCCGGTGTTTTGGCGAAATGGTGCCGCCCGGCCCGCCATGCAGGAACACCGCCGGCTTGGCGCCCTTGGTGCCCGACCGCTCCCAATAGACCTGATGGCCATTACCGACGTCGTGCATGCCCGAGTCGAACGGTTCGATTTCCGGATAGAGGGTGCGCAAGCTCATAGTTTCAGGCCCTGTTGCGGCCAATTGGCCGTTTCGTGATCGGGATGTTGGAAGGAGATGATCTGCTCCTGTCGCGCGTAATAGTCTGGATCCTGGTGGACGGGTTGGTCGAAGATCGTCTCCACCCAGGGCAGCCGGGCCGCGTAGTTGACCTGGATCCGCGGCGCCAGATCGGAGCGGTCATCGAAGGCGCCGATGGCGATCTCGAGCCCGCCGGGCTGCCGGTAGGTCAGCGGCGTGCCGCACCGGGCGCAGAAGCCGCGATCGATGTTGACCGACGACTGGAAATAGCTGGGCTCCTCACGGGTCCATTCGACACCATCCTTGGGCACCGTCACCAGCGCGCCGAAGAAGGAACCGAACTGTTTCTGGCACATCCGGCAATGGCAGATGGATGGGCGTCCCAGAGCGCCCTTGATGCGGAAGCGCACGGCGCCGCATTGGCAGCCGCCGGTTCGGACTGTCTCGGTCATGGTCTTTCCTCCGGCGGCCATTGGTCGGTGTCGTGGTCGGGATGCTGATAGGAGACGAGCTCGGCGAGATAGGGGGCCGAGCCCATATCCGCCATCGTATCCTCACCCGGCAATCGCGGAATGGAATCCACATAGGGCAGTTTCGCCTCCGTGCCCCATTGGATGGTCGGCACGATACCAGCCGGATCGTCGAAGGCGGCGATCGCCAGCGCCATGCCGTCGGGCGCCTCGAAGGTCAGCGGCGTGCCGCATTCGGCGCAGAAGCCACGCCAGGCCGCATTGGAGGACCGGAACCGCTTGGGCTCGCCGCGCGTCCAATCGACCTTGGCGCCGCGCACCGAGACCAGCGGCAGGTAGAAATTGCCGCTCGCCTTCTGGCACATGCGGCAGTGGCAGACCGAGGCGTCGCCAAGCGCGCCTTCGACGCGAAAGCGCACCGCGCCGCACTGGCAGCCGCCCGTATAGACCGGCCGGTTGTCGAGGCTCATCGACTTTCACTCCGATCCATGGGCTCCCTCCGGATCATGGCAGACCGCCTCGACATTGTTGCCGTCGGGATCGAAGACGAAGGCGCCGTAGTAGTTGGGGTGATAGTGCGCGCGCAGGCCCGGCCCGCCATTGTCCTTGCCGCCGGCTGCAAGGGCGGCGGCATGGAAGGCGTCGACCTCGGCGCGGCTGCGCGCGGTGAAGGCGACGTGCTGGTGATCTCGGGGCTTTTCGCTGGCCGCGCTCAGCCAGAACACTGGCCGGTCGCGGCCATAACCGCCGACCCTGGCGCCACCGGTGTATTCCTGCGGCACCATGTAAAGCAGCGAGGCACCGAGCGGCGCCATCGCCTTGTCGTAGAAGGCTTTTGAATTGTCGAAATCAGACACGGTGATGCCGAGATGGTCGATCATGGAACGAGTTCCTCCGTTGCCGGTTCGCTCGCCGGCATTTCAGCATCGGCCAGGCCGGCCTCGATGACGATGTGCTGGCAGACATTGTCGATATCGCGGATCACGTCGTCGTTCCAGAAGCGCAGCAGCCTTGGAGGGCTGCCGGCACCTTGGACTGTCGAGATCAGCTCTCTACGGCCCGCCAACCTCTCCACTCCGGCCATAACAGCAACCACCCTCACCGCTTGATCTCCCACGTCGTCATGCGCTCGCCGGTGACCGGGTCCTTGCCGTCCTTCAGCTGCACTCCCTTGGCCAGCAGTTCATCGCGGATGCGGTCGGCCTCGGCCCAGTTCTTCGCGGCGATGAACTGCAGGCGCCTGGCGATGGCCTGAGCGATCGCGACCTCGTCGACCTTAGCCGCGCCGACGTCGAAACCGAGGAATGCGAGCGAGGTTTTCAAGGAAGCCGCAGCGCCATTTTCGCCAACGCCGCTGAATTCGGTCGCCTCGCCTGCAAGCTGGGTCAGTTGCTGGAAGGCCGCGTAGGTCGCGAGGTCATCCGACAGCGCCTCCACCACCTCCACCGGCAACCGACTTCCCGCGGCCGGCGCCAGATCCGCCGCGCGTTTCCATTTGCGCAGCGTGTTTTCCGCCTCCTCCAGCTTGCGCACGGAAAAGTCGATCGGTTCGCGATAATGCGTCATCAGCATCGCCAGCCGCAGCACGTCGCCCGGCCATTTGCGACCACCAAAAGTGTCGGTCTCCAGCAATTCGTGGATCGAGTAGAAATTACCGAGGCTCTTCGACATCTTCTGGCCCTCGACCTGCAGGAAGCCGTTGTGCATCCACACATTGGCCATGACCGACGTGCCGTGGGCGCAGCGCGACTGGGCGATCTCGTTCTCATGGTGCGGGAAGATCAGATCGAGGCCGCCGCCATGGATGTCGAAGACCTCGCCGAGATAGGCAGCCGACATGGCCGAGCATTCGATATGCCAGCCGGGCCGGCCCCTGCCCCACGGACTTTGCCAGCCCGGCTCTTCGGCCGAAGACAGTTTCCACAGCACGAAATCGCCGGGGTTTTTCTTGTGGGGGTCGACGGCGATGCGGGCGCCGGCCTGCTGCTCGTCGAGATTGCGTTTCGACAATTGCCCATAGTCCGGCATCGACGCCGTATCGAACAGAACTTCGCCCGCCGCGACATAGGCATGGCCGCGTCCGATCAGGCTTTGAATCAAGGTGATCATGTCCGCCTTGCCGTCGGCGCGGGGCTCGACGAATTCGGTGGCGCGCGGCTCGACCGTCGGCTCCAGGCAGCCAAGCGTGGCGACGTCCCTGTGGAACTGGTCGGCGGTTTTTTCGGTAACCCGCCGGATCGCTTCGTTGAGCGACAGTGTGCCGGCTGATATCTCGCCGCCGAAATCGCGCAACGCGCGCGCGTTGATCTTGTCGTCGACGTCGGTGATGTTGCGCACATAGGTGACGTGCGTCTCGCCATAGAGATGGCGCAGCAGACGGAACAGCACGTCGAAGACGATGACCGGCCTGGCGTTGCCGATATGGGCGAAGTCGTAGACCGTCGGGCCGCAGACATACATGCGCACATTTCGCGGATCGATCGGCACGAAGTCCTCTTTCGCGCGCGTCAGCGTGTTGTAGAGGCGCAGGCCCTGCGATGCGTCAGACATTCCAAGCCTTCCCGGTTTCAGAACTTCTTGTCTGGATGGAGCCAGCCCCGCGCCGAGGCGCAAATCAGACTCCAGCCTGCTGGCCGGGGCGTTTGTCCAATCTGGGGAAGATGAGGCGAAAACGTCCGGACCAGCGCGAGGCTAGCCAATAATGCAAATGCCACAAATGGCGAAAGACGTTTTCATGGGCGGCTTTATCGCCCCGACCAGTGTTGCCGTCAAGTCGCTGATCCCGGGAAAAACATCGCGAGGGCTGGCAAACGCATCGCCCGATTACACGGAATCAGCCAATGAAACATTTTATTAAACATGTCGGCACAGTCATGAAACATTCGCCGGCTAGATCAGCAAGCGTCACGATTTGGTCGGATTCGGCGACCAAGTCGCATACACGAAAACGTTATCTGGGAAGAGAAACATGCCTCGAAGCAAGCAGGAAGCCAATCGCGCCAAGCAACCGGCGCTGGCCAACCACTATCGTGCGATCGGTCCGGCAGCCATCGTCGCCGCCCTTCTTCACACCGCCAAGAAGAAGAAGCCGGCGCAGAAGATCGTATCGCCCCGCGCCGCCTGAAGCGGCGCCCCGGCCGACACCGAGGGCGCGAACAAGCGCCCTGAACATAAAGACCCCGACTGGCTTCGCTAGAACAGCGTCATCTGACTGTCGTCCGCGCCGGGTTTCTGGCGCCTGACTTTCTCGGGTTCCGGCCCAACCTCGCCCCTCTCTTGAATCTCCGGTCCGGTGTTGGCGACCTTGTTGACAAGGCCGGAGACAGGGATCGCCTCGAAGAAATCGGGCTGTGCCGGCCGCAGCAGATGGGCGACATCGCGCGGTTCGAGCGTGCGGCAATCCAGCCAGCGGGCAAAGTCGGAGACATCGATCACCACCGGCATGCGGTCATGGATATGGGCGATGTCGGCGTTGGCGTTGACGGTCAGGATGGCGCCGGTGTCCATCTCCGAGCCGCCCGGCTCGGCATAGGTTTCGATCAGGCCGGCAAAGGCGACCAATCCGCCATGCCGCGGCCGGATCCAATAGGGTTGCCCCTTCCTGCCTCCGGTCTGCCGCCACTCGTAAAAGCCGGATGCCGGCACCAGCGCACGGCGATGGCGCATGGCGGCCTTGAACGAGGCCTTTTCGACTGCGCCTTCCGAGCGCGCGTTGAACAGCAGCGGAAACTCCCTGGTGTCCTTGACCCAGGCAGGAAGGAGCCCCCAGCGCACCAGCATCGGCTGCCGATCCGGCAGGTTGGAGCCTGCAGCCCGCGGCACGCCAGCAGTCGCCATCAGGACCGGCTGCGTCGGCGCGATGTTGTAGCGGGCCGGGAAATCCTCGAGCTCGGCAAGGCCCAGGAAGGCGGCGGTCCGGTCCGGCGTGGCGGTCAAGGCAAAACGTCCTCACATGATGGAGCCTTTCGAATGGTTCGGCTCCGAAAGTGGCTATGGAACCGGTGTTGCGCAACCGGTAATGCTTCCTCTTACCGGGCGGTCCACAACAGACCGGCCCGCGAATGAGCCTGATCATGAACGAAGCACGAAAGACACTTCCCGCCGTCTCGGTCGCCGTCGTGCGGGGGGACAGCATACTCCTCGTGAAACGGGCAAGGCCGCCTTCGCAAGGGCTCTACGCCTTTCCCGGCGGCAAGGTCGAAGGCGACGAGACGCTGGAGGATGCGGCACGGCGTGAACTGGTGGAAGAGACCGGCTTGCGCGCCACCGGCTTGCGGCCTCTTCGGGAAATCCACATCGACGGCAGGGACGACAGCCACCCAGTCGACTATCTGCTCACGGTCTTCGGCGCCGCCTATGCCGGTGGCGAGGCCGTGGCCAGTGACGACGCCGAGACAGCTGCCTTCTATACACTCAAGGAGATGACCCTGCTGCCGCTTGTCGGCTCGGTATTCGCGGTCGCAGAGGAACTCCTCGGTCCCCTTCAGACCCACTGAGGCGGCACTGAAAATCGCCTTGCAGGCGACAAATTGTTTCGTCACAAGGCTTATGTTGTCTTGCCAGCCATGACGGCCTAAGCCGTTCGACAGACGATAACGGCCTAAGCCGTCGGTCAGAGAAGATTTATGAACCGTCCGTCAATACTCCTCGCCATTTGCCTTGCTGTCAGCGCGGCTGTCCCGGCGCGGCCTGCCTTCAGTGCCGAGTCGCCGTTCGAGCCGGGGCTGATGCGGCTGGCGGAAGTTCTGGGGTCACTGCATTTCCTGCGCAATCTGTGCGGGGAGAAAGGCGACCAGTGGCGGGACGAGATGGAAAAACTGCTCGATTCGGAAAACCCTGACCCGGAACGCCGCGCCCGCTTCATCGCCAGCTTCAACCGCGGCTATCGTTCCTTCGGCGGCACCTACACCCAGTGCACCGCTTCGGCCACTGAAGCCATCAGCCGTTATATGAAGGAAGGTGAGACGCTGTCGCGCGACATCGCCTCGCGTTACGGCAACTGAGCATCCATCAACAGATATCAGGCCCGTCGCGACCGATGATCGCCATATCCGGCTTGTGCCTGTCTAAGTCTTGGTGCAATCCTGATGTTGCACTTCTGCAACAGCGTTAATCAAACGTTACCACGCGAATGCGGAATTAACTCAAACTGAAGGTTTTCGCCCCGCAGGCCGGCCTAATCGGCTAAGTTTGATCCGGGTTGAAACGCAGCTTCGCCAAACACAGTCGGCCCCTGTAACAGACGATCTAAAAAATGTCGTATTTACAGATACTTACTTGGAGCTGCCTATGAATGGAACAGATCAAGCCTGATCCACACTGATGGGTTGCCGCTTGAAAGGGTGGACATCGCTTATGGAACATGCTGCCAACGACATCGACGCGCTGGTCAGGGAAGAGAAGCGCCTGACGGCGGTTGAGAGCCACAGCGAAGCCTGGGCGGAAGGCCTTTCGGCCGGCATCGAGCCCGAGATCATTGCCGAGGCGGCACTCGAAACGGCATTCGGCGAAATGCTGCGCGCCAATGGCGAGACCTCGGCCCTTGCCCTGCTGGACCGTATGCGTGAAAAAGTGATTGCTGGCGCCTTCGAACCCGAGCGGCTGCGGCACTGAACCGATATCAGGTTCTTTGACGATTGGATGCCGATCGGGCACCATGCCCGGAGCAGGGAGATACGGGCAGTGAATTTTCCGATGTCAGGCAGGCCGAAGGGCCTTGTCCTCTACATCCGCCTCGCTGCTTGCTGTGGCGCGATTGCCTTGGCGACGTGCCTGGCCAGCAGCCCTGCCTATGCACTGAGCGAGATCAAAAACGAGGAACTCCCCTCGCCGGTCACACCGTCGACGGATGGCGATAGTTCAACGCCCGGAAGCACAGTTCCCATGCCTGACCCAGTGGGAACGTCGCCTTCGAGCAGCCAACCGGCCGCTCCCGACGCCGCGGAGCCTGACACTCCTTCGGATGGCGGCAGCAACAGGCCGCGTGTCGATCCCGAGGCGCCCCTGCCGGAAGTCGTCTACGACCTCGGCAAGCTGCCCGAGCCGGTGCGGCGCATGCATGACCTGATCATCGAAGCCTGCAAGAGCGGCGACATCGAGAAGCTCAGGCCCTTGATCGGCAAGGGCGACAGCATGACCCAACTGTCACTTGCCGATATCGATGGCGACGCCATCGCCTTCCTCAAAGGGCTGTCGGGCGACCCTGACGGCCAGGAGATCCTGGCTATTCTGGAGGAGGTGCTCTCCGCCGGCTACGTCCGTGTCGATGCGGGCACGCCACAGGAACTCTATGTCTGGCCGTATTTCTTCGCGCTGCCGCTCGACAAACTCGACGCCGAGCAGCGGGTCGAGCTGTTCAAGATCGTCACGGCCGGCGATTTCGACGACATGAAACAGTTCGGCGCCTACATCTTCTATCGCGTCGGCATCACACCCGCCGGACAATGGACCTTCTTCGTGGCCGGCGATTGAAGCCATCGCCTGCCTGGTTGCGCCAGGATGCAAGCATCGTAGACGATGTTGCTATTTGAGCGGGCTGGCAGGTTCTTCGCTGATGTCAGCATCAGGCCAAATGCGAATGCTCTCATTTCGAAGAGCCGAAATGGCGCCGCAAGCCATGTCAGCCTCCATCTGTAGGATCTCGGCTGCGTAATTCAATTCTTCCGCATCCCGAAGCTTGTTAACCACCCAAACAACCTTGCGCTGGATATCCTGTCCATATGCAGCCTGGGCCTTGGCTACAGCGTCGCTCGGGATCTCCCGGTAGGCGCTGATCAACATCCCCAGATCAATAGCATCGCGATAGCCGACAGCACGGTCTTGGCATCGATCGGCATTCGCCAATAACTTCTCGGCGAACATGTCCGAGGGGGTCAAAGAAGGTACATTTAGATCGTCGTCGAAACGACCTTGCAATGGGATGCGGGCTTCACGAACGATTTCAAACTTGATCAATTGCCCCCTCAACTTTACCACGGTCCTCAGGCCATACTGATCAATCCGAAAATCCCGTACAGCTTCGACTGGTTCAGGAAAGAATGCCCTTACACCGCGTTCGACTGCTGACATTCGCAATTGGCGATAGCCGTCGACGTCCGCGCACAGAAAATCGACGTCCAACGACCGCCTATACTCGCCCAATTTCAACACAATCGCCGTCCCGCCACCGAACCAGCATTGGGCTGCGGTCAGGAAATCGCGGTCCATAAGCGCGAGGGCTTCAGCGATAATCCTGTGTTCCGGCTTTCTGAATTCCTTCATGGCTTCCGCTCGCGAAATGTCCGGTTTTGAGGTTGCAAATGCGAGGCGAAAACCAGCACAGGAGGACAATTCAGCCGGCAGTCAGAAGGATACCGTGACCGAATTCGCTGGCGAGATTCTGGATAAGCAATTTCTCGCGCGTCGTAAGCCGTGTCTGATCGACAAAGCGCCAATTGCGCTCGTACAACGCAAATGCTTCGTTGGCCGGGATCAGTCGCGCGGCATCGCGATTCCACAAGAGCGCTTGCAGCTCTGGAAACTCGGCGGGGTCAATCATAGGCGCGCTATGTGCCTGCATAATGCCTTGAACATAGTGTGGAACGCTTAAAAAACAAAGACGTGACGCACAGCCACTGGTTGCCTAACCAGGCAGCGCCTCGGAGAACTCCACCGCCCTGCCCTGGCCTGGCGTGGCGATTTCGCCTTCCCACATGACGCGCTGACCGCGGATGACGGTGCCGACCGGCCAGCCGGTCACCTGCTTGCCGTCATAGGGTGTCCAGCCGGCTTTCGAGCCGGCCTGCGCGTTGGTGATGGTCTCGCGCCGCTTCATGTCGACGATGGTGAAGTCGGCGTCGTAGCCGGCGGCGATGCGGCCTTTCCGGGCCATGCCGAAGATGCGCTGCGGGCCATGACTGGAGAGATCGACAAAGCGCTGCAGGGTCAGCCGGCCGGCATTGATGTGGTCGAGCATGATCGGCACCAGCGTCTGCACGCCGGTCATGCCCGAGGGTGAAGCCGGATAGGATTTTGCCTTCTCGGCCAATGTGTGCGGCGCGTGGTCGGAGCCGAGCACGTCGACAATGCCCTGCGCAATGCCATGCCAGACGCCGTCGCGATGGCGCTTGTCGCGCACCGGCGGGTTCATCTGGATCAGCGTGCCGAGGCGCGCATAGTCGTCGGCGCTCAGCGTCAGATGGTGCGGTGTGGCCTCGCAGGTCGCGACATCCTTGTGTTGTTCGAGGAACAGTATTTCCTCGGCGGTCGAGATGTGCAGGACGTGGATGCGGGCGCGGACGTCGCGCGCGATGCGGACCAGCCTTTCGGTGCAGCGCAAGGCGGCGATCTCGTCACGCCAGACCGGATGCGATGACGGGTCGCCCTCGATGCGCTCGCCCAGGCGCTCGCGCAGGCGGAACTCGTCCTCCGAATGAAAAGCGGCGCGGCGGCGGGTGTTTCGCAGGATCGAGGCGACACCTTCATCGTCCTCGACCAGCAGGTCGCCGGTGGACGAGCCCATGAAGACCTTTATTCCAGCGGCCCCCGGCAAACGTTCGAGGTCGCCGACCTCCCTGGCGTTGTCGCGGGTACCGCCAACCCAGAAAGCAAAATCGCAATGCATGCGGCCACTGCCGCGCCGGACCTTGTCGGCAAGCGTTGCCTCGCTGGTGGTCAGCGGGTTGGTGTTGGGCATTTCGAACACGGCGGTGACACCGCCCAGCACCGCCGCGCGCGAACCCGTTTCCAGGTCTTCCTTGTGCTCCAGTCCCGGCTCGCGGAAATGCACCTGGCTGTCGACGACGCCCGGCAGGATATGCAGGCCCCGGCAGTCGATCGTCTCGCCAGCCGAGGCCTGGCGCAGATTGCCGATCGCGGCGATGCGCCCGCCCGTCACGCCGACGTCGCGCAGCCCCTCGCCGTCATGATTGACCACTGTGCCGCCTGTCAGGATGAGGTCGTAGGTCATGGTGATGCTCTCTTGCGGGGGGAGTGTCAGCGGCTTACGTAATGGCCAACCGTTTTGCAAGATCAGGCTTTTATCCGCCCCATGCCCTTTGCCCTGCTGAAAGACCGCGCGCTCATCATCGTCTCCGGCCCGGATGCCGAACACTTTCTGCAAAACATCCTGACCACGGATCTCGATGCGCTTGGCAATGGTGAGGCCAAGCCGGGCGCGCTGTTGACGCCGCAAGGCAAGATCCTGTTCGACTTCCTGATCTCGCGGGCCGGCGAAAACGCCTTCCGCATCGAATGCCGTGCCGACGTTTCAGACGATTTCATTCGCCGGCTGATGCTCTACAAGCTTCGCGCCAAGGTCGAGATTGCCAAGTCGGAACAAACGCTTGTCACCGTCGCGTGGGGAAAGGAATCAATCGCCTCAGAAAGTGATTCAACCGCGGTCGCCGACAGGCGCTTTGGCGACGAAGGCGTCACGCGCTTCTATGCCGGCACCGCGGATACCGGCGACATCGCCGCGTGGCAGGCCTTTCGCATCGCCCACGGCATTGCCGAGAGCGGACCCGACTATGCACTCGGCGATGCGTTCCCGCATGACGTGCTGCTCGACGAGATGGGCGGTGTCGGCTTCAAGAAGGGCTGCTATGTCGGCCAGGAGGTGGTCTCGCGCATGCAGCATCGGGGCACGGCCAGGCGGCGCGTGCTGATTGTCGAGGCCGGGCTTCCCCTGCCCCCCGTCGGCACCGAACTGACTGTCGAGGGGCGGTCGGTTGGCACGCTCGGCTCAAGTGCCGGCACATCAGGGCTCGCCATTGCCCGCATAGACCGGGTCAAGGCGGCGTTGGACGTTGGCCAACCGATTCTGGCGGCCGATGCTCCGGTGACGCTCACCATTCCTGCCTGGGCCAAATTCAGTTTCCCGCAGGAAGCCGTCAGCACGGAGGAAACCTGATGGCGGCGGACCGCGCCGGCGCGCCACCACGCGCCTGGCAGCGCATGCTGTCAGGCCGCAGGCTCGACCTGCTCGACCCCTCGCCGCTCGACATCGAGATCTCAGACATTGCGCATGGGCTTGCCCGCGTTGCCCGCTGGAATGGCCAGACCCGCGGCGAGCATGCCTTTTCGGTCGCCCAGCATTCACTGCTGGTCGAGGCGCTGTTCAACGAACTGGTGCCCCAGGCTTCGGCCGACGACCAGTTGGCGGCGCTGCTGCACGACGCCCCCGAATATGTCATCGGCGACATGATCTCGCCGTTCAAGTCGGTGATGGGCGGCAGCTACAAGGATTGCGAATTGCGCCTGCAGCGCGCCATCCATCTGCGTTTCTCGCTGCCTCCCGAACCGGCCGCCGTCCTGCGCAAGGAGATCAAGCGCGCCGACCAGATCGCCGCCTATTTCGAGGCAACGCTGCTCGCCGGCTTTTCGAGCGCCGAGGCAACGGAGTTCTTCGGCCGCCCGCGCGGTTTTTCCGCGGAGCGCTTCGACTTCGCGCCACGCTCGGTGACCTCGGCGCAGAATGCCTTCCTGAAGCGGTTTTCGGCGATCGAGACGTCAAGACATCACGTTGCGACATCCGCGCTAGGGTAGAAAACGCTAAATTAACCGGAAGCGTCAACAGTGTGGTGTTCGATCAAGCACCGCAGGGGCGCCTCATGCCCGTCGTGGATGTCAAGGATGGTTCGGTCGTCCCGGAACGGGCGGCCGGAGGCGTGGAACACTCTCGCCGCATGCAAGATGAGCTGCGCGAGCAGAACGAACGCTTTTCAGCCGCTGTCGAAAACATGTCGCATGGCCTATGCATGTTCGACGCCGATGAACGCATGATCATCTGCAACCGCAACTACATCGACATCTTCCACCTCGATGCCAAGGTGATGCGGCCAGGCATCCGCTTCATCGACATCCTGCGCCATAGCGTCGACCTCGGCGTCGCCTCGCAAAGCGCCGATGAGCTCTACGCCATCCGCAAGCCCTATATCGACCAGGCGAAACCTTCGGCCTACGAAGAAGTCCTGTCGGACGGCCGCATCATCCTTATCTCGCACCGGCCGCTGGCTTCGGGCGGCTGGGTCTCGATCTACGAGGACATCACCGAACAGCGGCGCGCCGAGCAGGATCTCAAGGAGCAGCATCGCCGCTTCGACGCCGCGCTCGCCAACATGTCGCAAGGCCTGCTGATGTACGACGCCGACGGCAAGATGATCGTGCGCAACGGGCGTTTTCTGGAACTGTACAATGTCACGGCGGCCGACTTCCCGCTTGGAACGACGCACCGCGACGCCCTCGAACGATTGCTGGAACTCGGCATCTACACGAAGATCGACGTCGACAGCGAAGTCGCCAAGACCGAAGCCTGCCGGCGGGCGGGAAAAATGCATTCGACGTATCGCCATCTCGCCGACGGCAGGACGATTCTGGTCGTGCGCCAGCCGATGAGTGGCGGCGGTTGGGTGGCGACGTTCGACGACGTCACGGAACGCCGTTTGGCCGAAGAGCGCATGATCCATCTTGCGCATCACGACACGCTGACTGGGCTGCCCAACCGATCGATGTTTCGCGAACGGCTCGACCATGCGCTGGAGGATGTGGCCGCTACGCCGCTCGCGATCTTCTCGCTCGACCTCGACCGTTTCAAGGCTGTGAACGACACCTGGGGACACCCTGCCGGTGACTGGCTGTTGAAGAGAGTGGCCGAAAGACTGCAGCGTTGCCTGCGCGACGATGCGGACATGATCGCCCGTTTCGGCGGCGATGAGTTCGTCGTCATCCAATCCAACTCCGTGGGCATTGCCGATGCCGAGAAATTGGCGAAGCACATCGTCGAGGCAATCGCAAAACCATTTCGCGACAAGAGCCGCGAGATGCATGTCGGCGTCAGCCTGGGCATCGCCGTTTTCCCCGCCGATGGCCGTGACGCCGACACGCTGCTGAAGAACGCCGACACGGCGCTCTATCGGGCGAAGAGCGAAGGGCGAAACCTCTATCGCTTCTTCGAACCTGGAATGGACGCCGCCGTGCAGGCCCGGCGGGCGCTTGAAGTCGACCTGGAGACCGCGCTGCCGCGCCAGGAGTTCGATCTCGATTTCCAGCCCATCATGAACATCGCCTCGGGCGAGATCATCGGCGCGGAGGCCTTGATGCGCTGGCATTCGCCGGCGCGCGGCAAGGTGGTGCCGGACGACTTCATTCCCGTCGCCGAAGAGACAGGGCTGATCGTGCCGCTTGGCGAGTGGGCGCTGAGGAAAGCCTGCGCGACGGCGGCTAGCTGGCCGCCGGGTTTGCGCATCGCGGTCAATGTCTCGGCGGTGCAGCTCAAAAGCAGCGGGTTTGCCCGCGCCGTCATCTCGGCGCTGGCTTTTTCCGGCGTCCCGGCCGGACAGTTGGAACTGGAAATCACCGAAACCGTACTGATGGACGAGAGCAAGGCCGTGCTGAAAACGCTGCGCCAGTTGCGTGAGCTCGGTATCCGCATCGCGCTGGACGATTTCGGGACCGGCTATTCCTCGCTCGGCTACCTCAGGCGTTTTCCGGTCGACAAGATCAAGATCGACCGATCATTCATTCGCGACATGGGCAATCGCGACACGGCGGCGATCGTTCGCTCCATCATCGGTCTCGGCACCGAACTTGGCATCGTCGTCACCGCCGAGGGCGTCGAAACCGAGAGGCAACTCGACATGCTGCGCGACAACGGTTGTGTCGAGGCGCAAGGCTATCTGATCGGCGTGCCGTCGAAGGCGGCTGACATCCAGCATCTGTTGAAAGCGCGTGCGCCGCGCAGCCAGACCGGCTAACGCATCGGCGCAAGGTCAGCGCAGCGTCTCCAGGTATTTCTCGTGGAAGCTGACATAGCCGGGCTCGACCACCTTCAGGTGCCGCTCGATCAGCGCGTGAAACCGCGGCAATTGGTGAAACGGCACGCCGGGATAGGCATGATGCTCGGCATGGAACGGCATGTTCCAGGCCAGCTTGCGCACCGCCCAATTGGTCAGCGTCGTCCTGGTGTTTTCCAGCATGTTCGCGACGAACGGGCAGCGGCCGTGCTCGGCCAGCAGATAAAGCCGCAGGAATGGCTGTCCGAGCAGAGCCGGCAAGATCCAGACATAGAACAGCACCGTTGCCTCGAACCAGATGGCAAGCGCCAGGACCACGACATAGAACCCGATCATCGCACGTGCCTCGGCGCGCACTTTGGGCAGGCCCTTTGGCGGCACATAGCTATCGTGGCAGTCCCCACGCGCATTGGTGTACAGCGTCTTGAAATGCCCCCACCACACCGGCAGGCCCGAGACGTGGACAATGTATTGCCGCAAGGTCTCAGGCTTCGGGAAGGCAAGCTCGGGATCGTTTTCCGGATCCTGCGTGTACCGGTGGTGAGCGAAGTGGAAGTAGCGGAACCAGTCGGCGGGCAGCCCGATGGCCAGGCTGCACAGCCGCGCCACGCCGTCGTTCAGCCGCTGCGTATTGAAAGCCGTGCGGTGAACCGACTCATGCAGCAGCGTGAACAGGAACACGATCAGGATGCCTTGCGGCAGCATCAGCAATGGCCAGAACGGCACCTTGGCCGCGATCAGCGATCCAATGATGACAATCGCACCCAAGTGAGCGCCGAACTGGAACAGGCCCGCGACATCGGATTTGGCCGTCAGGCGATTGCGCTCTTCTGTCGTCAGCGACGCGATGATGTCGCGATGGTCCATCGGCCTCGATCCAGGCTGGAGATTGATGAAGACCACTCTAGTCGGCGAAAAAGCTTTCCAAAAACGACGATTCCTGCGATTTGGATAAGCTAAGCTTATCTATCTGGCGATCATGGTCACATCCCCATCCCTGAAAGGGCTCCAGGCTTTCGAAGCCGCCGCACGTACGGGCAGCTTTGCCGCGGCGGCGGAAGAACTTTCGGTCTCGGCTGCCGCCGTCAGCCAGCTTATCCGCACCTTGGAGGAGCAGATGGGCCGCAAGCTGTTTCAGCGGATCAACCGGCGCGTTGTCCTCACCGAGGCGGGCGTGGAAATGTTGCCGCGGCTGACCGTGGCTTTCCAGGAGATCGGCAGCGTCTCGCGCGAACTGGGCGGCGATGCATTCCGCCCGCGTCTGGTCGTATCGGTGCCGCCATCCATGGCCATGGGCTGGCTTTCGCAGCGTCTGGCCGGCTTCGTCGCAAGCCATGGCGCCGCCGACATATCGGTGCGGGGCGATGACGACCCGGTGCCGTTCGACCGCGAACTGATCGACATCAGGCTCTCCTACGGTCCGCACTATCGCGAACATCCGACCGAGGACATTGCTAGGGACGCGGTCTATCCGGTCTGCGCGCCAAAGCTTGCCGGCATGATCAAGGCAGGCGGCGAGCCGCTCGCCGGGCTGCCGCTGATCCACACGGATTGGGGACCGACCGGCGCTTCGTTTCCGTCCTGGCGCAACTGGTTCGAGGCGACGAATGCCCAATCTGGCCGGGCATTGCGGCGCGGCCTGTCGGCCAATTCGTCGCGCGCGGCCCTCGACCTCGCGATTTCGGGGTTGGGCGTGGCGCTGGCGCAAGGGATTTACTGTGCCGAGGCGGTGGAGGACGGCAGGCTGGTGCGGCCCGCCGCGAGCGCAATCGCCCTGCGACAGCCCTACTGCCTGACTGTCCCGGAGCGAAGCGCAAGGCGCGATGTCGTGGCCGCGTTCCGCGCTTGGCTGATCGATGAATGCCGGCGCGCCGTGGACTCCCCGGCGCTGCGCTGACCCAGGAGGGCGATGGCTAGAGGTGCCCGCTCAAGGCCACCACCATGTCCTTGTTGGTCGCCACGGGCACGATCTCGAACTCGACCAGATCAGCCCATTCGATGACCCATCGCTGCAGGAGCGTGACATCATCGGCCTCCACCAGCAGGAAACAGCGGCTCATATCGGCCGCGATCCAGCTATGATGCACGACAAGCTCCTCCGGCTTCAGGCGGCCCCGGTCGCGGAACCGGCGATAGATTTCCTTGCGGTCGCAGCCGGTGAAATCCTCGATGACGATGAACAGCATCTCTTCCCTCGGTTGATTACCGCCCCGGCCTGTCCAGCCGCTCCAGGAACCACTGCGTCAACCGCACCCAGACTTCGTCCTTCTCGCCGGAATCCTCCCAGCCATGGTCGAGGTTGGGGTTGTCGTTGACCTCGATGACGAAGACGCCGTCCTTGGTCTCCTTGAGGTCGACACCGTAGAGGCCGTCGCCGATGCAGCGCGCCGCCTTCACCGCCGTCTCGACGACATGAGACGGCGTCTCCTTCAGCGTGAAGGTCTTGATGCCGCCCTGGTCGGGCTTGCCATTGGCCTTGTGGTTGACGATCTGCCAATGCTTCTTGGCCATCAGATAGTGCACGGCAAACAGCGGCTGGCCGCCGAGCACGCCGACGCGCCAGTCATATTCGGTCGGGATGAATTTCTGCGCGATCAAAAGATCGGAATCCTCGAGCCATTCGGTGGCAAGCGTCTTCAGTTCCTCGAAATTGGCGCATTTCTTGACACCGCGCGAGAACGACGAATCCGGGATCTTCAACACCAGGGGAAAACCCAGCGTCTGCGCCGCGAGTTCGAGATCAGAGGCGCCGGCGATCATCACCGTGGGCGGCACCGGCACTTTGTTGTAGGCCATCAGTTCGTTGAGATAGACCTTGTTGGTGCAGCGGATCATCGACAGCGGGTCGTCGATGACAGGCATGCCTTCCTGCTGGGCGCGGCGGGCGAAACGATAGGTGTGATTGGAAATCGAGGTGGTCTCGCGGATGAACAGCGCGTCGTAATTCGCGAGCTTGGCGAGATCCTTCCTGGTGATGGGCTCGATTTCGACCCCCATCTTTTCGGCGATCTTGGCCCAGTAGCGCAGCGAGGAGATTTCCGACGGCGGCAATTCCTCATGCGGATCGACCAGCGTGGCGAAGGTGTAGCGCGCCGGCGTCCGGCCCTTGGTGTCGCGCCACTCTCGGTTGGTGTAGGTCTCCAGGCACTGGATGAAGCTTTTTTCCTCGTCCTCGGTCATCCGCGCCAGCGGGTGGAAGCCGATCTTGCGGATCGAGGCCCATTCGGCGCTGTCCTTGATGTGGACTTCGAGCGCCGGCGCCCGGAACCAGTCGAACAACAGCTTGGCAAAACGGTCCCAGACCTTGGACGGGCCGATGCCGAAGAAGATGCAGACCTTCGCCGGAAATACGCCGCCGAGGTCCTTGCGGCATTTGTTGAGCGCCAGTTCCAGTTCCGGCAAGGCGTGCTCGTAGAGCTTGCGCTCCGACAGGTCGATCATCGTCTCGACGGTCGGGATGACCTTGTGGCCGCGCGAACTCGCCAGCAGCGACGCGTAATAGCCGCGGCTCTGGTAGCCGTAATTGTTCGACAGGTTGATGACCTTCGGCCGCTGGCCGCGGAACAGCGAGGGATGCGCGAGATAGTCGCGATTGGTGATGATCTTGTGCGGTGTCGCCACCTGGTCGAGATCGCTTTGCCTGCCGGTAAGAATGACCCAGGTCATTATCTCTTTCCCAAAGTGATGGCGGCACGCAGTCCGTCGCGGCCGAACTGCGCCATGTTCATGAAGATGCCGTAAGGCACGGGAATGTTGGCGGCATCAAGGATGGTTTCCTGCCTTTCATCCTCGACCCACGGATCGTGGATCAGAATATGGTCGCCATCATCGCCGATGGCCAGCACCCAATGCGGCACCTTCTTGCCGAACATCAGGAAGCCGCTGATCAGCACCAGCACGAGTTTGCCCCCGGCGAGAGCCGCCCTGATATCGTCGATGGTGAACGGACGGTAATTCACCGGGATACCGTAAAGTTCCGCTCGGCGGCGAAAGTCGACCTGGGCCAATTCCATGATCCGGCGCTTGTCCTCGCTACGCACCGATTGCAGGAACAACGCGCCGTAGAAGGAAACAAAGATTTCCGCCGCGAGCCCGCTTTCATACCCCGAGACAGCCAGACCGAATGGTTCGCAGCCGCCCGGCCCGGACATCATGAAGACGGTCGTCGCCTCGCGCCAGAGTCGGATTTCCATCACCGGGTCGGGTACGAAGCCACGATCGAAATTGGCCATGGCCATCATCAGGCAGCATGGACCGCAGGTGAACTCGCAGGTCTGCTGATAGAATGGCACCCTGGTGGCGACCGGAAGGTCGCCGCGCAGGGTCTTTTCATAGCGCAGCGCCGTCGCGCCGTCCTCGTAGTAACCCAGCTCCCGGCCAATCTTGCGGTATCCGCCCTGCTCGTAGATGCGGATGGCACGGCCATTGTCTTCGCGCACTTCGAGACGCAGCATCATGCGGCCGTGTTCGAAGGCTGCCTCTTCGGCCGCGGACAGCAATTGGCGGCCTATACCGAGCCCGCCGAAAAACGGTCCGACGGCTATGGAATAGAGCCGTGCCACGCCGCTGCCCTTGCGAAAAAGCACGATCGCGTAACCGCCGACGCGGCCATCGATTTCGGCGACCAGCGTCTCGGCGGTCTCGCGCTCGATGAACTGGCGGAAGGAGCGGCGGGAAATGCGGTCGCTCGAGAAGACAGCTTTCTCGATGGCGGCGAGGTCATCGACGTCAGACGCGCGGGCCGTGCGGATCTCGGCAGGCATGCGGCTTGAGAAAACCTCGATTGCGTTGCGGAAACGGCCCCAGTCAAAGCGTCGCAAACACCGGCCGAAGCGCCGGTATTCATCAAGCGCTATCGCTCCTTGATTAGGGCCGAATTGTGACAGTTTCCGCGGCGGCAGGGAAGCTGACAAGCTTTGAACGGAATCGCTGTTTCAAGCCGAGATCGCCGCCGGCTCAACTGGCGAGACCGGCCAGAAGCTGCCCATACGCACTCTTGGCCACGGCCGCCAATTGCTCGCGCGGCAGCGAACCGACGACGGCACAGCCATAGCCCTTGTCCAGCCAATAGACGGCCTGCGGACCGTCCTGCGCCGAAGCGTAGGTACCCTTGGCATTCTCCGTCGATTCCGCCGTCACGAAGAGGGATATGCGCTCGCCCTTGTCGTCTTCGTAGAGCAGCATTGCCGCCTTGCTTTCACCGGCCGGCAGCAACCGGCCACCAACCAGTTGGAACCCGTTCGCGCTCAGATCCGGCGCCACCAGCTTCAGGCCGACCCGGTTGGACAGCCAGGTCTGCAAATGATCCTTGTCGCTGGCCGGCACTTCCACCGCATGCAGCTTCTCGGCGGCATAGATGACATGGGCGGCGATCGCCTGTTCGGCGAGCCGATCCTCCGCCGGATCCTCCTGCCCGAGTCCGCCGATGCCGGCAAAGTAGCCGCCAAATCCGCCCGTGGTCAGAAACACCGCCGCGGCGGCGGCAAGCCACCAGCGCGAGCGTGGCGCCGCTGCCTTAACAGGCGCTTCGCCGAGCACCACCTTGCGCAAGCGCGCGGGAACAGGCTCATCCAGCACGCCGGCAAAGGCGGCACGCAATGCCTCGCGGTCGGCGGTGAAGCGGACGCTCCTCGCCTTCATCTCCGGATTGGCATCGAGCCAGGCATCATAGGCGGCACGCTCATCGGCCGGCAGTTCGCCGTCGAGCGCCATGTGAATGTCCCGTTCGGAAAAGTCGCGGCGGATCATTTCTCGACGATCCTTATGGCGCGGCGGCGCGCTGTGTCGTCCAGCAACCCGCGCAGTTCCTCACGCCCACGCGCGATGCGCGACATCAGCGTGCCCGCGGGCACACCCAGAATGTTGGCGGCTTCGGCATAGGAAAATCCCTCGATGGCGACCATGACCAGGGCCGCGCGGCGATCGGGGCTGATCGCCTGCAATGCGTTGATGATCTCGCGCGAAGCAATGCCCTCCAACTGTTCGGGCGGCTGGGCAACCGCCTCGCCCGCCTCCAGCGGCAGCATCGCCGCTTCGCCGCGGCGGTTCACCTTGCGCATCTGGTCGATGAACAAATGATGCATGATCGTAAACAGCCACCTCCTGGGGCTTTCTCCTGTCTGCCAGTTGTCGAGCCGCAACAGTGCACGCTCGAGGCAGTCCTGAACGAGGTCGTCGGCAGAATCACGGTCGCGCAGAAGCGAGCGTGCGTAGCGGCGCAGGCGCGGTATTTCGCCAAGGATTGCTGCCTTCTTTTCGTCCATGACCGCTGGTTCTGAGATCGCCCTTGTTGATTCCGATTGAACGCGCCTTCCCGGCACGGCGCAAGCGGCCAGCGCGAAGCGGTCCGCCGCTCCGGTCACCCAAGCAACGAGATAACGCTGGCTGCTGCCGGTTTATTCCCGACCGGCAAGAAAACCCAATGATTCGCGGGCGATTATCCTTTTTCCTTCGCCGCCCGCGTCAAAAGCCGCTGATAGAACAGGCCGATGCCGATCAGCACCGCGCCCAGGCCAATGAAGGACAGCGCCCTGAGCACGCCTTCCAGTTCGGACATGTCGAAGAGAAAGACCTTCAGCACGGCAACCGCGATCAGCCCGGCCGAAGCAATGCGCAGCACCTGCGATTTCAGCCAGACGCCAGCCGTGAGCAGCGCCACGCCGATCACCAGCCAGAGTGCCGAATAGGTATAGGTCTCCAACTGGCCAAGGCCGCTCCACAAGCCAATGAACTCGCCCTTGAACAGGCGCCTCACCGAGAGCGTGGCATAGGCGAAGGCAAGCAGCGCCGCCACCAGCGCCAGCATGGCCGAATACCATTTCGGCCGCTTGCCCCTGCTATAGAGCGCCAGGCCGCCAGCGGCGACGGCCGGCAGGAGATAGGCCAGGAACAAAAGATTGAAAACCGGGATCCGACCGGTCGATTCGTCAGTGAACAGCGGATTGAGCACCAGGAAATGCTGGATGACGACGAAGGCGGCCGAAGCGACACCCAGCGCCATCGAACCATAGCGCAGCACCGAGCTTGGCGTGCGCCTGTCGATGGCGATCAGGATGCCACCAGCGCCGATGGCGATCAGCGTGTAGATTGCCTGTTCGGCAAGCGTCGGCGCATCGCTGTTGATGACGCCGCCATGCATGGCGTGGCGCACCAGCATGGCGAGTGTGAGCAGCGTAAACAGCGCCGCCGCGGCCTCCATGGCGAGGCGCGGTCGGCCATTGGTGGTGTGGGCGAGTTGCCAGGCCGCGAAGCCGAAGGCGAGCGCCGGCACGCCATAGCCTGGCAGCAACCAGTTGAAGACCGGTGTCGTTGACAAGAACCCGGCGCCGACAATCGTCGGGTCGAAGGCGACGCGGCCAAGCACCGCGATGACGGCGGCGACTGAAATCCAGCCGAGCACAGGATAAGAGCGCCGGCGCGTGGCGAGCGCCGGCATGATCGCCGCGGCGCCGAGCAGGATGGTGGTCCAGCCGGAACCAAAAGCCATATGCAGCATCAGGAGGCCGGCAACTGCTGCGCCGCCCAGGGCAAAGGACACTGCGGCACCGCCCTCGAGCGGTGGTTCCTCGGCCCGCGCGATCCACTCGCCGCCGGCGGCGAGGATCACGACCAGCAGGGCCGCGACCGCAGCGTATGCAAAATCACGGTCGAGATTGCCGAAGGTGAGCCAGAGCGCCAGCAGGATGACCAGAGGCGCGATGACGCCCCATGCTGCCCAAGAGGCCGCTCGGATCCGTGCCGAGGCGGCAAAGCGGCGCGCGGCCCACAAGCCGGCGGCAAGGAAGACAAGGCCGAGGCCAATACCGATACGCAGCGTCAAGGCATTTCCGGCCGCCACCGGCAAGCCGTCAAAGCCCAGATTGCCCTGGGACAAATCGGAGCCAATGGTGGCGGGCGGAATGATGCCGAGATGGATCATCACCGTCACCAGCCCGGCTGCGTGCAGCAGCGGCACCGCGCGCGGCCGGAAGAATGCGGTGGCGAGAAGGGCGACGAGAACCAAGGCGCCTGGCAAGGCATAGCCTGCCGCGACAAATGTCGCGTCGACCGACAGGCCGAGCGCCGAAAACGCGATGAAAGCCCCCGGCACGATCGATGGCCAGTCGAAGCCGCTTTCCGCTTCGCTGCCCCGACCGCTCAGCCAGACAAGAGCCAGCACGGCCAGCGTGACGGCGTCGATGAACAGGATGGCGGAGAGGTCCGCGCCCGGCGCGTCGGTCATGTAGAGGATGGTCCAGATGCCGGTGCCGAAAAAGGCGGCCGCCATCAGCGCTTGCCAGTCGCGCATGCGGGCGATGACGCCGGTGGCCGCGAGTACGATGGCGAGATAGCCGAACAATGCCCAGGGATTGGGCGCTTGCGAAGCGATCAGCACCGGGGTCACCATAGCGCCGACAAGACCGATGCCAGCCAGCGCCTGGCCATGGACGAGCGCGGCGGCGATGGTCGCAATACCGATCGCACCGAGCAGCGTGAAGGCAAGAGCCGGGCCGATGAAGCCGTAAACGCCATGGGCGGCATAGACGGTGCCGAACAGGATGAAGGCACCGGCCGCCGTCAGAATCGCCGGAATATAGGCGCCGGCAACACCTTGCACCGGCACCTTGAAGCCGGTGCGGCGAATGAACTCGCCGCCGGCGACCAGCACCAACCCGAGCACGGCCGCCATGGTGAGCCGCACGCCGGGTCCGAAAATGCCGGCCTCGATGGTGTAGCGGATCAGGAACAAGCCGCCGAGAGCAAGCGCGATGCCGCCGACCCAGACCGCCCAACGCGTGCCGAGCGCGGTTTCGACATCGGACTGCCGGGCGGCCTGGGCGGCCGCGGCCGGCACGACCTCCGGCGTTTCCGGTGCTGCCTCGGGCGCGCTCCAGGGACCGGGCACACTCTCGCCGGCCGGGATTTCCACCTCCATGGCCTGTACCATCGCGGGTGCCGGATCGCTGATTGCTGCCGGGGCGATGTCGGCCGCGGGCGCGGCCACCGATGACGTGTGCGCCTTGCCCTCGGCCGCCTCCTGGTCCGACAGCCTGACCACGGGCGGCACGACGCCCGAAAGCACGAGACTGCGCAGCGCGCCAAGCTCGCGCTCGATCAGACCGATCCGGCTCTGCTGGCGCGAAATGATGACGAACAAGGCGATGATGGCGACAAGGCCGATCAGGCTTTCAAACATGGCGGTTCCCCCAAACCAGGCCAGTTTTCACTGACATTTCGTCTCACTGACATTCAAATGCGGCGGCCAAACGGCTGAAAACTCAACGTGCCGCCAGATTGGCTGCCGGAAATATCGAACATGTCTCGGTACCGAAAGCCAGCAGCTTGCCGCCGGCGCCCTTCAGCGTCGCCTCGGAAACGGCAAGCGTGCGGCCCTTGTGAACCACCTTGCCTTCACAAACCACCTCGCCGGTCCTGGGCGTGATCGGCCGCGTCAGGTTCACCTTGAACTCGGCCGTCGTGTAGGCCTCACCCTTTTCGAGCAGCGTCTGAACGGCGCAGCCCAACGCCGAATCGAGCAGCGTCGCCGCCCAACCGCCATGCACGCTGCCCAGCGGGTTGAGATGGCGTTCGTCCGGCACGCCGCGAAATACGGCGCGGCCTTCCGACACTTCGGTCAAGGCGAAGCTGAGCTGGAAGGAGATCGGCGATGCCGGATATTTGCCGTCGATGATTCGCTGAAGCAATTCCAGGCCGGTGTATTTCAGGATGTCGGCATGAGGAATGGTGCCGAGGCCGAGTGGCGAGACCCGGCCCGGATAGAGTTCGACTTCGCTCATCTGATGATTTCCCCGGCCGCGTTCTCTCCGGCGATGGGCTTGTGCGTCGCGTGGTGCTTGCGCAGCGCTGCAAGAAAGCCGGCGCGCGCGTCAGGCTGATCGATGCCGCGCGGCTCGTAAACATGGCGGGTGAAGAAGAAACCGGTCAAGCGGAAGGCGTCCGCGATCGCCGCACGGTTCGCGCGCATGCCGGAGCCGCGCTGCAGAAATGCAGGCAGCACCAGCATCTTGTCGTGCCACGGCGCGCCGGCTTCACGCGACACCGCGCGTCCCGACTTCGGCGAGACATAGGCAAGATCCTGCCTTGTACCGGTGGCGGCGCATTGGCTGAGATCGAGGCCGAAGCCGAGTTCATCAAGGATCAGAAGTTCGAAACGCGCCACCAGCTCGCCGGCGGCATCGGCATCGTCCAGGTGGACGATCATCACCGAAAGCGCCTCGAAGAGGCCGCCATGGGCGTCACGCTCGGGCAGCAGGCGCAGATGCGCCGCCATGGTCTGAAGGCCGTAGACGGCGATGGCACTGTCCATCAGCCGGGCGGCATTCATTTCGATCGCTTCGGCCTGGAAGGTGCCCAGATGCTCGTCGAGGCGCGCGCGCCACAAGAGATCGACGCGATTGCCGGGCTGGAGAACGGGCTGCTGCTTGCGCGAGCGGCCGCCGCGCACGAGGCCGAGATGGCGGCCATGCGCACGCGTCATCACCTCGAGAATGGCGCTGGTTTCGCCATGCTTGCGGGTGCCGAGAATGATTCCCTCGTCGCGCCATTCCATGCCCGAGCTTTTCACCCGTTGGATGGCGAAATCAAGATGAGGCGCTGGTGCTCAGACGGGCTGGCTCCGGGACAGCGCGCAAAAAACCGCCCACAGCGATACGCTGCGGGCGGTCTGGTAAGGTCAGTCGATCCGTTAGAACGAGCGCTGGAAGCGGAGAATGCCGCCGACGCTGCTCTTCTTGTTGGCCTTGGTCCAGTTGTTGAAGTCGACGTCGTCGAATTTTCCTGCATTGAGGTAATCGACTTCAGCCGTGACCGTAAAGCCGGGCACAACGGTATAGGCAACGTTCGCGGCGATGCCGAGATTCTTCCAGTCGTCATAGGAGATCTGGGCGTTGAACGAGGTCTTGTCGTTGAACTTGTAGGTGCCGCCACCCCAGATTGCCCAGTTGCCGCCCCACTGTTTGTAGAAGCCGCGACCGTGTGCATCGATGGCGTTGTTCGCATCGTCGGTGAGATTGTCGTCGGTGCCGTAGCCAGCCATGATGAACAGCGACAATTCGTTGGTTGCCTTGACGTCAAGGCGAACCTTGCCAGCGACTTCTTCGTAGTTGCTGTCATAGGCCACGACGCCGGTGATCGCACCCCAGTCGCCCTTGTACTTCAAGCCGCCGACGACATGCGGAACATAGCTGTCGATGGTGCCCACGACGCCGGCGCCTTCTTCGAGGGAGACCATGCCCGAGAAACCGTTGCCTGCGTCGAAGTAGTATTGGACGACGTTGCTCTCCTGCCCGCCGTAGGGCACTAGCGTATCCTGGATGACGTTGCCGGCATAGCCGATGAACGTGTCGAAAGCCGTATCGTCCTTACCGACGCGCAGACCACCGAGTTGGATCCAGGCGAAACGCAGCGAGAGCGACTTGTTACGGCCCGTCCAATCGGTGCTGGCCGAATCTTCATAGTCGCCCGAGGAGTTGCCGTAGTTGAAGCGGGTCTCGGTGTAGGTCTTCAGGGTACCGAGCTCGGTTTCCTGACCGGTCCAGGTCTTCAGCGTGAAGCGGGTGTTCTTGTAGTAGGTCGAGTGATCGTCGTTGGCGTTCTGATGGTCCTGGACATGGTTGACGCCATCGAACGAGCCGGAATCGCCGACGCCGATATCATAGCGGACATAGCCGCCGATGCGCAGGCAGGTCTCGGTGCCCGGGATATAGAAGTAACCGGCGCCGTAGACGTCACAGATCTTGACGTATTCGGCCGGTTCCGGTTCGGCGACGACGACCGCGTCCGCGGCGCGCGCGCCGGACACCGCGATCAGCGCCGCGGCTGAGCCGAGAAGGAGGCTCTTGATGTGCATTTTCTGACCTCTCCAGTCAAGTTAATAAGATGGCTTCTGAATTGTGGCTGGCGGATATGTTGTCCCGCTTCACCCGACAATGAAAAAGGGCTCGCACCGCGTCCCCTTTTCGCGGCGAACATACCCACCAATCTTCCGCCTTCAATGACAATTCCACAAATATGCCGGATTCAGACCACAGATTAAATCTGTGTTGCACAAATAACACTAACCCACCATGACCAATTTTCAAATCGGCACAAATGGTACATTGTCATTTTTATATAATAATTGGGTATTTTTTTGATTTATTGATCTGATGCTGTAATTTATTCTATTATTTTCATGTAATTAAAAATTACTTCTAACAAAAACATTGAATAACTTATTTTTCGACGTCAGATCCCTGAATCAAATCTGACCAATCCCTCGGGCTCCGCCGACGTCAGAAGGGCCATGTGAAGTTGCCCGCCGCAGTGACTTTTTTTTAATCCATCGGAAACTCAACGCCGTCCGATGTCGGCGCGTCACGCGCTTCCCCTCACGCCTGACACTCGCGATTGATCAGCACCGCATCGATCACCCGCCAAGATTCTTCGATCTCGGCCCGGGCGACGTCTATGTGGCCGGCGGCGATGATCAGCGCCTTCCACAGCGCCCAGCCACGCCCGCGCGCCCAGGTCGCCTCATCTGCCGCGAGGCAGGCGCGAAAAGTGTCCCGGCTCTCGCCTTCGAAAAGCGTCCAGGCAATTGCCAGATCGCAGGAGGGATCACCGACACCGCAGGTGCCAAAATCGATCACCGCGCCTAGCCTGCCCTTTTCGACCAGGAGGTTGCCCCGGCTGACGTCGCCATGGAACCACACGGAAGGACCTTCCCAGGCCGCGGCAAGGGCTATCTCCCAGACAGCGGTGGCGGCGCCGGTATCGATGCGGTTGCCGAGCGCCGAGATCGCTTGCCTTGTCTCGCCGTCATAGACGGTCAGCGGTCCGCCGCGAAAGAAATTATGCTGCCCAGGCGCTGGCCCATCGGTCGCGTCCACGTATCTCAACGCAACCAGGAACCGAGCTAGGTCCGCCGCGAATTCCGACAGATCCGCGATACGTTCCCGTTTCGCGGTCTCGCCCTCGATCCAGCCATAAACGGACCAGTGCCAGGGATAGCCCTCGGCCGGAACGCCCATCGCCAGCGGTACGGGGATGGACAGTGGCAACAGCGGCGCCAACCTCGGCAGCCAGCGATGTTCCTTTTCCACTTGCAGGGAATAGGCGGCGGCGCTCGGCAACCGCACGGTCATCTCGTCGCCGAGATGAAAGGTCCTGTTGTCCCAGCCGCCAAAATCAACCGGCCTGACCGCAAGATTCTTCCAATGCGGGAATTGCGCGGCAATCAGCCGGCGCACCAAGGCGACATCGATCGTGACCTCAAGCATGATCTTTCCCGAAAACAGACCCTTTTGTTCGGGATCATGCCCTAATGAGGAAACTCCAACCCCATCTCGCGATAGCGCTCGGGATCATCGCCCCAGTTCTCGCGCACCTTTACGAACAGGAACAGGTGCACCTTCTGCTCCAATATGCCTGATATTTCCATCCGCGCGGCCTGCCCGATGGCGCGGATGGTCTCGCCCTTGTGGCCGAGCACGATCTTCTTCTGGCTGTCGCGCTCGACAAAGATGGTCTGGTCGATGCGCACCGAGCCGTCTTTCTTCTCTTCCCATTTCTCGGTCTCGATGTGCGAGGAATAGGGCAGTTCCTGATGCAGCCTGAGATAGAGCTTTTCGCGAGTGATCTCGGCCGCGAGTTGGCGCATCGGCAGGTCGGAAATCTGGTCTTCCGGATAGTACCACGGGCCGGCCGGCAGCGCCTGGGCCAGATAGTCGAGCAGGTCCTTGCAGCCGGAGCCGGTCAACGCCGAGACCATGAAGGTGCGCTGGAACGGCACTTTCTCGTTCGCTGCCGCTGAGAGGGCCAGAAGCGCCTCCGGCTTGACGCGGTCGACCTTGTTGAGGATCAGCGCCATCGGCTGGCGCACGTCCTTCAGCCGTTCGAGGATGGCATCGGCGTCGCCCCTGATGCCGCGTTCCGCATCGATCAGCAGCAACACGATATCGGCGTCCTTGGCGCCGCCCCAGGCGGTGGTCACCATTGCCGTATCCAGCCGCCGCTTGGGCTTGAAGATGCCCGGTGTGTCGACAAAGACGATCTGCGCGTTGTCGTGCGTGGCGATACCGCGCACGATGGCGCGTGTCGTCTGCACCTTATGGGTGACGATCGAGACCTTGGCGCCGACAAGTTGGTTGACCAGCGTCGACTTGCCGGCATTGGGCGCGCCGATCAGCGCGACGAAGCCGGAATGCGTAACAGGAGCGGCTGCAGTGTCTTCGGCGGTCATGCCGCACTCCCTTCATGAACCCAGACGCCTTCGCGAACCAGAAGGGCGGTGGCGGCGGCCTGTTCGGCCTCGCGCTTGGAGCGGCCGCTGCCGGTTGCCGGCTGAAACGCGCCGACCTTGACGCTGACGGTAAACAGCGGATCGTGATCGGGGCCTTCCCGGCCGTCGACCTGATAGGCGGGAACAGCACCCGCCGCCTGATGCGCCCATTCCTGCAATTCGGTCTTGGCGTCGCGGCGTGCCGCGCCCGAGGCCTGCGAACGCGGCTGCCAGTATTTGTGAATGAACACGCGGGCCGCTTCCAGACCACCGTCGAGATAGAGCACGGCGATCAATGATTCCAACGCATCGGCGCGCAGGTTGACGCGCTTGCGTCCCTCGAGCCCGCGCACGTCCGATCCGGCATGGATCAGGTCCGGCAACCCGATATGCTCGGCGATATCAGACAGCGCCTCGGCATTGACCAACGCATTGAGCCGCAGCGACAATTCCCCTTCCGCGGCATCGGGAAAGGCAGCCAACAGCATATCGGCGACTACAAGGCCAAGAACCCGGTCGCCGAGAAATTCGAACCGTTCATAATCGGCGCCCGAATTGGCACCGCGCGCACTGGCATGGGTAAGCGCACGCTGCAGGCGCTGGCGGTCGGCGAAGGCATGGCCCGTGCGTTCCGCAAGCGCTTCGGCGAGCGCATCGGCGGTCAACCGTTTTGGCGCCGCCATGGCCCTAGTTGACGAAATGGAACAGGCGCGAAGCGCGCATCAGCGACGGCCATTTCCAGATTTCGAGCGGGCTTGCCTTGCCGGCGATCGAGAAGAAGACAAGGTTGGCGCGGCCGACCAGGTTCTCGGCCGGAACATAACCGACGGTGAAGCGGCTGTCGGCGGAATTGTCCCTGTTGTCGCCCATCATGAAATAGTGGCCCGGCGGCACGTCGAATTCGCGGGTGTTGTCGCCGATCGAGTTCGGCGACAGGTCCAGCGTGTCGTAGCTGACGCCATCGGGCAGCGTCTCGCGATAGACGTCGATGGGATAATCCTTTTCCGTGATGTCGGGATTGTCGATCTGGCCGGTCTTGACGCGCGGCACGCCGACGCCGTTGATGAACACTTGGCCATCCTTCATCTGGATCTTGTCGCCGGGCAGGCCAATGACGCGCTTGATGTAGTCGACGGACGGATCCGGCGGGAACTTGAATACCACCACGTCGCCACGCTTGGGCTCTGAGCCCCAGATGCGGCCCGAGAAAATGTCCGGCCCAAAAGGCAGCGAATAGCGTGAATAACCATAGGACCATTTGGTGACGAACAGATAGTCGCCTTCCAGAAGCGTCGGCCGCATCGAGCCCGACGGGATCGAGAACGGCTGGAAAAGCAGCGTGCGAATGACCAGGGCGAGCAAAAGCGCCTGGACGATGACGCTGACGGTTTCGCCAAGCCCGCCGGATTTCTTCTGGGATTTTTCAGCCACGCTCATGTCGTCCTCGATTGTGCGTTGGATGGTATAGAGTCTCGGCGCGCGCTGGGCAACGTCAATGCCGGTCGTCAGATGCAATCAATGTGGCGCTTCTTCGACGGGCACCGCCTCGATGATCACAAAGGCTTGAGCGAGCGGAAAATCATCCGTGATGGTGAGGTGGATGGCAGCCTGATGGCCTTGGGGCAGGATCTTTTCCAGCCGCGCCAGCGCCCCGCCGGTGAGCGCCATGGTCGGCGCACCGCTGGGCAGGTTGACGACCCCCATGTCACGCCAGAAGACCCCTTGTGCCAGACCGGTGCCCAGTGCCTTGGCGCAAGCCTCCTTGGCGGCAAAGCGCTTGGCATAGGAAGCCGCGCGAGCGCGCCGGTTCTCCGAACGCGCCTGCTCCACCTCGGTGTAGATCCTCTGGATGAAGCGCTGGCCGTGGCGCTCAAGCGACTTCTCGATGCGTCTGATGTCGATCAGGTCGCTGCCGATGCCGATGATCATTGGGCAGCGGAACCGACGCTTCCGCCGGGATGATGCGAATGCTCACGGCGTCTTGCGCGCTCGGCCAGCCGCTTGCGCCTCTGTTCGCGGAAGACATTCATGCCCCAGCGCGTGATGCCGTAGAACACCAGGCCGAACACCAGCCCGAGCGGCACCGCCCCGATCAGCATCGGCTCCAGGACGGGATGCCATAGTTTGGCGAACGAAAGCGTGTGCATCATCTCGCCCAGATGCGCCGGCGGGCCATGCGCCGGCAGGCGATCGTGCAGGATGAGCTTGCCGGTTTCCCAGGATGCGCCCCACAAGAGCGGAAAGGTCAGCGGATTGCCGAAGAAAACAGCTCCGAGAGCAGCTGCCACCAGATTGCCGGCGATCACCCAACACAGAACGGCGGCAATGATGAAGTGGAAACCGACGGGGAAGAACGAAGCAAAGACACCTGCGGCGACGCCCGCCGCCACCGCGTGCGGGGTGGCCTTCAGCCGCAGAATGCGCTTGGAGAAATATTGAAGCGAGCGCGAAAACGAACGGCGCGGCCACAAATAGGTGCGCACCCGCTCGAAAAGGCCATCAGGCTTGCGGCGACGAAAAAGCACTGTCTTCCTATTCCCGACAATTCACAGCCTACACGCCGGCTGTTCCAGCCGGGCTTCGACCACCATATCTTGCGCTTTACGGTCGCCAGAAGGCAATCGCGACTTTGATATAGCCATCCGCAACCCCGACAACAACCGGAGGCCGTCCGCGCGGTGGCCGCACCGCCAGATTTTGGTAAGGTCCGTCTCCTCCAACATCGGACAATCGCGGCGAATTTGAGAAGCGGTTTTCGGCTAATTGTCGCAGCCAAATGATCGATACGCTACCGCAGATACTGGCTGACTTCGACCAGGTTGCCATCCGGGTCGCGGAAATAGACCGACATCATCGGGCCCCGCGCGCCGAGGCGTTCCACCGGCCCGAGCTCCACCGTCACGTGATTGGCTTCGAGACCGGCAAGGAATTCATCGAGCGGCCGCTCGGTGATCAGGCAGAAGTCCCCGGATCCTGGCGTCGGCGACTGGGCTTTCGGCTCGAAGGTGCGGCTGACCTCGTGGACATTGATCTTCTGGTTGCCGAAGGCAAGTGCTGTCGGCCGGCCCGGCGTATCGACGCGTTCGAAGCCCAGCACGCGTTGATAAAAGGCGCAGGTTGCGTCGAGCGACGCCACCGTCAGCACGAAATGATCGATGCCAACGATCAATGCGACCTCCTCCTCAGATGTTGCGGCTGCCGGGCTTGATGGCCGGGATGGCGGCAAGCTCCGGCGGCAACCTGTCCGGCGGATAGGCTGGAACCTCGTATTCGGCAAGCGCAATCAGCGGCACGCCGACATGGGTCTTGCCGGCCGAACGATCGATGATGCAGGCAGCCGCGACCACCTCTGCGCCGAGTTGGCGCAAGCAATCGATGGTTTCGCGGATCGACAATCCGGTGGTGACGATGTCCTCGACGATGACGACGCGGGCGCCTTGGTCGATCTCGAAGCGCCGCAGGCGAAACTCGCCCCCTTCCCGCTCCACCCAGATCGCCGGCACGCCAAGGTGGCGCGAGGTTTCGTAAGCCGGGATCAGCCCGCCGATCGCCGGCCCGACGACATAGTCGATCTTGCCCGGCACCGCGGCGCGGATCTTCTCGGCCAGCGCCTTGCACAGCCGCTCGGTCTTGTCGGCATGCATGAACACCCGTGCCTTCTGCAGGAAGACCGGACTGCGCAGGCCCGACGTCAGGATGAAATGACCCTCCAGAACAGCGCCAGCCTCGCGGAATATGCCCAGCACTTCTTCGGTATTCATCTCGTCCCCCATGGATCGGCTATCGCTAGCCATTGACGCGCCGCGCATCGCTGACGCTCGAATTGTCCTTGAGCTGCGAGAGCAGCCGGTTGAGATGCTTGAGGTCCCAGACTTCGAGATCGATCAGCATTTCGGTGAAATCGGGCGCGGTGCGCACCATCGACAGCGTATGGATGTTGGCGTCGTTTGAGGCAACGACCTGGGCGATGTCGGCGAGCGAGCCCGGCGCGTTGATGGCGGTGACCGAGACGCGCGCGGGAAACCGTTCCTTGGTGCGTTCGTCGATGTCCCAACGCACGTCGATCCAGCGCTCCGGCTGGTCGTCGAAAGCCTGCAGCGCCGGCGACTGGATCGGGTAGATGGTGATGCCGGTGCCCGGCTGGACGATGCCGACGATACGGTCGCCAGGGACCGCGCCTTCCGGCGCGAAGCGCACCGGCAGGTCGCCGCGCACGCCGCGGATCGGCACGGCGCCGGCGCCTGGCTGGTCCTTGTCCTTGCGCGCGGCCCGGCCAGGTATCTGGAACAGCATGCCGGCGGCGTTGCGGATCTTTGACCAGCCCTCCTCGCGCTGCTTGGGAGCCGCAGGGGTGACGCGCTCGTCCTTGTAGTCAGGGAAGACCGCCTTCATGACATCGGTGGAAGCCAGTTCTCCGCGACCGACGGACGCCAACACATCCTCGATGTCCTTGCGAGCCAACCGGTGCAGGACGGGCTTCAGGCTTTCCTTGGTGAAGGTCTTGCCGGCTCGTTCGAAGGCACGCTCAAGGATACGCGCGCCGAGACCCGAATACTGCTTGCGGATGGCATTCTTGGTGGCGCGGCGGATGGCGGCGCGCGCCTTGCCGGTGACGACGACCGATTCCCACGCGGCTGGCGGCACCTGCGCCTTGGAGCGGATGATCTCGACCTCGTCGCCATTCTTCAATTCCGTCATCAGCGGCATGATGCGGCCATTGACCTTGGCGCCGACGCAGGTGTCGCCGACATCGGTGTGGACGGCATAGGCGAAATCGATCGGCGTGGCGCCGCGCGGCAAGGCAATCAGCATGCCCTTCGGCGTGAAGCAGAACACCTGGTCCTGGAACAGCTCCAGCTTGGTGTTTTCGAGAAAATCTTCCGGATTGTCGCCTTCGGCCAGTTGCTCGATGGTGCGCCGCAGCCAGGCATAGGCGTTGGTCTCCTTCGAGATCGCATGGCCGGCGCCGTTCGTCTTGCCACCGGTGTCCTTGTAGATGGAATGGGCGGCGACGCCGTATTCGGCGATCTTGTTCATCTCGCGGGTGCGGATTTGCAGTTCGACGCGCTGGCGCGAAGGGCCGACGATGGTGGTGTGGATCGAACGGTAGTCGTTCTGCTTCGGCGTCGAGATGTAGTCCTTGAAACGGCCGGGCACCATCGACCAGGTGGTGTGGATGGCACCCAGCGCGCGATAGCAATCCTCGACGGTGTCGACGACGACGCGGAAGCCGAAAATGTCGGACAGTTGCTCGAAGGACAGCGCCTTGGCCTCCATCTTGCGGAACACCGACCATGGCTTCTTCTGCCGGCTCTTCACGCCGGCGTTGATGGCATGCTTCTCAAACAGTGCCGACAGCGCCTTTTCAATGTCGGTCAGTACGCCCTTGTTGCGCTCGAAGATCTCGGCGAGGCGGGCGGTGACGGCGCGGTAGGCTTCCGGATTGATGAAGCGGAAGGCGATCTCTTCCAACTCCTCGCGCATGCCTTGCATGCCCATGCGCCCGGCCAGCGGCGCGTAGATGTCCATCGTCTCCTCGGCAATGCGCAGGCGCTTGGCCTCGGGCATGTGATCAAGGGTGCGCATGTTGTGCAAACGGTCGGCGAGCTTGACCAGCAGCACGCGCACATCTTCCGAGATCGCCAGCAGAAGCTTGCGCAGGTTCTCCGCCTGCTCGGCCTTCTTGGAGACGAGATCGAGCTTCTTAAGCTTGGTCAGGCCCTCGACCAGCTTGCCCATTTCGGGGCCAAACAGATCGTCGATCTCGGCTCGCGTCGCCGTGGTGTCCTCGATGGTGTCGTGCAGCAGGGCGACGGCGATGGTCGCCTCGTCCATGTGCATCTCGGTGAGGATGGCCGCGACCTCGAGCGGGTGCGAGAAATAGGGATCGCCGGAAGCGCGCTTCTGGTGGCCATGCTTCTGCATGGCGTAGACATAGGCTTTGTTGAGCAACGCCTCGTTGACGTCAGGCTTGTAGCGCTGCACGCGCTCGACAAGCTCATACTGACGCATCATGGGCTAAATCTCTCGGCGATGAAATGAATCATGCGCCGCACTGTCGTACGGCGCATGTCCGGTACCAACTGTCGCAAATACCAGATTCATACATTATGCCAAGTGCGGCCAAAACTGCATCTGGTATTTGCGACAGTTGGTACTCGATAGCCACGAAACTGCCGTGACGGAAGGGCCGGAAGATTGTTCCAGGCGCTTCCGGAGAGCTGTCTTAGTAGTCGTCGCTCTTTTCCGGCGGGACCAGACCTTCGATGCCGGCCAGCAGGTCTTCCTCGGTCATGCGATCGAAGGTGACGTTGTCCTCGGCGTCGTCGGTGTCGGCGGCGGCGACGGCACCGCCAGTCTGGTCGGCGATCACTTCGCCATCGGCTTCGGGCTCGTCGACCTCGACATGCTTCTGCAGCGAATGGATCAGATCTTCCTTGAGATCGTCGGGCGACAGCGTCTCGTCGGCAATCTCGCGCAGCGCAATGACCGGGTTTTTGTCGTTGTCGCGCGGGACGGTGATCTGCGCGCCCTGGCTGATCTGACGGGCGCGGTGGCCGGCCAGAAGCACCAGCTCGAAGCGGTTGTCGACCTTGTCGATGCAATCTTCAACGGTTACGCGGGCCATGGATTGCCCCTTTCATGCCTGGATGTGACGGAAAACAGGCGCGGTCCATAACCCGAACGGCGCCAAAATACAAGCATCATGGCGATGCAGGCCCACAGGGCACTCAATCCCTCCATCAAACTCCGGATTTGGCAAAACCGGCCGCGTCCACGGTTCGGCTCTACGATCACAATTGCTTGCAGTGCGCCAGACGCCCTTGGATTGCCACCAAACTGGCGTTATCTCCGTTGGTCCAAGGTCGCCGGTTTTCATGAGCCTGACCAATAGTCGATACCGCATTTCGTTTAGACGGCGCTTATTTCGAAAAGGATTATTTCGATGTTCGACCCTCGTGAAAAAATCGCCCTGTTCATCGACGGCGCCAATCTCTACGCCACCTCGCGCGCACTCGGGTTCGACATCGACTATCGCAAGCTTTTGGCGAGCTTCCACAAGCGTGGTTACCTGTTGCGCGCCTATTATTATACCGCGCTGGTGGAGGACCAGGAGTATTCCTCGATCCGGCCGCTGATCGACTGGCTCGACTATAACGGCTTCAAGGTGGTGACCAAGCCGGCCAAGGAATTCACCGACTCGACCGGCCGCCGCAAGATCAAGGGCAACATGGACATCGAGCTCACTGTCGATGCGCTGGAACTCGCCGACGTCGTCGACCACTATGTCATATTCTCCGGAGATGGCGATTTCCGCACGCTGGTCGAGGCGCTGCAACGGCGTGGCCGCAAGGTGTCGATCGTCTCGACCATGGCCTCGCAGCCGCCGATGATCTCGGATGACCTGCGCCGCCAGGCCGACCATTTCATCGACCTGGCGACGCTGAAGAACGAAGTCGGCCGCGATCCCTCCGAGCGGCCCGTAAGGCGGCCCGAACCGGCCGAAGTCGAGGAGGACGACTACTGAGGCCGGTCGACTTGACCGTCCTCTCCGCTTCCGAACCCAGCCGCGACTGCCCACTTTGCCCGCGGTTGCATGACTTCATCGCCGAATGGCGGCAGCGCGAGCCGTCCTGGTTCAATGCGCCAGTGCCGACCTTCCTGCCACCGCGCGGCGAAGACACCGTCCGGCTTCTGATCGTCGGTCTGGCGCCTGGTTTGCGCGGCGCCAACCGCACCGGGCGCCCGTTCACCGGTGACTATGCCGGTGACCTGCTCTATTCGACACTGATTGCCCACGGTTTTGCACGCGGCGAGTTCAAGGCGCGGCCCGATGACGGGCTGGAACTCGTCGGCACGGCCATCACCAACGCGGTGCGCTGCGTGCCGCCGGAGAACAAGCCGGTGGGCGCCGAGATCACCACCTGTCGGACATTTTTGGTGTCGACGATCGCTCGCTTTCCAAACTTGCGCGCCGTGCTGGCGCTGGGATCGATCGCGCACCAGTCGACCGTGCGGGCACTGGGCGGGCGCATCGCCGCCTATCCGTTCAAACATGGCGGGCAATTGCCCGCCGGCGGCATTACGCTGTTTTCGAGCTATCATTGCTCGCGCTACAACACCAATACCGGCGTGTTGACTGAAGACATGTTCGTCAGGGTGTTTGGCGACATCGCGGCATTCCTGGAGACCTGAAGTATCGGACGTCGTACGGTCTCCGGTGCCTGCCTACACCGGCAACAGGGCATCCGGTTTCACGTCGCCGATCGAGGCATAGGTATGTGTTTCCTTCACGCCCGGCAGCGGCAGGATGACGCGTTTGAGAAAGTCCTGATAGTCGGCCATCTCGGCAATGCGCGCCTTCACAAGATAGTCGAAGCCACCGACGACCATATGGCATTCCAGAACCTCGGGCGCCTTTGCGACCGCCTCGGCGAAACGATCAAAAATATGCGGGGCCGTGTGATCGAGCCGCACCTCGATGAAGACAAGCATGCCTCGGCCAATCTTTACCGGATTGAGCACCGCCCTGACGGCGGTGATGAACCCGTCGCGAAACAGGCGCTTCACGCGCTGGCTGGTGCCGGTCGGCGACAGGCCGACGCGCGCTGCCAGATCAAGCGTGGTGCGGCGTCCATCTTCCTGCAGCAGCCGCAAAAGACTGCGATCGACGGCGTCGAGGTCGCCCGATTCAGGATTCACGTTCAAGCCACCTCATTTGCGTGAACTACACGTCAATTTTCGAAAAACAGCGTATTTAGTCGCGGCCATTTCGACAATAGGCTGCGCTTCATCGCAAGGTCGGGGCTGTCTCCTCCTGGCGGCATGAATATGGTGGCAGAACATGGCGGACGTCCGAGACACGGGAAACACAAGGCTTGCGGTGATCGCCGGCCTCGCCATGATCGCCATCTATGCCGCGCAGTTCGTGGCCGCCCGCTTCAGCCTCAGGGAGCATCTGACGGCCACCGACATGGCCGGCTTGCGCTTTGCCGGTGCCGGCGCGGTGTTCCTGCCGATCGTCTGGAGGCGCGGCCTGGCGACCATGACGGCGCTGGGCTGGCGGCGTGGATTGACGTTGGCGGCGCTGGCCGGATTGCCCTATCCGCTGATCATCAACTGGGGCCTCACTCATGCGCCCGCCGCCCATGCCGCGGCGCTCTGCCCCGCCTCGATCGTCTTCTTCTCGTTCCTATTGTCGCTGTTCAGGGAAAGCGCGTCGCGCCGGCGGATCGTTGGCGTCGCCACGATCATCGCCGGCTTGTTGCTGTTCATAGCGCCGGCGCGCACCGGCGCCGGTGATGTCTTGTTCGGGGATCTGCTGTTTGTCGGATCGGGCGCGATGTTTTCCACATATGCCGTTCTTGTGCAGCGGTGGCGTGTCGAGCCGGTGACGGCGACCGCGAGCGTCGTGCTTTTGTCCTGCCTGCCGCTGCCACTTCTCTATGTCTTTGCGCCAAGCGGCCTCCATGCCGCCGCAGGCGCCGAAATCGCCAGCCAGATCGTCATTCAAGGTCTTCTCGCCGGCGCTGTCGCAATGTTCCTTTACACTTACATTGTCGACCAATTGGGCTCGCAGGCTGCATCGCTGTTCCTGCCGGGTGTGCCGATCGCCACCGTGATGGTCGGCATGGTCGTGCTTGGCGAGACCCCGCTGGCGATCCAATGCGTGGCCATCGCCATCATGGCCGCCGGGATGGGTTATTCGGCGATGGGTCGACGCAGCACCAGGGAAAATCTGGCTGTTCCGGCACCAGCTGGATCGTAAATGGTTTCAGTGGCATCAAGGTATGGGGGCAAGCAGCGCCGCCAACTTCTGCGGCCCGCCCTGCAAAACGTTCAGGTCGACGTCCCCCTCAATGCCGTCCACGCGTCCCCGGTTGTGGTACTGCCAGTAGATCCAGTCACGGCGGTCCGGCTCCATGAGCAGAGAGCGCAGCCAGAGTGGGCGAGCGCTGATTTGCCCGGCATAGGCAGCTTCGGCTTCATCCGTCAGATAGACGATCGCTGGCTTGCCGAAGGCCGCCTCGACGGGTCCAAGGAAAGCCTGCAGTTCGGCGTTCAGTTGCTCGGGCGACGGGCGCTGCGGACAGTTGCCGCCGAACTCGATGTCGACGACCGGCGGCAGCAACGGCTGATCGCGCGGCACCACCGAGATAAAATTCCTGGCCTGGTCGGCGCCCGGACGGCAGAAGGTGAAGAAATGATAGGCGCCGACGGCGAGCCCGGCGGCGCGGGCCTCGCGCAGGTTGCCGGCGAAGGCTTCGTCGACATGGTCGCCGCCCTCAGTCGCCTTGATGACGGCGAAAGCCACATCATCGGCGGCAACGCGCCGCCAGTCGATCTTGCCCTGATGATGGGAGACGTCGATGCCCCTGACCGGATATCTGCCGCGGTCGGGAGAATAGGTGTGGAAATAGACCAAGGCCCCCGCCGCAACGATAGATGCCAGGGCAAGACTGGCGAGGCCCCAGAGAACAATCCGCTTCTTCAAGACCATCCCCTGTTGGGCTTGCCGATTGTTAGACCTTGAAGCCCCGGCTGTTGGCTTTTTTCAGGCTGTCACCTGATCACCCGCGTTCCTTGAGCAGCCGGCCCTTTTCGCGCGACCAGTCGCGTTGCTTCTCGGTCTCGCGCTTGTCATGCAGCTTCTTGCCGCGGCCAACGGCAAGCAGCAGCTTGGCGCGCCCCTGATCGTTGAAATAGATTTTTAGCGGCACCAGCGTCATCCCTTCACGGTCGACGCTCTGCGACAGTTTTGCCATCTCGCGCTTGTTGAGCAGCAGCTTGCGGCGCCGGCGCGGTTCGTGGTTGAAGCGGTTGGCCTGCAGGTATTCAGGCAGATAGGAATTGATCAGCCAGATCTCGCCGCCTTCTACCGAGGCATAACTGTCCTGGATGTTGGCCTGGCCCTGGCGCAACGATTTGACCTCGGTGCCAGTCAGCACCAAGCCGGTCTCGATCGTGTCGAGCACCTCATAGGAAAACCGCGCCTTGCGGTTTTCCGCAACGGTCTTGTTGTTGGGATCGGCTTTTCTGACTTGATTCATGATGTGGAGAGGTGGCGCCTCATCCTCAATTAATCAAGCCGGCGTGCTTCATGGCCGCATCGATCTTTTCGGCCGTCGACTGCTCGATGGTGACCAGCGGCGAACGCAGCACGTTCTCGACCTTGCCCAGCTTCGACAGCGCGTATTTGGCGCCGGAGACGCCGGGCTCTATGAAGATCGCCTTGTGCAGGGGCAAGAGACGGTCCTGCAGCTCGAGCGCCTTGGCGCTGTCGCCGGACAACGTTGCCTCCTGGAATTCGGCGCACAGCCTCGGTGCGACATTCGAGGTCACCGAAATACAGCCGACGCCGCCATGCGCATTGAAGCCGAGTGCCGAGGCATCCTCGCCGGAAAGCTGGATGAAATCCTTGCCGCAGGTCATGCGCTGCTCGGACACCCGCTCGACCTTGCCGGTCGCGTCCTTGACGCCGACGATGTTGTTGAAGTCGTGCACCAGCCGGCCCATCGTCTCCGGCGTCATGTCGATCACCGAGCGCGGCGGGATGTTGTAGATGATGATCGGCAGCTTGGTCGCCCGGGCGACGGCGGCGAAATGCTCGTAGAGACCGCGCTGTGTCGGCTTGTTGTAGTAGGGCGTGACGACCAGGGCCGCATCGGCACCCGCCTTTTCGGCATACTGCACAAGCCCAACAGCTTCCTCGGTGTTGTTGGAACCGGCGCCGGCGACGACAGGCGCCCTGCCCCTGGCCACCTCGATGCAGACCTTGACGACGTGGCGGTGCTCGTCATGCGACAGCGTCGGCGACTCGCCGGTGGTGCCTACCGGGACGAGGCCCGTGGTGCCTTCCCCAAGCTGCCATTCGACGAACGCGCGAAAGGCTTTCTCGTCGAAACGCCCGCTCTTTTCGAACGGTGTCACGAGCGCAGTAAGCGAGCCTCTCAGCATGTCGTCCAACTCCTTGGGACTTCCAGGTTCATGCATGTCGTCGTCCCAAAAGCGGTTGCCGGTTTTGGGCGACATGCATCGGTGTTTTATCGTGCGCGCCTTCTAACCGAAAGCGAAGCCGCGCACCATAGTCTCGACATTGTTGCGCGGCAAGCATTGCCATGGTGCCAGCAAGCGTTATTCGAACGGCCTCGATAACCCTTTGTTTACGAGCCCTTCACGACCTAAGTCTAGGCTTCGAGGCTTCTTCGCCTGCTGGTAAAATGCTGGACTAAGGAAAGACACGAAGGATCATGCCGACCGGTCGGCCCCGCCTGTTCGCGCTTCTTGGCGCCATCGCCGCGCTGATGCCCGGCGTGGCGATCTGTGGCAGCGCCGATGTGCGGGTCACTTCGGCCATTCCGATGCCTGGCGTACAGGACAAGGCGCAACAGGCCCCCACCCCCGGCGTCGCGCTCTTGAAAAGCGGCCTGGATGCGCTGGCAGCTGGCGATATTCCCGGCGCGCGCGGTGTGCGCGATGCCCTCCCCGCACAATCGCTCGACCAGCACATATTGGCCTGGGCGATCGCGCTCTACGGAGGCGACAAGGTTCCGAGTGGCGATATCGCGGCGGCCGCGAAGATGCTGCCCAATTGGCCAGGCACCGTTGCATTGCGCAAGAACAGCGAGCGCGCGCTCTATCGCGAGAACCCGGCGGCGGACATCGTCATCAAGGCTTTCGACGGCAGCCAGCCGCAGACATTCGAAGGCGTGATGGTTCTCGCGCGCGCCTATGTGTCGTCCGGCAACGCCAAAGCGGCGCGATCGGCGTTGTCGCCGTTCTGGCGCACCGCGATCCTGGACGCCAAGGACGAGGCGGCTCTGATCAAGGAGTTCGGCGGCCTTGTTCCCGCCGCCGATCACCGTTTTCGCATGGAACGCATGTTCTATGCCGACCGGGTGAATTCCGCCTTGCGTGTCGCCGGCCTCGCCGGCGCCCAGCAGCTTGCCGACGCCTGGGTGGCGGCCGACAGAGGCGACAAGAATGCGGCCAAACTGCTGAAGGCGGTGCCGGTGGCGCAGCGTTCGGCCGGCTATTTCTTCGCGCAGGCCGAATATCTGCGCAAGCAGGAGGATTTTGCGGGCGCAGCGGCGGTTGTCATGAAAGCGCCGGCAGACCGTGAATCCCTGGTCGATCCGGACGCCTGGTGGGTCGAACGCCGGGTGCTGTCGCGCGAACTGGTCGACCAGGGCGACATGAAGACCGCATACAAGATAGTCGCCATGCATGCAGCCGAAAGCGCGGCCAATGCAGCGGAAGCCGAGTTCCATGCCGGCTGGTATGCGCTGCGCGGCCTGAGCGATCCCAAGCTCGCGGCGACGCACTTCGCGCGCATCGCCGAGCTAGCCCAGGGGCCGATGACCCTGTCGCGCGCCTATTACTGGCTCGGCCGCGCCGCGGAAGTCGGCGGCCCCGGCAATGCCAAGGATTATTTTGGACGTGCGGCGACCTACGGCACGACGTTCTACGGCCAGCTAGCCGCCGAACGCGTCGGCCGGCAGGCGCTCAACATCGTCTATCCCCAGCCAAGTGCCGCCGACCGGCAGAACTTTGCCGGCCGCGAGGCTGTCTCCGCCATCAAGCGCCTGCAGGAGGCAGGATACGACCGTTATGCCGAAACGCTCTATCGCGACCTTGCCGGGCAGTTGACCAGCCCGGGTGAACTGGCGCTGCTCGCTGTCCTTGCGGAAAAGCAGAACAACCATTTCATGGCGCTGAAAGTTGGCAAGATCGCCGGGGCGCGCGGCATCGATGTCGGTGCGTTGTCGCATCCGCTCGGCGTCATCCCCGATTCGGCTAATATTTCCGGTTCGGGCAAGGCGCTGGCCTATGCGATCGCCCGCCAGGAAAGCGAATTCAACGTCGGTGCCGTATCCGGTGCCGGCGCGCGCGGCCTGCTGCAGCTGATGCCGGGAACCGCCAAGCAATTGGCGAAGAAGGCCGGATTGCAGTTTTCGCAGACCAGGCTGACAAGCGACGCCGGCTACAATGCAACGCTTGGTTCGGCGTTCCTTGGCGAACAGCTCGATCGCTTCAACGGCTCGTACGTATTGACCTTCGCGGGCTACAATGCGGGCCCCGCCCGGGCCAGCCAGTGGGTGGCGAAATACGGCGACCCGCGCGGCAAGGACATCGATGCGGTGGTGGACTGGGTCGAGCGGATTCCCTACACGGAAACAAGAAGTTACGTGCAGCGCGTGATGGAGAATTACGAGGTCTACAAGATGCGTATTTCCGGCAAGTACGACATTGTAGGCGATCTCGTGAATGGGCGCAGCTGAGGCTCTTGCTCTCCCCGTGCGAGGAGAAGGAGGAGCCTTTCCCGTTTGACCCTCCAGCGCTCCGTCTATAGCAGTCGTGGACGATCTCGCGGCTAAGGCGTCCATTCCATGTCGAGCAATCCAGATTTCTCCGACTTCTTCTATGCCGCGCCAGATGGGCTGAGGCTTCACGCGCGTGTCTATGGCGAAGCGAGTTCCGCCCATTGGCCGGTCGTCTGTCTGCCTGGCCTGACGCGCAACGCGCGGGATTTTCACGAGCTTGCGCTCTATCTCTCAACGCGATCCGCCCTTGCGCGCAAGGTTGTCGCTTTCGACTACCGCGGACGGGGGCAGTCGGCCTACGATCCCGATGTCAGTCACTACAATGTCGGCATCGAAGCCGGCGACGTCCTTGCCGGGCTGGCCGCACTCGGTATCGGACAGGCGGCCTTCATCGGCACCTCGCGCGGCGGGCTGGTGATCCATGTCCTTGGCACGATGCAGCCGGCGGTACTGAAAGCCATCGTGCTCAACGACATAGGGCCAGTGATCGAAGCCGCCGGCCTCGCTCACATCCAGTCCTATCTCGAACGCACGCCAAAGCCGAAAACCTTCACCGAGGCGGTGGATGCCCAGCGCAACGTTCATAGCAAGGACTTTCCAGCGCTTGCTGAGGGCGACTGGGAGCGAATGGTGCGCGCGCTCTATCGCGAGACGAATCAAGGGCTGCTGCCCGATTTCGATTCGAAGCTGGTCGACACGGTTGCCAATCTCGACCTGTCACAGCCATTGCCGCCTCTTTGGCAGCAATTCGATGCGTTGGCGGCCATTCCGCTGCTCGTCATACGCGGCGCCAATTCAAGGCTATTGTCCCAGGAAACGCTGGAGGAGATGCGAAAGCGTCATCCCGGCACCAGGACAATCACCGTACCGGATCAGGGCCACGCACCCTTCCTGGAGACCGGTAACCTGCCCAATGAGATCGCGCTCTTTCTGGATCAAGCAGAGGCTCAGAAAAATCCGGGGTAACCCCCGAGAGCAACCAAGGTCTTGGGGTCATGGCGGAGAGGATGGGATTCGAACCCACGAGAAGCTTTTGACCTCTACTCCCTTAGCAGGGGAGCGCCTTCGACCACTCGGCCACCTCTCCGTTGCGCCGGTGGATAAAGAAAAGCGGCGGCACAATCAACAAGCCCGCGTCACTAATATGGAAAAATAAGAGCGTACCGGACCGCGGCTTTGCGCGATGCGGGGATTCTGGGGCAATTCCTGGCTGGTAGAACTGGCCGCGGGTTGCGCTTTGGTGCAGATCGAGCGTTGAATTGCCTGGACTAGATGGGGGGCAATCGTGTGTTCATCCTGCCTCGCTGGCAAATACCGCCGGCAGAATCCAGTAAGGCCACCGGATCGGCCGATCCTGACCTTGCACCGTCCCAAGCGGCACGTTAGCAAGAAGGCTCCCTTCCAAGCGAGCTTTCGACATGCTTCAGCGCCCTGCCCTCTCACCACTCATCGCCGCGCTTCCGTCGACCGTGCCGTTTGTCGGCCCCGAAGCGCAGGAGCGTGAACGCGGGCGCGCTTTCCGTGCCCGCATCGGCGCCAATGAGAGCAGCTTTGGCCCCTCGCCGCGCGTGATCGCCCGCATGGAGAGTGTCGCGCGCGACCAGTGGATGTATTGCGACCCGGACAATTACGACCTTAAAGTTGCGGCGGCCGCGCATCACAATGTGGCTGTCGAGAACGTCGTTGTCGGCGAAGGCATCGACGGCCTGCTCAGCCTGGTGGCGCGCATGTATGTGGCGCCTGGCGATGCGGTGGTCACCTCGCTCGGCGCCTATCCGACCTTCAACTTCCACATTGCCGGTGTCGGCGGCCGGCTGGTGAGCGTCCCATACGAGAACGATCGCGAAAGCCTGGACGGTCTGCTCGCGGCGGTCGTCAGGGAAAAGGCGCCGCTGGTCTATCTGTCCAACCCGGACAATCCGATGGGCAGTTGGTGGGAGGCCGACGAGATCATCGGCTTCATACAAGCCCTGCCGGAAACCACCATGCTGGTGCTCGACGAGGCCTATGGCGAGCTGGGACCGGCCTCGGCCCTGCCGCCGATCGATATTTCGCGGCCAAACGTCATCCGCATGCGAACCTTTTCGAAGGCCTACGGACTTGCCGGCATACGGTGCGGCTATGCGTTGGCCGAGAGGCTGGTGATCAGCGACTTCGAGAAGATCCGCAACCACTATGGCGTCAGCCGCATGGCGCAGATCGCCGGCGTCGAGGCGCTCGCCGACCAGGCCTATCTCGAGGCGGTGGTGGCCCGGGTGGCCGCCGGACGGCGGCGCATCGCTGATATCGCCGAACAGAACAGGTTGAAGCCGCTCGCCTCGGCGACCAATTTCGTCACCATCGACTGCGGCCATGACGGTGCTTTCGCCCTGAAAGTGCTGCAGGGACTGTTGTCGCGCGACGTCTTCATCCGCAAACCGATGGCGCCAGGACTAGACCGCTGCATCCGCGTCAGTGTCGGTCTCGACCACGAATTGGATATCTTCGCCGAGGAATTGCCGGGCGCATTGGCGGCGGCGCGGGGAAACTAGGGCACTTCCGGGCGCTCAGGAGCCATCGCTACGCCGAGCAGATGCCTGGCACGCGTCAGCACATCCGACAGTTCCGCGGCTTCCTTGTCATTCAGGCTCGCGGTCAGGCGGGCGAGATCACGATCCGTAGCCGCATGAAGTGCGGCAAGCGCGGCCTGGCCGCGCGCGGAAAGCGAAAGAACGCGCGATCGTAGCGGCGCGGGACCGGTGCACATTTCAGTCAGGCCGGCGGCAGAGAATTTGCGAAGGATTCTAGTGACATAGGCAGGATCCACCTGAAGGCCCCGAGCGATTGCGGAGGCCACCGGTTCGAGATCGAGCCGAAGCGCTCGGGCCAGAAAGCCTGTCTTGCCGCCAGGTTTGGTGGGGCAATCGCGGGGGTGATGACCGAGCTCGAACAGCACCCGCGCCTCGGTCAGCGTATAGGCACTGTGCATCAACGTCTCGTCGAGCAACCCTATCAGCCCGGTATAGAACCGGTTGAAGCGGCGGATATCGCCGACCAAGGCATTGCGATCGCTCATGCCAGAAGCCTCCGGGAAATTTCCAGACCGCAGGGATGATGGCCAGAAAATTGACCCAGTCAACCATTTACTGGATCAAGTCACTTATTTCCGCAAAAACTCCCGGTCTTCGATTGGATAGTACCTCAAGCCAGTTGCCTTCGTTCGGTGCCGCGCCAGACTCTATGCAAGGGAGTGAGCCATGAAAGACCGGAAAAGGGCGGTTCAGGCGCGCATATACGGCAAGGTTCAAGGTGTCGGCTACAGGATCTGGGCGCGAGGCGAAGCGACAAGGTTCGGGCTGCTGGGCTGGGTGCGCAACGAGAGAGACGGCTCGGTGACGGCATGGCTTACCGGCGCCGACGCGGCGGTTGCGGACATGATCGAGCGGCTACGGCAGGGCCCGCTGGGAGCGGCGGTCTCGCGGATCGATGTGGAAGAGCTGGAGAGTTGGACCACGCCTGGAGATTTCAGGATCATTGCGTAGGAGCATTTCGCTCTCTTGAATTAATTGAACGTTCGTTTTATTACTACCGCCGTCAGCGAGGCGATGATGGCACGCACCACAGGATCAGACGGCGGGCGAACCGAGGCGGCAATCCGCGAAGCGGCGGTCAATCTGATAGCGCGCTACGGCTATCAAGCGATGTCGATGCGCCAGTTGGCCGCCGAGGTCGGCGTCCAGGCAGCCGCGCTCTATCGCTATTTCCCGACCAAGGAAGAGCTGCTGTTCACACTGATGCGCGAGCATATGCAAGGACTTCGCGAAGCCTGGGAGCACTCCAGGCCGGCCGGCGCGGATCCGGCGCGGCAGCTTGCCGCCTATGTGCGCAACCACATCGCCTTTCATATCGAACGCCGCCACGCCACGCATGTGTCGAACATGGAATTGCGCAGCCTGTCGCCCGACAGGCTGACGCAGATCCTGCGCATGCGCACGGCCTACGAAAAGGAACTGCGTTCGATCCTGCGCGATGGCGCCGAGGCGGGTATTTTCAGCGTCGAGGACACCGGCCTGACGGCCATGGCGCTGATCCAGATGATGACCGGCGTCATTGTCTGGTTCCGGCCGGGCGAGCGATTGTCGATCGCTGAAGTCACGGCAACATATCTTTCGATGACAATGCGCCTGGTCGGCGCGAAGATCGATGGGGTCATGCGGCAGGAGGAACGGCATGTACACGAACACGCTCAGCTTCGGGCATGACGAGGACATCGAGGCGCTGCGCGACCTGGTCCGGCGCTTCGCGCAGGACAGGATCGCTCCGCTCGCAGCCGACATCGACCGGGAGAACGAATTCCCCGCGCATCTGTGGCACGAACTCGGCGCGCTCGGCCTGCTCGGCATAACCGCCGATCCCGATTTCGGCGGCAGCGGCATGGGCTATCTCGCCCACGTGATCGCGGTCGAGGAGATTTCGCGCGCCTCGGCATCGGTCGGCCTCTCCTATGGCGCCCACTCCAATCTCTGCGTCAACCAGATCAACCGTTGGGCAACACCGGCACAGAAGGAAAAATACCTGCCGCCGCTGTGTTCGGGCGAGCATGTCGGGGCGCTCGCCATGTCGGAGCCCGGCGCCGGCTCCGACGTGGTGTCGCTCAAGCTGCGCGCCGATAAGCGCAATGACCGCTATGTGCTCAACGGCACCAAGATGTGGATCACCAACGGTCCGGACGCCGAAACGCTGGTCGTCTACGCCAAGACCGACCCGGAACGGCAATCGCGCGGCATCACTGCCTTCATCGTCGAAAAGGCGATGCCGGGGTTTTCGGTGGCGCAGAAGCTCGACAAGCTCGGCATGCGAGGCTCCAACACCGGTGAACTGGTCTTTTCGGATGTCGAGGTACCGTTCGACAATGTGCTGCACGAGGAAGGACGCGGCGTCGAGGTGCTGATGTCTGGCCTCGACTATGAGCGCACCGTGCTTGCCGGCGGGCCGATCGGCCTGATGGCGGCGTGCCTCGACGTGGCGATCCCCTATGTTCACGAGCGCAAGCAGTTCGGCCAGCCGATCGGGGAATTCCAGCTCGTGCAAGGCAAGCTTGCCGACATGTATACGGCGATGAACGCAGCGCGCGCCTACGTCTACGCCGTCGCCGCCGCCTGCGACCGCGGCCAGACCAGCCGTAAGGATGCCGCCGGCTGCGTGCTGTTTGCCGCCGAGAAAGCGACGCAGATGGCGCTCGACGCCATCCAGTTGCTTGGCGGCAACGGCTATATCAACGACTATCCGACCGGCCGGCTGCTGCGCGACGCCAAGCTCTACGAGATCGGGGCCGGCACCAGCGAAATCCGCCGCTGGCTGATCGGCCGCGAAATCATGGCGGAGGGAGCGTAGCATGGCCACGCTGCAAACCCAGATTTCTCCTTCCTCCGAGACCTTCCGTGCCAATGCCGAGCGCATGAGGGCTCTGGTTGCCGACATCGCCGAAAAGGCCACGGCCGTCGAGCGGGGCGGCTCGGACGAGGCACGCGAGCGCCATGTCGGCCGTGGCAAGCTGTTGCCGCGCGAACGCCTGGCGCAATTGCTGGACACCGGTTCGCCTTTCCTCGAGATCGGCCAGTTCGCGGCCTGGTCGATGTATGGCGAGGAGATTTCGTCGGCCGGCCTGATCGCCGGCATCGGCCGTGTCGAGGGCACCGAGGTGATGGTCGTCGTCAACGACGCCACCGTGAAGGGCGGCACCTATTATCCGCTGACGGTGAAGAAGCATCTGCGGGCGCAGGAGATCGCACTGCAAAACAACCTGCCTTGCGTCTATCTGGTCGACAGCGGCGGCGCCAATCTGCCCAACCAGGACGAGGTGTTTCCCGACCGCGAGCATTTCGGCCGCATCTTCTACAACCAGGCCAACATGTCGGCGGCCGGCATCCCGCAGATCGCCTGCGTCATGGGTTCCTGCACGGCTGGCGGCGCCTATGTGCCGGCGATGTCGGACGAGACGATCATGGTGCGCAACCAGGCGACCATCTTCCTCGGCGGACCGCCGCTGGTGAAGGCGGCCACCGGCGAGGATGTCAGCGCCGAGGATCTGGGCGGCGCTGATGTGCACACCCGGCTTTCCGGTGTCGCCGATCACTATGCACTGGACGACGAACACGCGCTCGCCATTTGCCGGCGCATCATCAAGAACCTGAATCGGAACAAAGCTGTAAGCCTGAAGTTACAGAAAGCGATTCCGCCGCTTCATCCGGCGGATGAGCTTTACGGCATCGTCCCGACCGATCTGCGCCAGCCCTATGACGTGCGCGAGGTGATCGCGCGCGTCGTCGACGGCTCCGAATTCGATGAGTTCAAGCAGAACTACGGCACGACGCTGATCACCGGCTTTGCCCATCTCCACGGCATGCCGGTCGGCATCATCGCCAACAATGGCGTGCTGTTTTCCGAGAGCGCGCTGAAGGGCGCGCACTTCATCGAATTGTGCTGCCAGCGCAAGATACCGCTGGTTTTCCTGCAGAACATCACCGGCTTCATGGTCGGCAGGAAATACGAGGCGGGCGGCATCGCCAAGGACGGCGCCAAGCTGGTGATGGCGGTTGCGACCGCCAGGGTGCCCAAGGTGACCGTCATCGTCGGCGGTTCGTTCGGGGCCGGCAATTATGGCATGTGCGGCCGTGCCTACTCACCTCGCTTCCTGTGGATGTGGCCCAACGCCCGCATCTCGGTGATGGGCGGCGAGCAGGCGGCGACGGTGCTCGCCATGGTCAAGCGCGAAGGCATCGAGCGCAAGGGCGGGGAATGGACCGCCGAGGAGGAGGCGAAATTCAAGAAGCCGATCCTGATGAAGTACGAGCATGAAGGCCACCCGCTCTATTCCTCGGCAAGGCTCTGGGATGACGGCATCATCGATCCGGCCCGGACACGCGAGGTGCTGGCGCTCAGCCTGTCGGCCGCGCTCAACGCCGAGATCGAGGAGACACGCTTCGGTGTGTTCAGGATGTGATGATGAGCGCCACGGGCGACCGGATCAGCGTTCACACCGGCGACATCACCAAGCTGGCGGTCGATGCCATCGTCAACGCCGCCAACTCCTCGCTGCTCGGTGGCGGCGGGGTCGACGGAGCCATTCACCGCGCCGCCGGGCCGGAACTCGAATTCGAATGTCGCATGCTCAATGGCTGCAAGACGGGCGATGCAAAGCTGACCAAGGGTTATCGGCTGCCGGCCCGCCATATCATCCATACGGTCGGGCCGGTTTGGCAGGGTGGCGGCAAGGGTGAGGCAGAACTGCTCGCCTCCTGCTACCAGCGCTCGCTCGAAATCGCTTTTGCCAATGACTGCCGGACAATTGCCTTTCCAGCAATCTCGACTGGTGTCTACCGGTATCCGAAGGCTGAAGCGACTGCGATCGCGGTCCGAACGGTCGGCAGCTTCCTTGCACGGAACACATCGCCGGAAACCGTTACTTTCTGCTGCTTCGATGAGCCGACTTCAGAACTATACCGAAGAGCAATTGCTGCTCTGGGGGAAAGTTGAACTGTATGGACCAATCGATTCATCATCATAGCCAAATGAAAATTTCTACCGGCGAACTGGCGGCGGCACCGAATGTTCGCTATTGCTCACACTGGGTTGGGCAATTGGGCTGGGGTGAAAATGGTTCGGAAATATTGTCGCAAGTCGGCTGCGTCGATACTTGCAGGATTACTAATGCTCTCGGCGACTGGCATGAGCATGGCCAAATCGCTTGCAGACAGAAAAGGCCACGTTCGTTTCCCGGTGCTGACCGGACTGCTTGTCGTAACGACAGTCGCCGCCGCGACGGCGGGTTCACTGGCGGGAAGCAAGGGAGACGTGCATTTTCCACCGACCATGGGCTCGGATCCGAAGAGCGAATGCAACGTGGCGTACAAAGCCTATATCGCGGCGGGCGGTCATTCGGCCTACGCCACGACCTTTTATTCGCGCGTTGTCGACCTCTACATCATCTGCGGGACGAAGCTCAACGCGCCGTCCCAGAAGGCCGCGGAAGAAATGGCGCTGCGCAACTGCCAGGCCGGCTTGACACGGTGGAAGCTCAAGACCGCGAGCGGCGGCTGCGCCATCTCGGCGTCGAAGTAGGCAGGGCCGAACGCCAGCTGGAGCACTCCCTTGGTAAGGGAGAGGTCGAGGGAACGTCTGCCAGCATAGGTCGGCAGGACAGCGTGCCTCTCGTGGGGGATATGTCCACTGAGGCGAGCGCGAAGCAAGGCCTGCGTCGCTCGAAGCAAATTCGCCGCTGGAGGCTCCATGTTTAGCAAGATCCTGATCGCCAATCGGGGCGAGATCGCTTGCCGCGTTATCCGCACCGCCCGCAAGCTCGGCGTGCACACCGTCGCCGTCTATTCGGATGCCGACGCGAGATCCCTGCATGTCGAAATGGCCGACGAGGCGGTCCATATCGGCCCCTCGCCTGTCGGCGAGAGCTATCTGCGCGGCGACAGGATCGTCGCGGCAGCGCTTGCAACGGGTGCCGAAGCGATCCATCCGGGCTATGGCTTCCTCTCGGAAAACCCTGACTTCGTCGATCAGGTCACAGCCGCAGGGCTCACCTTCATTGGCCCATCGGCCGCTTCGATCCGCGCCATGGGGCTCAAGGACGCCGCCAAGCGGCTGATGGAGAAAGCCGGCGTTCCGGTCGTGCCGGGCTATCATGGCGAGGCGCAGGAGATCGTGCTGCTTGCCTCGAAAGCCCGCGAGATCGGCTATCCCGTGCTGATCAAGGCGCGTGCCGGCGGCGGCGGCAAGGGCATGCGGCGCGTCGAGCATCCCGATGATTTTTCCGAGGCGCTGTCCAGCGCCCGGCGCGAAGCCAAGGCCGCCTTCGGCGACGACCGCGTGCTGGTCGAAAAATACGTCGACAAGCCACGGCATATCGAAGTGCAGGTGTTCGGCGACAATTTCGGCAATGCCGTGCATCTCTACGAACGCGACTGCTCGGCGCAACGCCGCCACCAGAAGGTGATCGAGGAGACCCCCGCCCCCGGCATGACGCCGGCCTTGCGCAAGGCGATGACGGAGGCGGCGGTGAAGGCCGCCAAGGCGATCAACTATTCCGGCGCCGGCACCATCGAGTTCATCGTCGACGCCTCGCAAGGCCTCAAGGCCGACCGCTTCTGGTTCATGGAAATGAACACCCGCCTGCAGGTCGAGCATCCGGTCACCGAGATGGTCACCGGCACCGATCTCGTCGAGTGGCAGTTGCGCGTCGCCAGCGGCGAAAAACTACCGAAGACACAAAGCGAGATCGCGCTTTGCGGCCATGCCTTCGAGGCGCGCATCTATGCAGAGGACGCGGCCAAGGGGTTTCTGCCGGCGACGGGCACGCTGCACCACCTGAAATTTCCGGGCGTTGCCCCCGAGGGTGCCGCGATGCGCATTGAGACCGGCGTGCGGGCTGGCGATGCCATCTCGCCCTATTACGACCCCATGATCGCGAAGCTGGTCGTCCATTCCGGGGACAGGCAGGCGGCGCTGGAGGCGCTCCGCACTGCGCTCGCGCAAATCGAGATTGCCGGCTCCACCGTCAACGCCGCTTTTCTTGCCGCTCTTGCCGCCGATCCGGATTTTGCGGCGGGCGACGTCGATACCGGCCTGATCGGCAGACTCCAGGAGATGCTGACGGCGGTCGCGCCGCCGACCGGCGAAATCATCTCGGCTGCCGCGCTGGCGGCCTCGGGTACCGGAGCATTGCCGTCGGACGACCCCTGGTCGTCGCTTGCCGGCTATGCGCATTTCCACGGCGTTGCGCGGCGCACGCGGCTGAAGTTCGGCGACGAGGCCATCCTGGCCAAGGTTTCAATGCGGCCGGACGGGCGCTTTCAGGTGGCGCTCGATGCGCCGTATGACAGCACCAATTCGCATGACCTTCGGGCCGTTCCCCGCCTCGCCCGCTGGCCTGGCCACATCACCGTGTTCGAAGGCGCTGTCGCCTATACTTTCACCGTGCCGGATCCCCTGGCCAGGAGCGATGAAGCCGCTGCCGCCTCCGGCAGCCTGCGCGCGCCGATGCCGGGTCTCGTCAAGCTTGTGCGCGTGGCGAAAGGCGACGCCGTGATCAAGGGACAAATTCTGCTGATCCTCGAAGCGATGAAGATGGAGCACACCATCGCCGCCCCGCATGACGGGGTGATCGCCGAGATCGCCGGGGAAGGGTCACAGGTCACCGACGGGGCGGTGCTGGTGGGGTTCATCGAGGACCAGAACGCGTCGACCGCCGCCACCGGCCGATAGCCGGAGCGCATCGCGGACCGCAAACAGAAATGGCCGGGACGAACCCGGCCATTTCCTTGGACTAGAGCGGTTCAGAGTTTGATAGAATCTCTGACCCGCTCTAACTTCTTGTTTTTACGCAATTCTGGACGGAAAACCGCTACACACTTTTCCTAGAATTGCTCTAGCCGATCGTCGGAGCGATTACTGCGCGATCGGCGCGTACTTGCCGTCATGCCACTGGTTGATGTCATAGCTGGCATTTTTGAGGTCGCCCTTCTCGTCGAAGGTGACGTCGCCGACAACGGTGCTGATCGGCGTGCCGTTCTTCAACGCTTCGGCAACCTTGGCCGGATCGTCGCTGCCGGCACGCTTGATGCCTTCGGCGAAAGCCTGGACCACGGCGTAGGAGAACAGCGTGAAGCCTTCCGGCACGAAGCCGCCGGCCTTGATCTTCTCGACGGCCGCCTTGGCTTCCGGCTTTGCCTGCGGATCCGACGGGAACACGAACATGGTGCCCTCGCCGGCCGGGCCGGCAACCTGCCAGAACTCCGGCGAGGCGATCGAGTCCGGCATGATCAGCTGGAACTTCAGGTTCTGTTCGGCCGACTGACGCAGGATCAGGCCAGCCTCAGGATGGTAGCCGCCGAAATAGACGACATCGGCCTTGAGATCCTTCAGCTTGGTGACAAGCGCCGAATAGTCCTTCTCGCCGGGGTTGATGGCGTCATAGTAGACTTCCTTGAGGCCACCGGTATTCATGGTTGCCCTGACGGCGTCAGCCACGCCCTGACCGTAGGCGCTCTTGTCGTGCAGGATGACCACATTCTTGCCGGCATACTTCTTGGCGATCCATGGGCCGATGAAGGCGCCCTGTGCGTCGTCACGCGTATAAAGACGCATGATCGTCGGCCAGCCGGACTTGGCCGCGGCGTCGGTCAGCACCGGGTTCGAAGAGGCCGGGCTCATCATCAGCGCACCGGCTTCGGCATAGACGGCCGAGGCCGGAATGCTCGAACCCGAGCAGGCATGACCGTCGATGAACTTGACGCCGTTGGCGATGATGCGGTTGGCGACCGAAACGGCCTGCTTGGGGTCGCACTGGTCGTCCTCGATGTCGAGCTTGATCATCGAGCCGTTGACGCCGCCCGCGGCGTTGATGGCATCGGCCGCGGCCTGTGCGCCCTGCTTGAATTGATCGCCGATGGTCGCGAGTTGTCCGGTCATCGGGCCGACCACCGATACGGTGATGTCGTCGGCGAATGCGACAGGCGCGCTCATCATCAGGCCGAAAATGGCCGCGCTCAAAATACTCATTTTTTTCATGACAATAGAACTCCTCCACTAACGCGCGGCCGCCCCGGCCGCGCTTCTTCCAGAGAGGCGGGACAATTTCATCCTTCACCGGGCCTGTCTAGGCGCATTGGCGCCGCTCGATTGGGCCTGCGCGGTCTCATCCACGCAAAAAGCCACGCCAGCCTTGTTCCGGCTGGTCGTGGCTTTTTGCCTGTCAGGCTGTTTCCCCGGCGCCCCCCGCGCTGTGAACCCAACCCACCTTCCCTGTCTTCCTGTTGGCCATGATCTTGCCGAAGCCCCGATTCCACTTTCGGGATCATGGTCCGTCGCGCGGCTTGGACCTGTCGGCCTGCCGCATTCTTTTTGTTGTTGGCCCGTGGCCTGGCTGTCTGCGCAGCCTTGTCCCTGTTGGCCCGACCGTCTTTTAGCGGCGGAGCGTCCCCGTCTGGCGGGACTCAGTGCATCGTCATCCATTCGCGGGCTTCGCGCAGCGCCTTGGCGATCTCGACCTTCGACATGGCCGCCGAGAGTTCCGAGCGCAGTTCCGCGGCGCGGGCCGAACCCTTGATGGCGGCGATGTTGAACCATTTGTGGGCGGCAACGACATCGGTCTCGCAATCGCGACCGGTCGCATACATCATGCCCAGTTCGAAAAGAATGTCGGCCTGGGCAGTTGCCCCCATGGCGCCGAAGCCTGCTTCAAGCATTTCAAAACGTGCCATTTTAGTCCCCTGTCTGGCTCCCGAGAGCTGCCTCCGTTTGTCTTGTCCGGGGCGCTCTTTCGATGCTTTCGAGAATGCCGCGCAGGCTTGAATCCGTCGTTAAATGGCGTGCTTAATTTGAGGAAAACAAAGCTAAAACAAGAGGTAAACACGGAAATTCGTTAAGGATACGAAACCAGCAATTCGGCCGGTTTTCGCCAAATTTGACGAAAATTTTCGGGACCCCGATCAACACTCCGCTAACCACGGGAAACAAACACGACGCGGCGATCGTTTCCGTTTCCGTCCCGACAGAGCGAATTCAGCCGCTTTCAAAACGCCAAAGTCTTCCGTTGCGGCACCGCTTTTGTTTTGACGGAAGCTGGACTAGCTTACGTTTGCGTAAGCGGCAGACCGGTGAGGCGGAGCATCCGGCCGGCTATCCAAACGGAGGAAGACATGTTTCGAAAAGTGAGCCTGGCCCTGGCGGCCACTTTGATGCTGAGCGGCGCGGCATGGGCCGATCCGATCGAGGGCAACTGGAAAACGCAGGCAGGCGACACCGCGGCCATTTCAGGCGGCGATTCATTTTCCATTACGCTCAAGTCCGGTAAATATGCCGGCAAGACCATCGGATCGCTCAAGGCGGCCGGCGACAACAAATATACCGGCAACATCACCGATCCGGCAAACGACAAGACCTATTCCGGCAAGGCGACATTGGCTGGCACCTCGCTCAAGATGAGCGGTTGCGTGCTAGGCGGACTGATCTGCAAGAGCCAGACCTGGCACAAGCTCTGATCGTCATCTCCTTGCGATCTCAAAACGGGGCCCGGCGGGCCCCGTTTTCGTTTTATCGACGCGCTGACCGTGACCCTCGATGGCCGTTCGGGCCGGCGGCGACCCAGCCAATGTCCCGTCAATCAATTTGAACCGCAGATGAACGCCGGCATCAGAGCCGGTTCAGAGGCGTCAGGGCATTCTCCTGCGTGTTGAAGGAGACACGGACCCAATGCTTGCTCGCCGCTTCACCATCGTCTGCCTGCTGATGAGCCTGTTTGGGATGTTCTTCGCCATCCTCGTCGCCGAAGCGGCCCGGTCCCCCCGCTCCTGGGAGGAAGCCGCCAGAATGTGCCACCTCGCCTGCCCGACCAACCTTCGCCACTGAAACAGAGAACCAGACCTCGAAAAGAAAAGCACAGACATCATGAACCGCATCGCCGCCGCCCTCGCCAAGACCCTCCGGCTCCTGCCGAGGGCGGCGCTTATCCTGGTGCTCCTGGCCGCTCCGGTCCTGGCGGTGCCGATGATGCGCGCCGATGCCGGCTCGACGATCGAGGCGCCGGCGCTCAGAAAGTCCGGCGTCGGGTTCGTGCTGCTGGTCAGCCTGCAGCGGGGTTGAAGAAAAATGGCGCTTTGAGCGCCTTCGGCGGCGAGCCCCCTCCCAACCGCCTCCCCAAGTCTCTATATTGAGTCATGGAAAAGCGAATCTACCCCCAAGCCATCGAATCAGTCGTCATGCCCGAGCCTTTTGGCCGGCAAAGCTTCGACAATGCCGAAAAGGCCGTTGCCGCGCTGAAGGTGCTTTACAACCGCAACACCAAGTTCCTTCGCGATTCCTTCGCAGCCCTTGCCGCCGGCGGCGACAGCAGCAAGCGCTACCGGGCCTTCTACCCCGAGATCGGCGTCACCACGAGTTCGTTCACCCAGGTCGACTCGCGCCAGGCCTATGGCCACATGCCGACGCCCGGCCATTTCGCCACCACGGTGACCCAGCCGGACCTGTTCGAGACTTACCTCATCGAGCAGCTTCGGCTGATCATGCGCAATCACGGCGTGTCGGTGACCGTCTCGGAATCGACCACGCCGATCCCCCTGCATTTCGCTTTCCTGGAAGGCACCTATGTGGACGGCGCCGCTGCCGAGCGCATCGAGCGGCCGATCCGCGACCTGTTCGACGTGCCGGATCTCGACGGTACCGACGATCAGATCGCCAACGGCACGTTTGAGGTCGCCTTCGGCGAGCCCCGGCCGCTGGCGCCGTTCACGGCGCAGCGCATCGACTATTCACTGCACCGCATGACGCACTACACCGCAACCAGCCCGCAGCATTTCCAGAACTTCGTGCTGTTCACCAACTATCAGTTCTACATCGACGAGTTCGTCGCCCGCGCCCGCGACCTGATGGAAAAGGGGGGCGACGGCTACACAGAATTTGTCGAACCCGGCAACGTCATCACCCGGGCCGGGCAGAGTGCGCCCAGCGAAGGCGTAGCGCCACAGCGCCTGCCGCAGATGCCGGCCTACCATCTGAAGAAGCCCAACCATGGCGGCATCACCATGGTCAATATCGGCGTGGGTCCTTCCAACGCCAAGACCATCACCGACCATATCGCGGTGCTTCGGCCACATGCCTGGGTGATGCTTGGTCACTGCGCCGGGCTGCGCAACACTCAGGCACTGGGTGATTATGTGCTGGCGCATGCCTATGTGCGCGAGGATCACGTGCTGGACGACGATCTGCCGGTCTGGGTGCCGATCCCGCCATTGGCCGAGATCCAGGTTGCGCTGCAGGAAGCAGTCGCCGAGGTCACCGGCCTGTCTGGCTATGACCTGAAGCGCATCATGCGCACGGGCACCGTCGCCACCATCGACAACCGCAACTGGGAACTGCGCGACCAGCGCGGACCGGTGCAGCGCCTGTCACAGTCGCGCGCGATCGCGCTCGATATGGAATCGGCCACGATCGCCGCCAATGGTTTCCGCTTCCGGGTGCCCTATGGCACGCTGCTGTGCGTTTCCGACAAGCCGCTGCATGGCGAGTTGAAATTGCCTGGGATGGCGACCGAGTTCTACAAACGCCAGGTGGCGCAGCACCTGACCATCGGCATCAGGGCGATGGAGAAGCTGGCCGAGATGCCGATGGAGCGGCTGCATTCGCGCAAGCTCAGGAGCTTTTCGGAGACAGCGTTCCAGTAGGCGGTCGTGCGAAGCCTCGGCGAGGCAATTGGTCGTCTTGCTCAGGCCGTAATTTGGCGGACAAGCAAAATCGAACGGATCGGCAGGCGGCATTCGGCAGACACGACCTCAATGACAACAGGCGCGCGCTTGAACATGACGGCTGGGCTGGTATTCCTGGCGATAACGGTATTGTCGGCCGCTTTGTTGGCCGGGTTTTTCGGCGCGCTGCACCCCGCTTTCGATTCCTTCTCGCATTTCCGCATTCACTTCAGTGTGCTGATGGCGCTTCTGGCGCTGCCGCTGCTTGCGAGTTCCTACCGGCTGCAGGCGGCCGCGGCACTGCTCTTCGCCATCGCCTGCCTGGCCACGACGGCAAACGCACTGCCCAGGTTGTGGCCGCAGCCAGCAGTTGCCAAGCCCGCCGACCAGATCGTCTACAGCCTGCTGCAGATGAACCTGCGCTTCAACAACCCGACGCCGAAGAAAGTGCTCTCACTGATCGGCCGCACCAATCCTGATGTGATCACCCTCGACGAAGTGTCGGCGATGTGGACGACCGAGCTTGGCTACATCGCCAGCGCCTACCCCTACCGTATCCTCTGCCCCTACCCGAACGGCATGTTCGGCGTGGCGCTGCTGTCGCGCCGGCCGTTTGCCGCCGACACCGCGCCGCGTTGCGAGCCGCGCGGCGCGATGGCGACCGCCACCATCGACTTTGGCGGGAGCGATGTCGATGTCGCCGCGATCCATTTGAGCTGGCCCTGGCCGAAGGAGCAATACTGGCAGATCGGCGAACTGGCGCAGCCACTGGCCGCGCTCGGCGAGACCGCGATCCTGGCCGGCGACTGCAACGCCGTGCCCTGGAGTGCGGCGGTGCGGCGGGTCGCGGCGCTCGGCGGGCTGACACTGATGCCTTCAGCCGGCCCGACCTGGATCCACCGGACACTGCCCGACTTCCTGCGCCGCTATGCGGGCCTGCCGATCGACCAGGTGTTCAGCAAGGGCGGGCTGAAGATCCTGTCATCGACGCGGCTGGAGGATACCGGCTCCGACCATCTGCCGGTGCTGGTCGAATTTACGGTTCGATCGGATCAGAAGCAGCCCGGGGATGGGCACGCCACGGCGCTCGCGGCGAGCGGCTTGTCAGCCAAGCCGCAGGGCTGACTTACACGCGCCGCGCAGCGCAGAAGCGTCGAGATGGCGAATGGATTGCGCGTTCAAGGTTTCCCGATCAAGGCAGCGATCAGATGTTCGACATGGCCGCCATCGCTATGCTCGCGCCGGTCGAAAGCGTTTTGCCTGGCCTCATATTCCGCATAGACGGTCTTGATGCGAAGCCGAGCCTCGCGGCGCGTCTTGTCGCATGATGGGTCGTTGGCAACCCGCAGGCCGGCTATCGACCGTTCCGTAGCGCGCATCATCTTCTTGGCGATGCGCCCATGCGTTTCCTCATGGGCGCGAACACCGGCGAAAAATCTGTTCCACCGCCTTTTCAGCGCCGGCGTCATGGGCGAACCAACGCGAGGGAAGGTGTAGAACAGATTGAGCGTGCCGTTGACCCGCCGCAGCCGGCAGAAGCCGTTGTCCTGCCCTCCGCCGAGATCCCAGTCGACGGTATAGGCAGTTGTGGCGATGGCATGCGTCATGAAGCCATGCTTGGGACCCTTGCTGTCCATCGCCTCGATGAAGGCCGTACCCGAGCTTCCCTTGATGTCGTAGGTCCGCGTCTGGACGATTGCCCTGGTGCCAGCCCAGGCCTCCGGCGCACACAGTGTTCCGATGACGATGAGGCATGTCAGAACTGTCCGGCGCATCGGCCTTCTCCTTGTCCCTGGAGAAGGGAACCACAAGCCGGTGATCGTTTCAACGGTTCCGCTGTGCTGCATGCCCTCGCAGCCAGCACTCCGCTGCATTTTTTGCCGCCGCGCCCTGGGCGGCCTAGCGGCGCAGGGGTCACATGCCCTGGTAGACGGGTCCTTCACCGCCTTGCGGCGGCACCCAGTTGATGTTCTGGTTCGGGTCCTTGATGTCGCAGGTCTTGCAGTGGACGCAGTTCTGCGCGTTGATGACGAAGCGGACGTCCTTGGCCTGCGGATCGGCGGCGGCGTTGCCGTCCTTGTCCACCCACTCATAGACGCCCGCCGGGCAATAGCGCGTGGAAGGTCCGGCGAAGACATCGTGCTCCGACCGCTGCTGCAGCGCCATGTCGCCGACGATGAGGTGCACCGGCTCGTTTTCCTCGTGATTGGTGTTGGATAGAAACACCGAGGACAGGCGGTCGAAGGTGAGTACGCCATCCGGCTTCGGATAGGCGATCTTCTTGTGCTGGGCGGCAGGCTCGAGCGTCGCATAGTCGGCCTTGCCATGCTTCAGCGTGCCGAAGGGCGAGACGCCGAACAGCGTGTTCAGCCACATGTCGAGGCCGCCGAGGCCGACGCCGATGATGGTGCCGAAACGCGACCAGAGCGGCTTGACGTTGCGCACCTTCTTCAGGTCCTTGCCGATGTCGGTCGCCCGCCAGGCTTCCTCGTAGGCGGAAAGCTCGTCATTGGCACGGCCGGCGCCGATCGCCTTGGCGACATGATCGGCCGCCAGCATCCCAGACAGCACCGCATTGTGGGAGCCCTTGATGCGCGGCACGTTGACGAAGCCGGCCGCGCATCCCATCAGCGCACCGCCCGGGAACGACAATTTCGGCACCGACTGCCAGCCGCCCTCGGTTATGGCGCGCGCGCCGTAGCCCAGGCGCTTGGCGCCCTCGAACGTGCCTGCGATCGCCGGATGGGTCTTGAAGCGCTGGAATTCCTCGAAGGGCGACAGATAGGGGTTCTTGTAGTTGAGGTGGAGGACGAAGCCGACAGCCACCTGGTTGTCCTCCAGATGATACAGGAACGAACCGCCGCCGGTCTTCATGTCGAGCGGCCAGCCGAAGGAATGCTGCACCAGACCCGGCCGATGGTTCTCCGGCTTGACCTGCCAGAGTTCCTTGAGGCCGATGCCGTATTTGCCCGGCTCGCGGCCATCGGAGAGGTTGTATTTGGCAATCAGCTGCTTGGCGAGCGAACCGCGCGCGCCCTCGCCGATCAGCACATATTTGCCCATCAGCGCCATGCCCGGCGCGAAGCCCGGACCGTGCGTGCCGTCCTTCTCGACGCCCATGTCGCCGGTAACGACGCCAGTGACGGCGCCTTCTTCATTGTAGAGCAGGCCGGCGGCGGCAAAGCCTGGATAGATCTCGACGCCAAGCGCCTCGGCCTTGCCAGCCAGCCAGCGGCAGACGTTGCCCAGCGAGACGATGTAGTTGCCGTGGTTGTTCATCAGCGGCGGCATCAGGATGTTGGGCAGGCGGAACGAACCGGCGGGGCCGAGCACCAGGAAATGGTCCGCCGTGACCGGCGTCTTGAAGGGATGACCATCCTCCTCGCGCCAGCCGGGCAGAAGTCGGTCGATGCCGATCGGATCGACGACGGCGCCCGACAGGATATGGGCGCCGACCTCGCCGCCTTTTTCCAGCACGACGACGGAAAGCTCGGGATTGACCTGCTTGAGGCGGATGGCCGCGGCAAGGCCGGCCGGTCCGGCACCGACGATGACCACGTCGAATTCCATGCTTTCGCGTTCGATATCGCTCATCAACCCCTCCGCACTCGCTTGCCGCCGTTGGCGTATCTTGCTGGCTCCTGCGCTGCATAGCGCATCAATTGGCGACAGGAAACCGGCGCATACGTGACAATGCGGATTTGGCCAAAAAGTCGCGCATTCCGCGGCAGCCAAGCCGTTTCCGCGCGGCGCGGCCCCTCAAGCTTGCGTTTTCTATTGTTCGACGGCTTGCTTATCGGCCATACTTCCCGCCATGCGCATTCCCGGGCCAGGCGGCTTCTCTTCGACGCGCTTTCCATCAACGCCCTGCCGGGCGGTTATTTTGGCCCTTCTGGCGTTGGCGCCGGGCCATGCCGTCGCAGATGAAGTGAAGGTCTGGGCTACAGGCGCGTACTCATTCTCCGACGAGCTTGGCGGTTTCCGCATCACCGGAGCCTCCGGCATCGGAACCAAGGACGATCCGCTTGTCATCACCGAAGAGCTGAATTCGGCGACACCCGTGACGCTGACCATCCGCACTACAAAGCCGATCCAGACATTCGGCAAGGCTGGAGAGTTTGCCAACGGCATCATGTATATGCGCCTTGAGGTGCTCAACAACAGCGGCCAGGCCTGGATCGAGTTCCAGTTCGAGCTGCAGGAAATACTGGATCAGCCAAGCGTGTTCGGGGACGGGCTTTCGTTCGACCAGCGCAACAAGACGCCGGACAATATCTGGTCGAGCAATTTCGCCGATTTCGACCGCGACTTCGAACCCTATGACCGGCTGCTGTTCAAAAACGGCAAGGTGGACCCGTTGAAGACCGCCAGCTTCGAGTTCCTGATGACCGACTACACGCCGCGATGGACCTTCTATCTCGTGCAGGATCCGCGCATTCCCACCGGCTAGACCGTCGCGAACCGCCTTCGCCGAGGTTGCAAATTGACGCCGCCCGGACGATGGTGCGGCCATGACTGCCGCCTCTCCCAACAATCCGGTCGATTTCGCCGATCTGCTCGCCTTCTATGCCAGCGTGGGTGTGGACGAGGCTCTGGAGGATGCGCCGGTAAACCGGTTCTCGGAGGCCGCGCCGAAGCCGGCGGAGCGCATGCCGACCACGACGCCACGCGAAAGCAGCGCACCGGAGCCGCCCGTGGCTCCGCCGCGCCTCGATGGGCGCGCCGTGCCGGATGCTCCGGCCCCGCGCCCGCCGACCTCGGCCGTGCCGGACGAGGCGCAGGCGGCGCTGGCGCGCCAACTGGCGACCGCGGCAGTGTCCCTGGGCGAACTGCGCCAGCACATGGCCGCTTTCGAGGGCTGCAATCTCAAGGCCACCGCCAAGAACCTCGTATTCGCCGACGGCAACCCGCAAGCCGCCGTCATGCTGGTCGGTGAAGCCCCCGGCCGTGACGAGGACATTGAAGGCCTGCCCTTCGTCGGCCGCTCGGGCCGCCTGCTCGACCGCATGCTGGCCGCGATCGGCCTTGACCGCAACTCGGCCTACATCGCCAATGTCATTCCCTGGCGGCCACCCGGCAACCGCACGCCGACGCCGCACGAGACGGAAATCTGCCGGCCGTTCATCGAGCGTCAGATCGAGCTGGTCAATCCCAAGGTGCTGATCAATCTCGGCGGTCCGTCGGCCAAGACCTTGCTCAACACCTCGGAAGGAATCCTGCGGCTGCGCGGCAACTGGCGCGTCCACACCACGGCGTCCGGCATTGCCATTCCGGCCATGCCGACATTGCATCCGGCCTATCTCTTGCGGACGCCCGCGCACAAGAAGCTGGCATGGCGGGACTTTCTCGAGGTGAAGGCGAAGCTGCGGGCGCTCGGCTAGCGATGACCTCGCAGGTAATTGAAATGCCTTCAGCGTCGGCCTAGTCATGCGGCCATGACAAGCTCGCAGACCTCCGCCGGCAGTCTCATCCGCGAATGGCGCACGCGCCGCCGCATGAGCCAGCTCGACCTCGCCGTGGAGGCCGAAATTTCGCAGCGGCATCTCTCCTTCGTCGAAAGCGGACGCGCCGCACCTTCGCGCGACATGGTGCTCCATCTGGCCGAGCAACTGGCGATCCCGCTGCGGCAACGCAACCAGTTGCTGCTGGCCGCGGGCTTTGCGCCCAGCTTCGGCGAACGGCCGCTCACCGATACGACGCTGGCGCCGGCGATGGCGGCGGTCGAGACCGTACTCAAGGGGCATGAGCCATTTCCCGCGTTGGCGGTGGACCGGCACTGGAACCTGGTTTCGGCGAATGCCGCGATCGCCCCTTTCCTTGCCGATGTCGGCGAGGCTTCGCTGCTGACACCACCGGTCAACGTGCTTCGCCTCAGCCTGCACCCCGGCGGCATCGCGCCACGCATCGTCAACCTGCAGGAATGGCGCACGCACCTGATCGAGCGTCTCAAGCGCCAGAACGATGCCACCGGCGATCCGGTGCTGGTCGAACTGGAGCGCGAACTGCGCGGCTATCCTTCAGGCGTCAAGGGCAGCCGGCCGGCGCCGGTCGAGCCGAATGCGATCGTCCATCCGCTGAGGCTTGCCCATGGCGATCAGGTTCTGTCGTTCATCAGCACCATCACGGTCTTCGGCACACCGCTGGACGTGACCTTGTCGGAACTGGCGATCGAATCCTTTTTCCCGGCCGATGAGCAGACACGGGCAGCGCTGGTACGCCTGGCAAAGGAGCGGTCGGAACGGTCCTGATCACCCCTGCGGCAGGGCCGCCTTGCGGGTGCGGGTGCGTTCCAGACCCAGTTGCCGTTCGCGCCAGATGATGAAGATGCCGGCGGCCACCACGATCGCACCACCGACCAGCGTGCCGGACGAGGTCACGTCACCGAAAACGAGATAGCCAACCACGATCCCAAGGATCATCGAGGTGTATTCGAAAGGCGCCACGACCGAGGCTTCGGCATGGCGATAGGCCGCGGTCATCAAGATCTGGCCGAGGCCGCCACAACAGCCGGCCATGATGAGCAGCGCGGCTTGCGTTGGCGTCAGCGATTGCCAGCCGAAGGGCAGCGTCAGCAGCGAGAGCACACTTGCCGTCGACGAGAACCACAGCACGATGGTGGCCGTCTTCTCCGTCTGCACGAGATTGCGCACGAGCAGCATGGCGACAGCCGAGATTGCCGCGGCCATCAGCGCGGCCATGACGCCCAGGACCTCCTGGTCGTCGAGCCCTTCATCCGAATTGAGCAACGTCAGCTCCGGCCAGGAAATGATGAGCACGCCAATGAGGCCGATGGCGACGGCGCTCCAGCGATAGACGCGGATCGTCTCGCCAAGGAAGACCGAGGAGAACACCACGACCAGCAGCGGTTGTGCATAGTTCAGGGTGATCGCCTCAGGCAACGGCAGCCTGGTAAGCGCGAAAAAGCCGAGCCCCATGGCACCGACGCCGACGACGCCACGCGTGATGTGGTTGAAGGGACGCTTCGTGGCGAAAGCGGTGGCCAGATGTCCTTTCAACGCCAGGAAGGCGATGATCGGGAAGATGGCGAAGAAGGAACGGAAGAAGACGATCTGCCCCGCTGGCACGTCGCCTGCCGCCTTGATACAGGTTTGCATGCCGACAAAGACCGTCACGGAGACGATCTTCAGCACGATGCCTCTCAGCGTGCCGTGGCCACCCGTCGTCTCTGGTTGCGGCCTCGCTTCTGATGTCACTTTGGCAATGCGTCTCTGCCCGCCGTCGAGGGCACGTTGCGGGTCTCGAAATGGCAGAACGGGACATTGTCGGCGCACCGAACGAAAGCGCCCATCCCGAATTTCGGTGTGACGGCGGTCATGACTGCCTCGCGACGACGAAAGGAAGGCCTGAATTAGGCTCTGGCGCAGTTTTGTCGAGGGTATGTTTCGTGTAAAGAGCGCGGACTTTGAATTTTTTTGGACCAGTCAAACCATGTCCGGTCCCCGGAAAAGACAGGAAAAGCCAGGGAATGCGCACTGACACAGGCCAGGTCTTCAAACTCGAGGACTATCGCCCCAGCGACTACCTCATTCCGGAAACCAACCTTGACTTCCGTCTTTCGCCGCAGGCCACGGTCGTCACCGCGATACTGACCGTCGAGCGCCGCGACGGCATATCGGAATCGGCTCCGCTGGTGCTCGACGGCGATGGATTGACGCTGAAGCGCGTCGAGATCGACGGCAAGACGGTGAAAGCGGCGGATCTGCTGGCGAGCCCCGACCAGCTGACGCTGCTCAAGCCGCCGGCCGCACGTCGTTTCCAGCTGCTGATCGAAACCGAACTGGCGCCTGCCGGCAATGAAGCTCTTATGGGCCTTTACCGTTCGAACAACGTTTACTGCACGCAGTGCGAGGCGGAGGGTTTTCGCCGCATCACCTACTTCCTCGACCGCCCCGATATCCTGTCCGTCTACACGGTGCGGATCGAGGCGCGGCGCGACGAGGCGCCGCTGCTCCTGTCCAACGGCAATCCGGTCGAGAGCGGCGATCTCGCCGATGGCCGGCACTATGCCAGCTGGCACGACCCCTTCCCCAAGCCGTCCTACCTGTTCGCGCTGGTGGCCGGCAATCTCGGCCAGGTCGCCGACAGTTTCGTGACCTTGTCCGGCCGCAAGGTCGAGCTCGGCATCTATGTCGAGCCCGGCAAGGAGGCGCTCGCCGGCTACGCGATGGACGCGCTGAAGCGGTCGATGCAATGGGACGAGGAGGCGTTTGGCCGCGAGTACGACCTCGACGCCTTCAACATCGTCGCCGTGTCGGACTTCAACATGGGCGCGATGGAGAACAAGGGCCTCAACATCTTCAACGACAAATACGTCCTGGCCGACCAGGAGACGGCGACGGACGCCGATTTCGCCAATATCGAGGCGATCATCGCGCATGAGTACTTCCACAATTGGACAGGCAACAGAATCACTTGCCGCGACTGGTTCCAGCTTTGCCTGAAGGAAGGGCTGACGGTCTTCCGCGATCATGAGTTCTCCGCCGACCAGCGCTCGCGCGCGGTCAAGCGCATCGCCGAAGTGCGCACGCTGCGCGCCCACCAGTTTCCCGAGGACCAGGGACCGCTGGCGCATCCGGTGCGGCCGCGCCGCTACCGCGAGATCAACAATTTCTATACGGCGACGGTCTACGAAAAGGGGTCCGAAGTGGTGCGCATGATCCGCACCATTCTCGGGGCCGAGGCCTTTCGCGCGGGAATGGACCTCTATTTCGAACGCCACGACGGTGAAGCCGCGACCATCGAGGACTTCATCAAGGTGTTCGAGGAGGCGTCCGGCCGCGATCTTTCACAATTCGCGTTCTGGTATCACCAGGCGGGCACGCCCAACCTGACCGTGAGTTCGACGCACAATCCTGCCGCGCGGGAATTCACGCTCGAGATCGAGCAGTCGGTGCCGCCGACACCGTCGGAAAGCCGCAAGCGGCTGATGCATATACCACTCGCCTTTGGGCTGATCGGCGCCGGCGGCAAACCTGTCTGTTATAGCGGCGTCGAGGGCGCGAGCGTCGAGGACGGTGTCATCCATGTCCGCAAGCGCCGTCACATGGTGCGCTTTTCCGGCGTTGCCGAACGACCGGCGGTGTCACTCAACCGCGGCTTTTCGGCACCAGTGACGCTGTCGGTCGAGCAGAAGGCGGCTGACCAGTTCTTCCTCGCTCGCCATGACAACGACGCCTTCTCGCGCTGGCAGGCCTTCAACACCCTGCTCACCGATGCACTGATCGCGGCCTTCCGCCAGACCCTCGGCGGCAAACAGCCGGACTTCGCCTCACAGCTGACCGAGCTTGCCGGCAACATCGCCAGCGACGAGACGCTGGAGCCAGCCTATCGGGCCCTTGCCCTGGCGCTGCCCGGCGATGCCGACATCGCGCGTGACATCGGCAAGAACATCGATCCGGACGCCATCCATTCAGCTCGCCAGGCGCTAGCGCTGGCGGTCGCCAGGGCTAACGGCGAGATATTTTCCGGCCTCTATGACAGCCTTGCCGACAAGACCGCTTTCAGCCCCGACGCGGCGAGCGCGGGACGACGCGCCTTGCGCAACATTCTGCTGGATTATCTCTCGCTGCTGCCCGGTGGATCGGCATTGGCGGCCGGGCATTTCCAGTCCGCGACCAACATGACCGACCGCGCGGCCGCATTGGCAGTGCTCGCGCATCGTCACCACGGATCGCCGGAGGCGAAAATAGCGCTGGCGGCTTTCGAAAAGACATATGCGTCCGACCCGCTGGTCATGGACAAATGGTTCCAGATCCAGGCCGGCGTGCCGGGGCCGCAGGCTGTCGACACGGTCCGCTCCCTGACCGCTCATCCGGGCTTCTCGATGGGCAATCCGAACCGGGTGCGCTCGCTGATCGGCACATTCTCCAGCGCCAACCAGACCGGCTTTCACCGCGCCGACGGGGAAGGCTACCGTTTCTTCACGCAGACGGTGCTCGAGGTCGAAAAACGCAACCCGCAAGTGGCGGCAAGGCTGGCGACGGCGCTCAGGTCCTGGCGTTCGCTCGAACCGGGCCGGCAGGCAAAGGCCAGGGAAGCGCTGGTTTCGATCGCCAATGCCGAAAACCTCTCGGCGGATCTGCGCGATATCGTCGAGCGCACGTTGGCGTGAATGCAGACTCCGCTGCCTATGGGGGAGTTCTCCTGTGCCCGGCGCCTATCAAACCGACTGATGGGGCTGTGCCTTTGCGGTCAACTCGATTCCAAGGGCCTTCATCACTGCAATCGTGGTTTTTAGTGTCGGATTGCCGTTCTCACTGAACGAGCGATAAAGCTGTTCACGCGAAAGTCCCGTCTGGCTCGCTATTTGGGCCATGCCCTTAGCGCGCGCAACGACACCCAGCGCATGCGCGATATAGCCAGAATCTTCGGAAGCAAACGCTTCCGCCATGAATGCCGCAATCGCCTCATCGGAGGTCAGGCCTTCAGCCGGATCAAAGGTCGTCAGTTTCTCAGCCATCTCATTCGCTCCATTCTTGTGCCAGACGTTTCGCCGTCTTGATGTCCTTCTTCTGGGTGCCTTTGTCACCGCCGCACAGGAGGACGATGATCGTGTTGCCCCGCTTCTGAAAATAGACGCGGTAAGCCGGGGCCATGGTGGATACGCAACTCGCTTATCCCCTCTCCCACAGGCTCAACGTCTCCCGGATGCCCATAAGCAAGACGGTCAAGCCGGGCAAAGATCGCGCCACGAGCGCGCTCATCCTTTAGCCGCATCCACTATTTTCGGAACGTTTCGGTCTGCTTTAGATCGATCATAGGGATTTGTAGTTTATAAACTACATCCCGTCAAGGAAAGCTCAAGGATCGGTCCGCTCTTATCCGACTCGCCTTCTGTCACATAGCCCTCGCCATAGGGTCGCGCTCAAAAGGGCATTGGGTCGATTCAGCATTATTTAAGTCGATTTTTAATCTTTTTTCGCCGGACCACTGGACAAGGCGAATCACCTTTGATTCTTTAATGGCGATTCGGAAGTGCGGTGTTGCCGGGTCACCAGCACATAGAAATGCGGCATACTGGAAATCGGGGAGTGCCATTTATGGCGAAGGCGGACGCGTGGGGCGCGCCCGGTGGGATGGCTTTTGCGCGTCGCGAGACGCGCAGCGACGGCCTTGCCGGGAATACGCGGCTCATCGCCGAACCGGCCTACAAGCGGCTTCTTGCGGCTGAACCGCTGCTGCGCCGGTCGATACCGGCCCTCATCGTCATCTTCCTGCTCGTCATCGCGGCGCTGCGTGTGCTCTCGCTGATGAACGAGCGCGACGATGTCGAGCGCGATGCCAAGGCGATCCTGACGCTGGCCGCCGCGCAGCTCGCCAGTTCGCTCGCCACCACGTCGGACACGCTGCCGGGCGCCACCCAGGACCTGCTGGAGACCACCAGCCGCCAGGGCGCGATGGGCCGCAGCCATGTGCTGGTCGTCACCGACAGTGCCTTCAGGATCACCGCGGTGACACCACGTTCGGTGCCCTGGCAAGGCCATTCGCTCGACGGCCTCGTCCAGGGCGGCCAGCCTTTGTTCATGTTCGGCGATCGCGCCGGTGTCATGGACGTCAACATCGGCGGTCAGGACTGGTACGCGGCGGTCAGCCTGTCCAAGGACAGGAAGGGAGCCGCCGCGGCGCTTGTGCCGCAAGAAGCGGTCTTCGACACCTGGCGCAAGACGGTCTCGCTCAACGTCACCCTGTTCGTGCTGACGGCCGGCGTCCTGATCATCATCCTCTATGCCTATTTCGGACAGGCGGCGCGCGCGCAGGCAGCCGACCGCATCTATCTCGAGGCGCATCAGCGTATCGACATGGCGCTGGTGCGCGGCCGTTGCGGCCTTTGGGACTGGGACATGGTGCGCGGCAAGATGTACTGGTCACGCTCGATGTACGACATGCTCGGCTACGAGCCCTGCGAGACGATGCTGTCCTTCGGCGAGGTCGACGAGATCATCCATCCCGAGGACGGCGACCTGTTCGAACTCGCCAACAGGATCGTCGCGCGCGAGATCGATCATATCGACCAGGTGTTCCGGATGCGGCATGCCGATGGCCAATGGGTATGGATGCGCGCCCGGGCACAGGTCATGGATCCGGAAGCGCCGGAGATCCAGCTGATCGGCATCGCGGTCGACGTCACCGAGCAACGGCATCTGGCGCTGCGCTCCGAAGCGGCCGATCTTCGCCTCAGGACCGCGATCGAGAACATCAATGAATCCTTCGTGCTGTGGGATTCGGCTCAGCACCTGATCATGTGCAATTCCAAATACCAGCAGGACAACGGGCTCTCGGATCGCGACGTAATGCCAGGTGTGACGCGCGCGTCCCTGGAAGAGCGGATGCTGGCCTTTGCTTCGGAACGCCGGCTTGCCAACACCAATGGCCCGCAGGGCGGCGCCACGTTCGAGCGGCAGCTGTCCGACGGCCGCTGGCTGCAGGTCAACGAACTCAGGACCAGGGACGGCGGCATCGTCTCGGTGGGGTCCGACATCACCCAGATCAAGCTGCATCAGGAAAAGCTGGTCGACAGCGAGCGCCGGCTGATGGCGACCATCCATGATCTCAGCCTTGCCCGCCGGGCCGAAGAGGAACGGTCGCGCGAACTGGTCGACCTCAACCGCAAATACATGAAGGAAACCGAGCGCGCCGAAGCGGCGAACCGGGCCAAATCCGAATTCCTGGCCAACATGTCGCATGAACTGCGCACGCCGCTCAATGCCATCATCGGCTTCTCCGAACTGATGGAACAGGGGCTGTTCGGCCCGCTGGGCTCGGAGCGTTACGAAGAATACGCCACCGATATCAACAGCAGCGGCAAATACCTGCTTGGCGTCATCAACGACATTCTCGACATGTCCAAGATCGAGGCGGGCCAGTTCTCGCTGGACCAGGAGCAGATCGATCTCGGTCCGCTGATCAGCGAGACGGTGCGTGTCGTGTCGCTACAGGCGGCGCAGAAGGCGATCACCGTGGAAACGCGTATCGCCGACGCGCTGACGTTGTTCGCCGATCGCCGGGCGATCAAGCAGATCGTCATCAACCTCCTGTCCAATGCAGTGAAGTTCACCGGCCAGGGCGGCCACATATTGGTCAGGGCCCGCAACACGTCAGGCGCGCTGGTGCTGACGATCGAGGACAATGGCTGCGGTATCCCGAAGGAAGCGCTCGGCAAGCTCGGGCGTCCCTTCGAGCAGGTGCAGAACCAGTTTTCCAAGAACCATGCCGGCTCCGGCCTTGGCCTTGCGATTTCACGCTCGCTGGCCGAGTTGCAGGGCGGTGCTCTGAAGATCCGTTCCACCGAGAGTGTCGGCACGATCGTCTCGGTGCGCATTCCCGTGAAGAAGGCGCCAACGGCGGTCAAGGCCGCGGCTTAAGCGATGGGCTCCGGCCGACGATGTCGGAGCCCGCATCAACCAATCCTACTGCAGGCCGCCGTCGTTGCCTTCGTCATCCCATTGGCGGTCATGGCCAAAGTGCCCGCCCTTCGGCAGTTCGCCCTTCTCGATCTTGCCGTCATTGTTCCTGTCGAGCATCGCGAAGAGCTTCTTCTCGCGGCCGCTGATGTCATCAGCGGTCAGCATGCCGTCGCCCTTGCTGTCGTAACGGGCGATGATGCGCCTGGCCATACGTTCGAAGCGTGCCTTCTCCAGCGCGTCGGCGAGCTGAGCGACAGTCAGTTTGCCGCCATTGTCGGCGACAAGCTTCTTGAGCCGCGCGTCCATGACATTGGAGAACTGGTCGAAGGTGATGGTGCCGTCATTCTCCTTCATAGCCTTGTCGAGCCGCATCATGGTGCGCTGACGCATATTTGCGCTGTCGACATTCTCGGCATAGGCGGCGCCGCCGACGGCTCCGGCCAGGGCGATGAAGGCAAGTGCGAGCTTGATTGTCTTTCTCATGATTTTCTCCTGTTGCATCGTCACCCCCGATGCGGCCGGATGGTCGTTGGTCACGAACCCCCGGCACGAAGCAAAAGGTCGAAATCCTTCCTGACCTTTTGCGACGTCTCCTTGAGATGTGCTTCCAGCACACCGAAATCCGGCAGGTCGGTGACCGCCAGAAGCAGATCCGAAAGCCCCGGCGGAACGTCGTCACGTTCGAAGGGTCCGGTAAGGCACAGCCGCGTCATCTGGGTCAGCGCCAGATAAAGGGCGTAAGCATCGCCAAGGTCCTGCCTGATCGCGGCATTGGCGAAACGGGGCGTCAGGCGAGACAGGATCTCGGCCGTACCGGTGGCGCGCGGTCCGGCCTCGACCTGCCCGGTGATGACAGCCACCTGGGCGATGAATTCGAGATCGATCAGACCGCCCGGGATCAGCTTGATGTCCCACAGGTCGCGGGGCGGCTTTTCCTGCTCGATCATGGCACGCATTTCCGAGGCCTCGGCCCTCGCCTTTGCCGCATCGCGCGATTGGCCGAGCACCGCGGCAACTTCCGCCTCGACCTCACCGCACAAGCCATCATCACCGGCGATGGCACGCGCTCGCGACAGCGCCATGTGTTCCCACGTCCAGGCCTCCTGGCGCTGGTATTTCTTGAAGGCGTCGACATGGGTGGCGACCGGTCCCTTGTTGCCGGACGGCCGCAAACGCAGGTCGAGTTCGTAAAGCACCCCCTCCGCCGTCGGCGCCGATACCGCCGATATCAGCCGCTGCGTCATGCGGGAGTAGTAATGCGACGGCGCCAGCGGTTTGTCGCCATCGGAATCCTCGGCGTCCGCATCGTGATCGTAGAGCAGGATGAGATCGACATCCGACCCGGCGGTCAACTCGCGGCTGCCAAGCTTGCCCATGCCGAGCAGCGAGGCCACCCCGCCGGCAATCGTGCCGTGGCGCACCGCGAATTCGGACGTCACCGCTTGCAACGCCGCCGCGATTGTCAGGTCCGCCAGATCGGAGAAAGCGCGGCCGGCGCGGACCGGGTCGATGGAGCCCGCGAGCAGCCGCACACCGATCAGGAATTTCTGCTCGGAAGCAAATATGCGCAGCCGGTCGAGCACGTCCTCATAAGCCCTGTCGCCTTCGAGGAAGGCGGAAAGCCGCGCCGAGAGATAGGCGCGGTCGGGGAGCTCGGTCAGCAATGCCGGGTCGAGCAAGCCGTCGAAGACATGCGGCCGACGGGTGATGATCGCCGCCAGCCGGGGCGCCGCGCCCATGATCGTCGCCATCAGCTTGAGCAGTGCGGGGTTCGACTGCAGCAGCGAGAACAGTTGGATGCCGGCCGGCAGACCAGCGAGGAACTCGTCGAAACGGACCAGCGCCTCGTCAGCCCGGCGCGTCTGGCCAAAGGCCTTGAGCAGTGCCGGCGTCAGTTCCGTCAGCCGCTCGCGCGCCTCCGCCGACTGGGTGACGCGATAGCGCCCGAAATGCCAGCCGCGGATGACCCGGCAAATGTCGCTTGGCCGCTGAAAGCCGAGACCGTGCAGGGTCTGCAGCGTATTCGGGTCGTCGACGTCACCGGTGAAGACAAGATTGCCGATGCCGGCCGAAAGCTCGGGCGCCGTTTCGAACAGCGCCGCATAATGGCGCTCGACCTGCTGCAGCGAGGCACGGAACGCCCCGGCAAAAGCGGCCGCGTCGGCAAAGCCCAGCATGCGGGCGATGCGCTCCAGCCCTTCATCGTCTTCCGGCAGCGTGTGCGTCTGCTCATCGGCCACCATCTGGATGGCGTGTTCGACCCGGCGCAGGAACCAGTACTGGCGGGCGAGCGCGTCACGCGCATCTGACGTGATCCAGCCCCGAGCCGCGAGCTGACCGAGCATGGGCACGGTTTCGCGGCCGCGCAGCTCCGGGAAGCGGCCGCCGGCGATGAGCTGCTGGGTCTGGACGAAGAACTCGATCTCGCGGATGCCGCCGCGCCCAAGCTTGACGTTGTGCCCCTTCACGGCGATCTCGCCGTGACCCTTATGGGCATGAATCTGGCGTTTGATCGAATGGACGTCGGCAATCGCGGCGTAGTCCATGTATTTGCGCCAGATATAGGGCTGGAGTTCCTTGAGAAAGGCATCGCCGGCCGCCAGATCGCCTGCCACCGGGCGCGCCTTGATCATCGCGGCACGCTCCCAGTTCTGGCCGCGCGCCTCGTAGTAGCGCAGCGCGGCTTCAACCGGAATCGCCAGCGGGGTCGAGCCGGGATCGGGACGCAATCTCAGATCGGTGCGGAAGACATAGCCGTGCTCGGTGCGATCCTGCAGGATGCGCACCAGCCGGCGCGTCAGGCGCGAGAACAAATCGGTGGCGTCGAGGGGATCGACCACGGCGGGCGCTTCCGGATCGAAGAACACGACGAGGTCGATATCGGACGAGAAATTCAGCTCATGCGCGCCGAGCTTGCCCATTCCAAGCAGGATCCAGCCCGATTGATGCGACGGGCTGTCGAGGTCTGGCAGTCTGAGCTTGCCCTGGCCATGCGCGTCACGCAGCAGGAAATCGACGGCCGCGCGGGTGCAGGCGTCGGCGAGATCGCTCAAGCGCCTTACTGTCAGCGACGTCTCGGCCTCGCCCGAGAGATCGGCTAGCGCGATCAGGAAATGCGCGTCGGCCTTATGCTGACGCAGCTCCATCATCAGGCCGGATTCCGAGACCGTTTCGGCCAGCGGCGCCTGGTCGATCGCGGCGGTGATCGCCTTCAGGCGGGCCTCGATCGGCAGGTCGAAGAGGCCGTCGAGGATTTGCGGCCGGCGGCGCGCCGTATCGCGCAGGAACGGCGAAAGGTCGAAGACGGCGGCCAGGAAATCCTGCGCCGTCCCCTTGCCGGCCAGGAATTTGGCCGCCCGTGTCAGCCCTTCTTCGCGCGCTGCGTCCGCGATTTCGGCCAGTTCCTGCCGCGCCCGCCCCTCGTCGAGCGGGACAAGCGGGGTTTCCAGGCTCAGCAACCAGTCTGTCTTGCTCCGCTTGGCAACGGCCGCCATCAGTGGTCCTCGCGTGTGGGGAAACTCATGACCACGGATAGTCCCGGATTGCCGGGCAACAGGTCAAGCCGGCCGTAGTGGAATGTCATGACCGCCTTGGCGAGACTGAGGCCAAGGCCGGAACCAGGCTGCGAACGGCTTTTCTCCAGCCGCACGAAGCGCTCCGTCGCCCGGGCGCGATCGGCATCGTCGGGAATGCCCTGGCCGTTGTCGGCGACGGAAAGCCTGATCTCGCCATGCGTGCGTTCGAGCGCCACGCGGACCGCCGGCTTGGACGTGGCATCGGTCGAGTACTTGATCGCATTGTCGACGATGTTGGAGAGCGCCTGGCCGATCAGTTCGCGGTTGCCGTCAACGGCAAAAGCACCGTTCACCTCGGCGTCCAGCGAAACGCCAGCCTCCTCGGCCACCGGCTCGTAGAGCTCGACCACATCGCGCACGGCAGCCGCCAGATCGACGCGGTTGGTGTGCTCGGAAGAATATCCAGCCTCCAGCCGGGAGATCATCAGGATGGCGTTGAAGGTCTTTATCAGCTGGTCGGACTCGGCGATGGTGCCCTCCAGCGCCTGCCGATAGTCCGACGTCTTCTGCTTGCCGGAAAGCGTCGCCTCGGCCCGGTTGCGCAGCCGGGTCAGCGGCGTCTTCAAATCATGCGCGATGTTGTCGGAAACCTGTTTCAAGCCTTCATTGAGCGTGGCGATCCTGGCCAGCATGGAATTGAGGTTTTCGGACAACCGATCGAATTCGTCGCCGGTGCCCGTAACCGGCAATCGGCCACTGAGATCGCCGCCCATGATGCGACGGCTGGCCTCCGACACGCTGTCGATGCGCTTCAGCGCGGCGCGGCCGACAAAGAACCAGATTAGCAGTCCGCCGAGCCCCATCATGCCGAGCGCCAGCATCAGCGAGCGGCGGATAACGGCGCGAAAACGCTCCGGTTCGCCGAGATCGCGGCCAACCAGCAGGATCATCTGATTGGGCAGCCGCAGCACCAGCGCGATGGCATTGTGGCCCTTCTCGCCTTCAGCCTGCACCGCGTTGTCGCCAGTTGAAGGAGACGTCGTCTGGTCGGACGCTCCGCTGCGCAAACGATCAAGCTCACCTTCGCCGAAGCGCTTGTAGGAGAACGGCTCGGTCGTCCAGCCCTCGGTATCGATTACACCCGGCTCCAGGGCCTGCACATTGCCGGTCAGGATCTGGCCATTGGTGTCGGCGATCAGATAGAGGTTGGCGCCAGGCTGGCGGGAGCGGTTTTCGACCACACGCACCAGCAATGGCAAGCCGCCCTTTTTGTAGGCGCTGGCCAAGCCTATTATCTCATCATTGATTGTGTCCTGCGTCTGCCCGGTCAGCATGCTCGCTGACAGCGACGTCATGTAGAAGACCAGCAGCACGGCGCACAGCGCGAAAAGCAGGAAATAAAGCGCCGAAAGCCGCGCTGCCGTCGTCTTCATGATGGCGGGCACGGAAAGAGCCATGCTGTCGCCTAGCCGCCCTTCAGCATGTAGCCGGCGCCTCGAACCGTGTGCAGGATCGGCTTGTCGAAGCCCTTTTCGATCTTGCCGCGCAGCCGCGAGACGTGGACATCGATGACATTGGTCTGCGGATCGAAATGATAATCCCAGACATTTTCGAGCAGCATGGTGCGCGTCACCACCTGGCCGGCATGGCGCATGAGATATTCGAGCAGGCGGAATTCGCGCGGCTGCAGCGTGATCTCACGCGCGGCCCGGCGGACAGAATGCGACAGCCTGTCGAGTTCAAGGTCGCCAACCCGGTAGACGGTCTCGGCCTCCTTGGCGCTGGCGCGTCGGTTCAGCACCTCGACACGCGCCAGAAGTTCGGAAAAGGCATAGGGCTTGGTCAGATAGTCGTCGCCGCCGGCACGCAGGCCGGTGACCCGGTCATCGACCTCGCCCAGCGCCGACAGGATGAGCACTGGTGTCGTGTTGCCCCTGGAGCGGAGAGCGGCAATGACCGACAGGCCATCGCGGCGCGGCATCATCCGGTCGATGACCATCACGTCGTAATCACCCGCATCGGCAAGCGCGAAGCCGGTCTCGCCGTCACCGGCGACATGTGCCGTATGACCGGCTTCCGTGAAGGCTTTCTGCAGATAATCCGCAGCCTCGCGATCGTCTTCTATGACGAGAATCTTCATAGGGCCGTTATACGCGATTTCGCTGGAAGATTGAGTAGCCGGCATCTGCATTCTAGCCTTTGCCAAAGCGCATCGCGATCAAGATGATCGAGAGCGTGCGCGATGAAATCCTTGTTCCGTGGCGTCGTTGCGCCGGACATGCCAGTTCCCGGTCATGTCGTTTCCCCCCGCGACCACCGAACCGACCGGCTTCGGGCACGAGAGCGTGATGTGGGCACCCATATGCGGCGCGCGGCAGCGGGCGATGGGAAGCCCGCTGCCACTGAAGAAGAGCGCGATGACTGACTAACGGGCTCTCCTTCTTGCTTTCCCATGCGGCGACTCGGGGGTGTTGAAACCGCCGCATTGGAAAAGTCGTCTCAGCCCTTGGCCACCGGCAGCGCGACGAAGCGGTTGTTGTCGTCGCGGGTGATCTGCATCAGCACCGCCTTGCGTCCGGATTTGACCGCATCGGCCATGGCCTTGGTGACGTCGTCGGTGCCGTTGACCTCCGCCGAGTTAACCGCGGTGATGACGTCGCCCGGCTGGATGCCGCGATCGGCGGCGGCGCTGTCGGGGTCGACGTCGGTCACCACCAGACCCTTGCCGTTTTCAGACTTGGTGACGGTGAGGCCGAGATCGGCGAGCGTGTCCGGCTTTGCCGGAGCGGAGGGTTGCTGCTGCTGGTCGCCCGATGCCTGCTTGTCGCTGATGGGCAGTTTGCCGAGATCGACCTTGACCGTCTGGCTCTTGCCGTCACGCCACACGGTGACGTCAACCGATTTGCCCGGCGAATAGGCGCCGATCAGGCGGGCGAGTTCCTTCGGCGAGGCAACGTCCTTGCCATCAACCTGGGTGATGACATCACCCGCGGTGATGCCGGCCTTCTTGCCGGGACCGTCGTCCTGGGCGCTCGAAACCAGGGCGCCGTTGTTGGACTTCAGACCGAGCGATTCGGCGATGTCGGAGGTGACCGGCTGGATTTCGACGCCGAGCCAGCCGCGCTGGACCGCGCCATTCTTCATCAGATCTCCGACGACCTGCTTGGCGGTCGAGGCCGGAATGTCGAAGGCAATGCCGACGCTGCCGCCCGAGGGCGAGAAGATGGCGGTGTTGATGCCGACCACCTGGCCGTTGAGGTTGAAGGTCGGGCCACCCGAATTGCCGCGGTTGACCGATGCGTCGATCTGGAGGAAATCGTCATAGGGGCCGGCGCCGATATCGCGGCCGCGCGCCGATACGATGCCGGCGGTGACGGTGCCGCCGAGGCCAAACGGGTTGCCGACAGCCACGACCCAGTCGCCGACGCGAACCTTGGAATCGTCGGCGAAGTCGACATAGGTGAACTTGCCGCCACCATCGACCTTGAGCACGGCGAGATCGGTGCGCGGATCGGTGCCGACCAGCTTGGCGTCGAGTTCCTTGCCGTCATTGGTCACCACGGTGAAGGCGGTGCCTTCTTCGACGACATGGTTATTGGTGACGAGATAACCGTCTTCGGAGATGAAGAAGCCTGAGCCCTGCGCCACCGGACGCGGCTGGTCGTTGTTGCGATCGCGATGACCGAAGCGGCGCTGACCTTCATCGTTCTGGCCATTCTGGTCACCAAAGCCGCGGAATTCCTTGAAGAAGCGGCGCAACTGCGGATTGTTGGGAAGATTGTCGAAACCGCCCTGATCGTCGGAACCGTCATCGGCGGTCGGTTGCAGCTTGGCCTTGACCTTGACGCTGACCACGGCTGGCGAAACGCGCTCGACGACATCGGCGAAGCTCGGAACCTGGGGAGCCTCCACACGCACGGCGTCAGCCAGAACGGGGCTGGTTCCACTGGTCAGCGCGCCAACGCCGATCGCGCCGGCGACAGCGATGGACGCGGCGGCAGCCAGAAGACGCTTGCGGGTGCGGGAATATGAATTGGGGGCAATATTCATGGTTCTCTTATCCTCTTTCAACGGACGCGCCTTGATCGGCATCCTCAAGAACGAGAATTAGAGCGGCGCACATTACGACGCCATTTCCGGCACATGAAACTTTGGTAATGTTGGCGCGGCCGTCAGTCGCGGTCCAGGATCGTGTCCAATGCCGCCTGTTCATCGGCTGACAGGGATTTCGTCGCCAGCGTCCGGCGCGACCGCGCGGTCAACACAATGAATCCGCCTCCCACCAGCAGCAACAGCACGGGCGTGCCCCACAGCAACGCGTTGCGCAGGTCGAAACGCGGCTTCAGCAGAACGAACTCGCCGTAGCGGGAGACCACATAGTCCATCACCTGCTGGTCGGTATCACCGGCGACAAGGCGTTGTCGCACCAGGATACGCAGGTCGCGAGCAAGGTCGGCGTCGGATTCGTCGATCGACTGGTTCTGGCAGACCATGCAGCGCAAGCCTTCCGACAGCGCCCGCGCCCGTGCCTCCAGAGCGGGGTCGGCCAGCATCTCGTCAGGCTTCACCGCCATTGCCGTGCCGGCGAAGAGCAATGCAAGTAACAGGACAATCGAGGTCAGCGAAAACCTTGCACTCATGGCAGAACCACCGGCGCAACCGCCTGCTTGCGGCGGCGCGAAGGCGCGCCGACCCGCAGGCGCCTGTCCATCAGCGACATGGCGGCACCCGCCATCATCACCAGGCCGCCGCCCCAGATCAGCGTCACCAGCGGCTTCCACCACAAACGCACCACGACCGAGCCGTCCTTGCCCTCGTCGCCGAGCGAAATGTAGAGCTGGGAGAGGCCGATGGTCTTGATGCCGGACTCCGTCGTCGTCATCTGCCGCACCGGATAGAAACGCTTGGCCGAGCTGATTTCGCCGACGGGGCTGCCGCTGGCGCCGATCAGCTCGAAACGGCCGCGATCCTCGCTGTAGTTCGGCCCCTGGGCCGGATAGAGGCCGACGAAACGCACCGTGCGGCCGGAGATTTCGACGGTTTCACCAGCACGCATGGACAGGATCTTCTCCGTGCCGAAGCAGAGCGTGCCGACAATGCCGAGCACCGTCAGGCCAAGGCCGAGATGCGCCAAAGCGGTCCCGAAGACGGAGCGTGGCAAACCAACCAGGCGCCTGACCATGACCGGCGCGGCGACATTGCCTAAGCCTGCCTTGACGGCGAGGTCAGTCAGCGCGCCAAGGATCAGCCAGACCGCGAGGCCAACGCCAAGCGCGGCAAGCACCGAAGCGCCGTCGATGAACAAGGCAGTGACCAGCGTCGCCAGAAGGGCGGCCGCAAACGCGAGCATCAGACGCTGCGCGACGCCTAGGACATCGCCGCGCTTCCAGGCCAGCAGCGGCCCAAAGGGAACCATCACCAGCAGCGGCACCATGAGCGGGGCGAAAGTGAGGTTGAAGAACGGCGCGCCGACCGAAATCTTGCCGGCCGAAAAAGCCTCGACCGCCAGCGGATAGAGCGTGCCGACCAGCACGGTGGCGGTCGCCGTGGTCAGGAACAGATTGTTGAGGACGAGCGCGCCTTCGCGCGAAATCGGATGGAACAGGCCGCCTGCCGTCAGCCTCGAGGCGCGCAGCGCAAACAGCGCCAGCGAGCCGCCGATGAACAGCGTCAGGATGCACAGGATGAAGACGCCGCGCGTCGGATCGGTGGCAAAGGCGTGGACGGAAGTCAGGACGCCCGAACGCACCAGGAAGGTGCCGAGCAGCGACAGCGAGAAGGTCAAAATGGCGAGCAGCAGCGTCCAGATCTTCAACGCCGAGCGCTTTTCCATGACGATGGCAGAATGCAGCAGCGCGGTGCCCGCCAGCCAAGGCATGAAGGAAGCGTTCTCGACCGGATCCCAGAACCAGAAACCGCCCCAGCCGAGCTCGTAATAGGCCCAATACGATCCCATGGCGATGCCGCCGGTCAGAAACATCCAGGCGACCAGCGTCCATGGCCGCACCCAGCGCGCCCAGGAAGCATCGATGCGGCCCTCGATAAGGGCCGCGACCGAGAAGGAAAAGCAGATCGAGAAGCCGACATAGCCGAGATAGAGCAGCGGCGGATGAATGGCGAGGCCAAGGTCCTGCAGGATCGGGTTGAGATCGCGGCCTTCGATCGGCGCCGGATTGAGTCTGACGAAGGGATTGGACGTTACCAGGATGAACAGGAAGAAGGTTGCGCCAATGGCGCCCTGCACGGCAAGCACGTTGGCGCGCAGCGTCGCCGGCAGGTTGGAGCCGAAAGCGGCGACAAGCGCGCCGAAGAAGGTCAGGATCAGCACCCAGAGCAGCATCGAGCCTTCGTGATTGCCCCAGGTTCCGGTGATCTTGTAGATCAGCGGCTGCAGCGAATGCGAGTTCTCCCAGACGTTCGCCAGCGAAAAATCGGAACTTGCATAGGCGCTCGCAAGTGCCGCGAAGGACAGGGCCGTCAAGGCAAAACCAGTCACCGCGACCGGACCGCCGACCGCCATCAGGCGCTGGTTGTTCAGCCGCGCGCCAAACAGCGGCACGATGGTCTGCACCAGCGAAAGCGCGAACGCCAGAACCAGGGCGAAATGTCCGGTCTCAACCATTCCCGCTTGCTCTCCCGCCGGGATTACTCACTCTTGCTCTCCTGCCAGACACCCTTGGCCTTCAGGCCGGCGGCAACTTCCTTGGGCATGTAACGCTCGTCGTGCTTGGCCAGCACGCTGTCGGCGACAAAGACGCCGTCGGGGCCAAAGGTGCCCTCGGTGATGACGCCCTGCTCTTCGCGGAAAAGGTCGGGCAGGATGCCGGTATAGGTAACCTTGACCGATTTGTGGGTGTCGGTGACCGAAAAGGCAACCGTCGCGCCCTGGCCGCGCTGGATGGTGCCTTTTTCGACCAAACCGCCGAGCCTGATGCGCTGGCCGGGCTGCACACTGGCAGTGGTCAGATCGGCCGGCATGTAGAAATAGGACGCTTTCTGGCCAAGCGCGTAGAACGTCAGGCCGGTGGCGGCTGCGAGGAAAGCCAAGCCGCCCACAATCACCGACAATCGTTTCTGCTTGCGCGTCATGTCCAATTCTACTCCGTCACCGTCAGACCGAGCGAGGCGCCAAAGGCGGTGAATTTCTTGGCCTCGTCACTGTCGGCGCCAAAGACCGCAATGGCGCGGCCCAGCGCATCGCGCGCCTGGCCGGTCTTGCCCAGCACGACATAGGAACGAACAAGCCGCATCCATCCTTCCGGGTCGCGCGGATTTTGACGAAGTTTGTCGTCGAGGCCGGCGACCATGGTGTTGATCATGGCTTCCCTGTCCTGCGGCGACATGGAGGATGCCGCGTCGACATCGCCAGTATCGGGGCCTTTCGCGGCCGCGCCTGAAGCGACTTCAGAGCCGGATTTGGCCAGTGCCTGTTCGACGGCGCCGCGCCATGGCGAATCCGGCGGCAGCTTGCCAAGCATCGCCTGCCAGGCCGCGGCCGCTTCCTTGCCGCGGCCCTCCTGCGCCAATGCCATCGCCAGATAGAAGCTGGCTTTCGCGTTGGCCGGGTCAAGCCTCAAGGCCGCCTCGAAGGCATCCTGGGCATCGGCCGAAACAATACCGCCCGCGGCACCGGCGATCGCCTCGCCGAGGCCGGCCTGGCGTACGGCACTGTCGCCGTCGAGGCGTATGGCGTTGCGGTAGGCCGCCGCGGCGTCGGCAAAGCGCTGCATGCGCAGATAGACCGGCGCCAGCACATCCCAGCCCCGCCCATCGGCAGGGTTGGCCGCAAGATGGGCTTCGGCACGCGCCACCAACTCATCGACCGAACTGTCGGCCGGGTTCTTGGCCAGCCGCTCGCTGAGCGGCTGCGACGGCAAGTCAGGCGAGCCGAGCTGGCTGTAGAGCCCCCAACTGACCAACGGGACCGCCAGCACGGCCGCGGTCGCGACAAGCCGTGCCGCGACCGACGCCGCCCTGCCGGACGTGTTGCCGGTTATGTCAGCGTTGCCCAGCCGAAGGATGCGGCGGGCGATCTCAGCGCGCGCCTCGGCTGCCTCGGCGGGCCGGATCAAGCCGCGCGCGGCATCGCGGTCGAGTTCGGCCAATTGATCGCGATAGACTTCCAGGTCGTGATCGCCGCTCGATGACGCGCCCTTGGAAGCCCCAGCCAGCGGCAAAAGCACCGCCAGGCTGGCGCCCAGCGTGAGAATTGCGGCTATGACCCAGAACAGCATGGTTCTTCCAATAAAGGCAGAGCCCTGCCCTGCCAACACAGGCATCCTGCGACGCTTTGACGGCAGGCGCACCGAATGTCCTTGATCGACGTCAACTGGCCGGGTCGCAACCAGACCCGGCTGGCTAGGTCAATGGTGTCCAACCGCCGTCGGCATTGCGGCAGGCTGTTCCGTGCGCCGTGACACTGGCGCTGCCGGTGAACACCGTCTGCGTGTACTGGCGGCAATCCTGCGAACCAACGCGGTAAGGTTGGGCTGGAACGACCTCGCCATGGCGCGAGGCCTGATCGCCCTTCCACGCCACCTTCTGCCCGCTCGTCGTGTATTCAAGCGCCTTGTATTCGGCCTCGAGCGCGCTGCGCTTTTCCGTGTCGCTCAGGCCATTGCCGACAGACCCGCCAATGAGGCCGCCGCCCATGGCGGAAATGATCGACTTGGTGACGACCTTGCCGCCCGCTGGGGGCGTCGAGGCCGGGGTCGCGGCCACGGTCGGGCCCTTGCCGCTCAAGGTGGTGCAGCCCGACACGGCCAGCAATGCGGAAACAAGCGCGACGCGAATCTTCATGCCAACAACCGGTATTCCTGAGTTGGAGCTTGCCATGGATGCGCCTGGCATCATCTGAGAAGTGGGCATGGCCATACTATTGATATTTGTCGGAAATTTGGCCGCCGCCGGCCAGTATGAGGTCAATCGATATGCCGCCATAGCATGGGCCACCCGTTGGTGTCGATTGGTCTGGGCAAACGTCACTGAAGGCTCCGCAATCGCACCGCTGCCTTCAGACCACCCATGCCGGAACGCCCCAGATCCAGGCCACCTCCGTACTCGTTGACGAGGTCGGCGACGATGGCGAGGCCCAGGCCCGTTCCCGGCTTTGTCTCGTCCAGGCGCCGTCCGCGCTTCATGGCTTCGCGCGCCTTGTCCTCGGGAATGCCAGGGCCGTCATCCTCGATGCTGATCTCGAACAGGCTCTCATCCTTGCTGACCAAGGGCACGACCGAGACCGCGACAGCACTCCTTGCCCATTTCATCGCATTCTCGAGAAGATTGCCGAGCAGTTCCTCGAGGTCCTCGCGTTCGCCGGCAAAGACGATCTCGGTGGCCGGCAGCGACAGCGACAGGCTGGTCCGCGGGTTGAGCTTCTGCAAAACGCGCACCATGCGCTGTACCAGCGGCGCCACGGGCGTGCGGTAGACGACGCTGTCGCGCTGCGCCGCGACGCGGGCGCGCTGCAAATAGTGATCGATCTGCTTTTGCATGGAGGCGGCCTGCTCGGCGATCAACTGCCCCTTGGCGCCGCCAAGCGCCCGGCCCTCGTTGAGCAGCACGGCGAGCGGCGTCTTCAGCGAATGGGCGAGGTTGCCGACCTGGGTCCGCGAACGCTCGACAATGCGTTTGTTGTTTTCGATCAAAGCGTTGGTTTCGTTGGCCAATGGTTCGATCTCGGCCGGGAAGCGGCCGTCGAGCTTCTGCGCGGTGCCCTCGCGCACCATGGCGAGTGCGTTCCTGACCCTGCGCAGCGGCTGCAGCCCGAGCAGGATGGCGATGGCGTTGATGGCGATCATTCCGATGCCGAACAGGCTGAGATAGGTCAACAGGCGACGCTGGAAGGTCCCTATTTCCTGATCCAGCTCGGTCTTGTTTCCCATGACGCGGAAGCGCGCGGCGCGGTTCTTGGCATCGAGAACGAATTCGCTCTCGAATACGACCAGTTCCTCGCCATTGATGCCTTGCGCGGCATAGCTGCGCTGGAAATTGGCGTTGAAAGGAACATCCGCCACATCGGGCGACGGGATGGTCCGGGTCATGGACGACGAATGGAGATCGCCGTGCACGCCTTCCGAGGCGGGCTCGACGGACCAGTACCAGCCCGAATTCGGCTCCGAGAAACGGAGGTCGCCAAGATCGGGCGAGCCGGTCAGCGCGCCGCTGTCGGAAATGCCAATGGAGCCGATCAAGTTGAACAAATGCGCCGACAGCAAACTGTCGAAGCCCCGCTCGCTGGCTTGGCGGTAGAGCGTGGTGATCAGGGTGAAGATGACGACCAGGGTCAGGATCGCCCATACCGTGGAGAAGGCGATAACGCGGAACGTCAGCGAGCGCGGCCAAGCGCGTAGCGAAAGCCGTCTGCCCACGGTTGGGTTGGTAGGAAGCGGTTCCGCCTTACGCCTCCGGCTCACGCATGCGGTAGCCCATGCCGCGCACGGTTTCGATCATGTCGATGCCCATCTTCTTGCGCAGCCGCCCGACAAAGACCTCGATCGTGTTGGAATCGCGGTCGAAATCCTGGTCGTAGAGATGCTCGACCAGTTCGGTGCGCGAAACGACCTCGCCCATGTGGTGCATCAGATAGGCAAGCAGCCGGAATTCGTGCGAGGTCAATTTCAGCGGCACGCCATTGACATCGGCCTTCGAAGCCTTGGTGTCGAGACGCAGCGGCCCACAGGTCAGTTCCGACGAGGCGTGGCCGGCGGCGCGGCGGATCAGGGCCCTGACCCGTGCCAGTACCTCCTCGATGTGGAACGGCTTGGTGACGTAGTCGTCGGCGCCGGCGTCGATGCCCGAGACCTTGTCGCTCCAGCGGTCACGCGCGGTCAGGATCAGCACCGGCATCTTGCGGCCGCCGCGACGCCAACGCTCGACCACGCTGATGCCGTCCATCTGCGGCAGGCCGATGTCGAGCACGACGGCATCGTAAGGCTCCGTGTCGCCGAGGAAATGACCCTCCTCGCCATCGAAGGCACGGTCGACGACATAGCCGGCATCGACCAGCGCATCGGAAATCTGCCGGTTGAGATCCTTGTCATCCTCGACGACGAGTACGCGCATGCGGGGACCAATGCCTGTTGACTGAGGTTTCAGATATAGGCCGATTCCGGCGGCCTGGGAAACGGAGCCCTGTAGGACGAGAAGACTGCGTCAGTTCTGCGGAACGACGATTTCGGAGCGGCGCGGACGCTGCCCGTCCTTGCCCGGCACGAGGACGACGATAACGCAGACCGGCTGGCCGCCACGCGTCGACGCCGAGGCCTTGGCGAGTGTTCCGCCATTCTGCTGGGCCACCTGCTGACCGATCGCATAGCAGTCGGATGCGGCCAGGACGATCGGGGTGGGCTGATCGGGCGCGATCGCCGGTATCGCCATTGCCTGCGACGCAAACAGCCCGGCGGCACTAAGCGCCAGGGTCGCGGTTCGGAAATGGGAGCGAAGCGTTTTCATGACCGGCGTTGTAACGCATCGGTGCTGAACGTGAAATGAACAGTGAACGGCCCTGAACCCATGCTCGCCACACCCCTGCAACGCGAGATAGACAATCTGGATTTCACCGCCCCACCAGTGAACCCCGCGAAAGCCCAGTCTAGACTCCGTTTCGATGATATTGAAAGCGCGTCAGGCGTTTTCCTGCGTCAGCGCTCGGAATCGCAGCAGACCATGATGGACAAGCAGTTCCTCATCATAACGCGCCTCGGTGAATTCCAGCGACAGCCGTGTCTGTCCACGCGGGCCGATCACCAGCACCGCGTCGGCAAGGCGCGCCTTGATGGCGGCCATGATGGCAAGCGTTTCGGCTTCACCATGGGCCTTCGACCAGACATGCAGCGTGATCAGCTGGTCGTCGTTGTTCTCGGCGCCCGTATCCCAGTCAAAGGCCGAGGTCTGGCCTGAAGTCACATAGGGAAAGGCGGCGGTGTCGGTTGCCCGCTCGAGCAGTCCGGCGCCGCCCAGCAGCGCCGACAGCGACGCATCGCTTTTCAACCTGAGGAACAGGGCCTGCTGCAAATCACCGGGCGCGGTCATCGTTCTTCCCCTCGCCTGTTGCGCCGCCGACCCTTGCCTGCCAGAAGCTCTTCCGCGTTCTAGACGCTTTGCCATATATAACCATTTGCCGCACGGACAGGTTTGCCGATTCGTCGTCTCGATGATGAATGCCGATGATCTCGAAAATACGACTTGCCGACAATCTCCTCAGCGGACGCGGCATAGCGATACCGGTTGCGCACCGCAAGCATCATCAACGCCCGGCGCCGGGCCATTTTCCCAGATTCGGGAGCTGACCATGCTCGATCCACAAAAGGCCAAGGCCGCGTCGCGTCTGCTGGTAAGCCATTGGGACCATGGCACCCATCTCGACGCCATACCTGAGGAGCTTCGCCCGAAGACACGGACCGAAGGCTATGCCATCCAGGCCCATGTCATGGATCGTTCGGCGGCCCCGCTTTTCGGCTGGAAGATCGCGGCAACCAGCCTTGCCGGTCAAAGGCATATCAATGTCGACGGCCCGATGGCCGGGCGCCTGCTGGCAGAGAAAGCGGTCGAGGTTGGCGGGACCGTCTCGCTGGCGACGAGCAAGATGCGGGTCGCCGAGATCGAATTCGCTTTCCGTTTCGGCAGCCAGCTCCCGCCGCGCCCGGCGCCTTATGAAATCGCCGAGGTGATGGATGGCGTGGCGACCTTGCATCCGGCGATCGAAATACCGGACTCGCGCTACGACGATTTCTGCGCCGTCGGTGCGCCACAGCTGATAGCGGACAATGCCTGTGCCAATCTGTTCGTCATCGGCCAGCCCACGCAAGACGAATGGCGTGACGTGAACCTCGCGGAACACCCGGTGACCGGTCTTGTTTCGGGCAAGTCGCGGCACGACGGAACCGGCGCGGCGGTGTTAGGCGACCCGCGTATAGCGCTCACATGGATCGTCAACGAACTGTCGGGCCTCGGCATAGCGCTCCAGCCGGGACAGGTGGTGATCACAGGCACTTGCGTGACGCCGATACGCGTCGAGGCTGGTGATGAAGTGATCGGCGATTTGGGCAAGTTTGGCCGCGTCTCGGTACGGTTTGTCTAGACCGGATTGCTCTCCCGGTTCAGCCTGACCACGAGGCTCCTCACCGCCAGAACCAGCACGGTGATGATGATCAATATCACGGAAAGCGCCGCGATCGCCGGGTCGATGTTGTCGCGCAGGCCCATCCACATCAGGCGCGGCAGCGTGATGGCGTTGACCGAGGTGATGAACAGGGTGACGCCGATCTCTTCCCAGGAGAGCACGAAGGAGAGCAGTGCCGCGGTGACGATGCCGAACTTGATATTGGGCATGATGACGCGCGTGGCGCGTTCCCACACGCTTGCGCCAAGGCCGCGCGCGGCAAGGTCGATGCGCCGATCGAGCTGGCTGAGCGAGACCAGGATCAACACCGTCGCGAACGGCACCGTCATCACCGAATGCGCCATGGCAACGCCGAGCCAGGTGTCGTAGCCGAAGAAGGAACTGACGCCTGAGATCGAGGTGAGCAGGAAGTAGAGCGTCACCGCCGAGACCACCGGCGGCACAACCATCGGCAGCAGCACGAAACCGACCAGGGCTGCCGTAAAGCGCGGCTGGAACATCCAGACGCCGAGGCTGAAACTAAGCGCCAGTACGGTTGAAATAGCGCTGCTGACGATGCCGATCCGGATCGAAAGCAGGATCGATTGGAGCCAGCGCGGGTCCTCGATCAGCGAGCGATAGTGGCGCAGCGACAATTCACCCGTCGGCATTGCCAGCATGCGGCTCGGCGTCAGCGAGACCGGAATGACGGCCAGCAGCGGCAACAGCAGGAACAGCGCCACCAGCACGGCGAGGATCAGCGAGACGGGTCCGGGGCGATAGGTCGGCATCACGCTACACCAGTTGCTTCGGTTTGACGTATCGGAAGAGCAGCGCCATCAGGGCGCCGACGAAGACCACCAGCACGACGCTGATCGCGGCCCCCAGTCCCCAGTCCGGGCTCTGGAATATCCGGAGATAGATCAATTCGGCGATCATCACGCTGCGGCCGCCGCCGAGAATCGCCGGCGTGACGAAGAAGCCGAGCGAGAAGACGAAGACGATCATCGCGGAGCCGATGATGCCGGAGCGCGTCATCGGCACGAACACCGTCCAGAAGGTGCGCATGCGGCTGGAACCCAGCCCGCGCGCCGCGAGCAGCACGCGCTCGTCCAGGCTGCGCATGGCTGACGCCAACGGAAAGACGGCGAAAGGAATGAGGAAATGCGTCATGCCGACGATGACGCCGAATTCGTTGCGCACCAAAGTCAGCGGTTCGGAGATGAAACCGATGGACTGCAGCCAGGTGTTGATGAGGCCGCGGTTGGACAAAAGCGCCACCCAGCCGAAGGCGCGCGTCAGCACCGAGATCCAGAACGGCACCAGGATGCAGAATTCGGCGATGAGGCGCTGCGCTGGGCTGCCGCGCACCCAGACGACCGTGATGGCATAGGCGGCGGCGACCGACACGATGGTGACGATGGCCGCGATGCGCAGCGTGCGGATGAACACCGACTGCACCAGATCGTCGGTGAGCAACGCCTGGTACTGGCCAAGCCCGGGCGTCGGCAAGGTGAAGCTCCACTTCACCACGCCGAGAAACGGCCAGGCATAGGCCAGGACGAGGAACAGGAGCAGCGGCGCCATCAACAGCGCCGCGCCCATCCTGTCGGAGAGAACACCTCTCATGTCAGCTCAGCCACGCCAGTGATCAGGCGGAGATGATCTTGGTGTATTCGTCGAGGGCCGCGCCGTAGTTCTTGGCGTACCAGTCCATGTCGAGCGGGATCTGCTTCTTCATGTTCTCCGGATCGACGGGGTTGATGCGCTTCTTGTCGGCGGGAATCAGCGCGTCGGCCGCCGGATTGGCCGGACCCTGGCCGAGCTTGTCGAACATGACGAGCTGCTTTTCCGGATCCTGGGCGCTGGCGATAAACTTCATCGCCGCATCCTTGCCGCCTGGGTTGTTCTTGAGCACGGCCAGCGCACCGGGCGAGATCAGACCCTGGTCCCAGATGAACTTGATCTTGCCGCCGGAATCCTGCTCGATCAGCGAGGCCCGTGTCGACCACACGATCGCCATCGACGCTTCGCCATTGAGCAGCACGCTCTGGCTCTCGGCGCCGCCGCCCCAATAGGCGACGACGTTTTCCTTGAAGGCTGATATCTTGTCATGCGCACGCTTCAAGTCGAGCGGGTAGAGCGACGCCGGTGCGATGCCGTCGGCCAGAAGGGCCGCTTCCCAGCTCGACACGCCCCATTTGTAAAGGGAACGCTTGCCGGGGAATTTCTTCACATCGAAGAAATCGGCCATGCCGGTCGGTGCATCCTTGCCGTATTTCTCGGAATCGTAGGCGATGACATAGGAGAAGAAATAGGTCGAGGCGGCATAGTCCCAGCCGAAACCGGGACGCATCTTCTTCTTGTCGACGATATTGTAGTCGATCGGCTCGAGCATGCCTTGCGCGCCGAGCGTGATGGCCGAGAACGGATCGACGTCGACAAGGTCCCAGGTCGGGGCGCCGCTCTTGAACTGCGCGGCGATCGCGCCTTCGGTCGGGCCCGAGCCGTCCATCTTGACGGTGATGCCGGTGTCCTTGGTGAAAGCCTGGCCATAGGCGGCGTCGTAAGCCGTGATCGCGTCGCCGCCCCAATTCACCAGCACCAGTTCCTTCGCCGCCGCGAAGGCTCCGGTCGAGCGCAGCAGCATCGGCGAGCCTGCAAGCACGAGTGCCGCGAGTTGCGTGAACTGGCGGCGCGAGATCTCGCCGCGTCTCGTCCTCTCGGACAGCGTTTCGAAGGCCTGTTTCTTGGTGTCGTTCATGTCAGTTCCCCTTTGTTTTCGTTGATTTCAATCCGGAAACCGGTGCGGCGGATCAGGCCGCACCGGCGCTCATTGTCCTCCATCCGGAAGGAGGAAGCCCTTTTCCGCCGGCCATGTCAGCCAGACGGAATTGCCCTTGCTGAGAGCAGCCGCCGCGACCTCGTTGGGCACCGAGACGGTTACCTTGGCACCATGGCGCGTGGTGAGGTCGAGCTTGGTCGCCGCCCCCAGATAGGTCGAGGCGATCGCGGTCGCGGCGATGCCGTTCTCTCCAGCTGCCGCCTCGGGCGCGATCGACATGTGTTCGGGCCGGATCGCCAGGATGGCGTCACCGCGGACTTTCTCGGCCTTGCAGTGCATGCTGACCGCGCGGTCCTCGCAAAGGCCGGTCGAGCCGTGGTCGGCGGGCTTGACCCCCTTCAGCGGCAGCATGTTGATCTCGCCGAGGAACTCGGCGACGAAGCGATTGTCCGGCCGGTCGTAGACCTCGTCTGGCGCCCCGACCTGCAGCAGTTTGCCGTGGTTGAAAATGGCGACGCGCGACGACAGCGCCAGCGCCTCGCTCTGGTCGTGGGTGACGAAGACGAAGGTGGTGCCGGTCTCCTGATGCAGGCGCTTCATCTCGGCCTGCATCTGGCCGCGCAGGCTCTTGTCCAACGCCGAAAACGGCTCGTCGAGGAGGAGCACGCCCGGCTCGAACACCAGCGCGCGGGCAAGGGCGACGCGCTGCTGCTGGCCGCCGGACAGCTGCGACGGCAGTTTCTTCTCGTGGCCGACCAGACCGACGCGCTCGATCATCTCGCCGACGCGCTTCCTGATCTCGGCGGCCGATTTCTTGCGGACCTTGAGCGGGAAAGCGATGTTGGCTTCGACGCTCATATGCGGAAACAGCGCATAACCCTGGAACACCATGCCGGCGGCACGCTGCTCGGCCGGGCGGTCGGTGATGTCGGCGCCGTCGCTGAAAAGCCTGCCCTCGCTCGGCTGCACGAAGCCGGCCAGGATCATCAGGAAGGTGGTCTTGCCGGAGCCGGAGGGGCCAAGCAGGGTCAGGAACTCGCCGCGCCCAATGTCAAGCGTCAGATTGTCCAGTGCACGGAACGAGCCGAAGCTCTTGCCGATCCCGATTGCCTTGATCTCTGCGGCCCGGCCGGGTTGCTGCATCCTGCCTCTATCCTTACCGTTGAGCCAAATCGTAGGCAGGGCCGAAGCTCACCGCAACCGAATAGTTTTCGCCTGATCGGCAAATTTGATTCACGGGTGGATGGAAGATGGCGTGGCTGGAACCGCCAATCTCCCCCTCGTGGGGGATCTGCTAGTCTTAATTCGCCTAGAGCCTGTTCTCCGATAGCTTTGCCCTCAACCAATCGCTGAAGGCATTGAGTACCGGATGTCCCGCCTTGGCATGCTCGAAGACCAGGAAATATGAGCGTGGCGAGGGGACCGACGCCTCGAACGGCTTGACCAGGCGGCCTTCGCTCAGCGCCCGGCGGCCTGTCAGTTCGTCGCCCATGGCAATCCCCTGCCCGGCGACCGCCGCCGAAAAGACGAGGTTCATGTCGGAAAAGAAGATGCCGCCCTCGGTGTCGGGATTTTCCACCTTCGACAATGCCAGCCAGCGTGCCCAGTCCTCGGTGTCGCCGAGATGGAGCAAATTGGCGCGCAGCACGTCGGCGGGCTTGGAAAACCCACCGACCTTGTTGAGCAGCGTCGGGCTGCAGAGCGGCGTGAACGAGACCTCGCAGAGCAGTTCCACCGCGCGGTTCGGCCAGTTGCCGACGCCAAAGGCGATGAAAGCGTCGGCCTCCGCATTGCTGACGTCATCGAGGCGACGAGGCGTCAAGATCGAGAGTGCCACGTCCCGATACATTTGCTGGAACTCGCCGATATGGGAGCAAAGGAACATCGAGGCGAAGCCCGGAGGGCAGGAAATGGCAAACGAACCGCCGACGCCCGCACCGCTGTTTTGCGCTCCCGCGTCGCCGAGCACGGTTAGCGCCTTCCTGACATCGGCCGCATAGCGCTGGCCGCGCGGCGTCAGCGCCACGCCCTTGCCGATGCGTTGCAGGAGATCGAAGCCAAGGTCACGCTCGAGCAACCGCAGCTGATGCGAGACGGCGCTGCGGGTCAGGTGCAGTTCGTCGGCGGCACGCCAGACGCTGCCATGCCTGGCGAAACTGTCGAGGGCGCGTAGCGCCTGTGTCGAAGGAATTCTCAAGAGGTGAACCGAATTTGCACGAACCGGGAAAACATATCACTTTTTGGCGAGCCGCTTCACTGCTTTCTTCTAGAGCATGGACAAACCGGTGACGACATCGGCGCAAGAAACCGCGCTTGCCTGCCTCGACGGCATCCAGCCGCTGCTGTCGGCCTGGACACGCAGCATCTTCGATTTCGGCGAGACCGCATGGCGCGAGTACCAATCGGCCGCCTGGTATGTCGATCGGCTCAAACGCGAGGGATTTTCCGTCGAGGAAGGCTCGGGCGGCATGCCGACCGCCTTCTGCGCCCACTGGACGAACGGCGCCGGACCGACAATCGGCATGTATGCCGAATATGATGCCGTGCCCGGCAATTGCCAGGACGCCGTGACGGTGAGGCAGCCACGGTCCGGCCTTGGTGTCGAGGCCGGCGGCCATACCGACCCGCATTCGGGGCTCGGCATAGCAAGCCTCGGCGGGCTGCTAGCGACCAAGGCCGCCATGCAGCGCCACGACATTCAGGGCACGCTGCGCTTTACCGGCGAGCCGGCCGAAAAGGTGCGCGGTTCGAAGCCGATCCATGCGGCAAAAGGCTATTATGACGGCCTTGCCGGCATGATTTCCTTCCATCCATTTTACATGCTGCCGCTCTGCAACACCGCTCGCTGGGATACGCATTGCGGCGCGGCCTATGCGATGATCTATCGTTTCGTCTGCGACGAACCCGAAAACTGGATTCGCGCAGGCGACGGCGTGCCGATCCCGCAGGCGCATTCGGCGGTCAGGGCACCGGGCGCGAACGATGCGCTGATGACCATGTACATGGCCTCCAAGGCGTTGCGCGATTCCATGCTGCCGCACCAGGGCGGCTGGTCGATCAGCGAGGCGATCCTGACGGCTGGCCAGGCCACCGCCGACAATCTGCCGGCCGGCCTGGCCGAGATCCAGTACATGATCCGCGTGCCGACCATCGGCATGGCCGAGCAGGTGACGGCGGTGCTCGACCGCAACGCCGCGGCCGCGGCCGCGATCAGCGGCTGCCGCTACGAGCGGCACTGGGTGTCGAAGTCGCGGCCGGGGCTGGCCAACCACGCCATGGCAGGGATTACCTACGAGGCCCTGTCGACGGTCGGGCCGCCACGCTGGGACGAGGCCGCCAGGACGATCGCGCGGGAAATCCAGGTCAATGCCGGCGGCACCGCGACCGAAAACCCCTTCATCGATGAGCTGGAGCGGCTGATTTCGCCACAGGAGGCCGAGGCGATCTTGCGCCGCGACCTGCCGCCTTCCCAGGTGAATTCGACCTCCGACGACTACACCGACATGAGCTGGCACGCGCCGACCGCGCGCTTCTATGTCGCCCGCCCAGCGCTGCGCTCGGCAAACGGCCACGCTTTTCCGGCATGGGTGATGAATGCTCTGGGCGGCATTCCCGCGACGATCGATCCGATGGTCATCTGCGCGGCCAAAACGGTCGCGCTGGCGGCGCTGCGCCTGCTCGAGGACAAAACCGTCCGCGACGAGGCGATGAACGAGTTCACCACCCGTACCGGCGGCGGCGTCGGCGGCTCCACCTGGATCGCGCCGCTCTGCGACTACGAGCCGCCGATCAATTTCCGCTGGCCGGAATATGTCACCACGCCGCGCGGGCGCGACTGGTGGATACCAAACAATGCGCGACTGACCAATTCTTGAGAACAAGCCACGAGGAGAACCGCATGACCGTTCATGACCGCATCGTCGCCGAACCGTTTTCGCTGCAACGCCGCAACCCGGCCGGCGGCACCAAACCGCTGACATCATGGGGCTTCGCCAACGAAACCGATGTCTTGACCGACGTGCTGCTCGGATCGCCGAACTTCCTGCGTCATCTGTCGACCAGCTCGCTCTCGCGAAAACATTTGCGCGAGGCGCCCTGCAACGTCCAGATCGCGCAGGCGCAGCACAAGGATCTGGTCGCGGCCTACGAGCATTTCGGCGTCAATATCCATTGGCACGAGCCGACACCGGAGCTGCCGATGCAGGTCTATTCCCGTGATTCCAGCGTCATGACGCCTTATGGCGCCATCATCACCGCCATGGCCAACTGGTGGCGGCGCGGCGAGAACTATGCCGCCATCCGCACCTATGAAAAGCTCGGCATCCCGATCTACGACATGGTGACGGCCGGCACCTTCGAAGGCGGCGACTTCAACGTCATCGAGGACGGCGTGGTGCTGATCGGCTGCGGCGGCGCCCGCACGCAGGAGGAAGGCGCCCGCCAGGTGCAAGCCTGGTTCGAGAAGGAAGGTTGGGAGACGCGCATCGCCTTCATCGACGAATATTACGTCCACATCGACCTGATGGTTGTGCCGATCGCCGAAAAGCTCACCGCCGTCTGCCTCGCCTGCACCGAACCCGGCATCGTCGACTGGCTGAAGGGCAAGGGTCACGAGATCATCGACGTGCCCTTCCAGGACACGATGGCGCTCGGCTGCAATTTCATGTCGCTCGGCAAGGACCGGGTGATCGCGCCGACCTCCAGCCAAACGCTGATCGGCCAGCTCAAGGCGCGCGGTTTCGAGGTCGCGGCGGTCGACATGAGCGAGATCTCCAAGACCGGCGGCGGCATTCACTGCATGGCGCAGGCGCTGAAGCGCGAACCGGCCTGATAGCCCGGGAAAGCCAAATCCTCTTCGCTCGCCCGATCGAGAATCTGGCGGGCGAAGAGCCGGTCCGCCAGCTACCGGCTCTTCCATCGATAAACCTTGCAGTTGTGTCCTCGCCGCCCTTGTGGGTGTCGGCAAAATGGATGAATAGTCGGAACAGGGCACCGCCCTGAAATTGCCCGCTTGCGGTTTTCAGGTCGCGCCAGAGCCGAGCCGGGTTTTAGAATGGTCAACCCTGAACCGCGCAAGAGAAGAGGTCCGATCGCCTCCCGCCTTCTGGCGCTGGACGCGTGGCTCGATTCCTCGCTCTATGAGATCGGGTTCAAGGCGCGCGAGTTCTGGGAGGCCGCGACGATCTTCTCGCGGCGCTTCCGTCTCAAGGGCTGGCGCCGTGGCTTCATCGAACTGTTGAGCGAAGGTTTTACACTCGGCGCCGGCGGCATGGTGGTGATGCTGGCGCTGGCGATACCCGCTTTCCAGGACACCACCGGCGACTGGCGTGCCCAGGGCGACTTCGCGGTCACCTTCCTGGACCGTTACGGCAACGAGATCGGCCAGCGCGGCATCATCCAGCGCGATTCAGTACCGGTCGACGAGATGCCCGACCACGTCATCAAGGCGGTGCTCGCCACCGAGGATCGACGCTTTTTCGACCATTACGGCATCGACGTGCTCGGCCTTTCCAGGGCGATCTTCGAGAATGTGCGGGCAAACTCGGTCGTCCAGGGCGGCTCCAGCATCACCCAGCAGCTGGCCAAGAACCTGTTCCTGACCAATGAGCGCACGTTCGAGCGCAAGATCAAGGAAGCCTTCCTGTCGCTGTGGCTGGAGGCCAATCTGTCGAAGAAGGAAATCCTGCAGCTCTATCTCGACCGCGCCTATATGGGCGGCGGCACGTTCGGCATCGAGGCGGCGGCGGATTTCTATTTCGGCAAGAGCGTCAAGGACCTGAACCTTGCCGAAGCGGCGATGCTCGCCGGCCTGTTCAAGGCGCCGACCAAATACGCGCCGCACATCAACCTGCCGGCGGCACGCGCGCGCGCCAATGTGGTGCTGTCCAACCTCGTCGATTCCGGCTTCATGACCGAGGGCCAGGTGCTGCAGGCCAGGCTTCATCCGGCCGACGTCGTCGACCGCGGCGAACAGAAGAGTCCCGACTACTACCTCGACTGGGCCTTCGACGAGGTCAAGAAGATCGCCAAGCCCGGCCAGCACTCGCTGGTCGCCCATACCACCTTCGACGCCAACATCCAGAAGGCGGCGGAGGAATCCGTTGAGTTCCACCTGCGCCAGTTCGGCAAGGAATACAACGTCACCGAAGGCGCGGTGGTGGTCATCGAGACCAATGGCGCGGTGCGGGCGATCGTCGGCGGCCGCGATTACGGCGCCAGCCAGTTCAACCGTGCCACCAAGGCACTGCGGCAGACCGGCTCGTCGTTCAAGCCCTATGTCTACGCCACGGCGATGGAACACGGCTTCACGCCGAACTCGATCATCTCGGGTGGGCCGATCAGCTGGGGCAACTGGTCACCGCACAATTACAGCGGCGAGTCGGCGGGCAACATCACTCTGATCATGGCGATGGCCAAGTCGATCAACACTGTGCCGGTGCGCCTGGCCAAGGACCATCTCGGAATCGCGCCGATCAAGGCATTGGCGGAATCGTTTGGCGTGGAATCGCCGCTCGAAGGGCACAAGACGATGGTGCTCGGCACCTCGGGCATGACCGTGATGGACCAGGCGACGGGTTACAGCGTCTTTGCCCAGAACGGTTTCGTCGGCTCCAGGCACGGCATCACCCAGCTCGTCACCCGCACCGGCGACGTGGTCTATGACTGGACCAAGGATGCGCCGCCGCCGCACCGGGTGCTCTCCGAGCAGGCGCTGAAATCCATGAACACCATGCTGACGGCAGTACCGGTGATGGGCACGGCCCGGCGTGCGCAGATTCCCAACATCGTCGTCGCAGGCAAGACCGGCACGACGCAATCGTACCGCGATGCCTGGTTCGTCGGCTTCACCGGCAACTACACGGCGGCCGTGTGGCTGGGCAATGATGATTTCACCCCGACCAAGAACATGACCGGCGGCTCGCTGCCGGCGATGGTCTGGCAGCGCCTGATGGTCTACGCTCACCAGAACATCGACCTGAAGCCGATCCCCGGCATCGACAAACCATTCGTCGACGAGGAGATCGCAGCCAAGGCCGCGGAAGCGCAGAAGAAGAGCGAGGACCAGGCCGCGGCCGAGGCGGCGGCCGAACGCCCGCCGGTGCTGTCGGGCCGGACCACACAGACATTGAGGGACATGACGCAGCTGTTCCGGTCCGCGCCCAAACTCGACGCCCCTGCCCCGCCCGAAACGCTTTCGGCACTGTGACATCCGCCCGGCGAGGGCTTTAGGTCTTTGTTTTTATGCATGTCGTTCTCCCAAAACCAAGGCCACTTTTGGGCGACATGCATGAGCCGAGGCGCAAATCCATCTCGCCGGCTTGCCACAAGGCCCCGCGCCGCGATATCCCCGAACGGCAATCCTTCGCGCACGCGGCCCTTCATGCTCAAGAACACCTTCCTGATGCTGCTTTCGCTTGCCATAGCCATTGGCGGCGGCGGCGCTAGCGTCTGGTATGCGCTGAAGATCCAGGACGGTGTCGGGGCGATCCGCATCGGCCAATGGACCGCCTTCCCCGATATCGGCACACCCGCCGCGGACCCCTATTCCAAGGCTCGCGTGGCGCGCGAGGGCGTGCTGGCGCTCGGCCGCGCCGAGGGCCTGTCCTTCGTCGCGGAAAATGATGCTGCCGGTGACCAGCTGAAGCGGGAATGCAGCTACAGAATAGAGGGCGGATTTCCGACAGCCCGCTTCTGGACGCTCTACGCCGCCGATCAATCGCTCGGCGTCGTGGAGACCGGCAAGCCGCGGCTTGCAGCCCTTCAGTCCTACGAGGTGCTGCGCCAGGCCGACAATTCGGTGATCATTTCGGTCGGCCATCACCCAATGCCCGGCAACTGGCTTTTGACCGACGGCTCCGGACGGATGTATTTCGTCCTGACCTTCTACGACACGCCGATCGCCAGCAGCACCGGCCTGTCGGATGTTTCGCTGCCCAGGATCGTCAAGGCCGGCTGCGATGCGTAATGTCCAAGCCACGCTGCGCCGTCTTTTCCATGCCGTCCTGCTTGGCCTCGTCGGCGCCGGCATCGTGCACATCGTGGTGCTGCTTCTGGTGCCGGAATTTTCAGAACGCGACGCCTGGTCGCGACTGTCCATGACGTCCGATCTCTACAGAATGAACCGGCTCGATGCCGAGGCGGGCGGCGCGCCGGTGGTAAAATCGGTCGACCCGCTATTCTATGCCACGGCCTGCCGGTTCGACCTCGAGGAAGGGATGGTCCGGATCAAGGCGCCGGGGAACGTCCCCTTCTGGTCGGTCTCGGTCTATGACCGCAGTGGCCATAATGTCTATTCCTTCAACGACCGTACCGCGACCGGCGGCAAGCTCGATGCCGTCGTGCTGACGCCAGCCCAGATGATCGATGTGCGCAAGGACTTGCCCGAGGATCTGCAGGGAGCGATCTTCGTCGAAGCGCCCATCGACGAAGGCATCTTCGTCATCCGCAGCTTCGTACCGGATGACAGCTGGAAGCCGATTGTGTCGCGCTTTCTCGATCAGAGCTCCTGCGAACTGCAGGATTTCTAAGCCGCGATCCGCATTTCTTCGGTGCAATTCCGGACGGAAAACCGCTTCACACTTTTCCTAGAATTGCTCTCGAACAGCCGCCAGCCGATGCGGCCTGGAAGCCCAGACTACCGCTACAGCACGCCGAAGCACTGGTCGAACACGACCGCGCCTTCGCGATCCTTCAAGAGAATATTCAGGTCGATGCGTCGCTGCGCCGGTTCGGCCGTCGCGGTTCACCTCGACGGATGAGACCGCCTTCTGCCCGCGGAGCGTTGCGCCCTTCCGCCAAGGCGTGTAGGTTGCCGGGGCGCTAGCAGGCATTCCGCCTCACCAACGCGCATTTTCAATGTATGCAAAAACTCGGTTTCACTTGCTGATGCACGCGGTGTGCGTTGGGCATGGCTATTGTGGGGGAATGCACGGCGATAAATTTATGCACGTCACCGATTACATTCCGCAGTCCGGCGACGTCACCGCTGACCAATTCGTCGAATGGGTTTTTCTGGCCGAGCATGGCGGTCAGACTTCGGAACCTTCTCCAACCTTGGATCGACATCGTGAGAGGCTGCGGGCCTTTTTCGTTGAGCAAATGGGATCTGATGTGGTTGATGCGAGTCAGTTGAGATGGGAATGATGGGCCGTTTGTCGGCGTCCATCCCCCCGCTTTCACGCGGTGATGTGTGTACACGTCAAGGCGCAATGGCCTCAAACAAGACCGGTGTGGCGACGCCGTTGCGCGAGACGAGTTCGCCTGCCCGGCCCGCGTCGCAGTCGCCGATAGCTACACTTGGTCCAGATGCGGACCAGTGGCGCACGGCTGGCGGCGGTGGCGCTGAGATCGTTGCGACGGTGCGCCGAAATCAGCGATGGCGCCTCACCTTCAGACAATGGCAGAGGCGACCGCGGCGGCCTGCGCCGCTGCTCCAGCCGGCTTTTAGTGATGCGGCACCGGCGTCCGTGGCGATCCCGGCTTGTCAGGCCCGGCGGGCCGCGCTTCGGCGGTGCTGGACCGCTCATAGCGGATGCCGGGAAATATGATCACGGCCGCCGGTATCTCGGTGGTTTGCTTGGCTCGATTGGTCGGTGCCGCACGCGGCACGAAAGACAGTACCATGCCCATGGTTCGCGCATTCCTCTCGGTTTCCCCGGAGCACAACGCAACGCCTCCAAATATCATTAAGGCCGGCAGAGGGTTAACGGACCGCTAACGGATCGTCGCTAACTTGATCTTTGTCTAGAGGTCAGAGCGTTCTGACCGAGGCAATCGCGAAACCGGCACAGTCCCGGTGGCGCGAGGCCAAGTGTGTATCCGGTGTCAGGCGTATCCCTCGTGTCATCTTCGGACTTCAGGCAAATCGCGATCAGGACGGAATCGGGAAAAGCCGAAAGGTTGTTCCGCGCCGCCGTGTCGGCGTTCTGCTCACTGACGCGCCCGTCGCGCCGCGAGATCGGCCAGCTCGAGGACTTGACCCTGCCGCTGTTCGACGACGTGTCCGTCGAATCGCGACGCTACGTGGCAGCCGCCCTTTCCGAATGCGAATATGCACCCGCGGCCCTGGTGCGGCGCCTCTGCGAGGAACCGGTCGACATCGCCGCTCCGCTGCTCATCCGCTCACGCGCCGTCAGCGATATCGACCTGATCGCGCTGATTGGCCGGCATGGGCTGCCGCATGCGCGCGCCATAGCGCGGCGCAAGGAGCTGAACCCGACCATCGCCGATCTGATCAGGGCGCTTGAAAGACCGACCTTGGTGCGGGTGCGGGATCGGGAAGCAGCCCCGGCGCAAGGCCTTGCCGTGAAGACGCAAGCGACGGCGGAGAGTGCGGAAACCCAGAGGACGCTAGGCGTTGCCGCCGAGAACGCGCGGCGCAGGCTGCGCTCCATGATGCACACCGGCGACGAAGCCTTGGCCGCGAAGGTCGATGCGTTCCCAGGTGCGGATACCTATGTCAAACTGCGCGAGACGGCACTGACGGGAAACGCCGCCTTCTTCCAGACCGCGCTAGCGGACGCCCTCGACATTGATTTCTCGATCGCGCGATCGCTGATCGCCAACCAGAACTATGCGCCGCTGCTTGCGGCGCTGCGTTCGCTCGACTTCAGCGAGGACCGGGCATTCCTGATCACGGTTGCCGTCTATCCCGGCCTGTTCCCGCATCCGCAGGCCATCCGCACCTATCTCGACCGTTACCGCCTGCTGCATCGCGATGCGGCCCTGGAGACGGTGCGGGGATGGAAAGCCGAAACCCTGTCGAAGGCGGCTCGCAACGTTTCGCCGCCGAACGGCGACAGCCGCAAGGAGTCGAACGGCGACGAAGCCGACGCCCCCGGCCTCAGGGCGTCTTCACGGAAATAAGCTCCTCGACGGGAACGCTCCCGGCCTCGATCTCGACCACCCAGATGTCGGGATCGAATTTTTTCTCGCGCTCAAGTCTCGCATCCAGCACGGCGGCATCATCGCCGGTGGCGAGAAGGCTGAAAAAACGGTCCTCGGGCTTGGCCGAATCGTAGCTTGTCTGCGGTGCCGGCCCGTAGAGAGCCGTTTCACCCATCCTGCCCCGCGCCAGGATGAACACAGCCCCGGCCTCGGTCGCACCGCGATTGACCACGGCGGCAAATCCGCCAGCGCCGAAAACCCGGCGCAACAGGGCCGACACCCACAGATCAGCGGTTACACGCATGGAAGACTCCCGACGACATGCGGGCTCTCTATCGAAATTTCCCATGCGGGGCGAGCCGTCGTTTCGGCCGTCAGTTGGTCAGGCCGATCTCGCGCATCTTGACGTAGACGATCTCGTCGGGCTCGCCGGTCTGCGGCAGCCCGAACAGCGACTGGAATTCCTTGATCGCCGCCTTGGTGCGTGCACCGACGACGCCATCCAGTTGCATGTCGTCATTGCCGAAGGCCTTGAGCCCGGCCTGGATCTTGACGATGCGGGGGTCGGGTCCTTCGGTGGAGGCCGGGGCGGAATTCGTCTGCCCAGTATTCGCCTGCCCGGAATTCGTCTGCCCAGAATTCGTCTGCAACGACACGGGAACGGCGGCCGACGGCATAGCGGGACGAGGCTGCGGCTTGGGCACGGCGGCGGTCTTCGGCGTTGCCCCCAACTGGTCCAGCAGCAGCGCGTCGATCTCGCCCGAGGCGTTCAGCCCGACCTTCTGCTGATAGGCCTGTATGGCCTTGCGCGTGTTGGGGCCGGAAATGCCGTCGACGGTGCCAGAATAGAAATCGAGATCCTTCAATATGCCCTGCACCTGCTCGACCACCGGATCGCCCTTGATCGGGGCGGGCGCAGCGTTGGGCCGCACGATGTTGATCGTCGTCTCCGGCTCGTCGGCTGCGTGCGGAAAGCCCTGGAAATTGCGTGTGGCGAAAAATGCCCCGGCGTGCGGGAAAGGCTGATACCACAGTGCATTCGCCGAGACGTAGAACAGCGTCACCAGGAATGCGGTCGATCCTCCCACAAGGACGGGATTGCGCGAAATCATGCCGCCAACGGCGATGGCGCCGTCCTGAAAGGCATTGCTGCGGCGTTTGACCGCCTTAGGCTGTTTTGCGGAGCGAGCCATTTCCGTCCCCTTTCGCCCTCGTCACCGGCATCGTCAGCACTCCGGTTTGGTTGGCGGGGCGTCCCTTCGGCCCGCTGACCGGCAGGCTGATGGTCACCGTGGTGCCCTCGCCCGGCATGCTTTCGATCGACATGGTCCCTTCATGCAAGGCGACCAGCCCCTTCACCAGGGAAAGGCCAAGACCCGTCCCCTCGAAACGGCGGGTATAGTCGTTCTGGATCTGCATGAAGGGTTTGCCGAGATTGGCGAAATCCTCCTCGGCAATGCCTATTCCGGTGTCCCTGACCCAGAAATGCAGACGTGAGCCGATCCGCTTGGCGCCGACGACGACGTCGCCGCCGTCGGGCGTGAACTTGATCGCGTTGGAAACGAGGTTGATGAGCATCTGCTGTACGGCGCGGCGATCGGCATTGATATCGCCTGCGTCAGGGGCGATCTGCGTCCGCAGGTCGATATTCTTGGCCTGCGCCTGCAGCCGCATCATAGACTGGCACATGTCCACGGCTTCCACGAACCGGAACGGCTCCGGTTCGGTGGCGTAGACGCCCGATTCGATTCTCGATACGTCGAGTATGGATGTCACGACTGCCAGCAAATGCTGGCCCGAATCCCGCACGAGGCCGACATACTCCTTCTGGCGCGGGTCCTTGAAGGCGCCGAACATCTCGTGCAGCAGCATGTCGGAGAAGCCGATGATGGCGTTCAACGGCGTGCGCAGTTCATGGCTCACCACCGCCAGGAACCTGCCCTTGGCCACTTCGGCGGCGGCCGCCGTCTCATTGGCTTGCGCCAGTTCTTCGCGCAGCCGCGCTGTCTCGTCATTCTCGCGCAGCACAAGCGTGAAGACGTCGCTTTGTTCCTCGCCGCGCACCAGTTCCAGCGCGAATGGCTGATAGTTGTCGGCGACAAAACCATTTCCGTTCTGGGTGCCGTTGCCGCTCTGGGGCAGCCTGATGCGCAATTCGAGGCGGCGCGACAGTGCGCCGTCTCGCATGTCGGCCAGGGCGCTGAGATAGGCGACACGGTCAGACAGGTGGACGCGGTCGAAGAGGCCCGTTCCGGACAACAGCTCAGGCGGCAATTTCAGAAGCGTACGCGCCTTGGCGGACGCATCCACGACTTCGCCGTGGCGGGCGATCCGCAAGACCACCGCGTCGATGATGTCTTCCAATCGGTCCCCTGCATCGACCGTATCGGTCGCGCCCGCGGTGCCGCGAAAAGCCGATATGCGCGGGATGAGGGTCAGCGCCCAGGCCAATGGCACCAGCCAGTGCCAGGCGGCGATGTGCGCGTCCGCGAATGGAAGGAAGGCGGCCGACAGGGACTGAAAGGCGATGGCGATGGCGGCCGAGGCGCCCCCCCACAATACCGCACGCCTTGACGCGCCGATCCACCAGGCTTCGAATGGCAGCGCCAGGGCAAGCATGGCCACAGGTGAACTCAACCCGCCTGCGGCACCGGTGAGACCGCCAAGGGCAATCGCCGCCATCGCCAGCGCGATCGGTCCCGCGGCGGCCATCTTGCCGGTCGCGGCCACCAGCAGGGCGACGAACCAGCACAGACCGAAGGCGGCGAAAATGGCGGCCATGGTCACGGCGGCCCCCATGCCCGATGTAACCAGCGTGACCGCGGCACCCGCTGCAAAGAACGGCGCGGCCAGCATCACGCCTATGAAACGGCGCTGGCGCTCGCGGTCGCTGCGCCCGAGAACGCTGGGATGAACCATGCGTTCACAACCGGCCGCCATTGCGCCAGGCAATTCAGCGTATCTGGCCTCGATCGGCATCAACTCAACGCACTCGCACTCGTCGGGAACAGCTCTGCTTTTGCAGATTGTCTTGATTGGCTTTGAAACTCGCATCCAGCGTTTAAGGAATGGATAAGGCAGGGCCGACCAAGGCCGGCCCTGCGGCAAATATCGGGATGACGGCCACCGAAAATCCGGGCAAATGCAGCCATAGTAAACGGAGGGTTATTCGCGAACGCCCGCCATCAGCGGCCAAGCGGCAGGAACGGGATCGCCTTGATTTGCGAAAAATGTCATATAAACAAATAGATAGATGGTTATCGGATGGTAACGATAATCGTCCCGATATGAAACAAATCGACAGCAAAAACGCTTCGTTTCGAATTTGCCTAAAATTTGAGGAAAATTCTCGGCGATCATGCAAGCCGTCTTTCGTCCCTGTGTGCCAATATCCTGCCCATAAAAGAGGTCATGCCATATGATGCATGATCCGGTCACGACGAGAGGCAAGGCATGTTCTTCCTGATAAGAATGGCTTTCTGGTTTTCACTTGTGCTGCTGGCGCTGCCGCTGGGCGTCGGGTCCGATGAAACGGGCCAGGAAAGCGTCGGGCCGATCCAGGCCCTGTTCGCGGCGCGCGACGCCGTCGGCGACATCGCCGGAATCTGCGAACGCAAGCCCGATGTCTGCGAAACCGGCAAGTCGGCGATGCACACCATCACCGCACGCGCCAAGGAGACCGCCAAGATCGCGGCCGCCATGCTGGACGACAAGTCCGCCGGCCCCGACACCTCGACAATGACGGGCAGCGTGCCGGACGAAATCGTCCTGCCCCAGACGGTCAACCTGCCGATAAAGAATTAAGCCGTCTCGACGGCGCACCGCGGATCGTTTGCCCTCTCGACGCCCGCGGTGTCCTTGTTTTTTCCGTGACGCGGCGCCGCCGCGTGACTATATCCGGGTCATGACGACCACGATCCAGACGATCCGCGACGACTTCTCGTTCCTCGAGGAATGGGAGGACCGCTATCGTTACGTCATCGAGCTCGGCGAAGCGCTGCCTCCCTTCCCCGATGCGGAGCGCAACGCCGCCAACAAGGTGCCGGGTTGCGTCAGCCAGGTCTGGCTGACCACCGAACGGGGTTCGGGCGCCGATCCCGTCATCACCTTCACGGGCGATTCGGACGCCCATATCGTGCGCGGACTGGTCGCGATCATGTTGGCGCTGTTTTCCGGAAAGACAGCCAGCGAAATCCAGAAAACCGACGCTGAAGCAACGCTGAAGGCACTCGGCCTCGACGAGCACCTGTCCCCCCAGCGCGCCAACGGCCTTCGCTCGATGGTCAAGCGCATCAAGCGCGACGCCGAGATGGCGCTCGCGCAGACTGCCTGACAGGCTTCTTCACACCTTTCCTGGAATTGCTCTGGCCCTCAAAATCAAACGGCGCCCGAAGGCGCCGTCCGATTTCAGGTCCAATCCGGCAGTATCGGCTACCGCGCCTTGCGCTTGCGGCCGAGGCCCATCTTCTTGGCAAGCTGCGAGCGGGCCGCCGCGTAGTTCGGGGCAACCATCGGATAGCTTGGGTCCAGGTTCCACTTTTCGCGATACTGATCGGGCGTCAGATCGTAGTGGGTCATCAGGTGACGCTTGAGCGACTTGAACTTCTTGCCGTCTTCAAGACAGACAATGTAGTCGTCGTGAACCGAGCGCTTCGGGTTGACAGCCGGCTTCTGCTTGTCCGCAGGCGGCTGTTCGACGGTACCGCCCACACGCCCAAGAGCGGCGTGGACATCGGATATCAGGTTCGGCAGTTCGCCGACCGGCACGGGATTGTTGCTGACATAGGCAGCCACCACATCGGCGGTGAGCTCGATCAGCGCATCATTGTTTCTGGAAGGTGTTTCGACAATATCCATGGTCTTCAGGCCCCAACAAGAGTTACGTCGGTCTGCGCCCTTTTTTACAAGCAGGGCATTGCACGAATTTTTTGCAGATAGAGCATCCGCGATTCGTGTCACGGGGACATCAATGCGACCACACGTCAAGTAAGTCAATTCGCTCTTTGCATTATATTTAGGAATGTTGATCAACTATTCCGGGATCAGCTTCAATCTTTCGTGCACCATGTAATTTTTCGATATTTCGGTCGCCAAACGGACAAAGGCTGACGTTGGGTCAGCTACTCGTTACATTCGCGATAACTCACAAAACAAGCTTCAATGCTCCGGTTTGCTTGACGAGCACACCGGCAAGCTTGGTTGTTCACACCTGTCCACAAAACCACAGGTTGCCAAACCATTCCCCGGTCAAGCAGGCCACTCCGGGGTCAAAACGGCACGATGTATCCGCCATAGGCCCAGCCGGTGACGAAGACGCCGTTCCTGGCGGGGTCATGCCAGACTTCGCACCAGCGATAGCGAACCGTCTGCTGCTCTTTCCATGCCGCCTGGCCGGCAATATCGAGCAGATCCATGCCGCCAGTGCATCGTCCGGTCATCTGCAGGACGGTCCGTTCGGGTATGCGGCCTGCTTCTGGGAGATGCCCGACGGATATTTGCGCACATTGAGCGTATCGCCGAACGACACATTGGCCACTTGCCAAGCTGCGAATACGGTCGCATGAGACTGGCCGGCAAAGATCAGAGTCAACGAAGCGACGGCGAAGACCGCAGCAAAACGAGACCGAATAGTCATCTTCTCTCCTCCCGACCATCTCAGGGCCCGACACCACCTCTACGCAACAGCTCTTGAACCCGCGCTGATCTGCGCGTTCATACATCGTTCAAGATATTTCCAGAGCGAGACGCAATGACCAGGACTTCCCGATTTCCGACCGTCAACCCGCCTGCCCCCGAAAATAGGCCGGTCTCGGATACGCATCACGGCATCACGCGAACCGATGACTATGCCTGGCTGCGGGCGGATAACTGGCAGGAGATGTTCAGGGACCCATCCTTGCTCGATCCTGGGATCCGCGCCGAACTCGAAGCCGAGAATGCCTACCAGTCGGCGCTGATGGCCGACACGTCGGATCTGCAAAAGCAGCTTTTCAAGGAAATGAAGGGCCGCATCAAGGAAGACGATTCTTCCGTTCCCATGAAGGACGGGCCTTACGCCTATGGGTCTTCCTTCAAGCTTGGCGGCGAGCAGCCGCGCTATTTCCGCATGCCGCGCGACGGCGGGCCGGAGCAGATCCTGCTCGACGGCGACGCCGAGGCCGAGGGCAAGGCCTATTTCCGGCTTGGCGGCGTCGATCATTCGGCCGATCATCGCAAGCTGCTGTGGGCCTTCGACGACAAGGGGTCCGAATTCTACACGCTGCGTGTGCGCGACCTTGCCGATGGCAGGGAACTCGCGGACCAGATTCCCGCCACCGGCGGTTCGGGCGTCTGGGACGCGGGCAATGACGGGTTCTTCTATACGCGTCTCGATCCAAACCACAGGCCGTCGAAAGTGCTGTTCCACGCCCTGGGCCAAAATCCTGAAAACGACCGCCTGATCTATGAGGAAACCGACCCCGGCTTCTTCATGAACGTCGACGGGACCCGCAACAATCAATGGATCATGATCGGCATCAACGATCACGAGACTTCGGAATATCGCCTGTTGAGCGCCAGCGATCCGTTTGCCGAGCCGAAGCTGGTGTCGGTGCGCGAGACCGGCCTTCAGTATGAGCTGGAAGAAGGCGGCGACATATTCTTCATCCTGACCAATGCGGACGGTGCCAAGGACTTCAAGATCATGACGGCGCCGGCGAGCGATCCTATCCGCGCCTACTGGCAGGAACTGGTGCCGCATGAACCGGGCCGGCTCATCCTGTCGGTGATCGGCTTCAAGGACCACATGGTCCGGCTCGAGCGCAAGGAAGGCCTGCCGCGTATCGTCGTGCGTGACCGCGCCAGCGGCGAAGAGCATCTGATCTTCTTCGATGAGGAAGCCTTCTCGCTCGGCCTTTCGGGGTCCCTGGAATACGACACCGAGATGATGCGCTTTTCCTACTCGTCGATGACGACGCCGTCGCAGATGTTCGACTATAACATGCGCACCCGTGAGCGTGTGCTGCTCAAGACCCAGGAAGTGCCGTCCGGCCACGACCCGCATCAATACGTCACGAGGCGGCTGATGGCGCCCGCGGCCGATGGCGAACTGGTGCCGATCTCGCTTCTGCACCACCGCGACACGCCGCTGGACGGCTCCGCGCCCTGCCTGCTCTACGGTTATGGCTCCTATGGCATTGCCGTGCCGGCCGCCTTCAATACCAACTGGTTCTCACTCGTCGACCGCGGCCTAGTCTTTGCCATTGCCCATGTCCGCGGCGGCAAGGACAAGGGTTATGGCTGGTACGATGACGGCAAGCGGGCACAGAAGATGAACACCTTCACCGATTTCATCGCCTGCGCCCGTCACCTCGTTGCCGAGCGCTATACCGCGCATGACCGCATCGTCGCGCAGGGCGGCTCGGCCGGCGGCATGCTGATGGGCGCCATCGCCAACATGGCGCCGGATTGCTTCGGAGGCATTGTGGCCGAGGTTCCGTTCGTCGACGTGCTTACCACCATGCTCGACGCGACGCTGCCTCTGACCCCGCCGGAATGGCCGGAATGGGGCAATCCGATCGCGTCGGCCGACGATTACCGGACGATCGCCGCCTATTCGCCCTACGACAATGTCGCCGCTCTCGACTACCCGCCGATCCTGGCGCTCGCCGGTCTTACCGATCCGCGCGTCACCTATTGGGAGCCGGCCAAGTGGGTGGCGCGGCTGCGTGACCGCAAGAGCGGCGATAATCCGGTGCTGTTCAAAATCAACATGGATTCCGGCCATGCCGGTGCCTCCGGCCGGTTTTCGCGCCTGGAGGAGATCGCCTATATCTATACCTTCACGCTGAAGGTGACGGACAAGGCATAGCTTACGGAGGAACGCCGCGGTGATCGATCTGTCCATATTGATAGCCTATATCGCAGTTGTGTTCGGCTTCGTCTTCATTCCGGGTCCGGCCACTTTGTTGACGATCGCGCGCGCGACGAGTTCGGGAACGAGGGTCGGGATCGCCACCGGCGCCGGGATCGCGGCCGGCGATGTGTTTCATACCGTCATGGCGATGATCGGCATCTCGGCGATCATCGCCACATCGGCGACGCTGTTCAGCCTCGTGAAGTATATCGGCGCGGCCTACCTCGTTTACCTCGGCATTCGCGCCATCATCGAGAAAGCGCCGACCGATCCGACCGCCGGCGCGCTTGCAATCTCCGCCGGCAAGGCGTTTCGACAGGCTGTCCTGGCCGAGGTGCTCAACCCCAAGACCGCGCTTTTCTTCCTCGCTTTCCTGCCTCAGTTCGTGCGGCCCGAAAACGGATCGGCGATGGTTCAGTTGGCCGTATTGGGGATCATCTTCGTCGTGCTGGGTCTATTCAGCACGGTTGTGTTCGCGGTGAGCGCGGGGCGGCTCGGCAGTTTCCTGCGCCGAAATCCGACAGTGCTGAAATGGCAGGGCAAGGTTGTCGGCGGCATCTATTGCGCGCTCGGTGTCCGCCTGGCCTTGCAACAGCGCTGAGGTCAGGCAGCCACGCGTCTGCCGGCAGGCATGATGATCATAACTTTTTGAATTCCGCGCGGCTCATTTCCGCTCGCAATTGCGACGCTCGCGCGTTACCCAAAGCACGACTTTTCCGGGCCACGAAGCCCACACTCGCACAAGGGTCCATCATGCTGCTCGTCGACGTCTATCTCGACAAATCGCCGATCCAGGGCATCGGTGTGTTTGCCAAGCACCACATTGCCAAGGGCACGCTGGTCTGGAAGCTCGACCCCCGGTTCGACCGGATCATCGACGTCGAGACCTATGAGGGCGAGACCGGGCCAGTGAAGAACTATCTCGACCGCTATTCCTACCCCGACCGGCGCGATCCGGCCTATATCGTCTTCGAAGCCGACGACGCCCGCTACATGAACCATGACGACGAGCCGAATTGCGATGTCTCGTCGCCCGAGGAAACCTACGCCTTGCGCGACATCGCGCCCGGCGAGGAGATGACCTGCAACTACAACCATTTCTTCGAAACGGGCTTCGATTTCCTCGGCGATCGACACCTGCAGTCCGAAGACTAGTTCGTGCTTTTCTTGCGCGGCGGATAACCGTTGGGATGCGGCGGTACCGCCTTGAGATAGGCGGCAATCGCCGCACGGTCGTCCGCCGTCAGCTCGGCCATGTTGCGCTGCACATCGACCATCGCGCCGCCAGCGGAATCGAAATCCGGCGTGAACCCGGTTTCGAGGTAGTTGGCAATGTCGGCTTCCGACCAGTTGGTGATGCCACTCCCACCCGAAGTGATGTTCGGCACGACGCCCGAGCCCTCGGCTGCCACAGCACCGGCCAGCCATTCGCTTTTCCTGATGCCGCCAGCCAAGTCGCGGGGCGTATGGCATTCGCCGCAATGACCTGGTCCTTCGACCAGATAGCGGCCTGCCATCACGGGTTCCGGCGTGCCGCCAGGCAGCGGAATGACAGGCTGGTCGCTGAGATAGAGGCGCTTCCATAGGCCAATGCCGCGCCGGATGTTGAACGGGAACGCCAGCGAATTGCCCGGCGTCTTGCCGGCGACGGCGGGAAGCGTCTTCAGGAAGGCATAGAGATCGGCAATGTCGGAAGGTTTCATGCGCGCGTAGGACGCGTAGGGAAACGCCGGATACAAATGATGACCCGAGGGCGATACGCCTTTCAACATGGCGTTGGCGAGATCCTCGGCCGACCATGCGCCGATGCCGTCCTTGGGGTCTTGCGAAATATTGGGCGGAACGAAGGTGCCGAACGGCGTCTTGAGTTCAAGGCCACCCACGAGCTGAAGCCGTGCATCGCCCTGCGACCCAGGTTTCGCATGGCAGGAGGTGCAGCCGCCTGCATAAAAAATCCGCTTGCCCCGAACAGCATCGCCGGGGCCGAGTTGCGCCAGCGCCGCCGCATCAAGCTTGACCGGCGCCGACAGCAGCCAACCGGCTGCCGCGCCGGCGACGCCCAGAACGAGGGCCGCGCCGACGAGCTTCTTCAGCCATGCCATATCAGGCAATCAGCCCTTCTTGACCCTGTAGCTCTGATGGCAGGCGCCGCAATTCGACCCAAGAACGCCGACTTGCGCTTTGAGCGCATCGACATCGCCAGGAGCCGCCGCGACCGCGGCCTTGACGTCGGAGAGATACTTATCCTCGGCCGCCTTGAAGCCGGCCATGTCTTCCCAGATCTTTGGTGCCGCCGTGGTGTCGCCGGCATCGCTGCCCTTCGGGAACAAGGCCACTACGTCGAATTTCTCGGCATTTGCCTGCACTGCCTGCAGCTGCGTCAGCACCGCGGCGGCATCAAAAGGTTCCTCGCCCTTGACCACTTTCGCCAGGCCGCCGACGATCTTTCCGCGTTCCTTCATCAGAGCCTGCCGGTCGAGGATCGGATCGGCAAAGGCCGCCGACGCGGCGACTGCGAGCATGGAGATGGCGATGACAAGCTTTCTCATTCATTTGGCTCCGTGATGAAGGCATTCAGGACAGGACGTTAACGGACGTGGCGGGAGGAATATTCCCTTCTCCCGGCATGAATTTTGTATGACCTTTGCTTGTGCGGCACCTCGGTACAAAAAGAAAAGCCCCGATTTGCGGGGCTTTTCTGGAGGCCTGTCAGGCTTTTTCGTAGAGTTCGAGAACGTGATCCCAGTTGATCAGGCTGTCGACGAAGGCCTCGAGATATTTCGGCCGGGCGTTGCGATAGTCGATGTAGTAGGAGTGCTCCCAGACGTCGACGCCGAGGATCGGCGATGCGCCGTGAACCAGCGGATTTTCGCCGTTCGGCGTCTTCGAGATCGCCAGCTTGCCGTCCTTGACCGAAACCCAGGCCCAGCCCGAACCGAACTGCGTCGTGCCGGCGGCGATGAAATCGGCCTTGAACTTGTCATAGCCGCCGAGGTCGCTGTCGAAAGCCTTCTGCAGGGCACCCGGCAGCTTGTTGCCGCCGCCGCCCTTCTTCATCCACTTCCAGAAATGGATGTGGTTGTAATGCTGTGCGGCATTGTTGAAGAGACCGGCATTCTTGCCGAACGACTGCTTGACCACCTCTTCGACGGAAAGATCGCCAAGGCCGGCTTCGGCGGCGAGCTTGTTGCCGTTGTCGACATAGGCCTTGTGATGCTTGTCGTGGTGATACTCCAGCGTCTCTTTCGACATATAGGGCTGCAGGGCCTCATAGTCGTAGGGCAGAGCGGGCAATTCGAAAGCCATGGGTAGTACTCCCTCGTGGAAAAATCCGGTGTGGATACCGGAGTAAGATAGGTCGGGATTGAGCTGGAACAACTCCGGAAGTGAAGCGTCGGTTCTCTTTCTAAGCGGGTTCCCGAGAACTGTCACACGCTTTTCCTGCGGCCAGCCGCGCAGCGACAAAAAGGCCCGACTGGCATCTCAGCCAGCCGAGGTCGAATGCGCCCAATCCCAATAGAGTTCGCGTGCCTTCTTGGCTACCGGGCCGGGCTGCAGGTCGCGGCTCTCGATGCGGGTTACCGGCACCACCTTGGAGTGGTTGCCGGTCGAGAAGATTTCGTCGGCTTCGAGGAAATCCCGCACCGACAGCGTCCTTTCGGTCGTCCTGAACCCATAATCGCCGAGCAGCGTCATCGTGCGCGAGCGGGTAATGCCGGACAGGAAGGTTCCGTTGGGCGCCGGCGTCAGCACATGGCCGTCCTTGACCAGGAAGATGTTCGAGCTTCCGGTCTCCGCGACATTGCCCAGCATGTCGAGCACAAGCGCATTGTCGAAGCCCCGCGCCTTGGCCTCGAGGATGGCGCGGCCGTTGTTGGGATAGAGGCAGCCGGCCTTGGCGTTGGTCGGCATGGTTTCGATGGTCGGCCGCCGGAACGGCGACACGGTCACGGAAAAGCCGGTCGGCGAGATCATCGGCGATTCATAGAGACACAGGCAGAAACGGGTCGAGGCGGGATCGGCCGGCACGCCCATGTAGCCGCCATGCTCGGCCCAGTACATCGGCCTGATATAGACCGCCGTCTTGCCGTCGAACTTCTTCAATCCGTCCCAGGTCAGCGCGACGATCTGCTCGGGCGTCATGTTCGGCGCAAGACCAAGAGCGGTCGCCGAGGCATTGACGCGTGCGGCATGAAGGTCGAGGTCGGGCGCCACGCCCTCGAACCAGCGCGCGCCGTCGAAGACGCTCGTGCCGAGCCACATGGCGTGGCTGCGCGGCCCCAGAATGGCGACATTGCCTTCGTACCAATCGCCATCGACGAAAGTCCATGTCGCGGATTGCGCCGCCGCCGCCAGTGTCATCGCGTTTTCCCGTTCCGGTCAATCTTATGTGACAGCCATTGGAAGATGCTTTGACAGGCCTCGTCAACCATCATCAGGGAGATTTGTTGAGGCCAGCGACGGGTGCGGTGCAATCAAGGCTTGCACCTTATCCCGCCTCGCCTCAAAACTGTTGCCATGCAATACGCCGCCTATGTTTTCGACGCCTATGGCACGCTGTTCGACGTGCACGCCGCCGTGCGCCGCCATGCAGACGCGATCGGCCCGGACGGCCAGCTCCTGTCCGAAATCTGGCGCGCCAAGCAGCTCGAATACTCCTGGGTGCGCACGCTGATGGGCACCTATGCCGACTTCTGGCAGTTGACGGAACAAGCGCTGGACTTCGCCTTGCGCAAGGTCCCTTCGGCCGATCCTGGTCTCAAGGCAAAGTTGCTGGAGGCCTATTGGAGGCTGGACTGTTACCCCGAAGTGCCAGCCGTGCTGAAGGCGCTCAAGGCTTCCGGCGCCAGACTGGCTATCCTCTCCAATGGCTCGCCCGAAATGCTTGAAGCGGCGGTCAGGTCCGCGGCACTCGACCAGGTCCTGGACGACGTCTATTCGGTCGATGCGGTGCGGCGCTTCAAGACCGACCCAGCGGTCTACGACATGGTCGCCACCGGCTGGCGCCTCTATCCAGGCGCGGTCTCCTTCCAGTCTTCCAATCGCTGGGACATTGCGGGCGCCACCAAATTCGGTTTCCGCACGGTTTGGATCAACCGCTCCAACCAGCCGGAGGAATACCGGGACTTGCCGCCGGCCCTGATCCTGCCATCGCTGGAGGCCCTCGTATCCGGCAGCTGACAGACCTGTGGCCCCAACGCCACAGTGGCGGCGCAGTCACAGCTTCGCCTTTGTTTGTCCACGTTCGGGCCAGAATCGGAACCGCCTATCGCCTCAGGTGTTGTTAGGCACCCGCGGCGGACGTCGGCGTGTTGACGCTTTGTTGCGATTTGAGTCTTAAAGAAGGCAGCCATGTCCATAACCGAAATCGAATCCTATCGCCTGAGCCGTCGCGGCTTTCTCAACGCCGCAGCCCTGGGCGCCGCCTCGATCGCGGTTTCGGCATGCGCAACCACCGGACCGGGGCCGGCCGAGCCGCCGCCACCTACCTATGTCGAGCCGCCGCTCGCCGACTATGCGTCTATGTACGCGGCGGTCAACGATGGCGGCTTCGATCTGCCGGCCATCCCGGTCGACAGGATCGACCCGCAGTTCCTGCGCCAGATCGTGCCCGACCCGACCGGACAGAAGCCGGGAACCATCGTCGTCGATACGACAGGCCACTTCCTCTATCTGGTTCGCCCGGGCGGCCAGGCCATTCGCTATGGTGTCGGGCTCGGCCGCGCCGGCTTCGAATGGTCGGGCGACGCCGTCGTCCAGTGGAAGCAGAAATGGCCGAAATGGACGCCTCCGGATGAGATGATCGCGCGCCAGCCGGAATTGAAGCAGTACAGCGCCGACAATGGCGGCATGCCCGGCGGCCTGAAGAACCCGCTCGGGGCGCGCGCGCTCTATCTCTTCCAGGGCAATGTGGACACGCTCTATCGCCTGCACGGCTCGCCGGAATGGCGCTCGATAGGCAAATCGGTGTCGTCGGGCTGCGTGCGCCTGATGAACCAGGACATCATCGATCTCTATGACCGCGTGCCGTCGAAGAGCCCGGTCATCGTGACCAGCAACGCCAGCCAGCCCATGGTGGCGACGGCGAACCACAAGGCCATCCCGATCGACGCCGGCGTGCCGGATGGATCGGTGCTGCTCGGCCCGGTCAAGGCGGTCACGGACGCGATCTTCTGAGCTCACAGGGCAGCGGCAACGCCGCTGCCCGATCCTACCGCCCCCGCGACAAACTCCCCAGAATCCCGCGCACGATCGCACGTCCGACCGACGAGCCGACCGATCGCACCACCGACTTGATTGCGGCTTCCGCCACCGTCTGGCGATTGGACGGCCGCGGCGCCGGCGCGCGCCTGCCACCGGACTGCGGCGCTGGATCGTCATTGCCGAAGCCTGGAATGGTCCAGCGCGAGCCGCCGGTGTCTGCCTGCTGCGCCTCGGCGTCCTGCGCCTCCTTGGCCTTCTTCTGCAGCATCTCGAACGCCGATTCGCGGTCGATGACCTGGTCGTACTGGCCGGTGACCGGGCTTTCCCCGATCAGCTTCAGCCGCTCGGCGGGGGTAATGGGTCCAAGCCGCGACGACGGCGGACGGATGAGCGTGCGCTGGACCATCGACGGAATGCCCTTGGCCTCCAGCGTCGAGACCAGCGCTTCGCCGGTGGCGAGCTGGGTGATGGCGGTGGCGCAGTCGAAATCGGGATTGGGCCGGAAGGTCTCGGCCGCCGTCCTCACCGCCTGCTGCTCGCGCGGCGTGTAGGCGCGCAGCGCATGCTGCACGCGGTTGCCGAGCTGGGCGAGGACCTTTTCGGGAATATCCAAAGGGTTCTGCGTGACGAAATAGACGCCGACGCCCTTGGAGCGAATCAAGCGGACCACTTGCTCGACCCGGTCGATCAGCACCTTCGGCGCCTCATCGAACAAGAGGTGCGCCTCGTCGAAGAAGAACACCAGCTTCGGCTTGTCGGGGTCGCCGACTTCGGGCAATTCCTCGAACAGCTCCGACATCAGCCAGAGAAGGAACGTCGCGTAGAGGCGCGGATTCATCATCAGCTTGTCGGCGGCCAGCACGCTGATGGCGCCGCGACCATCGCGGGTCGTGCGCATGATGTCGGCGATGCGCAATGCCGGCTCGCCAAAGAAGTTCGCCGCGCCCTGCTGCTCCAGCACCAGCAACGTGCGCTGAATGGCCCCCACCGATGGCTTGGTGAGGTTGCCGTAACGGGCGCTGATCTCTTCCGCACGCTCGGCAATGTTGGCGAGCAGCGCCTGCAGATCTTTCATGTCGAGCAGCAGCAACCCTTCCTCATCGGCTATGCGGAAGGCAATGTTCATGATGCCTTCCTGTGCGTCGGTCAGGTTCATCAGCCGCGACAGCAGCAGCGGTCCCATTTCCGAAATGGTCGCGCGGATAGGGTGGCCCTGCTCGCCGAACAGATCCCAGAAGATGACCGGGAATTCCTGGAAGTCGTAAGGGTCGAGCTTCACCTGTTCCGCCCGCTTGACCAGGAAATCCTGCGCGGTGCCCATCATGGCGATGCCGGAAAGGTCGCCCTTGATGTCGGCGCAGAAGACCGGCACGCCGGCGTTGGAAAATCCCTCCGCCAGGATCTGCAAGCTGACGGTCTTGCCGGTACCGGTGGCGCCGGTCACCAGGCCATGGCGATTGCCGTATTGCAGCAGCAGATTTTCAGCTCGCTGATAGCTGTCGTCGGGCTTGCGGCTGGCGCCGATGAAAATACTGGTGTCGTCAGCCATATGTCGGGTCTCCGCAAACTGATGTGCCCAAAGCCAGCCTTTGCCCGAAGGTATAGTGAGGCTGTTGCACAGCGACAATGACAATTGTCCAACGCGGGGCCGATCATCCAATCCAGGCCAATCGTCCAAATCGGACCAATCGCCAGGATCGGATTTTGGAACTTGCGAATTTCGATGGTGTTTGGCAATCGTCCATGGTCCGCCCACCCAAGCCGACCTATATCAGGTGGATCGAATATCAGGTGAGTGGGATTCGGGCCTTGCACCTGCATTGCGGTAACCCACCGGGGACCGTAGACTGGGCTGGCCGGGCTGGTGCGGCCACACAGAACGAGGACGACGAATGGGCGCCGGAGCCTTGACCAGGGATGTTGAGCCAATGGATGCGGAGCGTCAGCGATGGCTGGCCTTGGCGGAAAAGGCGTTGGCCGGCGCATCCTTCGAGGAAAAGCTGATCTCGCATACCGACGACAACATCCGCGTCGAGCCGCTCTATGACCGCGCGACCGGAGCCGAACCGATCGTGCGCGCCAATCCTCAATCGCCCTGGATCGTCAGCCAGCGCGTCGACGACCCCGATGTCGATCGCGCCAAGAGCCAGGCCCTGGAAGACATTGCGCAAGGCGCGACGGGACTGTCGCTCGTCTTCGAAGGTGCCCCGAACGCGTTCGGCTACGGCCTGCCGAGGACGGCGCAGGCACTGGAGACGGTGCTGGAGGGCGTGCCCCTCAACAGGGTCCAGATCCGCATCGACACCCACCCCTGGAGCCGCCCCATGGCCGACTGGCTGGTGGCGTTCCTGAGCAAGCGGCGCTCCGATCCGGCAAAGCTCAACCTTTCCTTCGGCATCGATCCGGCGGCAGTCCTCGCCGGCACCGGCCGGCTGCGCATGTCGATCGAGGCGCTGCAAGAATCGATGCCGCAATCGCTGGCGCATTTCTTCTCGATGGGCGTTCCGGGTGTGCTCCTGGAGGCGGACGGTCGCGTTTTTCACAATGCCGGCGCCACGGAAGCGCAGGAACTCGGCATCATGCTGGCCTCGGCGGTCTCGTATCTGAGAATGTTCGAGAAGGCGCGGCAGCCGCTCGTCTATGCCGCGCCTCATATCGGTTTCGCGCTCAGCGTCGACCAGGACCAGTTCCTGTCAATGGCCAAGGTGCGGGCCTTGCGCAGGCTGTGGGCACGGGTGCAGGAGGCCTGCTCGATCCCCAATTCCACGGCCAACATCCATGCCGAGACATCATTTCGCATGATGACGGCACTGGACCCCGAAACCAACATCCTGCGCACGACGATCGGCTGCTTCGCCGCGGCGGCGGGAGGCGCCGATTCGATCTCAATCCTGCCGCATACGATCGCGCATGGCCTGCCGGCGGCTTTTGCCCGCCGCGTCGCGCGCAACGCGCAGTTGATCATGGCCAATGAAAGCCATGTCGACCATGTCGCCGATCCCGCCCATGGCTCCGGCGCCGTCGAAGCGCTGACGTCGGATCTTTGCGAAGCAGCGTGGGCGGAATTGCAGGCGATCGAGGCAGAGGGTGGCGTGCTCTCCAGCCTTCGGGACGGACATATCCAGCAACGCGTCCGCGCTGCCGCCGTCCAGCGCGGCATTGCCTTCAAGTCAGGCGAGCGGGCCATGATCGGCGCCACGCTTTATCCGTTGAAAGGCGAGCGTCCGGTCGAGACGCTGGACGCTGAGCGGCGACCTGCCTTCACCGAGGGCGTCGTCCTGTGCGAGCCGCTGCCTCCAGTCCGCATCGATCAATCCATCGGGGCCGCTTCTTGATTCCGGATTTCAGTCAGATCGGCTGGGTGCCACCGCGCCGCGCGCCTGTCGAGGTCAAGGGGCAGCGGACGACGCCGGAAGGCCTCGTCGTCAAGCATCTCTACAATCAGGGCGACCTCAAGGGCCTGCCGCATCTCGACACCTATCCCGGCCTGCCGCCCTTCGTGCGTGGCCCCTACCCAACCATGTATGTCCAGCAGCCCTGGACGATCCGGCAATATGCAGGCTTTTCGACCGCCGAAGAGTCCAACGCCTTTTACCGGCGCAACCTTGCCGCCGGCCAGAAAGGTCTTTCGGTTGCCTTCGATCTTGCCACCCATCGCGGCTATGACTCAGACCATCCGCGTGTCGCCGGCGATGTCGGCATGGCGGGCGTGGCCATCGATTCCATCCTCGACATGCGTCAGTTGTTCGACGGCATTCCGCTCGGCGACATGACCGTGTCGATGACGATGAACGGAGCCGTGCTGCCGATCATGGCGCTCTACATCGTGGCGGCGGAAGAGCAAGGCGTCGCACAGGAGGATCTGGCGGGGACCATTCAGAACGACATTCTGAAGGAGTTCATGGTCCGCAACACCTACATCTATCCGCCGAAGCCCTCGATGCGGATCGTCTCGGACATCTTCTCCTACACCTCGAAGAACATGCCGAAGTTCAACTCGATATCGATCTCCGGCTACCATATGCAAGAGGCCGGCGCGACCGCCGACCTGGAGCTCGCCTATACGATCGCCGACGGTATCGAATATGCCCGCGCCGGCGTCGCGGCAGGGCTCGGCATCGACCGTTTCGCGCCGCGCCTGTCCTTCTTCTGGGCGATCGGCATGAACTTCTTCATGGAAGTGGCCAAGCTCAGGGCCGCGCGCCTGTTGTGGGCGACGCTGATGAAAAAGAATTTCGCGCCGAAGGACGAGCGATCGCTGTCGCTGCGTACCCATTGCCAGACTTCCGGCTGGTCGCTGACGGCGCAGGATCCCTACAACAACATCATCCGCACCATGATCGAGGCGATGGCGGCGACCCAAGGGCATACCCAGTCGCTGCACACCAATTCCTTCGACGAGGCAATGGCGCTACCGACCGACCATTCGGCGCGCATCGCCCGCAACACGCAACTTGTCCTGCAGAAGGAATCCGGCACCACGCGCATCATCGATCCGTGGGGCGGTTCGGCCTATCTCGAGCGGCTGACACACGATCTGGCGGCGCGTGCGCTTGCTCATATCGAGGAGGTCGAGGCTCTCGGCGGCATGGCGGCGGCGATCGAAAAGGGCATACCCAAGCTGCGCATCGAGGAAGCGGCGGCCCGCACGCAGGCGCGCATCGATTCCGGCGAGCAGATGCTGGTCGGCGTCAATGCGCATCGCCCGGAGAACGACATCGAGGTCGATGTGCTGAAGATCGACAATGCCGAGGTCAGGGCCCGGCAACTCTCGAAGCTGCAACGGCTGAAAGGCACGCGCGACGTCGCCGCCGTCGAAAGCGCGCTCGATGCGCTGACACGTGCCGCACAAGGCGAGGACAATCTCCTTGAATTCGCCATCCGCGCCGCGCGCGCCAACGCCACTGTCGGCGAAATCTCGTTCGCCTTGGAACGAGCCTATGGCCGCCATGTGGCCACGGTGCAGACCATTTCCGGCGTCTACCGCAAGGCGCTCGGCGACAATCCGGTGGTCGACCGGCTGCGGGACAAGCTTGATGCCTTCGAAAAGAAAAATGGCGGCAAGCCGCGCATTCTCGTGGCCAAGATGGGACAGGACGGCCACGACCGCGGACAGAAGGTGATCGCCACGGCTTTCGCCGATCTCGGCTTCGACGTCACCGTCGGCGCCATGTTCCAGACACCGGAAGAGATCGCGAAACTGGCCGTCGGGCACGATGTCCACATCATCGGCGCCTCGTCGCTGGCGGCGGGACACCTGACGCTGATCCCCGAATTGCGCGACGCGCTGAAAAAGCTCGGCCGCGGCGACATGCTGATCGTGGCCGGCGGCGTCATCCCGCCGCAGGACCATGAGGCTGTGCTGAAGGCGGGGGCTGCGGAAATTTTCCCGCCGGGCACGGTTATTCCGGAGGCGGCCGAGAGGCTGCTGCATCGGCTGCTGGCGCGTTGAGCGAAACATTGTAGCGCCGGAAAGGTTGTGTCACAATGACGAACGCAACCAAGGGTAACGGCCCGTGAAGACTATTGTCCGCAAGCTCGACGACGGATCAGGTGTCGTGATCTTGCCGCAGGAAATGCTGGACAACCTGAACATGCGAGTAGGCGATCAATTCCAGATCATCGAAACCGATGACGGCGTCATTCTAAGACCGATGAGAAGTGACGACGTCGAACGGCAGATGCGCGCTGCTCGTGATGTCATGGACCAGTATGAGGCCGTATTGCAAAGGATGGCCAAGTAGACGGGCCTTGCGTCAACTCTCTGAGAGCTTGACGATCTCCCACTCCTTGCCATTGACGCTGGCGACGTCGCCGACCTTCTTGCCGAATAGCGCCACTGCCATCGGCGAGACATGCGAGATGCTGCCCTTGGCGGGATCGGCTTCGTCCTCGCCGACGATCTTCCAGTGCACCTTCTTGCCGTCATCGCTTTCCAGCGTGACACCCATGCCGAAGCGGACGACGTCGCTGCCGGGCTCCGGTACGGACAGTTCGGCGTTCTCCCGCCGCGCGGTCCAGTAGCGCAGGTCACGCGACACGACCGCGATGCGCTCGCGATCGGCCTTTCTCTCGGCTTTCGCCAGCACGTCGCGCAAATCGGCCAGATTGTCCTCGATCTGCGCCAGGCCGCGCTCGGTCACCAGGTTGCGGTGCGTGCTGATCGGCCTCTCGCCAACGCCGGCGATGGCATTCTCGCTGTCTTCCTCGCGGGTAAAAGCTCTGCTCATCTCCTGAACTTAGGCGCCGAGTGGCCGCTCGACAAGCCATGCCCCCCGAGAACGGCTGCCCAGCGTCTGGCATGATTCCTGCGGTGTCAGGACTGGACACTGGGGTGTCGGGACTGAACACTTGGATTGTGTGCCGATGTTGAACAGACGAATGCTGCTGACTCAGACCGCCGGCTTTGCCGTGATGGGCCTCGCGCTCGGCAAGGCGGCGGCCGCCAGCCTGACCGGCATCGAGAAGGCCTCGATGCGCGGTTCCATCAATGCCACGGAACTTGGCGTGCAGCCCGGCACGTTTGACGACCAGAGCAAGGCCTTCGCCAAGCTGCTGCGCGATGCCAACGGCCGCGACATGCCAGTCTTCCTGCCGCCCGGCACCTATGTGGTGTCCAATCTCTCGCTGCCTGGCCGCGTGGGTCTGTCCGGGGTACCGGGTGCGACGCGGATCGTCTATGGCGGCGACGGCCATCTGTTCATGGCGGAACAGGCCGACCATATCGAACTCAGCGGGCTGGTCTTCGACGGTTCGAACCGCTCGATGGGCGACTATGCACAAGGGCTGCTCGATCTGCGCCGGGTCGCTCACCTGGTGGTGGATAACTGCCAGATCACCGGAAGCGGCAAGAACGGGCTGGCGCTGGAACACGCGGCGGGCAGGATCGAGCGTTCGGACATATCAGGAGCGGCGGACGCCGGCATCTATTCCGTCGAAGCCGCAGGACTGGCAGTCACCGGCAACACCGTCTCCGATTGCGCCAATGGCGGCATCCTCGTGCACCGCTGGCAAGCCGCGGAAGACGGCACCATGGTCACCGGCAACCGCGTCGAACGCATTGGCGCGCGCAGCGGCGGGACCGGCCAGAACGGCAACGGCATCAATGCCTTCCGCGCTGGAAATGTCGTTATCTCGGGCAATGTGGTTTCGGACTGCGCGTTCTCGGCGATCCGCGCCAACAGTTCCAGCAATCTGCAGATATCGGGCAACACCTGCGCACGCTCGGGCGAGACCGCGGTCTACTCCGAGTTCTCGTTCGAGGGCGCCGTCATCTCCAACAACATCGTCGACGGTGCGGCCAACGGTATCTCGATCGTCAACTTCAACGAAGGCGGCCGCATGGGTGTCTGCTCCGGCAACATCGTGCGCAATTTGTCGACATCAGGCCCCTACACCGCCGACCCGCCCGGTTTCGGCGTCGGTATCGCCGTCGAAGCCGACACCATTGCTTCCAGCAACGTCATCGAGAATGCACCGCTCTACGGCATGTCGATCGGCTGGGGGCCGTATCTGCGTAATGTCGTGGCCACGGGAAACATCATCCGCAAGGCAGGCACCGGTATCGTCGTCAGCGTGGTCGAGGGCGCCGGCACCGCCGTCATCTCCGACAATGTCATCGACGGTGCGTCGAACGGGGCGGTTGTCGGCCAGCGCTGGGCCGAGCCGGTGACGTCAGACCTTACCCAGACCAGCAGCAGCGGCTTTGCGCATCTGACCGTCGAGCGCAACCGCGTCAGCTGACCTCAATTCAAGGCTGGCGTCGGCCTCAGCGCCCCGACCTTGGCGCCAATCCGGCTTTCGATTGGCGCGTTCGCCAGGTCCAACAACTTCGCGGCCACGGTTTCGTCCGCCCGCAGCAGCCTGGCGAGGACGGCAGCGGCGATTGCGTCGCCAGCGCGCCCGGCACCGTCATCGCATTTGACGGCGATACCGAGACCGAGTTCCGGAAGCGCGGCACAATGGACGCCCTCGGCCCCGCCTTTGGCAAAAATCCGCCCGGGAGCGGCTTCCATCAGCAACAGGTCCGCACGGCCTGTGCCCGCGACGAAGAACGGCTCCGCCATACAGGCCGAAAGCAGTCGCTTCGCAGCTTTCGCCCGCTCGGGGCCAAAGCCCTGTCCCGTCGCCATGCGGGCAAAGCCGAGCGCGAAACTCCTCAGCGGCACCGCATAGGTCGGGATCGAGCAGCCATCGGTCGCGCGTTCGTCGGCGCCGTGGACAGCGCCGGTGACCGACTGCATGGCGTCGCGCACCATTTCCTGCAAAGCGTGCCCCGGCTTGACGTAGCCGCGATGCTCAATGCCGGAATGCACGCAGGTGCAAAGGAAGCCGGAATGCTTGCCGGAACAGTTGTTGTGAAGCGCATTTGGTGAACCGCCGGCACGTGCGAGCGCAATCTCGGCGTCATGGTCCGAGGGCCAGTGGGTGCCGCATTCGAGCGCCGACCTATCCAGCCCGGCCCCGGCCAGCATGGACCGCGCCAGGTCGACATGTGCCGGCTCGCCGGAATGGGAGGCACACGCTAGCGCCAGTTCGCGGTTGCCGAAGCCGTAGGCATCGGCGGCACCCGTTTCGACAAGCGGCAGGGCCTGGATCGCCTTGACGGCAGAGCGGGGAAAGACCGGCTTCGATGTGTCGCCGATCTCCAGGACCGGCTTGCCGCCGGCATCGAAGACGGCGACGGCGCCGCGATGGGCGCTCTCGACAATGGCGCCGCGCAAGACTTCGATCAGAACCGGATTGGCCATGTCACCTCCCGTGAATGCCGGGGCGGTTTACCTGATCCGATCAAGAATGGAAACGTAGTTGGCGACAGCCGCGCCGCCCATGTTGAAAATGCCGCCGAGTTTTGCGCCCGGCACCTGGATGCCACCGGCTTCGCCAACAAGCTGCATGGCGGTCAAGACATGCATGGAGACGCCGGTGGCGCCGATCGGATGGCCCTTGGCTTTCAGGCCGCCGGAAGGATTGACCGGCAGGCGACCGTCTTTTGCCGTTGTGCCATCCAGCGCCAGCTTAGCGCCCTCACCGGGCTTGGCCAGTCCCATCGCCTCATACTCGATCAGTTCGGCGATGGTAAAACAGTCATGCGTCTCGACGAAGGAGAGATCGTCGAGCGTCACGCCGGCATTCTTCAAAGCGCGGGTCCAGGCCTGCTCGCAGCCTTCGAAGGCCAGGATGTCGCGCTTCGACATCGGCAGGAAATCCTGTACGTGTTCGTTGGCGCGGAAGGCAACGGCGCGGCGCATCTTCAGTGCCGTCGCCGTGTCGGCAAGGACAAGGGCAGCGGCGCCGTCGGAAACCAGCGAGCAATCAGTGCGCTTCAAGGGTCCCGCGACGAACGGGTTTTTCTCGCTCTCCTGCCGGCAGAAATCGTAGCCTAAATCCTTGCGCATCTGGGCATAGGGATTGTCGACGCCGTTCTTGTGGTTCTTGGCGGCGATCATGGCGAGCGCATCCGACTGGTCGCCATAGCGTTGGAAATAGCCCTGCGCGATCTTGCCGAAGACGCCGGCAAAGCCGGCCGGCGTGTCACCGTCCTCGGGCAGATAGGACGCCTTGAGCAGGTTCTTGCCGATCTCGGGCCCGGGCGTTGTCGTCATCTGCTCGGCGCCGACCACCAGAACGACCCGGGCAGCGTTTGCATCGATCGCGCGGATGCCTTGCCGGACGGCGGCCGAACCGGTTGCGCAAGCATTCTCGACGCGCGTGGCCGGCTTGAAGCGCAGCCGGTCATCGGCCTGGAGAACCAGGCTTGCGGTGAAATCCTGCGCCGAAAAGCCGGCGTTGAAATGGCCAAGCACGATCTCGTCGACCTCGTCCGGGCCGATGCCGGCATGATCGAGCGCGTCCGTCGCGACCTTGACGATCAGGTTTTCGAGCGTCTCGCCCTCGAGCTTGCCGAAGCGCGAATGTGCCCAGCCAACGATACATGCGGTCATGCCGGTCTCCATCCTTGGCGCCAGCCTAGCATGTGGGCTCATGGCGCACTTCGTCTTTATTGTTCAAATATAAACATTCCTGCTCGAACCGTGAAGAGCCGCCGCGCAACAATCGCTTGGTGCAGGTCGCGTCAGCATCGATTTTTTGTTGATTGACGCGTCAATAAAAAATAATCTCCCGAAAAGATCGGGAACAGCATGCCAAAGGTCGGAATGGAGCCATTGCGCCGCAAGGCGCTCATCGACGCGACGATCTCGGCGATCGGCGAGCGCGGCTCGCTTGACGTGACCATGTCCGAGATTGCCGGACGCGCCGGTGTGTCTTCGGCCCTTGCCCATCACTATTTCGGCGCCAAGGACGAGCTGCTGTTCGCGACGATGCGGCACATCCTGGCCGAACTGACCATCGACATGCGCCGCGCGCTTCAATCCACCACCTCCCCGCGCGAGCGCGTGTCGGCCGTGGTCGCCGTCAATTTTTCCGACATCCAGTTCCAGGCGGAGACCATCGCCGCATGGCTCGCCTTCTATGTCGAGGCGCAGCAATCGTCCTCGCTGCGCCGGTTGCTCAGAGTCTACGCAAGGCGGCTGCATTCGAACCTGATGAGCGGTTTGATCGGTATCCTGCCCAGGACCGAAGCCGACCGCGCCGCGGAAGCGACGGCGGCAATGATCGACGGGCTCTACATCAGGCGCGCGCTGAAGGATGGCGTGCCCGACGCCGCGACCGCGATCGCGCTGGTCGAGGACTATCTCGAAACCAAACTTGGCGGACAGCACAAACAGTGACAGCGAAGCGACCCAATTTCCTGATCGTCATGGTCGACCAGCTCAACGGGACTTTTTTCCCGGATGGGCCAGCGGAATTTCTACACACGCCGCATCTGAAAGCGCTGGCGGCGCGTTCGGCGCGCTTTGCCAACAACTACACCGCCTCGCCGCTTTGCGCACCGGGCCGCGCCTCGTTCATGAGCGGCCAGTTGCCGTCGCGCACCGGTGTCTACGACAATGCCGCTGAATTTACCTCGTCGATCCCGACCTTCGCCCATCATTTGCGTGCCGCCGGCTACTACACCTGCCTGTCGGGCAAGATGCATTTCGTCGGACCGGATCAGTTGCACGGTTTCGAGGAGCGGCTGACCACCGACATCTATCCGGCGGATTTCGGCTGGACGCCGGACTACCGCAAACCCGGCGAGCGCATCGAGTGGTGGTATCACAATCTGGGTTCGGTAACCGGCGCCGGCATCGCCGAGACCACCAACCAGATGGAGTATGACGACGAGGTCGTGTTCCTCGCGTCTCAGAAGCTCTATCAGCTTTCACGCGAACAGGACGATGCAAGCCATCGGCCATGGTGCCTCACCGTCTCGCTGTCGCACCCGCACGATCCCTATGTCGCGCGCAAGCAGTATTGGGATCTCTATGAGCATTGCCAGGCGCTGGACCCGGAAACTGGCTTCATCGCGCATGACGAGCAGGATACGCATTCCCAGCGGCTGTACCACGCCAGCGACTATCCCTCTTTCGAGATCACACCGGAGCAGGTGCGTCGTTCGCGGCGCGGCTATTTCGCCAACATCTCCTATGTCGACGACAAGCTCGGCGAGCTCCTCGACGTTCTCACCCGAACGCGCATGCTCGACGACACGATCATCCTGTTCTGCTCCGATCACGGCGACATGCTGGGCGAGCGAGGCCTGTGGTTCAAGATGAGCTTCTTCGAAGGCTCGGCGCGGGTGCCGCTGATGATCGCCGGCAAGGGCGTGCCGGCCGGGCTGATCGACGCGCCGGTCTCCAATCTCGACGTGGCGCCAACGCTTTGCGACCTCGCCGGCATCGACATCGGGTCGATCGCGCCGTGGACCGACGGCCAGTCGCTGCTGCCGCTCACCAAGGGCGGGCAGCGCACGGCACCGGTGTTGATCGAGTACGCCGCGGAAGGCTCCTATGCGCCCTTGGTGGCAATCCGCGAGGGCCGCTACAAATTCGTCCATTGCGAACTCGATCCGCCGCAATTGTTCGATCTCGAAGCCGATCCGCTGGAGCGGGACAATCTTGCCGATGATCCCGCCAATGTGGCGTTGGTGGCCGAGTTCATGGACAAGGTCAGGGCGCGTTGGGACATGGCCGGCTTCGACGCCGCCGTGCGCGAGAGCCAGGCGCGCCGCTGGGTGGTCTATCCGGCGCTGCGCAATGGCGCCTATTACCCCTGGGATTTCCAGCCACTGCAGAAGGCGTCAGAGCGGTACATGCGCAATCACATGAACCTCGACAATCTCGAAGAGAGCAAAAGGTATCCGCGAGGCGAATGATGACAGATCTTCTCGTTCCCACCCTCGATCATCTCATGCAGGCCTATGCCGTCACCTCCCAGGCGACACAGGTCACGCCGCTGCTGGAATCGACGGCACTCGCCAAGGAAACCGGTGCGGCCCGGGTCTTCATCAAGCCGGAATCGCTGCAGTGGGCCGGATCCTTCAAGGTTCGCGGCGCCTATTGGCGGCTGAAGCGGCTTTCGCCCGACGAAGCAAGGAAGGGCGTCGTCGCCTATTCCTCCGGCAATTTCGCGCAAGGGCTGGCGGCCGCCGGACAGGCGCTCGGCATCCCGGTCACCATCGTCATGCCGATCGACGCCCCGGCCGCCAAGCGTGATGCGACATCAGGCTATGGCGCCCGCGTCGTGCTGACCGATCATGGCGATCGGGCGCGTGAAGAGGTCGCGGCCGCAAAAGCGCGCGAGATCGCGGAGACCGAAGGTCTGGCTCTGCTGCATCCGTTCGACGATCCCGAGATCGTCGCCGGCCAGGCGGGCGCCGGCCTCGAGGCGCTCGACCAGCTGTCGGCCAAGGACGCCAGCGCTGATCTTTTGTTCTGCTCGGTCGGCGGCGGTGGGCTGATCGGCGGCGTTTCGCTCGCCTTCCACTATCTGTCGCCGGCGACCGAGATCATCGGCGTCGAGCCCGAAGGGTTCAACGGCATGGGCTCGTCACTGGCGCATGGCTCGATCGAGACCATGCCGATTGGCCCGAAGTCGATCTGCGACGGGCTGATGTCGCGCCGGCCCGGCGACGCCCCCTTCGCAGCAGTCAAGGCAGCGGGTGTTCGCGGCATCACCGTCGAGGACCAGTCGGTGCGGCGGGCAATGAAGATCGCCTTCGAGCGGATGAAGCTGGTGCTGGAGCCTTCGGGCGCGGCGTCGCTGGCGGCACTGCTCGGTGGCAAGGTGGATGTGGCGGGAAAGACCGTCCTCGTGGTGGCAACCGGCGGCAATGTCTCGCTCGCCGATTTTATGGCGCATATGAACGATGCTTGAAGCGGATTTCGTCATCATCGGCTCCGGCTCCGCCGGCTCGGCCATGGCCTATCGCCTGTCTGAGGACGGCAAGCATTCGGTCATCGTCATCGAATTCGGCGGCACCGATCTCGGACCTCTGATCCAGATGCCGTCGGCGCTGTCGATCCCGCTCAACATGAACCTCTACGACTGGGGGTTCGCCAGTGAGCCGGAGCCGCATCTGGGCGGCCGCGTGCTGGCGACGCCGCGCGGCAAGGTGATCGGCGGCTCGTCTTCGATCAACGGCATGGTCTATGTGCGCGGCCACGCCCGTGACTTCGACCATTGGGCCGAACAGGGAGCGGCCGGCTGGGGTTTTGCTGACGTGCTCCCCTATTTCAAGCGCATGGAAGATTCCGACGGTGGCGAGGATGGCTGGCGCGGGCACGGCGGCCCGCTGCATGTGCAGCGCGGCTCGCGGCGCAATCCGCTCTATGGCGCCTTCGTCGAAGCGGGCCGGCAGGCAGGGTTTGAACTGACCGACGACTACAATGGCGCCAAGCAGGAAGGCTTCGGGCCGATGGAGCAGACCATTCTGGGCGGCCGCCGGTGGTCGGCGGCATCAGCCTATCTGAAGCCGGCGCTTCGGCGCAAAAACGTGAGTCTGGTCAAGGGCTTCGCGCGCCGGGTGATCATCGAGAATCAACGCGCCATCGGCGTCGAGATCGAAGCTCACAAACAGATTCAGGTCGTTAAGGCGCGACGCGAAGTGATCGTCGCGGCATCGTCGATCAACTCGCCAAAGATCCTGATGCTGTCCGGTATCGGCCCGGCCGGGCATTTGCGCGAAAACGGCATTGCCGTCGTGGCCGACCGGCCCGGTGTGGGCGGCAACCTGCAGGACCATCTGGAGCTCTACATCCAGCAGGAATCGACCAAGCCGATCACCCTGAATTCAGTGCTGAACCCGTTCTCCAAGGCGATGATCGGGGCGCAATGGCTGTTCTTCAAATCGGGCCTGGGCGCCACCAATCATTTCGAGGCGGCCGCCTTCGTGCGCTCGCAGGCAGGCGTCGACTATCCCGACATCCAGTACCACTTCATCCCGGCGGCGGTGCGTTATGACGGCAAGGCGGCGGCGAAGTCGCATGGCTTCCAGGCGCATGTCGGGCCGATGCGCTCGAAGTCGCGCGGCTCGGTGACGTTGCGCTCGCCGGATCCGAAAGCGAAGCCGGTCATCCGCTTCAACTACATGTCGCATCCGGACGACTGGGCGGAGTTCCGTCACTGCATCCGCCTGACCCGCGAAATCTTCGGCCAGTCGGCCTTCGATGCCTACCGCGGACAGGAACTCTCGCCGGGCAGCCATGTGCAGTCGGATGACGATCTCGATATGTTCATTCGCGACCATGCCGAAAGCGCCTACCACCCTTGCGGCACCTGTCGAATGGGCCGGGTCGATGATCAATCGAGCGTCGTCGATCCGGAATGCCGGGTCATCGGCGTCGACGGATTACGGGTCGCCGACTCCTCGATCTTCCCGCGCGTGACCAACGGCAACCTCAACGCACCATCGATCATGACCGGCGAGAAGGCGTCCGATCACATCCTTGGCCGTACACCGCTCGCGCCGTCCAACCAGGAGCCATGGATCAATCCGCGCTGGCAGGCGTCTGACAGATAGGCCATGATCCGGGCAACGGATCGAGCCGCCTCGATAGATTGAGCCGCCCACTTGGGCGCAGACGATTTGGAGATCCCATGCGCGCCCAGCCCACGGCTTCGCACTATGTCAACGGACGCTATATCGAGGACGAAGGCGGCGCGCCGCTGCCGGTGATCTATCCTGCCACGGGCGAGACCATCGCCATGCTGCGTTCGGCGACGCCGAACGTGCTGGAACTCGCTATCGAGGCCGCACGCGCCGCACAGCCGGCCTGGGCGCGGCTCAAGCCGGTCGAGCGCGGCCGCATTCTGCGCCGTGCCGCCGACATTTTGCGCGCCCGCAACGCCGACCTTGCCCGCATCGAGACGCTGGACACCGGCAAGGCGATCCAGGAGACGCTGGTGGCGGACGCGCCTTCAGCAGCCGATTGCCTTGAATATTTCGCCGGCGCGGTCGCCGTCTTCAATGGCGAAGCGGTCGACCTCGGCGGACCCTTCGCCTACACGCGCCGCGAGGCGCTTGGCGTCTGCGTCGGCATCGGCGCATGGAACTATCCGATCCAGATCGCCGGCTGGAAATCGGCGCCGGCGCTTGCCATGGGCAATGCCATGGTGTTCAAGCCATCGGAAAACACGCCGCTTTCGGCGCTGGCGCTGGCCGAGATCTACTCGGAAGCCGGCCTGCCCGATGGGCTGTTCAACGTCGTGCAAGGCTATGGCGATGTCGGCGCCGGGCTGGTCGGCCATGATGTCGTCGCCAAGGTTTCGGTGACCGGCTCGGTGCCGACCGGGCGCAAGGTCCTGTCGCTGGCCGGCTCAGGGATGAAGCACGCGACGATGGAACTCGGCGGCAAGTCGCCGCTGATCGTCTTCGACGATGCCGATCTCGAAAACGCCATTGGCGGCGCCATGCTCGGCAATTTCTATTCGAGCGGCCAGATCTGTTCCAACGGCACGCGCGTCTTCGTGCAGAGCGGCATTCACGACCGCTTTGTCGAGCGGCTGGTCGAGCGAACCAAGAAAATCCGCATCGGCGATCCGCTCGATCCGGATACGCAGATGGGTCCGTTGGTCAACAAGGCGCAGCAAGACAAGGTCGTCGGCTATATCGCGGCTGGCAAGCAGGATGGCGCCACGCTCGCTTGCGGCGGCAACGTGCCGTCGCTGCAGGGCTTCCAGGGCGGCTTCTTCGTCGAGCCTACGGTCTTCACCGGCGTCACCGACACCATGCGCATCGCCCGCGAGGAGATTTTCGGCCCGGTCATGAGCGTGCTGAAATTCGACGGTGAGGACGAGGTTATAGACCGCGCCAACGACACCGAGTTCGGCCTTGCCGCGGGCGTGTTCACACGCGACCTGCCGCGTGCCCACCGCGTCATTGCCGAGTTGCAGGCCGGAACCTGCTGGATCAACGCCTACAATCTGACCCCTGTGGAAATCCCCTTCGGCGGGGTCAAGCAATCGGGCATCGGCCGCGAGAATTCGCTGGCGGCACTGGCGCTCTATTCGCAGCTGAAGTCGATCTATGTCGAGACCGGGGACGTGGCAAGCCCGTACTGATCCCGCCTACTTCTCCACCGTCCCATCCAGATACTGGGTCAGCGCACAGACCAGATGGTAGAAGATGCTCGCCGGCACGTCTGACGCCAGCGAGCGGCCGCGTTCGTCGATGCGGTCGATCCAGAGGCCGAGCGGCGCCGGGTCGATGTGCCAGCGGAACAGCCGGCCGACGCGCGCCTCGATCTCCGGCTTGAGATCAGGGCCGCCCGAGCCATCCAGCGCGATCGCCGCCTTGAGCGCTTCGGCCTGCGGCCAACTGCGCGACATCAGGTCGAGCGGCAGGCCCTGCCGCGAGACTGCCCCATAGGCAAGGCCGGTGGCGCGGTTAAGGCCGTTGGCGATCGCCGAGGCATAGAGTTTTCGGGCATAGGCGCTCAGCTCGGCCTGGCCGCTTCGATCGGCAAAATCGACCAGCAGCGATGCCCATTCGAAGTGATGGCCGGGTTCGGTCCAGGTTCCCTTCTCTCCCAAGACCGGTTTCCATTCGGAATCGAAAAACTCGCCGAGCGTCCAGCTCTCGGGGTCGAAGAAATGGCTGCGGAAGAGGTCGATGATGCGGGCCGCGCGTCGCAGATGCGCGCGCTCTCCGGTCGCCTGGTGCCAGGCCAGGAAAGCTTCGAGCAGATGCATGTGCGGATTGGAGCGCCGCTCGCCGGCCCCATCCGATGTCTCGAGGAACCCCGTCATGCGGCTGTCCTCCAGATGCGCATCGAGGAAGGCGAAGGTCTCCTCGCCGAGCCGCAAGGCATCGGGATTGCCCGACATATGCGCGTGCGCCAGTGCCAGCAGAATGCAGGAATGATCGTAGGCGTCCTCGACCGGGTCGGCGACGGAGCCATCGACATTCAGCGTGCGCACCCAACCGCCCCGTTCGGTGCGGCCCTGCCCTGCCATGAAATCGATGCCATGCGCGATCAGCCGGTCGGCCGGGCCGGTCCAGCCACGTTCCTTGGCAACGGCGAAAGCATAGACCTGCCTGGCCTGGGTGCGCATGCGCTTGGGCTTGACGAGCGGCCTGGTGTCGAAACCCAGCGCCTCGTGGAAGCCGCCATGGCGCTCGTCGACGCCTGATGTCGACCATAGCGGCAAGGTCTCCTGGAACAGCCAGTGATGCACGCGCCGCCGCCAGGCGCCGCTTTCGATGACGCGGTCGTGCGCTGGCGTGAATCTGGTTTCCAGCCGTCCCGATTTTTCGAGTTGTTCGACGATCTTCTTGACGTGCTGGCTGTGGCTCACCGGGGCAACGAAAGTGGCATCCGCCGTCGAGACGATGGCAACGTCCTTCATGCCGATCGCCGACAGCAGGCGGCCGTCGCTGCGGATATAGGAATTCTCACAATCGATGGCGACGACATCACCGACGACGACGTTGCCTCGCTCGTCAGCGGGACCGACGTCGAGGAGCGATTGCCAGGAGCCGAGATCGTTCCAGCGGAAACCGGCCGGCACCATGGCGATGTCTTTTGCCCGCTCCATGATGGCATAGTCGATCGAGTTCGACGGGATGGCCGCGTAGAGCTCCAGCGGCATATAGAGGCCGGACAGGTCCGATGTCGCCGCCTTGTAGGCCGCTTCGGTAGTGCGCCAGATATCGGGCTGGAATGCCTCGAAGGCGTCGCGCATGGCACCCGCCCGAAACAGGAAGATGCCGGTGTTCCAGTAGAAATTTCCCGCCTTGAGATAATCATTGGCCGTCGCGAGGCCGGGCTTCTCGACGAAGCGCGAAACGTCGAACACCCCGCCCTTCTCGGCCGATACCTCGATATAGCCGTAACCGGTTTCCGGCTGGGTCGGCTTGATGCCGAACACCACCAGGCGGCCGGCGCGCGCCGCCTGCGATCCCGCTTCGATACTTTGCCAGAATTGCCCCGCCGTCGCTATTTCATGGTCGGAAGGCACCACCAGCACCAGGCTGTCGCCGAATTCCGACAGAGTGCGCAGCGTCGCCAGTGCTACGGCGGCGGCGGTGTTGCGTCCCGCGGGCTCGAACAGCGGGCCGCCCCCGGCAAGATCGAGACCGGCCAAGTCGGCATGGACACGATCGGCGTGACGTTCCGAGGCGATCAGGAAGATCGGCGTCTCGCCAGCCGGTCTCGCCGTCAGGCGGCGCAAGGTCTTGGCCAGCATGGAGCCATCGCCCGACAGATCGTGGAACTGCTTGGGATTGTCCTCGCGTGACAGCGGCCATAGCCGAGAGCCAACGCCGCCGCTCATGACAAAACTGACGATCCGCTCGGTCATTCAGGTCTCGCGCTCGGGAATTGGAGGTCGATTGGGTAGCACAGACGCCCTTTAAGCGGTATTTGCCCGATTGGAAATCCGCTCGGCCGCCAGTTCGATAAAGGCCTTCACCAGGGGCGAAAGGTGGCGGCTGCTCGGATAGAGCACATGCAGTCCGCCGGCCGGTGTCGTGTAATCCTCGAGGACGCGCTGCAGGCGCCCCTGATCGATCAGCCCTTCGGCCATCGCCTGGGGCAATTGGGCGACACCGAAGCCGGCGAGCGCGGCAGCAAGCACCGCCTGCATTTCATTGGCGGCGAAGCGCCCGGTGACCACGACCGTCTCCTGGCCTTGTGGTCCATCCAGCACCCAATGGGCGCCCGAGGCCGATGGGCCCGCGATGACGCATCGATGGCGCGCGAGATCCGCCGGGCCTTCCGGCATTCCATATCGTGCGAGATAGTCGGGGCTGGCGCAGAGCAACCTGCGCGCGGCACCGAGCTTGCGGGCGATCAGCGTCGAATCCTGGAGGGTGCCGGTGCGGAAGGCGAGGTCGATACCGTCCTCGACCAGGTTGAGCTTGTCGTCGGTGAGCCGAAGCTCGACATTGGTCTTCGGATACAGCGCCAGAAAGTCGACCACGGCGCGGATGAGGAAATAGCCGCCAAAACCTACCGGGGCCGAAATGCGGATGGTGCCCGACGGTTCCGCCCTCGCCTCCGCCAGACGCAGATTCGCCTCCTCGATCGTGCGCAGCCCCTGGCTGCTTTGCTCATAATACAGACGCCCGGCATCCGTCAGGTTGAGGCTGCGTGTCGTGCGCTGCAACAGGCGCACGCCGACCTCGCGTTCGAGCGCGGCGACACGGCGGCTGACCGACGTCTTGGGCATGGCAAGCAGACGCCCGGCGGCGGTGAAGCTGCCGGCCTCGACGACGCGAGCAAACACGATGACATCGTTGAGATCGATCATTGTACTCACCAGTGAGACAAAGTTTTCCAACTATAGGCAGTTATGCATCAATCCGACAGAGCCTAATTTTGCTCCAGGCAAACAAGCCGGACAGAGAAAAAGGAGCAGACGAAATGACCAACAAACGAAACATTCTTGTGACCGGCGCCACGGGCCAGCAAGGCGGCGCGGTAGCGCGTGCGCTGTTGTCCAGGGGCCATCACGTCAAGGGACTGACGCGCAAGCCGGGCAGCGAGGGCGCGCGGCAACTGGCGTCGGCGGGCGCCGAGGTGGTGGCCGGCGATCTCGCCGATGCGGACTCGGTCGTGAGCGCCGCAAAAGGCGTCGACACCATGTTCCTGATGGGCAACAGCTATGAGGCCGGTCTCGAGGAAGAGACCCGTCTGGGGATCCTAGCCGCGGATGCGGCGAAGACCGCCGGCGTCGGACACTTGATCTATTCCTCCGTTGCCGACGCCGACAAGAACACCGGCATCCCGCATTTCGAAAGCAAATATCTGGTCGAGCGACATATCGAGCAGCTCGGCATTCCCCATACGATCAGCGCGCCGGTGGCCTTCATGGAGAATGCCGTTGCGCCATGGTCGATCGGTGCGCTCAACCAAGGCATCCATGCCTTCGCGATGCCGCCCAAGCGCGTCCTCCAACTCGTCTCCCTGGTGGATATCGGCGCCTTCGTGGCCGCTCTGGTCGAGCGGCGGGAAGAAGTGTTCGGCAAGCGCTTCGATTTCGCCGGCGACGAATTGTCAGGCGAAGAGCAGGCTAAAATCCTGTCCGGCGCCATCGGCCACCCGATCCGCTACCAGGAAATCCCGATCGCAGTTGCCCGCCAGCAGAGCGAGGACGCGGCGCTGATGTTCGAATGGTTCGACCGCGTCGGCTACGACGTCGATATCGCCGTCTTGCACAGGGAATTCCCGGAGGTGCGCTGGCACGGCTTTGCCGACTGGGCGCGCGATTTTGACTGGAGCGTGCTGACGGCCGCAGCGCCCGCAGCGGGGCGCTGACCTAGAAAGTCTGGTTATAAGCGCCGACTTCCGGACTGCGGCGCAGCACGGCGTCGACGGCATCGAACATCTGCCGGCGACGCTCGGACGAGACCGGGCTTTCGACGACCACGACCAGTTCCGGCTTGTTCGACGAGGCGCGCACCAGACCCCAGGTGCCGTCCTCGGCGACGACGCGGACGCCATTGACGGTGACGAGGTCCATGATCTTCTGGCCCGCGAAACTGGTACCGTCCCGCTGCATCGCCTGAAAATCGGAGACCACCCGTTCGACGACGCCGTATTTCACATCGTCCGCGCAGTGCGGCGACATGGTCGGGGTTCCGAAGGTCAGCGGCAGCGCACGGTAGAGATCGGCCATCGAGCTGGCCGGGTTGCGGTCCAGCATCTGACAGATGGCGATTGCCGTGACCAACCCGTCGTCATAGCCGCGGCCGATCGGCGGGTTGAAGAAGAAATGGCCTGACTTTTCGAAGCCGGCGACAGCGCCGAGTTCGGCAACGCGGCGTTTAATGTAGGAATGGCCGGTCTTCCAGTAGTCGGTAACGGCGCCATTGGCGCGCAGCACCGCGTCGGTGTTGAACAGTCCGGTCGACTTGACGTCGACGACGAAGGTCGAACCCGGATGGAGCCGCGAAATATCCCGCGCGAGCATGACGCCGACCTTGTCGGCGAAGATTTCGTTGCCTTCATTGTCGACGACACCGCAGCGGTCGCCGTCGCCATCGAAGCCCAGACCGACATCGGCCCCTGTCTCCAGCACCTTGTCCCTGATGGCATGCAGCATCCGCATGTCCTCCGGGTTGGGATTGTAGCGCGGGAAGGTATGGTCGAGTTCGGCATCGAGCGGAATCACCTCGCAACCGATGCGCCGCAAGGCTTCCGGGGCAAAGGCGCCGGCAGTGCCATTGCCGCAAGCAGCGACCACTTTGAGCTTGCGTGTGATGCGCTTGTCCCCGACCAGGTCGTCGAGATAGGTGGCGCGAAAATCGCGGACGAAATCATAGGAGCCGCCGCCTGTAAGGTCGAAATCGCCGGCGAGCACCATCGCCTTCAGCGCGGTCATCTCCTCAGGCCCGAAGGTCAGCGGCCGCGCGGCTCCCATCTTGACGCCGGTCCAGCCGTTCTCGTTGTGCGAGGCGGTGACCATGGCGACGGACTGCGTCTCCAGTGCGAACTGCGCGAAATAGGCCATAGGCGACAGCGCCAGGCCGATGTCCTTCACCCTTGCGCCGGCCGCCATCAGCCCGGAAACCAGCGCTAGCTTGATGCCAAGCGAATATGACCGGAAATCATGCCCGGTGACGATGTCGGGTCCGGCGCCGAGACGGCGGATCAGCGTGCCGAGCCCCATGCCAAGCGCCTGGACGCCGATCAGATTGAGTTCCGGCGGCACCGTCGAACCGGGATGACCGAACCACCAGCGCGCATCATATTCACGAAATCCGGATGCCTTGATCAGCGCCGCGGTTTCGAATTCGAAGCTGTTGGGCCAGGCTTCGCCAACGATTTTTGGGGGCAAGACAGCAGGGCTCCAGGAGACAGAAACACGATCTATCGAGGCAGCGGCTTAGCACACAAGGCTTTAAGCCGCGTTTATCCCGGATGGAAATCCAAGCTTTCCGGCAAGCCCCGACGAAAGCGCACGAAATGCGACAGAAGTGCTGCCATTGCCGCTTGCAGGAACGAAGTGTGGCGGCTATAAGCCCGCGGTCTGGTCACGGAGTGTAGCGCAGCCTGGTAGCGCACCTCGTTCGGGACGAGGGGGTCGCAGGTTCAAATCCTGCCACTCCGACCAGAAAAAACAATGACTTGGGCATCCCGAAGATTGCCTACCCCACAGATATCCCCACAGGAATTGAAAAGCATTCTGCTGCTTTGAGCTTCCGCACCTCTATTATCGTGCCTGGTAGCCTGCCGCCTGCGAGGTTCTTTTCACATAGAGATTGTGTGGTGTCTCTTGGACACATCGCACGTCGCTATCCTGTGTCCCATCGAGCAGCCGAATTCGGAGGACACTTCGATCGTCACCGCCAACTGTCATAGGAATGTCTTGGCCTTCCATGAAGCGGACTTGATCGCTGGAACTCAGCTCTGCCCAGAAGCCGTCGGTGGCTACCACGAGTTCCCCGTCGACTTTCGTCGCGATCTCGTCGGGGAGCATGAACTCCTTGGCGCGAAAACTGCGCGTCAACCGATGCCGTGCCGGAGAGCCGACAATAGCTGCGATGGCCGTTTCGCCGGTGACGTTGGCGAGCGTGTTTGGCCGGCTCAGCCACTCGATGCCAATTTTCTCGTCGCATCGTCCCAGCAAACAGTCGCCCGCGTGCAGGACGAGGACCGCGTTAGGGCTCTGGATATGCACGATCATATAGCTGGCAGAATCTCGGGGGTGCGTCTTGGACAAGGTTTCATGAATCTGTCGCAGACGCCCGGCAAGCGTTTCCGCTGTCACCTCCTCATCAGAGGCGACATACCAATCGATCAGCTCCCGTGTAATCTGCCGGGCAAGTTCTCCACTGTTAGGGCCGGTGGTCGAACCATCCAGAACGACACACAACGCGTTGTCCGCGCGTATCCCGACACCTCCCCAATCCCGATTGTCCTCGGTCCTCTTGCCGGCCTGGCTGATCCAATTGACGTCAATCCCCATCTTAGCCACCAGCGCCCTGGCTAATGGTGATGAATCGCCCCCGGACGATGTCGGCGCGCCCTTCCGGTCCTCGAACGTTGCCATCAAGAAAATAGTCAAAGTCGCGCTCTTCGAGCAAAGCTCTGAACTGCTCAGCAATGAATTGCCGGATGTCGTCATCGGCCCCCAGGATTTCTGCAACGATTTCCTGCCGGCCATCGACAATGAGAAGGATGTCCTCCAGGTCGCGGCTCGTGAAGAGATCGCCGTGGCCGCGGCCGAGATAAGCCTCCAGCTTTGTGGCCACAAACAATTCCGGTGTCAGACGCTTGATATTCAGCTGATCGGTCAGCGAGCAAGTGACTGCTGTCTCGATCCCTCTTGCATACCAGCGGTTACTGAAACCGAGAATAGCCGCATCGTCAGGCATAAAATCGACTTTGAGGTCGCCGAGCCGCATCCGGCAGATGACCGTGTCCTCCTGCGACTCAGCAAATCCCTTTTGTCTCAACTGTTCCTGCAGTTGCGCCCATGCCGGATATCCCGCCAGGTCGACAATGAGGTCAACATCGTCCGTAGCCCTCACATCCTCCAGTGTGATTTCGTCGGTAATGAAGAGCGCGGTGGTGCATCCACCGACAAATACCAGCCGCTCACGAAGCTCGCCTCCCAGCGCCTCGGCAACAGTTTGCAACATCTGGAGCAACTGGCCTCTGACGGTTGTCATTTCTTGAGAAGCCTTTCAGAAAGGCGTTCGCCGGCAAGGCCTGCCTCTCTCTGGTTTCCAAGCCGGATCGCATCAACGAGGGCAAGATATTCATACAGCCGATCATCTTTCTGAACGGCTTCGGGGACGCTCCTAAACAGTGGCTCGACCGATTGCCCGATGTCACGCCCTTCGGCAAACGGCCATATGTAGATGTACTCCCCCCCGCTGACCAACATGTTTTTCAGCATAGGCGCGGCGAACGCCGTCGGAATACCCCGTGTCATTGCACCGGGCTTTACGGGAAAGACAAACTTAAGGCCGTGGACGATAAAATTATGGAGATTGCGGCGATTGGGGTTTGCGCGACCGGTCTCGCGATCCTTAATGGCAAGTCCGGATGAGAGGCTTCGTTTGATCGACGCGTTGATCTCCGTCTTGCTGATCCCCACAAGTGATTCCAGACTGCGAACCGAGTATGGGTCCTCACCATGAAAGCCCCATTGAGGCTGCCCGGATCCACCCTGTCCGTCTTGCTCCTGAAGGCTTATGAGCTTCAGAAGAACGACGATATCCTGACTTTTCATCCCATTCATGCATCCCGTCCTCTGTCCTAGGACCGAGGACATTGCATCACAATCGGATATATCCTGTCAACGGGAATGCCATAGCCTGCCGCAGACGGCCTTTCCCAATTCTAGGTTATGCCCATATATTTTGACTGCAATTGATGAAACTGGACGCTCCTATCTCATTGCAATCGCTATATAATTTTCCACTAGCACGCCCCTCTCAAGATCATCAGTCGAGCTGCAAAGACCAAGGCAGGGTCGGTCGTACCTCGTCGAGCGTCGCCTACCTTGGGGAGGGTTCTGCCTTGTTAAGCCGCGACCGTTACTGGATTGTAGTCCGGTTGTTATAAGCTGATTCTGAATATCAGAGCGAATATGAAAATAACTGCGGGGGGCATTGATTTATGCAGATAGAGACAGCGTGGGTTAAGCCGCCACTACAGGTTGGCGGGCTGGACCATCTAGCTGTGCAGGCACCGTGCATAAATATATATGGGCGGATGCTGCCTGGCATCACCAACGTTACGGACAGAGCGCGATACTATTCGTTTTACCCTTGGCTTATATGGGCTCTCGACAAGGCTGGTCACCGCGAATTCAATGATGCCTTCATCGAGCGGTTTCGCCGGGCTGATTGTCTGTTCTGTCTTCTCGCGCAACGCCATGCTGCTGTGAGCGGCGGCGATGCTGACGATCATGCTGCTGCAATGGTGGGCAGTGATACCCTGGCAAGCGTCGCCCGGTCGCTGGGGGCCGACGGCACAATCCGTCTGTCCGACTTTTCACTGCGGTCGGGGGCGAAGAAGCGATATTTTGCGAGTGCTCTGGGCGGGCTTGGACAGTATTATCTTGGAGTTTTAAGAGAGCTTTTGATTATCGACGGCGATGCGTCCGCTGGTGTTCGCTACACTAGGCAAGTGGGCGCCGTCATCGCTGAGCGAATGGATGCCAGCGTCAATCGACCGCTTTTCATGAAAGCTGTCGATGCCGACTTGGTTACGGCGTCAGAGCTGGATGCCCTACATGGCTTTTGCCCCTGCCAGCTTTGCAATAGTCCGGGTGAGCAGGAAATCCTCGGCGAGCTGTTCTTTGTTAGAGATCGTTTCCACGACAGCGAGGCGCTGCCGCGCCGAATGTCGCTTCAATTGATATTGCAGCTTGCCGATCTTCTTTGTGCCCACGGCGAACAGCTTTCTGAGACAGCGTTTCGTGCTTGTACTTATGCGAGCAGCCTGCCGGGAGGAGAGCCGTGGATAATCTCCCCGGCGCTATCCAGTACCCACGAGAAATGGGCGATCTACGCCCGCAACGAGCTGCTCTCGATTGCGGTGCAGGGGTTATTCTACGCCTTGCTTGATTCTTACGAAGCAACGTCTATTCGTTTCGATGCAAGCGCAGACATCGCAGACTGGTTCATGCTGCAATCGGAATCTCTGGAAGCGTTGGAGGCTCTGGGGCCGCAGAAGACATTTTCGGGGTGTGTTGCTGACAGCAAGACGTGGCTGCCCGACCTTACGCGTTGGAACGAGCCGATGCACGAGGTGCAGCTGACTGAGCGCATCATGTCACTCTCACGGGCTAGCAAGTCGGCGCAGAACCGCAAAGAGATCGTCTTGGCTGCTCTGCGAACGCTGATTGCACTTGCAAGCAGAGCCCATTCGACCGATCGTCAATACGCCGACCTGGTGTTTGAGGCGGACTACTTCCGTTATTACCCGATCAATCTTGAGTCGTTTGCCCGCAATGCCACGGGCAGCTGGGCCGCCACGACAATTCACGATGTGCTGCGGTGGCTCTTGATCAACTGGGGCCTGGAGATGCACCTGCGTGTGGCCTTAAGAAAACTTCGCGGCCAGTCGCAATCTACATTTAGAATACGCCCGTCTGATCGCGGCATGGAGGTCATAGCAATCCCGCCGGCTGTTCACACACGTCCTCGTTTCAATCAGGCTGTTCGGGTGCTCAAGGACATCGGCGCGCTTGAGAGAACCACCTCGGGCTGGCAGCCCAGCATGCTGGGGCGCGCGCAGTTGGAGCATACGGATGCTCCCTAAAATCTCGCTGATGGAGGAACTGAAGAAGGGCGGCTACGAAGCTTCGCTGACCACGACCTACAACGCGTATTTGCCCTTCTATGAAGAGGTAGTGCTGCGCCGGTTGGTCAATGCCGGCGTACGGCACAACGTCCTTCTAATGGATGCTCAGCAATATACGGCCTCTTTGATGATCCATCCGCCCCGATTTGCCGGCCGTCAATATAGCCTTCTTCCGGTGAGGGTTCCGGGCGCATTTCATCCAAAGCTGGTTTTTCTGACGGGCAAGACCAAGGGGGCGATCCTAATCGGCAGTCACAATATGACCCTTGCCGGCTTCGGGTTCAATCGCGAGATGACAAATCTTGTGCGCATCCAAGGGAACGATGACGAGTCCGGGATAGCGCTTGCTCAAGCAGTCTGGACGGAAATCGAATACTGGCTGGACGCGTTCACGGATGGCATCCCCGACCATGTCCGGGCCATGACTCGACGCGTGAAGGAGTTTGCCCCTTGGATGAATGCGGTGGCGCTTCCTGATACGAGATTGAGGCTTCTTGCCGCTCGTCCGGGAGGGGAATCCCTATGGCAACAATTCACCGCGCTGCTGGGGGGAGAAACCGCCCAAATTTCGATCGGCGGGGCTTTCTTCGATCAAAAGCTGAACTTCCTCCATCGCGTGAAGGAGGAGTTGCAACCGGGAAGGATGACTGTAGCCGTCGATCCCGGAACCGTGCAGATGCCCGTTCGCGCTGATGATCTTGAAGGCGTATCCTTCGTCCAGGCCGACGGGCTTGGCTGTGATGAGAACTCGGAAAGCCGGTATCTTCACGCCAAATTCGTGCTGGCAGAGCAGACCGGCGGTGCCTCCGTCTTTGCATCGGGCAGCGCCAACCCCAGTCGACCCGCATGGCTCGCCGACAGGGTCAGCGGCAATGTCGAACTGGTACTCGCCCGCGTTGGTGATGATGCTCTGCTGACGGCAAATGCACTCGGATGCGGGGACATTCACAACCTACCGGCCCTTACCACGGAGGACTGGGACGCCATCCAGATCAACCAGGCACAGGAAGAGGACACATCTTCCGCAGGCATTCGCAGCGGCGTTGCGCTGGCCGAAGACACCCGTGTTCTCTTCGACCTAAGCCTGCTGAAAGCCTTTGATAATCTGGCGTTCACGTTGAACGCTGCTGATGGGAGCGAAATCTGCCTGGCGGGCGGGCTCACCGTGGAAGACGGTTTTGCGGTTCTAGATTTTGCGGCGCGTGACATCGAGAAGGCCACCACGCTCCACGGAATCATTGCAGGCGGCGTCGTGTTGAAACTTATCCTCCATCATGCTGGCATGATAGAGGAGCAGGCGCGGAGCGGAACGCAGCGGCGCTTCAAGGATGCTCTGCTCAGCCTGGACAGCGATAGTCCTGACATCGCTCTGCTCATTCAGTGCATTGATAAAATCATATTTGACGAAGAGAACACCCCCGCCCCCACCCAACAGCTAAGCCCCACCTTATCTACCGCGCTGAACATCTGGCTATCGCGCAGCTTTCGTCTTGAACGCCTCCAGAGGCAAGACGCAATAGACTTTCCTCTTCATGGCAATGTCACGCTGCGCTTCACCTTCGCACGCAGATCAAGCGTGGAAGATATCAACCTTCGTCTCAAGACATTTTCGTAAACTTAGGTCGTGCGAACCGACCTCGAACCAGCCAGATGGCTTTTGATAGAAATCCAAGCCACGGCCGATCTTTATGGTCCATCCATTGTCGATACGAATTTCGCGGTCATGCATTTTTGAGTTCAATTCGATTGCTAATACCACGTCCATCTCAAGCAGACTTTGCTTCAGCTCCTCAAGCTTTTCGGCAATGTCGGCAAACTGGGTCTTATCGTCATAACCCGTAATAAGCGTGATGCTCTTGGCAACGCTGAACCTCAGAACCGTTTCACAAAAGCGGACAAAATTATGAATCTGGTGGGGCATACGAATATAGGGATCTTCGATGACGACCGCTTTGGCACCACGGAGATAGTCGCCCATGATCGACTCGTAGCTGTGCCCGGTATCCCCATACAAAATGGTAAAATGTTGCTCCTTAAGGGCGCTAGACTCGGCAGCTGCTATGCTGGGCGTTGGCGGACTCACGACCGGTTCGGCAACAGGCGGCGCATTCACTTTCGAAGAGGGCTGCACTTGCGGCTCTCCGCTTTCGCTCGGCGCGACCTCGTTTTCATTTCGGCGTAGACGACGCCTTGCCGGCTGTTGCGTGGCAATTGCGTCTTTGGACTCAGGGCAAAACACGACGACATCGTCGCCTGCGGAATTAATGAATGACAGATCGATGCGCGCGAACTCGTCGTCAGGCTTGCGCTTGTTCATCTGCTCCTTCACCCGCCGGCGACATTCGATCGCATAGGTGACGTACTCATCAAACTCCTGGTCGCTGGGGGGACCGTTAGGATGCAGCACCTTTAAGAACGCGCACACTGTTTTCTTGATGCCTTTTTCGTCTCGTCCCTCGACGGCCTTTCCAAGGCGAGCGCGACGGCTCACCTCCTCGTATCTGTTGGTATGCTTGAACTGATAGTGAAACGCCTCAGCAAGAAAATCCGTAATGAACCCATAGCGGTTCGTGAGGAACGCACTACTGTTCTTTGGCATCTCCCAGCCTGGGATGTATGCGGCAAAACGGTCCATAACCGCTAGGTCGAGTTCGGGAGGAAGAGGCTGAAACAGGTCGTACTCTGTCGAATTCACGACCTGCTGCACAGACAGGTCGATATTGCCAACAAAGCTCAAACTTGCGTCGGCGATGACCTCGGCTCCCCTGGAAAAGCGCCCATTCGCCATGAAGTCCTTCATGATCTGGATCGTGTCAGGATCACGGACTTTGATGCCACCAACCTCGTCAAATGCCACCGTATCCCAATAGCCGACCAGACCAACTTTGCGCCGCGCGTTGTTGTAGAAAAGGGTCGCCTTGGTGGCTTGGCCTCCAGAAATCAGCGTGGCGTAGGGCGAAAATTCGCTGAAAAAGTAGGACTTGCCGGTGCCGCGGGGGCCGAGCTCGATATAGTTATAATTCGGCTCAACAAGGGGCGCCAAACGCGCCACGTAGTGCAGCTTGGTCCGGTGAGAAAGCTTCGACGGCTCTAAACCGACCGAGCGCATGATCGCATCTAGCCACTCGTCCCGCGTAAATTCTCCGCGACCGGCTGTATAGCGGCTGAAATCAAAGCGCGACAATTGGATGGGGCGCAAATCTTCGATATAGAACGCGTAATTGTCTTCCTCGATATCGTTGTGCGTGAGAGTGACTTCTGCCCAGATACCCCCTTCAAGGAGGCGGTCATTGTCTCGGTAGAATTTCTCGCCGATGGCGATACGCTGGGAATTAAAGTTTTCGAGTGAGGCCCAGTGCCGCTTTTCTTTTTCAACATAGCGAACATGGACCTTGTCGATGAAGCGATGGCTGCCTTTGGTCGCCACTTTTGACTGTGCGGCGTTTGCCTCGTCCGGACGAACGTAGTTGTCTTGCAGGGTAGCCAGTACCGCTTCCATGCCCGCATCGATCTCAGCTTGGTCGTCACTCGCGCAAAAGCGGGCCAACAAAAACTCAAGCACGAAGGTCGGAACATTGGTGCCCTTTTTGATGCGATGCAGGAGGTCTTTGCGCACCACCCTTCCGTCGAAGGTCGCGATCAGCTTCGTGTCGAGATGATCGAGTTCACTCATACTGTGTAGTCCGTTTCTAGCGTCAGTGTGCTGTAGCTTGCCAATGTTGTCGGGTTGAGCGCCTTGACCGTGAACTTGCCCTCGAATTCGCGATCCATACCCAAGGCGATTTGTTTGCGCTGGCCAGGCAGCAGGGTAATCGTGCGGGTGGCTGGATTGACCTCTGCGCTCGGCCGCGGCTCGCCAACGACCTGCCCTTTGGAGCTTTGCGCCTCCAGGAGGATCTCTACGCTCACGCCTTGGGAGAAAATGTCATCCGATGCGAGCGACACTTCGATTACGGGAATGCGCGTGGTGATACGCGTCCCGCCGTTCCGATAACTCAGCTGCACCGTCGACTTTGCCAGCGACGGCTGCTCGGCGGCAAAGAGACGAGCCACAATCACCGGCACAATCGCCTCCGCAAGCGAGGCGCCTCCGTGAAAATAAAGATGTCCGGCACGGTAAGGCGCCATGCTGCGCGGAATCGCAACCTGGGCAGCGTCAGTGCGAATCCCTAACTTGTCTGCAGAGATCACGAGACTATGTGCATCGGCAATGCCAGCGCCGAGCAGCATTCGGTCGTGGGCATTGACTGGCCACTTGCCCTGTGGTTTGACGCACACGTCACCGGCATCCGCGTGCGCATTCAGAAAGAACCCGTGGTCGGTCACGATCACCGCTTCCTTGAAGCCCAGCCCGCGCAGTTTGTGCAATGCGACCCGGACGAGCTTTAGCGTAGCTGGAATGAGCCCGAGCGTAGTTTCCGGGTTATTTTCCAGCTGACTGTCGATCTCTGTGGAGCGCAGCACCAAGAGATCGACAGTTGGCCCGATCTTGGGCTTGCCACGAACGAACTCACTAAGGAGCATTTCACCAAAGCGGTCACCCAATCGCTTGCGCAGCACATCCATTCGATGGCCAACGTTGGTTACGGGTACGCCTCCAAATTTAGGAACGAGGGACTCGTTCTCAATGGATAGTGTCAACTGCCCTCTTGCCCCTGGCAGCAAGCTCGCCATACCCACCGGCGTGATGGTCGGCAGCTGCGCATAGGCAGCCTGCAGTTCAACTGGCCCATCTTCGGCCAACATTTTCTCGAGGGCGACGCCCAGCTCGTATCGCAACGCGTCAACGAGGATGTACGCCACACGGCGGCCCGTATCTTTGAGCCTATCACCCACCAGACGGTCGAAAACATCTGCATTCGCCAATCGACCGGCCGGTGGCCAGCCGGCCGTTTCTAGGTGCTTTACGAATATCGTTTGGATTTTCTCGGCCATGCGGCGGTAGCGCAAACGCGCCTGCCGAACGACCTCATGCATCATGCCATGGGGATCAATGAACTCTCCGACGGCTTGCTCGAACTCGCGTTGCAAGCGGTCCACTTCGCGCAGCGTTGCCACGTAAAAATCAATGAGTTCTGACTGGCTCCGGGAGTGCTCGGGAAGCTGCCGTTCATAGTCATCGCACGCCTCGACCAGATTGAGGCCCGAACGAACCAGCTCCCATTGCGCTTGGCTTTCTCCCTTGCCTAGCCACACTGAGTTCTTTTGACGCGCAAGCACCCGTCGCGTGGCATCGGTGTTTCCAGAGGTGACGCCTTTGATCGCAATCTTCAGATAGGTGCGCTCTTCAAATGGAAATGTATCGCGTTCTCCCAAATCCTCGATCGCGGCACAAAGCTTGGGGAGGTCGAGCTCGGCCTCGATGGTCTCGGCGCGCTCGATATAGATAGAACGCCATCGCGGATCGTGGCGCAGGCGCTCACACACGTCATCGATTACGGGTTGAGCCTCCACAGGCGCATGAGGCACACCCTTGACGGCCTCCGGCAGCGCAACCGGCAAATCAAACACAAACTCGCTGAAAAGAACGAAGCGCCAAAGCTCGTCTGCGAGAGCGCTCCAGGTTTTGCCACGGGTCTTGACGGTCATGGATAAGGTTGCGCGCAAAAACTCGCGCGCTTCGTCGGACCAGCCCTGGTCTGTTTTGAGCGCGGTAGCCTGCTTCTCGTTCGGAGCCAGCAGGGCCACCAGGATTTCCCGACCGGATTCAACGTCCAGCGCCGCTCGCAACTGCGGCCAATTTGCTCCGCCGCCAATGGCGTCGATGACCGCAAAGGCTGGTCCTGCAAGGGAGGAAGCAAAGGCCTTGCGGATCTCGGTGGCATGATCGGGCCGCGCCCTTAGGCAAAGGCTCAGATATGCTCATGCGTCACCCCCTTTCTTACGGCCGCGGGTCTTCGGGGCCTTGGGCTCGGGTTCGACGTAGAATTTTCCAGGTCGTGGGCGATGGCCAGCGACTTGTCGGTCTTGCACTTCTCGCGCACGCGATCGGGCCAATAAGCCATGGCCAGATGCGCCCAGTCGTAGTCGCCTTTTTCCAGCCTCCCCCAGGTGTCCTTCAGGATCTTCTGCCAGGGCTTGTGGCGGAAGAGCTGCCAGAGCGGGGCGGCGGTGATCTGGACGCCGTCGTCGTGGTTCGGGTGATAGGTCGGGGCGAGCTGCAGCAAGGTGTCGCGCAGCTCGATCAGTTCCAGCTCGAGGGTCTGGAGCGCCTCGAATGCCTTTTCGTCATCGCGTGAGCGGGCAGTGCCCTTGTCGCGCAGCGTGGTGGTATCGCGGCTGCCCATAGCCAGATTGGAAGTTTGGATATTGGTGCCTCCATTTGATCGCTCGGATGTCCCTTCTGGAATTCGCCAGTAGTCGGCTCGACGACTGCTAAGCGCAAACCAGTCATACGCTGGGGGGCTGCGTCGAAACGCGGAGATCAACTGGGCGCGTGGCGACCACGACATCGTTTATGACGAGGACTTTCTGGCCAGGTACGTGAACGCGGCTCAGTCCGCTGGCTCGGTCCCATGGCGAGGCATTGGGGAACTGATGTGGTGGAAGGGCTTCGAGCTCCTGGTCAGCAATGCAATCATCCGGAGATCGCCTGTAGCCATCGCGCTCCTGTACGCCCACGCCGCCAGCCTCAACGAGCTCGCGTCCATCCTTGCCCAAAACGTCAATCTGGTCGGCGCAATGGCGCTTAAGTTCACTTATCAGGATGGCGAAATAACCTCGGCGGACTTCGTGCCGACCATCTCGCCTGATCGGCTCCGAGAGATGATCCAAGAGCGAGGCCGGCGGAAGGCGGCAACGCTTGGCGCGGCCGTTGAACGCATGGCAAAGTTTGATCCTGAGGATCCTGAATGATCCTTTGCCGCCACTTCCTCCTTCTTCACGCAGCCAATGTTTGTCCAATGGTCTTCTTCGGTGGCACGTTTGCCCACGGCTCGCGCGACGTTCTTCGGATCTGCCGGATCGGCAGTCGCACCCCCAACGATCCACCGGCATCTCGCGGGCGACACCTTCTCGGCCAAGCTGTCCAGCTCAGGTCGCGAGGAGCGATGGCACGGCCAGCTGGATTTTTGGCAGGCACTTTCTTTCTGCAGCCCGGCCGTCGGCCGGAAAGTTTTGGAACCGGCTCGGCCGCGGATCTTTCGATCAACCGCGCGCAATTAGGTCCAGTGGGGAAGGAGTATACGCTTTTTCCGCCTCTGGGACTGACCGATGGCGGGAATGGACCTACCCTCGGCCCGCAAAAATTTTTGCTTTTTCGGGTAATAGCACTCGCCGCCCGACGTCCGCAGGCAAGAAAAGCCGCTTCCCCTATAGTACCACGCCCAAGGGCAATAGAACCGCATTGTCCGACGAACTAGATCAGGCTGGCTCCGCCATCAATGGCCTCCACATAACAGCGTGTCTTCTGATCTGTGACCAACCGCATTTTTGACAAAAGCAATCACCCTGACCAAACCGCACCGCTCCGGCTGGACATAGCCGCTCGCATCGCTTTCCCCGACGGTACGATGGGGGCACCAGGGCTGCGCAAGGAGCGGGATGCTGGCCGCCTAGTAACAGAGATGATCGCGGGGAAGGAGTATGTCACCTTGGCCGCGATCACCGAGATGAGGGAAAGATGTCGAGGACTTCGAAAGGGGCACGCCTCGTCTGGCGGGACGAAAGCAGGAAGCAGGACGGATCCTTGCGGAGCCGGGCCGGCTGGTTCATCCGTGACGGCAACACCTTCGTCAGCGCTTGCGGCGGCACTGGCAACCGCGAACAAGCTGAGAAACGCCTCGCCAGCTTTATCACCGAAAAGTACGAGCCGGTCCGCGAGCGCAGTCGTGATCCCGTTACGGTCGCAATAGCCGACGCCATTAGTGTCTACCTAACTGACGTCGCGCCAAATCACGCCAAGCCTAAGGAAACCGCTGGCCGTATGGTCTCTGTGCTGAACTGGTTTGGCAACATGATGATCGGCGACATCGACGGCAAGATCTGTCGCGACTATGCTAAAGCGCACGGCGGCGGTGCAGCCGCTAGGCGGCAGCTGGAGGACTTGCGGGCAGCGCTGAACAACTATCATCGAGAAGGCTACATAACCTCGGCGCCGGCCATCGTGCTGCCACCTAAGTCCGTGCCCAGAGATCGCTGGCTGACACGAAACGAAGCGGCGGCTTTGATCCGCGCTGCGTGGCGCATGCGTCAGTCGTGGAAAGGTCGGGCTAGCGACCGTCGCACAGGGCGCCACGTCGCGCGCTTTATCCTTGTCGCGCTCTACACCGGCACGCGCTCGGCGGCGATCTGTGGTGCTGCCGTCCGACCTACCGAAGGGGCGGGCCATTTGGACCTGGAGCGCGGCGTTTTTTATCGTCGCGCGGCTGGTCGCCTCGAGACCAAGAAGCGCCAGCCGCCGGTGCGTCTGCCCGATCGTCTGCTTGCCCATGTACGGCGGTGGGCCGACACTCCACTGGAGATCAAGACCAAGGGTCGCGGCAAGAGCTCAAACGTCGGTCGAATGATCGCCCACGAGTACGTCGTTGAGTGGAACGGGAAGCCCGTCCAGTCAATCAAGAAGGCGTTCCGCTCAGTAGTCGAGGCAGCCGGATTGGGCTGGTACGACGATGTTGAAGCCCCGGATGGAAGCGTCAGACGCATATTCCGTTCCGACGTCACTCCGCACATCTTCCGCCACACCGCTGCAACATGGCTAATGCAACAAGGCTCCGACCCTTGGGCAGCCGCTGGCTTCCTCGGCATGACCGTCGAGATGCTGATCCAGACGTACGGCCACCATCATCCAGACTTCCAAGCGGAGGCGGCCGAGGCGATTGTCTCCAAGTCGCGCTACAGGGATCTTCCAAAAAATGTGGTCCGCATGCCGGAGGCACAGACGACGAACGCGCCCCCAGGTCCCCACAGAAACCCCACAGATATGCTAGAAACAAAGGTGAACAAAGGTCGCCGACCGTAATGAGGAATGGCGGAAATCCGGGCTTTTGCTGGCAGACCCCGTCGTTCGGGACGAGGGGGTCGCAGGTTCAAATCCTGCCACTCCGACCAGAAAAACAATGTATTAGCGCATCCCGACTTTGGCGCAATCGGCGATTCACCTGATAGGCCTGCGTCCAGGCTGATGCCTTTTCCCTCAGCGCGGGGAACGGACACGAAATCCCTTTCCTCGCATGACGCATGAGCAACGAGGTTCCTGCATCGTGCCGGTCAATCTGCGGAGAGTGTTCGCGGCGTCGCTGCCACGGATCACACTCCGACAGGGCATGGCGCGCGGCGCCTAACGGAGGCCGAAGAAGCTCAATATCGCAATGACGATGACCACCGCTCCAACGAGCCAAATGATATTGTTCATAGACTCTCTCCTGTTGCCTGGTGAGCCCGCGCCTCTGGCGGAGGACACGGGCCGATCAGCCTTTGCCGACTGATCTTCAGCAGACCTCAATTGTGATGCCTGCCGCGGAGATAGAACAGTTAGACCCTCCTAATGTTCCGCAGCCTGAGTGAAACCGTAGAGAACGCGATGCCGCGACTAGCCGTGGCATGAGGATGGCTAGGGGGCGGTGGCTAAATGTTGCGGTTTTTTGCATCCCTGGCCAGCGACGCCATAGCCGCCCTTCGACCTGCCGCACGTCCCCGCCTGTCCCAGGAAACCCGGAACCAAAGGGGTCAGCGGCAGTTGTATCCAACGAAGGGCTAATCAAGGCAATGGAGAAATTGCAGTGAAAACAATGATCATGTGCGCTTTGGCGTTTTCGATGGGATTGCCCGCTTTGGCTTCGGCCGCCGAGGCGGACGTTGTCGTCACGACCCATCATCGACATCACAACCACGTCAGGATCATCAACGAGGAAGGTCAGCGGCTTCATCACCGTCACCACGGAACGATTGCGTTCTACGACCATGGTCGCCGGCATCATTATCGGCAGGATCGGGATGCCGTTGTCGTCACCGGCTCCATCTCCACCCACCGTCACCACCACCCGGTGGTGATCGAAAACGGCGGTTACTGATTACCGACTGGTGGCCCGGCTCTCGATCAAGCCTGGCCACCAGATGACTTTCCCTGGCACGCTATGCGCGGCTGAAAATCCAGGCGCAGTGGACCGTGCCAGTCCTGAATACCTCATCACCGCTGGTAAGTTATGGAAGCTCGGCTCGGGTCAGGCAATTTTCCCGACGCTGGCCAGTCCAGCCAGGGTTTGTGCCAAATCCAGGGTTCGCTCGCCACTTGGAAGAGCGAGCGAACCCTGTCAGCGCAGGAAGGGACTGGACTGCGCCGATGTGCGAGGAGGTTAGCCGAGGACTATTGCAGCCACCATGAAAGTGATGGCCATCGCGAAGATCGGTGCGAGCAACCAACGCGCCTGGTCAACACTCTTCTTCCTCCCACAATCTGCTAGCGGACAAACGGCGGCAAACAGCGGCCGTGCCGGGCTCCGCGCCCGGCAAGACCATTGCGTCCTGGTGCAAGACTTAAGTCCCGCGCCTTACCAGACCGAAGCCCTAACCGGGAACGTTTGCCCGCGCTCCAAGTTCGGTTGATTGGGCGCGAGGACCATCAAAAAACGAGACGGAATAAATGACCAGCACAATCTCGAATCGTGAAGACGCAAGATCCGATATCTTGCAGCTGCGCGTGGCAGACCTCCGGAGCAGGATGCGCAGCGCGCGGATCAGCGAGGGCGAAATCAAGACCTTCCAAAAGGTCGCGGCGGTAATGGAGGACGGTCAAGGCCGGATCGATGGCGACGACTTGATCGCCGCATCCTTCGTTACCGACGCGCTGACGGACACGACACGTCCTGAATGACCATGCCAACAATCAGCAGGCTTTTTGAATCCCATCCCGAAGCGGCCCGGATCGCCGGCAACCTTTTGGCGGCCGGGGTTCCGCGCGTACAGATCGCCATTATCGGGCCCTACCACGACGAAATCGGTGTCCTGAAATCTCCGGCAGTCATGCTTGGCGCTGCCGCCGGGCTGTTGGCGTGCCTGGGCGCTTTTGCTGCTTACGGCATCAATCCTTTCGCAACCGGCCTGTCGGCGATGGCCCTGACAGGCACGCTCTGCGGCTGCGCCCTCGGCGGCTTGCTCGGACCCTTGGTCGCGACCGCCAGAAGGCCGGAGCGCCGCAGTGTCGGCGAAGGGATCGTGCTGGTGACAGCCCATGTCGATGACAACGCGGCCGACATTGCCCAAATGGTGCTCGGCGGCGGTTGTGTCCCCATGACCGGATTGGCCGCCGAAGCAGCGTAAGAATTTTCGACGACAGTGAGACGGGCCGGTAACCAGCGCAGAGCCGGCCGGCCGGTCAAACTTTGACGAAAAGGGCATCCGCGCTAGTTTGACCGACGAATATGAGGGGGCCGGCACACGGCGAACCGGACGCGAATATGAATTTGATCTCAACAACAGGGTCAGCACCGGTTCTTCTGGCTGCCATGCTCCTGGTTGGCGGATGCGGGACGATCGGCGGAAGGGCCGATCCGGCCAAATACGAGAGCATGAGCTGCGCGGAGCTTAACAGCGCCGTGGGAAGCAGCGCGAGCGACATCTCGCAAACCGCGATCACCCGCGGCAAGGTCGCCAACACCAGCGTGCCGCGCTGGCTGCTTGGCGGATCGCGCGTGAAGACGGCGGTCGCCAATCGTGAAACGGCCAGGATCGACCGGTTGAAGCAACAGCAGGATGCCGCTGTCGCGGTGCGCGCGCGCAAGTGCGACGGCTCGGCCGACTGAGCGAACGGACCTCACCTGCAGCGGCTTATCACGCGCTCAACCGGAACCGCGTGACGTCGATCGCGGCGTTCATCAGCGTCTGCGTATAAGGCGCTTGCGGGTTGCTGAAGATCGCCTCGGTCGGTCCCTCCTCGACGATCTTGCCCTGCTTCATGACGATGATGTAGTCGGCCATGGCGCGCACCACCGCGAGATCGTGGCTGATGAACAGGTAGGACAGTTCGTGGTCGGCCTGGAGTTTGCGCAGCAGTTCCACGATCTGTTTCTGCACCGAGCGGTCGAGCGCCGAGGTCGGCTCGTCCAACACGACCATCTTGGGCTTCAGGATCATGGCGCGGGCAATGGCGATGCGTTGCCGTTGTCCGCCGGAAAATTCGTGCGGGTAGCGGTTGCGGGCGTTGGGATCGAGGCCGACTTCGCGCAGCGCCTCGACCGCGCGCTGGTCGCGCTGCTTTCCCGAAAGGTTCGGTTCATGCACCAGCAGCCCTTCGGTGATGACCTGGCCGACGGTCATGCGTGGCGACAGCGAGCCGAAGGGATCCTGGAAGACGAGCTGCATCTGGCGCCGCAGCGGCCGCATCTGCTGCCGGTCGGCCGTGGAAATGTCGCGATCGCCGAACCGGATGAGCCCATCGCTCGGCAACAGCCGCAGCAAGGCGCGGCCGAGCGTCGATTTGCCCGATCCGGATTCGCCGACGATGCCGATGGTCTGGTTACGTTGCAACCGGATCGAGATGTGATCGACAGCCCGCAGCATCAGGGGTTCGCCGGCCAGGAACCCGCCGCCGATCCTGAATGTGACTTCGACGTTCCTGCCTTCGAGCACCACGGGCGCGTTGGCGGGCGGAGGTGCCTTGGTTCCCGTCGGCTCGGCAGCCAGCAGCATCTTGGTGTAGGCATGCTGCGGGTTGGCGAAGATCGCTTCCGCCGCGCCTTCCTCGACGACCTCTCCCTGGCGCATGACATAGACCCGGTCGGCGAAGCGCCGCACGATGCCGAGGTCGTGGGTGATGAAGACGATCGCCATGCCGAGCTTGCGCTGCAGCTCGGCCAGAAGCATCAGGATCTGTGCCTGGATGGTCACGTCGAGGGCCGTCGTCGGTTCGTCGGCGATCAGGATGTCGGGGTCGTTGGCGAGCGCCATGGCGATCATCACGCGCTGGCGCTGGCCGCCGGACATCTCGTGCGGATAGGATTTCATCCGCCGTTCCGGATCGGGAATATGGACGAGCCGCAGCAGCTTGAGCGCCTCTTCACGCGCTTCGGCGGCGCTCAGGCCGCGATGCCTGCGGATCGGCTCCATCAGCTGGTTGCCGATCGAATAAAGCGGATCTAGCGAGGTCATCGGTTCCTGGAAGATCATGCTGATCTTGCGGCCGCGGACCTTGTTCAGCTCGGACTTGCTCAATGTGAGCAAATTGCGGCCGCGATAATCGACATGGCCCGACGCTTCGCCGTTGGAGGCCAGCAGGCTCATCGCCGCCATCATCGTCTGGCTCTTGCCGGAGCCGGACTCGCCGACCACGGCAACCGTTTCGCCGGCATTGACGTGGATGTTGATGCCCTTGACTGCTTCGACGGCACCGTCGAGCGTGCGGAAGCGCACGCGCAGGTCCTTGACGCTGAGGATCGTTTCGGGAGTGGCCATGTCAGCGATCCCCATTTCTATCTATCCGCATTTTTAGCGATCCCAATCTTTATCGATCTCTTGGGTCGAGCGCGTCGCGCAGGCCGTCGCCGACGAAATTCAGGGCGAACAGCGTCGAGACGAGGAAGAAGGCGGGAAACAGGAGCAGCCAGTTGGCGGTGCCGATGTTCTTGGCGCCGACGGAGATCAGCACGCCCCAGCTGGTCATCGGCTCCTGGATGCCGAGGCCGAGGAACGACAGGAAGCTCTCCAGGATGATGACCTGCGGCACCAGCAGGGTCATGTAGATCACCACGGGGCCAAGCAGGTTGGGGATGACATGGCGCACCAGGATGCCGCGCTGGCCGATGCCCATGGCTTCCGCCGCCTGGACATATTCCTGCCGGCGGATCGACAGCGCCTGCCCGCGCACGATGCGCGCCATGTCGAGCCACAGCACGGCACCGACCGCCAGGAACATCAGCACGAAGTTGCGGCCGAAGAACACCACCAGCATGATGACGAAGAAGATGAACGGCAAGGAATAGAGCACGTCGACGATGCGCATCATCACCTCGTCGACCTTGCCGCCGGAAAAGCCGGCGGCGGCGCCATAGATCACACCGATCACCACCGCAACGATGCCGGCGAGCAGGCCGATGGCAAGCGAGATGCGCCCGGCCATCAGCGTGCGCGACAACAGATCACGGCCAGTGTTGTCGGTTCCGAACAGGAAATACTGCTGCTTGACCGATGCGCTCATCGTCACTTCGAGGCCGTCGGGGGACTTGCTCTCTATCTTGGTGTCGTCGAAGGCATCGGAACGGTCGAGGTAGCGGATGTTGCGGTCGTCGATCGGCTTGGTCGACTTGACCGTGACGAAGACCTGGCTCCCTTCCTGGTGCCACTCCTTGATGTCGACCCGCATGCGTTTGATCGCTTCGGCAAGCGCCGTCTCGATCATATCGGGTTTCGGGTAGGCCGACAGGCTTGGCGGCATGCGCACATAGTCGGCGTAGATGGTCGTGTATTGATGCGGCACGAACCAGGGGCCAAAGACGCTGACGACACCGATCAGAATGAGGTAGTAGAGGCTGAACATGGCGGCGCGATTGGCCTTGAGGCGCGCCCAGGCATCGCCCCAAAGCGAGCGACCAACGATGGCGGGAGCCGTGGCCGTGATGTCAGTCATAGCGCACCCTCGGGTCGACGACCGCGTACATGACGTCGACGATCAGGTTGAAGACGATGGTGAAAATGGCGATCACCACCACCGTTCCCATCACCAGTGTGTAATCGCGGTTGAGCGCGGCATCGACGAAATAGCGGCCTACTCCGGGAATGGAGAAGATCGTCTCGACGATGACCGAGCCGGTCAGCAGTGCCGCCGCAGCCGGACCGGTGAAGGAGACGATCGGCAGGATGGCGCCGCGCAGCGCGTGCTTGACCACCACCGACCAGTCGGAGAGGCCGAGCGCGCGCGCCGTTCGGATATGATGGGATCGCAGCGATTCGATCATCGAGCCGCGCATCAGGCGGGCAACGATGGCGATCTGCGGCAAGGCAAGCGTCAGCACCGGGCCGACTTTGTTGATGAAGGCGCCGTCGCCCCAGCCGCCGATCGGCAACAGCCTCCAGGTCAGCCCGAACAGGAGCTGGATCACCGGCGCGATGACGAAGGTGGGGATGGTGCTGCCCGCGGTCGCCAGGGCGATCACCGTATAGTCGCCAAGCTTGTTCTGGTTGAGCGCGGCAATGGTGCCGAGCACGCTGCCGAGCAACAGCGCCAGGATCAGCGCCGAGGCACCGAGCTGGACGGAAATGGGCAGGCCCTTGGCAAACAGTTCGGTGACGGTGAAATCCGGCATGTTGTAGCTCGGGCCGAAATTGCCGCGCAGCAGATTGCCGAGATAGTGGACATATTGCAGCCAAAGCGGATCGTTGAGGCCGAACTGGGCTTCAAGATTGGCCTTGATCTCGGGGCTCAGACCCCGTTCTTGGTTGAATGGACCGCCTGGCGCGACGCGCATCAGGAAGAACGCCATCGTCACGATGACGAACAGCGTCGGGATGGCGGTCAAAAGCCGCCGGAATACGTATCGCAGCATCGGTGCCCCGCTTGATCCAGAGCAGGCCCGTCCACTCGGACGATTGCGCTCCAGCCTTCAAATCTTCGCACCGAACTTTCCGAAAATCGATTCCGCTTCCCGAGCCGATGCGATGGCAAACCAGCGCCGCCGCGCATTGGGTTGCGCGGCGGCTTGGCCAGGGATCAGTCCTTGCTGACGAAGCGCGACGGATGCACGTCCATCACATTGTCGACGAAGCCATGCAGCTTCGAGGAAACGATATCGTGGTAGCTGTAGTAGAGAAGCGGGATCTGGCCGACATCGTCGATGAGGATGCGCTCGGCCGCGGAGAGATCCTTCATGCGCTCTTCGGGCTTGCCGCCGGCGGCCGCGGCCTTGTCCATCGCCGCTTCGTATTGCGGGCTGTTGTAGTTCGAATAGTTATTGCCGCTGGCCTTGCGCGTGATGCCGAGGAAGGTTTCCGGATCCTTGTAGTCGGCGATCCAGGCGGCACGCGCCACGTCATAGTCGCCCTTCTGCTCGAGGAAGGAGTAGTGGGTCTTGGTGTCGGTGTTGAGCAACGTGACGTCCACGCCAAGCGGCTTCAGCTGCTCCTGGATCGCCACTGCGGTGTTCTTGTGGTTTTCCGAGGTGTTGTAGCGGATCTCCATCTTCAGCGGATGCTCGGGCGTGTAGCCAAGCTTCTCGAGGATCTTCTTGGCGGCGTCCTCGCGGTCGATCTGCGGCATGTCGGCGTATTTGGCCATTGCGGGCGTATAGCCCTCGATGCCGGGAGGCACCATCGAATAGCCGGGCAGCATCGAGTTCTGCCAGACCTTTTCAGCGATGAAGTCACGGTCGATCGCCATCGAGATGGCGTTGCGCAGCTCCGGATTGTTCCACGGCGCCTTGTCGGTCTTGATCGCATAGTAGTAGGTGCCGAGATACGGTCCGACATGGATCTGGTCGCCGAACTTGGTCTTGAGGTCGGCCAGCTGTTCGGTCGGCAGATCGTCATAGCTGTCGAGTTCGCCGGCCTCGAAGCGCTTCATCGCCGACGAACGATCCTCGGTCGGGATGTAGTTGACTACGTCGAACTTGACGGTCGCGGCGTCCCAGAATTTCGGATTCTTGACCAGTTTCATGTGGTCGTTGGGAACCCATTCGGCGAGCGTATAGGCGCCGTTCGAAACCAGTTTGCCGGGCTTGATCCAGTCGGCGCCGAGCTTTTCAATCGAGGCCTTGCTGACCGGATAGGTCGCCTGATGGGTCAGCATCTCCAGGAAGTACGGCGTCGGCGCCTTCAAGGACACTTCCAGGGTGTTGGCGTCGATCGCCTTGACGCCCATGTCTTCCGGCTTGCCCTTCTTGGTGTTGACGTCCTCCGCGCCCTTCACCGGATACAGCATCGAGGCGTATTCCGCGCCGGTCGCCGGATCCTCCAGCCGGTGGAAGGCATAGACGAAGTCGTCCGCCGTCACCGGGCTGCCATCCGACCACATGCCGTCCTTGCGCAGCTTGAAGGTATAGACCGTGCCGTCATCCGATACCGTCCAGCTTTCGGCGGCGCCCGGAATGAGGTTGGCCTTCTCATCCTGCATGACCAGTCCCTGGAACAGGTCACGCAGCACGTTGGCTTCATAGACCGTTGAGGTCTTGTGTGGGTCGACCGACTCCGATTCAGCGGCGGTGCCCCTGTTATAGACGGTCTCGGCGAAGGCTGGCGTCAAGAAAGTGCCGGCAGCCAAGGTCATGGTCGTGGCGAACACCGTCGCCCTCAGCATGTTTTTCAGCATGAAGTTCTCCCTGTCGGCGCTGCCATGGGCGCGCCTTAACGTGTTGACGCCCCGGAACCGATGTCTGATTCCTTTGAGCGCGCCGCCGGTTCCCTCCGGCGGCTGGTGGCAGGAGACTAGACAGGAGGTCAGCTCTTTTCAACCGAGTACTGATTGACCTTAAGTCAAGCCTCATGATTGCAGAAGCAATGACTAAATTAGAGAGTCTTTTTCAATCGAGCACATCCTTTGGTTGCGTCCAGAGTTTTCGCTTTCTGCATGCGAACTTGGGCATGCTGCAGCCATGGTTGACAACCTCATTTGCAAGGTCCGAAGGCGCCAGTTCCGAACAGACAATTCGGGCACTTCAGCGGTCGAGTTCGCCCTGCTGTCGCCGCTCTTCATGCTTCTCTTGCTCGGGATGGTTGGGTACGGCATCTATTTTGGCGCCGCCAATTCGATACAGCAAATTGCAGCCGACGCCGCCCGGACGGCTATCGCCGGGGTGAACCAGACCGAGCGCCAGACGCTCGTGGCCAGCTACCTCGCCAACAACGCCGGCGGTTACCCCTTCGTGGACGCCAGCAAACTGACCTACCAGGCCAATGACAGCGTTGCCGACGGAAGCCAGTTCGTGGTGTCCATCTCGTACGATGCCCGCAACCTGCCGATCTGGAATCTGTTCCCGGGCATAGCCATGCCAGGGACGACCATCAGGCGTCAGTCAACGATCAGGGTCGGGGGTATCTGAATGTTGCAGCGGGCGGGCAAGGGCATCGGCCGGCTTGCACGGTCGATGATGGGGGACAGGAAGGCGAACTTCGCCGTCATGACCGCATTGAGCGCGCCGGTCGCGCTGGCCCTGGCCGCGGTGGCGATAGACGAGGCCTCCATCTACACCGAGCGCCGGGAAGCCCAGGCGATGGTCGACCTGGCAGCGATCACCGCTGCCTCGAACATCAACAACGTCAACACAGCCGTCGTCACCACGCTCACCGACAACGGCATGCCGGGTGTCGTCGTTCAAGCTTCGGGCCAGACCATCCCGGCGGCCGCCGGGAAGACGGTGGTGACGGTTACGCAAGGCCGATATGCCTCATCGACCGCTAATGTCAGCCAGCGCTTCCAGGCGGGCGTGACGCCTTACAATGCCGTCCGGGTGACTTTGGCGAAGATCCCCAAGCGCTACTTCGCAAGCTCGCTGATCCCCACTCCCGTCATCGGCACCCAAGCCACCGCCAGCATGACGCCGCAGGCGACATTCTCGGTCGGGTCGAGATTGCTCAGCGTCAATGGCGGCATCCTCAACGCACTTTTGAGCGGACTTCTCGGCGGCAACATCTCGCTCAGCGTCATGGATTACAACGGACTGATCTCGGCCGATGTAAGCGTGCTTTCCTTCGTCAGTGCGCTCGGCACACAACTGAACATCACGGCCGGCACCTATTCCGACGTTTTGGCCTCGAAGGCGACCGTCGGCCAGATCGCTACTGCCATGGCCAATGTTCCCGGTCTCGGCAATACCGCCAAGGTCGCCTTGCAGACCATCGCCTCCAAGTCGACCAGCACCGTCAAGATCCCACTCAGCAGTCTTGTCAACCTTGGTTCCATCGGCAGCCTGGGCCTCGGGCAACAGCCGTCCGGCCTTGGCGTAGACGCAAGCGCAATGGGGATGCTGACGGCGGCGGCCGTACTCGCCAACGGCACCAACCAGGCCGCGGTCGATCTCGGCGCGACCATCCCGGGGCTGCTCTCCACCAAGCTCAGCATCGCCATTGGGGAGCCGATGCAATCCTCGCCCTGGCTGGCCATCGATGGCATCGGCACCGTCGTGCGGACCGCCCAGACGCGCATCAAGCTGACGGCCTCCGTCGGTGTCGGCACGCCGAGCCTGGCCGGCGGCATCAGCCTGCTTGCCGTCAATCTGCCGCTCAATGTGGAAGTCGCCTATGCCGAGGCCAAGCTGACCGACATAAGCTGTCCGACAGGGCCGTCCAGCATCAATGTCTCCATCGCCGCGCACCCCGGCATTGCGCGTTTGAACCTGGCCAACGGCAACAACCCGTCCGGCTTCGCCGATTTCAGCCAGCCGCAGACCTTCACCGACGCCGAGATCGCCGATGTGAGTCTGAAGCTCCTGCTGATCAACATCCCGCTGATTCAGGTGATGGGTTCGGCCGCGACCGCGATCACCAACAACAGCCCGCAGACCTTGACCTTCAACGCAACCGACATCGCCAACAAGACGATCAAGACCGTTTCGACGCGAAACATCTCGCAGTCGCTCACCACGTCGCTGGTCAACAACCTGTCGCTTTCGGTCAATGCGCTTGGTTTGGGCATCGATCTGACCGCCCTGCTTGGAACGGTCAAACCAGCAGTGGTGGCCCTGCTCAACACCGTAACGGCGCCCGTCGACGACTTGCTCTACAATGTGCTGTCAGCCCTGGGGGTCGGTGTCGGCCAGGCCGACGTGCGCGTCACCGGTGCGACCTGCGGACGCGCGGTGCTGGTTCAGTAGGACCGCTTGGCCACAACCGAAGCGCCGATCAGTCGAGCCGACCGAGGAAGCAACCGAGAGCCGGCAGCGAGAGCGCGTTTTCCTCGACAGCCGCGGTGCCGCCCAGGACAGCCGTGACAGTTCCGACATCAGGCAGCAAGGGCCAAGTCGCCGGTTCCCCGGCGAAATTGAAGACACAGAGCAGCCTCTCCCCCTCTACCTCGCGGATGAAGGCGAGCATGTCTGCCTCAGCGTCGAGAAAACGGATCGAACCACCGACCATTGCCGGGTGCTGTCTGCGCAGGGCAAGCGTGGAGCGGTAGACCGACAGCACCGATTGCTCCTCGCCATTCTGCACATCCGCCGCACGGGCCCGATGGCTTGCCGGCACAGGCAGCCATGGTTTTGCGGTGGAAAAGCCCGCATTGTCGGCCTCGACCTCCCAGGCCATCGGCGTGCGGCAGCCGTCCCTGCCCTTCACGCCGGGCCAGAAACGGATGCCGACGGGATCGCGCAAATCCTCATAGGCAAGCTCCGCTTCCTCAAGGCCGAGTTCTTCACCCTGATAGAGGCAGATCGAGCCGCGCAGGCAGGCGAGCAGCATGATCGAGAATTTGGCCACCAGATCGGGATCGCCATCCGGCCGCGTCCAGCGGCTGACATGGCGCACCACGTCATGGTTGGAGAATGCCCAGCAGACCCAGCCGTCGGCAACCGCATTCTCAAACGCCTCGACGCAGCCACGCACATGCGCCGCCGAAAATTGCGAGCCGAGCAAATCGAACGTGTAGCTCATCTGAAGCTTGTCGCCGCCGGAGGTGTAGGCTGCGAGCGTCTGCAGCGAGCGGCCTTCATCGCCGATCTCGCCGACAGCGGCGCGGTCGCCAAATTCGTCGAGCAGTGCGCGGAAACGCCTGAGGAACGCCAGGTTCTCCGGCTGCGTCTTGTCGAACAGATGCTCCTGATAGAGGTAGGTGTTGGTTTCTGTGTTGGTGCCGGCAACGCTCGAAGCCAAGGGCGGATTGCTGCGCAGCCAGCGGTCGTGGACATAGTAATTGACCGTGTCGAGCCGGAAGCCGTCGACACCGCGCTCCAGCCAGAACCGCACCGTGTCCAGCAACGCGTCCTGGACTTCCGGATTGTGGAAGTTGAGATCCGGCTGCGAGGCGAGGAAATTGTGCATGTAATATTGGCGACGGGTCGCGTCCCACTCCCAGGATGGCCCCCCGAAGACCGACAGCCAATTGTTGGGCGCGCCGCCGTCGGGCCTGGCGTCGGCCCAGACGTACCAGTCGGCCTTGGCGGTGTCGCGGCTGGCGCGACTTTCGATGAACCATTCATGCTTGTCGGATGAATGCGACAGCACCTGGTCGATGATGATTTTCAGGCCGAGCCGATGCGCTTCGGCGACCAGCGCGTCGAAATCCGCCAACGTGCCGAACATCGGGTCGACGTCGCAGTAGTCCGATACGTCATAGCCCATGTCGGCCATGGGCGACTTGAAGAAGGGCGACAGCCAAACAGCGTCGACGCCGAGGGAGGCGATATGGGCGAGCCTCGCCGTAATACCTTTGAGATCGCCGCTGCCATCGCCGGTCGTGTCCTGGAAAGAGCGCGGATAGATCTGATAGATGACGCAGCCTCGCCACCACTCGGCTCCCTGCCTGGCATTGTCGTCGGCCATTACGAACCCTTCCCGGCGCCACCGTTTCCGGTCCGGCCCTCGATCATGAAATTGACGCTGCGGCCCGGCAGCGGGCGCAGGAGGTCGATCGCCTGTGTCTCGATTGCCGGGCGCCACTGGAAGCCATCGCGCGCCGGCAAGGTGAAGCCGCATTGGCGGCGGTCACCATTGATCATGACGGCAAGCCTGCCATCCTCGCCGCCAAGCAGCATGACAAGGCGATGCCGGCTGGAGTCGTTCCAGTCGGTCTCTGCGAGCGGCTCACCCGTCTCGGTCAGCCAGGCGACGTCGGGAACGCCTGAAGCCTCGACCGGTTCTCCGGCCAGGAAACGTGTGTCCGACAGTGCCGGCACCGCCTGGCGAAGCGCTGCAAGCGCCGATGCGTAACGCTCCAGCGCCTGATCGCGGCCTGTCCAGTCAAGCCAGGTAATGGCGTTGTCCTGCGCATAGGCGTTGTTGTTGCCTTGCTGCGTTCTGCCGAATTCGTCGCCTGCCGTCAGCATGATGGTGCCGCGCGAGGCGAACAGCGTGGCGAGCAGTGCGCGTTGGTCGTCGAAGCGCGCCTTGATGATCGCTGCCTCGTTCGTGTCTCCCTCGACGCCATTGTTCCAGGACAGGTTGTCGTTATGGCCGTCGCGGTTCTGCTCGCCATTGTCGGCGTTGTGTTTGCGCTCGTAGGCGACGATGTCGGCCAGCGTCATGCCGTCATGGGCGGCGATGAAGTTTACGCTGCGGCTTGCCGGCTCCCCTGCCCTGTCGAACACGTCCGACGAACCGGCAAGGCGCGTGGCGAGAGTGCCGACCATGCCGGCATCGCCGCGCCAGAAGCGTCTGACATCGTCGCGGTAGCGATCGTTCCACTCGAGGAACGGTGGCCGAAAATTGCCCAGTTGATAGCCGTTTGCCCCGATATCCCAAGGCTCGGCGATCAGCACGCGGTCGCAAAGTACCGGATCATCGGCAATGGCCCGGAGCAGTGGTGCTTCCGGATCGAACAGACCATCGACCCGGCCCAGCACCGGAGCCAGATCGAACCGGAAGCCGTCGACGCCAGCCCGGCGCACGAAATGACGGAGCGTGTCGAGCACCATTTCCCGCACCACCGGATGGTCGCAAGCGATGGTGTTGCCGGTGCCGGTGTCATTGACCAGCCCGCCATCCGGCCGATGCCGATAGTAGGCCTGGTTGTCGAGGCCGCGCAGCGAGAGCGTTGGCCCCAGCCTGTCGCTTTCGCCGGTATGGTTGAAGACGAGGTCGAGAATGGTGCCGATGCCAACCCGGCGCAGCGCTGCGACCGTGTCTTGTAATTCCGTCAGTCCGCCGGGCGCGAGGCGTGGGTCGAGCGCCATGAAGGTGACAGGATTGTAGCCCCAGGCGTTGCTCAAGCCCAGCGGCGGCAGATGCCGCTCGTCGATCGACGCCGTCACCGGCATCAATTCGACGGCGGAGACGCCGAGCCTTTGCAGATGCTCGATGATGGCCGGATGGGCAAGTGCGGCGATCGTACCACGCTGTTCTTGCGGCACATCCGGGTGGAGCTTGGTGAAGGCGCGGACATTCAGTTCGTAGATCAGGCCGCCCGGACGAAACAGCGGCGGCAGGATCGGTGGGGCCGCGGGCAAGGCCTTGGCCACGGTCTTGGGCATCAGCGACGCGGTGTCGGCACCCTCATTGCGCCGCGCGGCGAGCCGCCAGTGATAGGCATAGGGCCGGTCGATTTCGGCGGCATAAGGATCGGTCAGCAGCTTGTCGGGGTCGAACCACAGCCCACGCTCGGGTGCATAGTCGCCATCGGCACGAAAGCCGTAGCGGGTGCCGGCGGCGAGACCCGCGACGAACAGGGCGTAAAAACCCTCGCCTTCGGGCTGGAGTTCAAGCCGCTCGATTTCGTGGTCGCCGGTTTCATCGAAGATCGACACCCAGAGCCGCCGCGCCGACGACGACCAGGCGGCGAAGCGGATGCCTTCGCTGGTGATGGCGGCGCCGAGATTGTTCACGCGAGCGCCTTCCCTTCTCCCCTTGTGGGAGAAGGTGGATCGGCGCGCACCGCCGAGACGGATGAGGGGTGTTGGAAGGAATGAGGCATCGGTGTCCCGGGCGCCGGTTTGCGCCAAGCTGGAGCACCCCTCATCCGTCGCCTTCGGCGACACCTTCTCCCACAAGGGGAGAAGGGGGAGTCGCGCCTCCCCACCCTCAAGTAATCACGCTGGGTTTGTCGCGGCCGGTGTGGCTCTTGATCCCGGCAATGTCGTCGGCGGCGGCGATGAGATCGGCGAGCGCCTCCTGCGTGTCGAGATCGTGCCTCGACTTGTCCGGCTCGTAGCGCTCGATATAGACGCGCAGGGTCGCGCCCGAGGTGCCGGTGCCGGAGAGGCGGAAGACGACGCGTGAGCCGCCTTCAAACAGCACCCTTATGCCCTGGTGCTCGCTGGTCGAGCGGTCGACCGGGTCGTGATAGGCAAAATCGTCGGCATTGGCGATCTTCAGGCCGCGCACGCTGGTGCCGGGCAGCGAGCCGAGCTTGGCCCTGAGTTCGTCGACCAGCGCATTGGCGCGGTCGCTCTCCACCTCTTCATAGTCATGCCGCGAATAGTAATTGCGCCCATAGGCCGCCCAGTGCTCGGTGACGATCTGCTGGCAGCTTTCGCCGCGCGCGGCGAGGATGTTGAGCCACAGGAGCACCGCCCACAGACCGTCCTTTTCGCGGACATGGTTGGAGCCGGTGCCGGCACTTTCCTCACCGCAGATCGTCGCCATGCCGGCGTCGAGCAGATTGCCGAAGAACTTCCAGCCGGTCGGCGTCTCGTAGATGCCGATGCCGAGCTTGTGGGCGACGCGGTCGGCGGCACCGCTGGTCGGCATCGAGCGGGCGATGCCCTTCAGCCCGTCCTTGTAGCCGGGCGCCAGGCGGGCATTGGCGGCAAGCATGGCGACCGAATCCGACGGGGTGACGAAAATGCCCTTGCCGATGATCAAATTGCGGTCGCCGTCGCCGTCGGAAGCGGCGCCGAAATCCGGCGCGTCCGGCCCCATCATCTCGTCATAGAGGTGCTTGGCATGGACAAGGTTGGGATCGGGGTGATGGCCGCCGAAATCGGGCAGCGGCTTGAAATTGCGGCAGGTGCCGTTCGGTGCGCCGAGCCGGTGTTCGAGGATTTCCTTGGCGTAGGGTCCGGTCACCGCATGCATGGCGTCGAAGCGCATGCGAAAGCCCGACTTGAACAGTTTGCGCAACGCGTCGAAATCGAACAGGCTCTCCATCAGTTCGGCATAGTCGGTGACCGGATCGATGATCTCGACGGTCATGCCGCCGGCCTTGACGGTGCCGACCGTATCGATGTCGATTGGATCGATGTCGGCGATCTTGAAGCTCGAAATCGCCTTGGTCTTGGCAAAGATGGCGTCGGTCAGCTTTTCCGGCGCCGGGCCGCCATTGCCGGCATTGTACTTGATGCCAAAATCCTCATGCGGGCCGCCGGGATTATGGCTGGCCGACAGGATGATGCCGCCGAAGGTCTTGTATTTGCGGATGACATGCGAGGCCGCCGGCGTCGACAATATGCCGCCCTGCCCTACCATCACCTTGCCGAAGCCGTTGCCGGCGGCCATGGCAATGGCCTTCTGGATGACCTCGCGGTTGTAGAAGCGGCCATCGCCGCCGATGACCAGGGTCTTGCCGGCAAATGCGTCGAGCGCGTCGAAGATCGACTGGATGAAGTTCTCGGCATAGTGCTCCTGCTGGAACACTGGCACCTTCTTGCGCAGTCCCGACGTGCCGGGCTTCTGGTCGGAATAGGGCTTGGTGGAGACGGTGCGTATCATGCTTCAGGCAACCCTTTTCGAAAGCAGCAGGCGATAGAGTTCGACGTATTTTTCGGCGCTTCGATCCCACGACACATCGGTCTTCATGCCCTGGCGCTGGATGGTCTCGAAGGTTGCTGAACTGGCGTGGGCGTCGGCCAGACGGCGAATGGCGTGCAGCAGCGCGCCACCATTGTTGGGGGCAAACTGGAAGCCGGTCGCCACGCCGGCTGCAATCGCCGCTTCGTTGGCGTCGATGATGGTGTCGGCGAGGCCGCCGGTGCGGGCAACGACCGGCACGCAGCCATAGCGCAGGCCGTAAAGCTGCGTCAGCCCGCAGGGTTCGAAGCGCGAAGGGATGACGATGGCGTCGCAGCCGCCCTGCATGATGTGCGACAGCCCCTCGTCATAGCCGACGACCACACCGATGCGGCCACGGTGGCGTGCGGCGGCCGCCAGCAGCGCGCCTTCGAGGCCGGCGTCGCCCGCGCCGAGGATGGCCAGCCTGGCGCCTGTCGCAACGATGCCGTCGATCACCGTCGCCAATATGTCCATGCCCTTCTGCCAGGTCAGCCGGCTGACGACACAGACAATCGGGCTGCCGTCGCGGTCGAGACCGAAACGGTCCTCGACGGCCGCCCTGTTGGGCGCGCGGGCCTTCAACGTTTCGGCCGTATAGGTCGACACCAGATGTCTATCGGTTGCTGGATCCCAGATGGCGGTGTCGATGCCATTGACGATGCCATGGAGATCGCTTGAACGCATGTTGATGAGACCATCGAGGCCCATGCCGAATTCCGGTGAACGGATCTCCTGCGCATAGGTCGGGCTCACCGTGGTGATTGCCCAGGCCGCCTGCAGACCCGCCTTGAGGAAGCCGACGCCGCCATAATATTCGACACCGTCAAGCGCCATCGCCGCGGCCGGCAGACCGAGTTCGCCGAAGATGCCGGCGCCGAACTGACCCTGGAAGGCGAGATTGTGGACGGTCATCATTGATGGTGTGCCAACCGCCTTGCCGTAGCGCATATACGCCAGCGTCATCGCCGACTGCCAGTCATGGGCATGCACGATGTCAGGCAGGTAGCCCGAAATGGCGCCGCCGGCGATATCGGCGCCGGCCTGGCTCAGCGCCGCGAAGCGCCGCCAATTGTCCGGCCAATCCGCGCCCGAGGCGTTGCCATAGGGGCCGCCGGGGCGGTCGAACAGATGCGGCGCGTCGAGCACGAACAAATCGAGCCCGGCGACCTCGACGGCATGGATCGCGGCCTTGCCGCCTTGCAACAAGGGGTATTGGTAGACGGCCTTCTTTTTCTTGAAGGCGCCCATCACCACCGGAAAACCCGGAATGAGCGTGCGCATGGTCACGCCCTTGGCCGCGAGCGCGATCGGCAGCGCCCCGGTTACGTCGGCAAGCCCGCCGGTCTTGATCAGCGGGAAGATTTCGGGCGTGACCGACAGAACATGCATGCGCCTACATTCCGATCCGGCCTAAAGCTTCAGCTTGTCGATCATGTCCTGGGTGACCAGGCAGATGCCCTTTTCCGAAACCCGAAAACGCTTGGCGTCGAGCGCGGGATCCTCGCCGACCACCAGCCCTTCCGGTATCCTTACACCGTGGTCGATCACGACGCGCTTCAACTTTGCGTTCCGGCCGACATGAACGTCGGGCAGCATGACGACTTCTTCGAGTGCCGAATAGGAATTGATGCGCGCGCCGGTGAAGATCAGGCTCTTCTTCAGCGAAGCGCCCGAGACGATGCAATCGCCCGACACCAGTGACGACACGGCAGAACCGCGCCTGCCATCCTCGTCGTGGACGAATTTTGCCGGCGGCTTCAGCTCGGCATAAGTCCAGATCGGCCAGTCGCGGTCGTAGAGGTCGAGTTCCGGCGTCACGTCGGTCAAGTCGATGTTGGCTTCCCAATAGGCATCGACCGTGCCGACATCGCGCCAGTAGGCCTCGTTCTCGGCGGTCGAACGCACGCAGGACTTGGTGAAGCGGTGCGCGATCGCCTTACCGTGCGTGACGATATAGGGGATGATGTCCTTGCCGAAGTCGCGGCTGGAGCCCGGCTCGGCGGCATCGCGGCGCAGCTGTTCCATCAGGAACTTGGTCTTGAAGACGTAGATGCCCATCGAGGCCAAGGCGAATTCCGGGTTACCCGGAATGCCGGGCGGATCAGCGGGCTTTTCGACGAAGGCGATGATGTTGTCCTTGGCATCGACATGCATGACGCCGAAGCCTGTCGCTTCCATGCGCGGCACTTCGAGGCAGCCGACCGTGACATCGGCGCCGGCATCGACATGCTGGCGCAGCATCAGCTCGTAATCCATCTTGTAGATGTGGTCGCCGGCCAGGATCACCATGTATTCCGGGCCATAAGCCTCGATGATGTCGATGTTCTGGTAGACGGCATCAGCCGTGCCTTCATACCATTGCGTTTCCGACACGCGCTGGCTCGCCGGCAGGATGTCGAAGCTCTCGTTTCGTTCGGGCCGCAGGAAGTTCCAGCCGCGTTGCAGGTGGCGGATCAGCGAATGCGCCTTGTACTGGGTGGCGACGCCGAGGCGGCGGATGCCGGAGTTCAGTGCATTGGAGAGCGCGAAGTCGATGATGCGCGTCTTGCCGCCGAAATAGACCGCCGGCTTGGCGCGCCGATCGGTCAGCTCCTTGAGGCGGCTGCCGCGTCCGCCGGCCAGCACATAGGCCATGGCGTCGCGGGCCAGCGGCTGGGTTCTTTTCAAGTCTGCCATTTATACCCTCCCAAGTTACTCGTCTTTATGCGTTGACCAGCCTTAACGAGTTCAGTCGTCGGCGAGTTCAAGCATGATCGTCGACAGCGGCGGCAGAAGCATCGTTGCCGAGATGCTCTTGCCCTCCGCCCTCGCCTCGACCACGCCGCCATTGCCCATGCCGGAGCCGCCATATTCGGAAGCATCGGTGTTGATGATCTCGCGCCACTTGCCGGCCTTCGGCAGAGGTACACGATAATTGTCGCGCGGCACCGGCGTGAAATTGGAGATGACGGCGACCGGATTGCCGCCAGGAGCGTTGCGCACCCAGGCGAAAACCGAATTCTGGCTGTCGTCGACGATCAGCCAGGAAAACCCTTCGGGCTCGCAGTCGCGGCCATGCAGGGCCGGACGTGAACGGTAGAGATAGTTGAGATCGCGCACCGTCTGCCAGACGCCGCGATGCGGCCGGAAATCGAGCAGGTTCCAATCAAGCGCGCGCGCCTCGCTCCATTCGCGGCGCTGCGCGAATTCCTGGCCCATGAACAGCAGCTTCTTGCCGGGATAACCCCACATGAAGCCGTAATAGGCACGCAAGGTCGCGAATTTCTGCCAGTCGTCGCCAGCCATTTTGCCCAGCAGCGTGCCTTTGCCGTGCACGACCTCGTCATGCGAGAGCGGCAATACGAAATTCTCCGAGAAGGCGTAGGTCAGGCCGAAGGTCAGCTCATTGTGGTGGTGCTTGCGGAAAATCGGCTCCTTGGAAAAATACTCCAGCGTGTCGTGCATGAAGCCCATGTTCCACTTGAAGCCGAAGCCGAGCCCGCCTTCATGGACGGGCGCCGAGACCTTTGGCCATGAAGTCGATTCCTCGGCGATGGTCATGACGCCGCGATGGTGCCCGTAGAGCTCCTTGTTCATCTTCTGCAGGAAGCTGACCGCCTCGAGGTTTTCGCGCCCACCCTTTTCGTTGGGAATCCATTCGCCCTGCTTGCGCGAATAGTCGAGGTAGAGCATCGAGGCCACCGCGTCGACGCGAAGACCGTCGACATGGTATTTTTCGGCCCAGAACAAGGCGTTGTTGACGAGGAACGACACCACCTCGCGGCGGCCGAAATTGTAGATCGCGGTGTTCCAGTCCGGGTGGAAGCCCTTGCGCGGGTCGGCATGCTCGTAGAGCGCGGTGCCGTCGAAATGGACCAGACCGTGCTCGTCGACAGGAAAATGGGCCGGCACCCAGTCTAGGATGACGCCGATGCCGGCACGATGGGCGCCATCGACAAAGCGAGCAAAGCCGTCCGGATCGCCGAAGCGGGCCGATGGCGCGTAGAGGCCGGTGGTCTGATAACCCCAGGACGGGTCATAGGGATGCTCGGAGATCGGCAGGAATTCGATGTGGGTGAACCCGGCCTCGACCACATAAGGGATCAGCCGGTCGGCCAGCTCATCCCAGGACAGGAAGGTGCCGTCGTCGCGAAGCTGCCAGGAACCGGCATGGACTTCGTAGATCGAGATGGCTTCGCGCCGGGGGTCGGCGTTGCGCCAGAAATTGCGATGCGCCTCGTCGCCCCATGGATGCGCCGGGGGCACCGCGGTCACCGAGGCCGTTGCCGGGCGCAGCTCCGACTTGAAGGCGAATGGATCGGCTTTCAGCGGCAATCTCACGCCGTCGGGACCTATGATTTCATATTTATAGGGCCGGCCGGCGCCGATATCGGGAATGAACAGCTCCCAGATGCCGGTGTCGCGACGGTCGCGCATCGTATGCCGGCGCCCGTCCCAATCATTGAAATCGCCGACCACCGAGACGCGCCTGGCATTTGGGGCCCATACCGCGAAATGCACGCCGGTGGCGCCTTCGTGCTCAATGACATGGGCGCCGAGCTTGTCGAACAACCTGAGATGCGAGCCCTCGGCGATATAGTAATCGTCCATCGGTCCGAGCACCGGACCGAACGAATAGGGATCGGTCAGCCACCAGTCGCCGCCGGCATTGCGCGCGTGGTAGCGGAGCGGCTGGCGCTTCCTGATCGACAGCTTGCCCTCGAAGAAACCGGCTTCGTCGCGCCTGGTCAATTCGCCTGCCTCGATGCCGGTCAGCGTGTAGGCGGTGACGGACTGCGCATGCGGAACGAAGCAGCGCGCGAACAGGCTCTTGCCGGCCTCCTGAACACCGAGAACCGCAAAAGGATCACCGTGCGTACCGGCGACAATCGCCTCGACATCGCTGGCTGACGCCAGTCCGTCCGGCCCGCTTGTCGCAGCGGTCGCGCGCGGCTTCCTCATCAGGCGGTCGCCCTCCCCGGGCACCAAATGTTTGTTTTTGCGGCCATCGTTCGTGGCCTCATGCAATCATATCAGACGGGCACGTTCCAGATTTCTTTGGCGTATTGGCGGATCGTGCGATCGGAAGAGAACCAGCCGACGCGCGCGACGTTGCGGATGGCGCGGGCGTACCAGTCCGGGCTGTTGCGCCAGACGGCATCGACGTCGCGCTGGCAGGCGGCATAGGCGTCGAAATCCGCCGCGACCATGAACCAGTCGCTGTCGTAGAGGCCGTTGATCAGATCGCGGTAGCGATTGGGATCATCGGGGGAGAAGACGCCCGAAGAAACGGCCGCGACCGCCTGCGCCAGTTCGGGGGACGCCTCGATGACGCTGCGGGGATTGTAGCCATTGTTGCGCCGCTCGGCGACTTCTTCGGTGGTGAGGCCAAAGATGAAGATGTTGTCGTCGCCGACATGCTCCTTGATCTCGACATTGGCGCCGTCGAGCGTGCCGATGGTCAGTGCGCCGTTCAGCGCGAACTTCATGTTGCCGGTTCCCGACGCTTCCATGCCGGCGGTCGAGATCTGCTCCGAGAGATCGGCGGCCGGCATCAGCACCTCGGCCAGGCTGACATTGTAGTTCGGTACGAACACGACCTTCAGCAGGCCGCGCACCGAAGGGTCACTGTTGATCACCCTGGCGACGTCGTTGGCCAGTTTGATGATCAGCTTGGCGTTGTGGTAGCTGGGCGCGGCCTTGCCGCCGAAGAATTTCACGCGTGGCATCCAGTCGCGCTCGGGATGCGAGCGGATCTGGTCATAGAGCGCGATCGCTTCGAGGATGTTGAGGAGCTGACGCTTGTATTCGTGGATACGCTTGACCTGAATGTCGAAGAGCGCCGAAGGGTCGAGCTTGATGCCGAGGCGGTCGGCGACCAAGTTGGCTAGCCTCACCTTGTTCTGGCGCTTCACGGCGGCGAATTTTTCGCGGAAGGCGGTGTCGTCGGCGAGCGGATCGAGCCCCTTGATCGCCTCGATGTCATCCATGAAGCGATCGCCGATCGCCTCGCGGGCGAGCGCGGTAAGGCCCGGATTGCACTGGATGAGCCAGCGCCGCGGCGTGATGCCATTGGTCTTGTTGTTGATGCGGTCGGGATAGAGCCGGTGCAGGTCGGCGAACACCGTCTCCTTCATCAGTTCGGTATGCAGCGCCGACACGCCGTTGATCGAATGCGAACCGACAAAGGCCAGATTGCCCATGCGCACCCGGCGGTCGCCATTCTCCTGGATCAGCGAGATACGGCTGATCTGCTCATCGGAGAATTGATCAGTGGCGCGCGCCTCCAGCAGCACCTGCGCGTTGATGGCGTAGACGATCTGCATATGACGCGGCAAAAGCCGCTCGAACAGCGGCACCGGCCAGCTTTCCAGCGCCTCGGGCAGCAGCGTGTGGTTGGTGTAGCCGAAGGTACGCTTGTTGATATCCCAGGCGAGATCGAAATCCATGCCGTGGACGTCCATCAGAAGCCGCATCAACTCCGGCACGGCGATCGCCGGATGGGTGTCGTTGAGGTGGATCGCCGCCTTGTCGGGAAGCGACTTCAGGTCGCCATATTGGCTCAGATGCCGCTGGACGATGTCCTGCAGCGAGGCGGTGGAGAAGAAATATTCCTGCCTGAGTCTGAGTTCCTGTCCGGCCATGTGGGAATCGGCGGGATAGAGCACGCGCGACAGCGCATCGGCCTTGTTGCTTTCGGCCAGCGCCCCGATGTGGTCGCCGGCGTTGAACTTGTCGAGCAGGATCGGATCGATCGGCATGCCGGACCAAAGGCGCAACGTGTTGACGCGCTTGGCGCGCCAGCCGGCCACGGGCGTGTCATAGGCAACCGCCAGAACATGCTCCCTCGGTTTCCAGACATGGCGTTCGAGCCGGCCGTCCCTGGAGGTGATCGATTCGACCGAACCGCCGAAGCCGACTTCGAAGGAGCGCTCGCGCCGCTCGAACTCCCAGGGGTTGCCGTGGTCCAGCCAGGTCTCGGGCAGTTCGACCTGCCAACCGTCATGGATTTCCTGGCGGAACATGCCGTTGGCATAGCGGATGCCGTAGCCATGCGCGGGAATGTCGACGGTCGCCATGCTTTCCATGAAGCAGGCGGCGAGCCGGCCAAGGCCGCCATTGCCAAGGGCAGCGTCCGGCTCGAGCGCGGCGATCAGGTCGAGATCGACGCCGAGCGAGGACAGCGCCTCACGCATGTTCTCCATCAGGCCGAGATTGGAAAAGGCGTCGCGCATCAGACGCCCGATCAGGAACTCGAGCGACAGGTAATAGACGCGCTTTTCCTGCTGGTCGTAGGCTTCCTTGGTCGCCTGCATCCAGTGGTCGACGACGCGGTCGCGCACGACCTTGATCGAGGCGGTCAGCCAGTCGTACTGGGTCGCGACGGTGGTGTCCTTGCCGACCCGGTATTTGAGCGACATCAAGACTTCTTCGGCGAGCGTCTTGGGATCGGGATTGTCGAGAGCGGGGGCTTCGATCGTCATGGCGGATGTCATATCGCCTCTCGTTCGGTTTGGCCTGATCATACCGGCTTTCACCGTTTCTCCCAGCCCATCCTAGTGCATTGCAGCATGTTTTCAATCGATTTAGAGAACACCCCCGCCTCCTTACCCAGCGGCAATCAGGCAGTTCAGGCCGCCAATGCCGTCTCCGGGGGTGCTTTTGCACCGGTCATGAAGGCAACGGCATCAGACATCGTATATTGCTTGGGGTCGATGACGCACAGGCGACGGCCAAGACGGTGGATGTGGATGCGGTCGGCCACTTCGAAGACGTGCGGCATGTTGTGCGAGATGAGCACGATCGGCAGGCCGCGCTTCTTCACGTCGAGGATCAGTTCGAGCACGCGGCGGCTCTCCTTGACGCCGAGCGCCGCCGTCGGCTCGTCCATGATGACCATCTTCGAGCCGAAGGCGGCGGCGCGGGCCACCGCTACGCCCTGGCGTTGGCCGCCCGACAGCGTCTCCACCGCCTGGCTGATGTTCTGGATGGTCATCAGGCCGAGTTCGGTAAGCTTGTCGCGGGCGCGCTTTTCCATTGCCGGACGGTCCAGCATGCGAAGCCACTGGCCGACGAAGCCGGGTTTGCGGATCTCGCGGCCGAGGAACATGTTGTCGGCGATCGACAGCGCCGGCGACAGCGCGAGGTTCTGGTAGACGGTTTCGATGCCGGCTTCGCGCGCTTCCATCGGCGACTTGAAGGAGACGGGTTTGCCTTCAAGCCGGATTTCGCCCTCGTCCGGCACGGCCGCGCCGGAAATCGCCTTGATGAGCGACGACTTGCCGGCGCCGTTGTCGCCGATGACGGCAAGGATTTCGCCGGGGTATAGGTCGAAATCGGCATTGTCGAGAGCGGTGACGCGGCCATAGCGCTTGACCAGGCCGCGCGCGGTGAGGATGGGTTCCTGAGTCATGCCGAAACCTTTCTGATCCATTGGTCGATGGCGACGGCGCCGATGATCAGCACGCCGGTGAGGAGCACTTTCCATTGCGGATCGGCGCCCAGCATGTTGAGGCCCATCGAGACGACGCCGACGATCATCGCGCCGAACAAGGTGCCGAGGATGGAGCCGCGGCCGCCGAAGAGAGAAATACCACCGATCACCGTCGCGGTGATGGCCTGCAGATTGTAGTCGGTGACGGCGGCTGATGGCGAGATCGAGCCGTTGCGGCCGATGGAGACCCAGGCCGCGAAAGCGGCGATCAGCCCGGCAAGGGTGTAGACCGTCACCAGCACCTTCTTGGTCTGGATGCCAGACAGCTTCGCCGCCTCCTGGTCGTCGCCGACGGCGTAGACATGACGGCCCCATGCGGTGTGGTTGAGCACGTACCAAAGGACCATCACGAGCACGACCGTGGCAATGACACCGAGCGTCAGCACCGCCGTGCCGACCTTGAAGCTCAGGGCGAACAGATGCAGCAGCGGCGCTTGAGTGTCGACGTCGGTGTCGCGGATCGTCTCATTGGCCGAATAGATGAAGTTCGTGGCCATGACGATGTTCCAGGTGCCAAGCGTCACGATGAAGGGCGGCAACTTCATATAGGCGACCAGCAGTCCGTTCAGCAGCCCGCAAGCCGCACCGGCGGCAAGCCCGATCGCCACGGCGAGCACGCTCGGCATGCCGTAGCTGACCGCGCAATTGCCCATGATCACGGCAGAAATCACCATGATCACCCCGATCGACAGGTCGATGCCGGCGGTCAGGATGACCAGAGTCTGAGCGGCCCCGAGAATGCCGACGATGGCGATCTGCTGCAGGATCAGCGTCAGCGTGTAGGACGAGAAGAACCGCCCTCCGATCGCGATGCCGAAGATGATGATCGACAGAAGCAGCACGATCAGCGGCACCGCCGCCGGCGTTGAATGCAGAAAATGCTGGATGCGCTTGACGGCTGATTTGTGCTCGTCGAAAGCGGCTACGCTTGTGTCGCTGGCCGAGAGAACCTTCTCGAATTCCTGAGCTTGAGCCATGTTTCCTCCCCGTAGGGCTTCAGCCACGCGCTGACGCCGTCCACGCCTTCCGGTCTGTCGCCGGGATTGTTCGCGTTTACAGTGATGTATCGTCCACCCGATGCGGCCGGGGATCAAGTCCCCCCGGCCGCACCGGTTCTGTTACCGGTCAGGCCAGCATCAGCCCCAGCACTTGGCGAGGCCTTCCTTGGTGTCGATGGACTTGACGCCCTTGGCCGGCTTGTCGGTGACGAGGTTGACGCCGGTGTCGAAGAAGTTCTTGCCCTCGGTCGGCTTCGGCTTGGTACCATCCTTGGCGAAAGCGGCGATCGCCTCGATGCCGAGCGCGGCCATCTGCAGCGGATATTGCTGCGAGGTGGCGCCGATGACGCCTTCGGTGACCGACTTCACGCCGGGGCAGCCGCCGTCGACCGAGACGATCAGCACCTGGCTTTCGAGGCCGACGGCCTTGAGCGCCTGGTAGGCACCGACCGCGGCCGGCTCGTTGATGGTGTGAATGACGGTGATGGTGTTGTCCTTCTGCAGAAGGTTTTCCATCGCCTTGCGGCCGCCCTCTTCATTGCCGTTCGTCACATCGTGGCCGACGATACGCGGATCGTTCTCATCGCCGATCTTGTTGGGATCCTTCACGTCGATGCCGTAGCCCATCATGAATCCCTGATCGCGCAGAACGTCCACGGTCGGCTGCGAGGGGGTCAGGTCGAGGAAGCCGATCTTGGCGTCCTTGGCCTTGTCGCCCAGCGTCGCGGCGGCCCAGGCGCCGATCAGCTTGCCGGCCTCCAGATTGTCGGTGGCGAAGGTCGCGTCGGCGGCGTCGATCGGATCGAGAGGCGTGTCGAGCGCAATCACCAGCAGGCCCGCATCGCGCGCCTTCTTCACCGTCGGCACGATGCCCTTGGTGTCGGACGCGGTGATCAGAATGCCCTTGGCGCCGTCGGCGATGCAGCTTTCGATCGCCGCCACCTGGCTCTCGCTGTCACCGTCGATCTTGCCCGCATAGGTCTTGAGGTCGACGCCGAGTTCCTTGGCCTTGGCGGTAGCGCCCTCCTTCATCTTGACGAAGAACGGATTGGTGTCGGTCTTGGTGATCAGGCAGGCGCCGACGCCGGCGGCGGATGCGGACGAAGCGAACGCCATCAGACCCAGCGCGGCCGCCGCAAAAACGGTGGACTTCAACAATTTTGTATTGGTCACGATTTTCCTCCCAGTGGAACATTTTCGAATGCCGGCCAACCGGCACCCGCACGGCATCCAGGCGACTTCTCCCAGCGCGGATGCCAGATCAAAAAACACCAGACCAAGGCATCTGTCAATAATTAAATCACTCTTATTTATTATTGACAGCCTTGCGTCCTTCACTCATTCTGACCCAAAAGCATTGCCGGGGAAACGACGGGAGGAACAGGGTGGAGACCGCCACTGCGAGGCATGGTTCGCCCGAAGCGAATGAGAGCCTTATTCACCGCGGCACCAACCAGAGCGGCATGCGCGATCACAATGAGCGCCTGGTGCTTTCGCTGGTGCGTCAGCACGGCAGTCTGGCGAAGTCCGACATCGCCCGCATGACCGGACTTTCCGCGCAGACGGTCTCGGTCATCATGCGCGAACTGGAGGAAGAAAGCCTGCTCGTGCGTCAGGCGCCGTTGCGCGGCAAGATCGGCCAGCCCTCGATCCCCATGGCGCTCAACCCCGAAGGCGCCTTCTTCATCGGCCTCAAGATCGGCCGCCGCAGCGCCGAACTCGTGCTGATCGATTTCCTCGGCAACGTGCGCGCAATGCTGCAGCACTCCTACCGCTACCCTGCCCCACGCGAAACGGTCGAGTTCGTCACGTCAGGCATGAAGACGATGCGCGGCGCGCTGACACCGGCGCAGGACAAACGCATTGCCGGACTCGGCATCGCCATGCCGTTCGAGCTGTGGAACTGGGCCGACACCGCCGGCGCGCCGCGCGAGGTCATGGACGAATGGCGCCATCGCGATATCAGGACCGACATCCAGACGCAGTGCGATTTTCCGGTCTATCTGCAGAACGACGCTACCTCGGCCTGCGGCGCCGAACTGGTCTTTGGCCAGACGGGCGCGGCGCGGGACTTCGTCTATTTCTACATCGGCGCCTTTGCCGGTGGCGGCATCGTGCTCAACGGCCGGCTGTTCGGCGGACCGACCGGCAATGCCGGCGCGCTCGGCTCCATGCCCGTGCCCGGGCCGGGTGGAAAACCGACCCAGCTGATCGACGTGGCCTCGATCGCCATGCTCGAAAAAACACTCAATGCGCGTGGCGTCGAGGCCTCGTATCTGTGGACCTCACCCGAGGATTGGGGGGAGATCGGCGCCGAACTCGACGAGTGGATCGCCAGCGCCTCGCAGGCACTCGCTTACGCCATCGTCGCAGCATCCTCGGTCATCGATTTCGAGGCCGCGGTGATCGACGGCTGGATGCCGAAGGCCGTGCGCCAGAAGCTGGTCGAGGCGGTCGTGACGGCAATCGGCGCCATCGACGGCGAAGGGCTGAAACTTCCGGCGGTCCGCGAGGGAAGCGTGGGCATCCATGCACGGGCGCTCGGCGGCGCCAGCTTGCCGCTTTCCGAACGCTTCCTGATCGGTTCGACGACGATCGCCAGGAGCGCCTGAATGCTGATCGGGATCCCGGCGCTGCTTGGTCCGGAGCTTCTGGCAACGTTGCGCGCCATGGGGCATGGTGACGAGATTGCCCTGGTCGACGGGAACTATCCGGCGCTGGAGCAGGCAAGACGCCTCGTCCGGACCGACGGCCATGCCCTCATTCCCGTACTCGACGCGATACTGACGCTGCTTCCGGTCGACGATGCGGTTCCGGAGGCGCTGTTTCGAGCCTCGGTGAAAGGCGATCCGTCGCTTGCCGACCCTGTCCATCGTGAAATGGAGGCGATCTGCGCCAAGCGCGCACCAGGCCGCAAGGTGGTTGCGCTGGCCGGCGCCGACTTCTATGCACGGGTCAAATCGGCGCATGCCATCGTCGCGACGAGCGAGCCGCGGCTTTACGCCAACATCATCATCCGCAAGGGCGTGATCTATCCGCCGGAGACCAGGAAGCCATGATCCTCTGCTGTGGCGAAGCCCTCATCGACATGCTGCCGCGCACCACCACGCAGGGTGAGCCGGCCTTCGCTCCCTATGTCGGCGGCGCTGTTTTCAACACGGCGATCGCACTCGGCCGGCTCGGCGCGCCGGCCGGCTTCTTCTCCGGCCTGTCGTCGGACCTGTTTGGCGGGCAATTCAGGGAGGCGCTCGGAGCGAGCAAGGTCAGTTCGACCTACGCGCACACATCGCCCCGGCCGACGACACTGGCCTTCGTGCGGCTGAACAACGGCCAGGCGACCTACACCTTCTATGACGAGAACACGGCCGGGCGCATGCTGACCATCGAGGACCTGCCGCAACTCGGCGGCGAGATCGAGGCGATGCTGTTCGGCGCCATCAGCCTGATCTCGGAGCCGGCTGGCTCGGCCTATGAGGAATTCATGCGGCGCGAGCACGAGTCCCGCGTGATGATGCTCGATCCCAACATCCGGCCGAACTTCATCCCCGACAAGGCCAAGCACCTCAGGCGCATCCGGGAGATGATGGCGATGGCCGACATCGTCAAACTTTCGGACGAAGACCTCAACTGGTTCGGTGAAGCCGGTTCGCACGAGGATGTCGTGCGCAATTGGCTCGACCGTGGCCCGAAACTGATCGTCGTCACGCATGGCAGCGAAGGCGCCGTTGGCTATAGCAAGCAGCACCGTGTCACCGTCATGCCGGAGACAGTGAAGGTGGTGGACACCGTCGGCGCCGGAGACACGTTCAATGCCGGCATCCTTGCCTCCCTGCATGAGCAAGGCCTGCTGACGAAGGCGGCGATTTCCAGCCTGTCGCAAGACGCTATCGGCAAAGCATTGGCGCTCGGCGCCAAGGCGGCGGCGGTGACGGTATCACGGGCCGGCGCAAATCCCCCATGGCGGCACGAGATCGGCTGATCGGCCGTCCAGCGCGATCACTTTATGTTTCCATGCGCCGGAAAACCGCGATAGACATGGCCTGAATTGCGCCGCCAAGGCCGGATTCCCGGCTTTTTAGGCCAATGCGCCGGCAAAACACGGTAACGGGCTGCGACACTTGCACCATATGCCCGGCCCGCAGCCGGCTTTTTCAGCCGCGCCAAGTCTGGTACCAGCGGGCCGGTTAGTGGCAGGTATTGAGGCCGACATGCAGTTCATCGATCTTGGCGCGCAGCGCGAACGAATCCGCGACCGGCTGAAAGCCGCGATCGACCACGTCGTCGAAGATGGCCGCTACATCCTAGGCCCCCAGGTCGCCGAATTCGAGAAGAAGCTCGCCGCCTATGTCGGCGTCAAGCATGTGGTTGCCTGCGCCAACGGCACCGACGCATTGCTTTTGCCGCTGTTCGCCGCCGGCATCGGCCCAGGTGACGCGGTGTTCGTGCCGAGCTTTACCTTCGCCGCCACGGCGGAAGTGGTGGCGCTGGCCAAGGCCGAGCCGGTTTTCGTCGATGTCGATCCGAAGACCTACAACATCGACATCGCCAGCCTCGAGGCGGCGATCGCGGCCATCAAGAAGGAAGGCCGACTGAAGCCGAAGGCGATCATCCCCGTCGACCTGTTCGGTCTTGCCGCCGACTATGAGGCGATCATGGCCATCGCCAATCGCGAAGGCCTATTGGTGATCGAGGATGCCGCCCAGTCCATGGGTGGCTCGCTCGAAGGCAGGATGTGCGGCGGGTTCGGCCATGTCGGCTCGACCAGCTTCTATCCGGCCAAGCCGCTCGGCTGCTATGGCGACGGCGGCGCGATGTTCACCAATGACGACGCTCTGGCCGACGCGTTGCGTTCCTTCGCCTTCCACGGCAAGGGCGAGACGCAGTACGACAACGTCCGCGTCGGCATCAATTCACGGCTCGATACGCTTCAGGCGGCGATCCTGATCGAGAAGCTCGCCATCCTCGAGGAAGAAATGGTGGCGCGGCAAGTGGTCGCCCAGCGTTACGCGGAAGGCCTCGGCGACATCGTCACCGCAGCCCGCAACCTGGATGGCAGCCGCTCGGCGTGGGCGCAATACGCGATCGAGACGCCGAAACGCGATGGCCTTAAGGCGCATCTGAGCGAAAAGGGCATCCCGTCCGTCATCTACTACGTCAAGCCGCTGCATGAGCAGATCGCCTATCGCGACTACCCGCGCGCGCCGACCGGTCTTGCCGTTTCGGAGGACCTGCCGAAACGCATCCTGTGCCTGCCGATGCACCCCTATCTCAGCGAGTCCGACCAGAACCGGATCATCGAAACGATCCGCAACTATATCGGCTCGAACTCGGCGCAGGCCGCGGCCGAATAGGCGCCGGATACCAGAGGCGACACCTCGCCGGCATAGGCGGTCGTGCGCTTCGCGCCGCTATTTTGAGAAGGTCGCTGCGCGTCTTGTGATCCGGTCATCCGTTCCCGGCCGGGCCACGGAACGGCACTGCAATATGCAGATGCCCGCTGTGAAGACCAAAGTGCCCAGCACCCATGACAACCAGATCCGATGGTCGACCGACAGTTCGACAACAGCTATGATCAGATAGCTGCTGGCTATGAAATGGCAGGGGCCGCTCAAACGGCCGATCATTCTTATGATCGCGCCCAGGAGCACCCCGTACACAATGATGCCCAGCGCTCCCAACTCGTACCACAAATCGAATACGATATTGTGCGCGCTCGGAAGATCCGCCTGCGCGTAATATGTGGGATTCACCACGACCCCGACCGCGTTTCTCATCGTATTGGCGCCATGGCCGAGAACCGGCTGCTCCGCAATGTGGGGCGAGATCATCTGCCAAAGATCAAGCCGCGCGGCGAACGTTCCCGGATAGAAAGCCAGCCAGCCCGTTGTTTTGAGGTAGGCAAACAGCGGCGAGACGACGAAAGGGGCAATCAGGGCAAGAGACAAATAGGCGGCGAAGAATCCGACCAAGGCGTGCTGGCGGTATTTGGCGGGCATGACAAACATCGCCGCCACGAAGACAATCGCCAGATTGACGCCGGTCGATTGGCCGTAGAGCAATGTCAGCACGGCAAAGAGAGCCGCAAGCCCCTTCCAGACCAGCCTCGGCTGCGCAAGAAATATGACGGCAAAAAAAGCTCCGTAGACCGTGATCTTGTGGAGGGTGAAAACATTTTCCACAAATCTTGGATCTTTGGTCAAAAACGCAAAATACAGTTCCCAACCCATCACCGACACCAGGCCAATCAACATGCCGAATAACGAGACCCGTGCCAGCCGATCGCGTTGAGCGTCCGGAAGCGCCAGAATGCACTCAAACAGCAAGATAGCGGCGACCGAGTAGCCAAACACGTCCTTCGCCGCCATGAGAGAGCGGCTCGCGTCGACCGACCACAGGGCGCTCGACAGGACAAAGCCGGACAAGAGAGCCAGAGTGACGGCCAGGCCTATCGTTGCCCTGCCAAAGCGTGCCCCCTTGGTCAAAAGGGTAAGAGCACCCATGAGTGCCGCGACAAATGCCAGGGCCGTGGGAGACATTTCGACGAAGACGAAAAGGGCGGGAGAGAGGGCGTAGAGGCCCAGCAACATCCTGAGGCCTAGTTCATCTCGACTGCTGGTCCATACCGGAAATCCGCCCAAAGTGACGGCATGGCATTTCTGAAAAAAGGACATTCAACTACCGACTCAGGGAACGTCCATACAGGATAGGCCATCTACGGGAGGTTTCCACCTCAACGTTCGATGCGCCTTCCGGTTGCAGCGCTGCCGCTGGCAATGAAATGCGGATTGGCAAAGTCCTCGTCATCGGCCTGGTTGCGCTTGCCATAGGCCAAGGGCTTGCCGTCCAGCGTGCGCGTCGTGCCGCCGGCGGCGCGCAGCACCGCGTCACCCGCCGCGGTGTCCCATTCCATGGTGCGACCGAAGCGCGGATAGACATCCGCCTCGCCATTGGCGAGGAGGCAGAATTTCAGCGACGAACCGACCGAGACGATCTCGGCGGCGCCAAGGTCGCGAATATAGGCTTCGGTTTCCGGCGTGTTGTGCGAGCGGCTGGCGACCACTGCCAGCGGCGACGCGGCCGTTCTCACCGAAATCGGCCGACGGGCGATAATCTGGTAATCGCCGTCGATGTCGAGGACTTCCGCCCTGCCCGGCAGACCGGAAAAGAAGCGGCCACCGCAAGGGGCGAAGACGACCCCAACTTCCGGCACGCCATGGCGGACAAGCGCGATATTGACGGTGAAGTCGGTGCGCCGGTTGACGAATTCCTTGGTGCCGTCAAGCGGATCAACAAGGAAGAAAGCCTCGCCAAGTTCGCCCGGCATGACACCGGCAGCCGCTTCTTCCTCGGCCACGCAGGGAATGTCGGGGAATTCCGCGCGCAGGCCGGCAAGAATGATCTTCTCGCTCTCGCGGTCCGCCTCGGTCACCGGCGAGGAGTCCGATTTGCGGTCGACCGCGCAGCCGGCATGGAACACGCGCATGACCTCGCGCCCGGCCGCCAGCGCCAGCCGCTCGAAGATTTCGAGTATCGGCCTGTCGTCAGATGCCGCCGCCATTGTCATATTGCTCTTCGGCAATGTCACGCTCGTCCAGCCAGTGTTCCAGTGTATCTACCATCTCTTCGGCCGACTTGCCGAGCGTCTTGAGATGGATCTCCGGTTTCTCCGGTGCTTCGTAAGGAGAATCGACACCGGTGAAATTCTTGATCTCGCCATTCAGCGCGCGGGCGTAGA